>JBQTJI010000018.1:0-69532 GCA_052387255.1 Gemmobacter sp. | reverse complement strand
TGCCCCCTGTGGCGCGGCCACCACAGGCTAGCGCAGACCGGCAAAGAACCCCTGCAACAGCGCCACAGACTCGGACGCCCCGATGCCGTCATAGACCTCGGGCACATGGTGGCACTGCGGATGGGCGAACACCCGCGCCCCCACCGCCACTCCGCCGCTGCGCGGATCGGCGGCACCATAGTACAACCGCCCGATCCGCGCCGCCGCGATGGCCCCCGCACACATCGCGCAGGGTTCGAGCGTGACATACAGGTCATGCCCCACCAGCCGCTCCGACCCCGCCGCAGCACAGGCCGCGCGGATCGCCAGCACCTCGGCATGCGCCGTCGGGTCGGACATCTCGCGCGTCCGGTTCCCCGCCCGCGCCACGACCGCACCGCCCGGCGACACGACCACGGCCCCCACCGGAACCTCGCCGCGCGCGCCCGCCGCGCGCGCCTCGTCCAGCGCCTGCGCCATGAAGGATGTGAAGCCGCTCATCCCGCCCCTGCCGCCCGTTCAGTCCTCGCCCCCAACCTTCCTTGCTCCTTCGTCTTTGCACAAGTATCCTCGGGGGTCCGGGGGCAGATAGCCCCCGGCGCTGGCCGCACGCGATGCCGCCCCCAAGGACGCGCATCCATGCCCGGAAAACAACCTGCCCCCAAACCCGGCGACCGCATCGCCAAGGTGCTGTCGCGCGCCGGCATCGCCTCGCGCCGCGAGGCCGAGCGCATGATCGAACGCGGCGAGGTGGCGGTGAACGGCACGGTCATCGCCAGCCCCGCGCTCGACGTGCTGCCGACCGACCGCATCACCGTGAACGGCCAGCCCGTGTCGGCCCCCGAGGCCGCGCGCCTGTGGCTGTACTACAAGCCCGAGGGTCTGGTGACCACCAACGCCGACGAAAAGGGCCGCACCACGATCTTCGACCGCCTGCCCCCCGACATGCCCCGCGTGATGGCCGTGGGCCGGCTCGACCTCACGTCCGAAGGGCTGCTCCTTCTGACCAACGACGGCGAGCTGAAGCGCCGGCTCGAGCTTCCCTCCACCGGCTGGCTGCGCAAGTACCGCGTGCGGATCAAGGGCAACCCGACCGACGCCGATCTGGAACCCCTGCGCGCAGGCATCACCGTCGACGGCGACCGGTTCCAGCCGATGACCGTCAGCCTCGACCGCATCCAGGGCGCGAACGCCTGGCTGACCGTGGGCCTGCGCGAAGGCAAGAACCGCGAGATCAGGCGCGCGATGACGCATCTGGGCCTGACCGTGAACCGCCTGATCCGCGTCAGCTACGGCCCCTTCCGCTTGAACGAGATGGAACCGGGCGGCGTGGAAGAGATCAGGGCCAAGGTCCTGCGCGAACAGCTGGGGCTGGACGAGGGGGCGGAACCGACGACGGGTTTGGCCAAGGCCAAGGCCAAGCCGCGCCGTGTGCTTGTGCCGCGCGGTGCCGCAGCAGGCGCAAAGCCCGTCGGCAAACCCGCAGCCGCCCGACCAGGCGCCGCGTCCGCCCCGCGCCCCGCAGCGCCGAGGACACCGCGTCCATCACGCGGACCGGACAAGCCCCGCGACCGCTGAACGCCGGATGTCAGGTCGCCTTTGCGCGGCTTTCCAGTCCCGACAGCTGGTCGGGCAGGAACCGCTCGGCGAACCCTGCCAGAAAGCACCAGACCACGAGCTTGGCAAAGGTCGCGCTCGGGATCGTGTAGGTGTCGCGTGGGCCGCCAGCCTCGGACACCTTCACATCATGCCAGAAGACACCCGGCTTGTCGGGCGGCACGACCGAAAGATCGGGAAAGGCATCGCCCCCCACGACGTTCCCGGCAATCATGTAGTAGAACAAGAGCGCCGCAAAGCCACCGATCATCAGGCGCACGATCAGCACTTCGTGGCGATAGCCGCGATGCATGTCGTCCCAGGTCATCGCACCCGAATGCATCTGGAAGGCGATCAGCCTCGAAAAGAACGCGCCGAAGAACCCGAAATAGATCAGCGCTGTCAGATGCCACTTGCCGATCACCTGGAACATCGACACCGCAGGACGCAGCGGCCCCTGGACATCGGGCGGCAGCGCGTCGGCCACCATCTTGCTGTAGATGAACCCAGCCAGAAGCAGCAGCAACGCCACGCACAACAGACCGACCCCCCACAGGCACAGGCGCTTGGCGATCATCGAACGCGCGTCCCGTTCGGACTTGCGGGCCACGTAGCGACGTTGCACCACGTCGGTCAGTGCCAGGACGAATGCACGAAGTTCCTCGGTCTTGCCGCCATCCTCGGCCGTCTTGATCCGCGCCGCCAGCGCATCCAGCCCGCTGGCCCCGTTCGCGGCTCCCTTCTGCAGCTGCGACACGGCAGTCGCCGAAAGATGCGGACCGTCCGCGCAGCCGACAATCAGGCGTTCGATTTCGTTCGGCACCGCATATTGCCCAAAGCGCGCGTGCCCGGTGTCGCTTGCGATCTTCAGCAGTCCGGCGATCTGATCCTGCACCGGCAGTTTCTTGCCTTCCTCCAGCCGCGCCACCAGAAGATCGAAGTCAACCTGCAGGCTCGACATCAGCGCAAGCCAGGCTTCCGGCCTGTAGGTCGTCGCAGGACGGGCCGCCTGTCCCGAATTGCCCGCTGGCTCCGCCATGTCTGCCTCCGGCAATCGCATCCAACCGACCCCTTGCTGCCATGCTAGTCGCGTATCCGCGCGTGTCGAAGCGTGGCGTTTGCGTTTGACGCAGAATTCACGCAGCCGGACAGGCATGCGGCCTGCGTTGAAGCATTGGCAGGGAAGGTCGGCTTCCCTATGCTGACCAGGAGTGTGCCCCGACGAAAGGTCCCCCGCCGATGTCCCCTTCCGGCCTGCAGTCCACGGCCTTCGTCCTTCTGGTGGCGCTGACGCTCTACGTCGCCTTCCTGGGAACCGCGTGATGGCGAAGAAGTTCGGCGGCAAGTTCAGCCCTGACGGTGCCCCGGTGCAGCCCCTGTCGCACGCGGAACGCCCCGCCGCCAACCCCTTCGACGGGCGCACACCCGGCAAGGTCGGCTTCCGCGCCAACCTCCTGTTCGCGCTGCCCTTCCTCTTCGCCTGGCGCGCCTTCCTCGGGCGGCCTGAAGACCTGATCGCGGGCCTCGGCACCTTTGCGGCTCTGATGCTGGCCGCCTGGCTGACGCGCGAGGGGATCGTCGCGCACGAGGCCTATGACGCCCGCAACGTCGCCCGCCGCCCCGCCATCCCGCGCAAGATCTTCGGGTCGGTGCTGACCGGCGCGGGCCTGGGCCTGGCCACGGTCTATTCGGGCCACGGCCTGCTCATCGCCCTGGCCTTCGGGGCCATCGGGGCGGCGCTGCACCTGGCCGCCTTCGGCCCCGATCCCCTGGCCGACAAGGGCGCGACCGGCATCGACGCCTTCCAGTCCGACCGCGTGGCCGGTGCCGTGGACGAGGCCGAACGTCACCTGGCTGCCATGCGCGACGCCATCCTGCGCGCGGGCGACCGGCGGATCGAGGGGCGGGTCGACCGCTTCATCGCCACCGCCCGCGCCATGTTCCGCACGGTCGAGGCCGATCCGCGCGACCTGACGGCGGCGCGCAAGTACCTCGGCGTCTACCTGATGGGGGCGCGCGACGCCTCGGTCAAGTTCGCCGACCACTATGCCCGCAGCCGTGATCCGCAGGCCCTGGCCGACTACGAGACGCTGCTGGACGACCTGGAACGGAACTTCGCCGACCGCACGCAGAAACTGCTGGCCGACGGCAAGACCGACCTCAACGTCGAGATCGAGGTGCTGCGCGAACGGCTGGCCCGCGAAGGCTAGGGGCGGTCGCGTCCAGCCGGACCGGTCGCCCCGGCGCAGGCCGGGGCCCCGATGCCCGGTGCGCGGTTCATCGAGGCCCCGGCCTTCGCCGGGGCGACCGCACCCTGTGGACCACCAGCGCTTTGCCAGGGTTGCGAACCGACAAGACGCACCACCCTGCCGCGCCGCCGGGGAAATTCCCCGCCGTTGTCGCAAAACCGTGCTGGCATTCACGCCCGTCCTGACGCAGTCTGCGGCGGAACCCGGCAGGCCTGGCCTCGCCGACCCCCGACCCATGCTGCCCCGTCGGCACCCACCCCGGAGAACCCAGATCATGACCAGCACGATCCGCACCGAGGCCGAAGCTGCCCTGGCCGAGGTGGAAAAGGTCTCTGCCGTCGTCCTGCCCGAACCGGGCCGCGAAATCGTGCCGCTCGAGACAGCACCCGCCCCGGTGGCCGAGGATATCAGGCGGCGCATGGCCGAACTCGACATGGCCAACACCCAGTCGATCATCCGGTTCGGATCCTCTGCCCAGGCCGAACTGCAGGTCATCAGCCAGGAGATGCTGTCCGACGTCAAGAACAAGGACGTGGGCCCCGCCGGCGACGCGCTGCGCAACATCGTCACCACGATCCGGGGCTTTTCGGTGAACGAACTCGACGTCCGGCGCGAACGCAGCTGGTGGGAACGCCTGACGGGCCGCGCCGCCCCCTTCGCCAGCTTCCTGGCCAAGTTCGAGGATGTGCAGGGCCAGATCGACAAGATCACCGAGGGCCTCTTGAAGCACGAGCATACGTTGCTCAAGGACATCAAGTCGCTCGACATCCTGTACGACAAGACCTTGAAATTCTACGACGAACTGGCGCTGTACATCGCCGCCGGCGAGGCCAAGCTGAAAGAGATCGACGCCCGCGACATCCCCGCGAAAGAGGCGGCGGTGGCCGCCGCCCCCGAGGCCGAACAGGTCAAGGTGGCCCAGGAACTGCGCGACCTGCGTTCCGCCCGCGATGACCTGGAACGCCGCGTCCATGACCTGAAACTGACCCGCCAGGTCACCATGCAGTCGCTGCCCTCGATCCGGCTGGTGCAGGAAAACGACAAGAGCCTCGTCACCAAGATCAACTCCACCCTCGTCAACACCGTGCCCCTGTGGGAGACGCAGCTTGCCCAGGCCGTCACCATCCAGCGCAGCCGAGAGGCGGCCGAGGCGATCCGGGGCGCCAACGACCTGACGAACGAGCTGCTGACGGCCAATGCCGAGAACCTGCAGCAGGCCAACCGCATCGTCCGCACCGAGATGGAGCGTGGCGTCTTCGACATCGAGGCGGTGAAGAAGGCCAACGCGACGCTGGTCGCCACCATCAACGAAAGCCTCGCCATCGCCGACGAGGGCAAGGCCCGCCGCGCCGCCGCCGAGGTGGAACTGCAGAAGATGGAGGGCGAATTGCGCGACACGCTGGCCTCGGCCAAGGCGCGCAACACCGGGCTTGGCGCGCAGGTGGGCGGGGCCACCGGCTGACGCCATGATCCCCGCACGGCCTGCCCTGTCACGGCTGACCGCGCTTGTCCTTTCGGGCGCGCTGGTGCTGTCGGCCTGTGCCCCGGCACCTGTCGCCATGGCCCCGGCCCCGGCCCCCATCATCGCCCCGCCCCCCGAGACGCCCCAATCCGCCGCGATGCGAGCCTATTTCGCGCAGGTGCAGACGACGCTCCTGTCGCGCGGCCTCTTGCGCACCGATCCCGGCACCACCGACGCGCCCTACAGCGACAGCATGCTGGCCGAGGCGTTCCTGCGCGTGGCGCTTTACGACGAATTCCAGGCCGGTCCCGGCGGCTATGTGGCGCAGGAAACCGAAAGCATCCTGCGCCGCTGGCAGGGGCCGGTCCGCGTCGCGCTGCGCTTCGGGGCCTCGGTTCCGGCGGAAAGGCGGGCGACCGAACGGGCGCGCGTGGGGTCCTACCTCGCCCGGCTGGCAGGGATCACCGGCCATCCGATCCGGCTGTCCGACAGCGCCCCCAACTTCTTTGTCTACATCGTGTCCGAGGATGAACGGCAGGCCCTTGGCCCCGAGATCGCCGCCGTCATGCCGGGCTTCCAGGCCGACGAGATCCGCGCCTTCACCGCGATGCCGCCCTCGACCTATTGCCAGGTCAGCGTCCTGTCCGAGGCGCGCTCGGGCGTCTACATGCGCGCCCTCGCGGTGATCCGGTCGGAACATACCGACCTGATGAGCCTGGCCTGCCTGCACGAGGAAATCGCGCAAGGGTTGGGCCTGCCCAACGACAGCCCCCGCGCCCGCCCCTCGATCTTCAACGACGACCAGGAATTCGCCCTGCTGACGCCGCTCGACGAAGCCATGCTGCGCATCCTCTACAACCCCGCGCTGCGCCCCGGCATGTCGCTGGCCCAGGCGCGCCCCGTGGTGCAGATGCTGGCACGGGCGATGACGGGGGGAGGCGTCTAGGATGGGTCAATTCTTGACACCCGATACCTTTGAATTCTTTGCGAGGTATCTGCTTTCGGGGTTCGTGTTCCTGTCCGTCCGCGCCAGATTTGTCCAAGGTGAACGGCCCGCTCCGGCGGAGTCCATCGTCGAGGCGATCATCCTCAGCCTTATCAATCAGGCAATCTTTCTGGTCCTGACAGGCTGGATCCCGCCTCTCCTGGTTGCACAGCAATATACTGCAACGCTGCGACTGATGTCCGAGGTGATCCTTCTACCCGCGTTGACAGGAACACTGTTCGGCTGGCTCATCAACCGAAAATTCATGCCCGAAGGTTTGCGACGCTTGTTCATGCCATTCTCAAAGCCGGTGTCACATGCCTATGAGCATGCCTTTGCACGGCTGAAAGGGCCCACCTTCCTTCTTGTGGCCTATCAGGACGGGCGCGAGGTCTATGGGTATTTCGGGCCATTTTCCATGGCGAGTTCCGACGTGTCGGATGGTGGACTGTTCATCGAACGCCTATATGCTGTCGATGAGAGTGGTGTCTGGACCGAGGTAGTACCGGAACGTTCGGGATGGGTCACACTGACCGGGGCGAGGTCAATCGAGTTTTTTGAACAGAGCGAGGACTGACAATGGCTAAAGTGCTTGTAGAAGGCTACCGTGTCACGAAGAACGGCGGCGGACTATGGACAGGCGTCGTTGGTCAAGACAGTGGGACGGCAAGGGGGCAGGGAGCCTCGTCCATCAACCAGCTACCTCCCAAACCCCCCAAGGCAGTTTCTGCGATAAAGCCCGCCAAGCCCCAAAAATAGGAACTCTCCCATGGTCTTCGATTTCCTCAAAGGCGAATTCGTCGATGTCATTGCCTGGCTGGATGACACCCGCGACACGATGGTCTGGCGGTTCGAGCGCCGGGGCCAGGCGATCAAGTACGGGGCCAAGCTGACCGTCCGCGAAGGCCAGGCGGCGGTGTTCATCCACGAGGGGCAGCTGGCCGACATCTTCGGCCCCGGCCTCTACGAGCTTGAAACCAACAACATGCCCATCATGACCACGCTGCAAAGCTGGAAGATGGGGTTCCAGTCGCCCTTCAAGTCCGAGGTCTATTTCGTCAGCACGACCCGCTTCAACGACCAGAAATGGGGCACCAAGAACCCGATCATGGTGCGCGACCCCGAGTTCGGCCCGGTCCGCCTGCGCGCCTTCGGCACCTACTCGATGCGCGTGGCCGATCCGGCCCTGTTCATGAAAGAGGTCGTCGGTACCGACGGCGAATTCACGTCCGACGAGGTGTCGAACCAGATCCGCAACGTCATCCTGCAACAGGTCTCCCAGGTGCTGGCGGGGTCCGGCATCCCGGTCCTCGACATGGCCGCCAACACCTCCGACCTGGGGTCGATCGTCACCAAGGCCATCGCCCCCAAGATCGCCGAATACGGCCTGGCCCTGCCCGAATTCTACATCGAGAACATCAGCCTGCCCGAAGAGGTCGAACGCGCGATGGACAAGCGCACCTCGATGGGCGTGGTCGGCGACCTGAACAAGTACATGCAGTTCAACGCGGCCGAGGCGATGGCCAACCCCGCCACCGGCATGGGCGGGGCGATGACCGCCGGGATGGGCGCGGCCATGGGCTTTGGCATGGCCAACCAGATGGCCCAGCCCGGCCCCTGGGGCGCGCAACCCGCCGCCCCGCCGCCACCGCCCCCCCAGGCGACCGTCTGGCACGTCGCTGCCAACGGCGCAACGCAAGGCCCCTTCGACGAAGGCACATTGCGCCAGATGGCCGCCCAGGGCACGCTGACCCGCGCCAGCATGGTCTGGACGCCTGGACAGGACGCCTGGAAACCCGCCGCCGACACCGCCCTGTCGCAGCTTTTCGCCATGGTCCCGCCCCCGCCGCCCCCCGGAGTGTAGGCCCGTGCTCGACGCCCCCGCCCTGGACGTTGGCGAACACCGCTGGCCCTGCGAAAGCTGCGGCGCGGACCTGCGCTTTGCCCCCGGTGCGACCGAACTGAAATGCGCCAGTTGCGGCAATGTCCAGGCCATTCCCGAGGCCCCCGAGAGCGCCCGCACCAAGGCCCTGGGCGAGCTTGACCTGCAAAGCGCGCTGAACGACAGCCTGCCCGCCAGCCAGATGGAGGAACCCCGCGCCACGCCATGCCCCGCCTGCGGGGCCGTGGTCGAGTTTACCGGGGCCGCCCATGCCGCCGCCTGTCCGTTCTGCGCGACCCCCGTGGTCATCGGCACCGGCACCCACCGCCAGATCAAGCCGCAGGCGCTGGTCCCGTTCCAGCTGACCGAAACCCAGGCGCGCGCGGCGATGGTGGCGTGGCTCGGCAGCCTGTGGTTCGCCCCGAACGGCCTCGTGGAATACACCCGGCGCGGCCGCGCGCTCGACGGCCTCTATACCCCCTACTGGACCTTCGACGCGGCCACCCGCAGCCGCTATGCCGGGCAGCGCGGCGACCACTACTTCGAAACCCGCACCGTCACCGTGAACGTCAACGGCAAGTCGCAGCAACGCCAGGAAAAGGTGCAGAAAACCCGCTGGTCGCGCAGATCGGGCTGGGTGTCGCGCGCCTTCGACGACGTGCTGGTGCTGGCATCGACCAGCCTGCCGCAGGGCTATACCCAGGGGCTGGAGCCTTGGGACCTGACGGCCCTGAAACCCTACACCCCCGATTACCTGGCCGGCTTCACCGCCGAGGGCTACACCGTCGCCCTGCCCGACGGTCACAACAGCGCGCGCGAGATCATGGCGTCACAAATCCGCCATGACGTGATGCGCGACATCGGCGGCGACGTGCAGCGGATCGACAGCGTCGACACCGCCCATTCCGCCGAAACCTTCAAGCACATCCTGCTGCCGATCTGGATGGCGGCCTACAAGTTCGACGGACGCACCTTCCGCTTCGTCGTCAACGGCCAGACCGGCCGCGTCCAGGGCGAACGCCCGTGGAGCAAGTGGAAGATCGCCGTCGCGGTCATCGTCGCCGCCGTGGTGATCGGGGTCGGGGCCTATGTCTGGCAGATGACGCAATAGCCAGGTGCGGAAATCCTGACCTTGCCGCCCCGGCAGCGGCGGTCTACCCCACGGCCCCGACGCTTGCACGCGAGGCCCCCGATGCTGCCCGCCACGATGTCCGCCTGGGTCTGCCCCCGCTACGGCGCGCCGCAGGTGCTGCGGCTGGACGCGCGCCCGGTTCCCGTACCGGGACCCGGCGAGGTGCTGATCCGCATCCACGCGACCACCGTCAGTTCGGGCGACGCGCGGGTCCGGGCGCTGCGGGTGCCGCCGGGGATGCGGCTGATGGCGCGGCTGGCGCTGGGCTTTCGCGGACCACGGCGGGCGATCCTCGGCACGGAATGCGCGGGCGTCGTCGCGGCCGTCGGGGCCGGGGTCACGGCGTTCCGTCCCGGCGATGCCGTCATCGCCTTTCCCGGCGGCAGGTTCGGCTGCCACGCCGAATACCGCACGATGCCCGCCACCGGCGCCATCGCCCGCAAGCCCGACAGCCTGACCTTCGAACAGGCCGCCGCCCTGTCTTTCGGCGGCTCGACAGCCCTGCATTTCCTTGACGTGGCCGGGGTCGGCCCCGGCACGTCCCTGCTGGTGATCGGGGCCTCGGGCGCGGTCGGCAGCGCCATGGCGCAACTGGCCCGCCACACCGGGGCGGTGGTGACGGGGGTGACCGGCACGGCCAATGTCGACCTTGTCCGCGCGCTCGGGGTGGCGGAGGTGATCGACTATGCGTCTGCGGATGTCACCCGGTCCGAGCGGCGCTTCGATGTCATCGCCGATTGCGTGGCCGCCACGCGCTTTGCCGACTGCCTGGGCATCCTGAACGAGGGCGGGCGCTATCTGGCCATCGCCGGGGGGCTGGGCGACATGCTGGCGCGGCGACGGGGGACCAGGCGTTCGCTCAGCGGCCCGGCGGCAGAGCGGCCCGAACACATCCGTCGGCTCGCCGACCTGGCCGCGGCAGGGATCTTCCGCCCGGTGATCGACAGCGTCCTGCCCTTTGCCCAGATGCCCGCCGCCCATGCCCGCGCCGACACGGGCCGCAAGCGGGGCAGCGTGGTCGTCACCCTGCCGCCGTGACCGGCCAACCCCTGCCGAAGGGTTGACAGATCCCTAATTTGGCGGAAAATATATCATGTTATCATATGCTTGTCTCGCCTAATACACGTGTTAGACCCAGCCCTTTTCGACCCCATTGACATCCCCCCCACCCGGCCCGACAAGACCGCCGTCCCGGCCCGGAGGCCCCCGTGATCGACCTCTCCCGCACCCTGCCCCATGCCCGCATTCCCGAACTGCCCGACCCCTACTTCGGCAAGGTCCGCGACTGCTACGACCTGCCTGCCACCGCTGCGGAACCTGCCCGCCGCATCCTGATCGCCTCCGACCGCATCTCGGCCTTCGACCGCATCCTCGCCGTCATCCCGCACAAGGGCCAGGTCCTTACCGAATGCGCCCGGCACTGGTTCGACGCGACCGCCGACCTCTGCCCCAACCATGTGCTGGCCTACCCTGATCCGAACGTGGTGATCGGCCGCCGCCTGACCATCCTGCCGGTCGAGGTCATCGTGCGCGCCTATCTGGCGGGCACCACCGGCACCTCGATCCTGACGATGTACCGCCAGGGCCTGCGGTCGATGTACGGCCTCACCCTGCCCGACGGCCTGCGCGACAACCAACCCCTGCCCGCCCCGATCCTGACGCCCACATCAAAGGCCTTCGACGGCGGCCATGACGAACCCCTGACGCCCGCCCGCATCGTCGCCGGAAGCCTGCTGCCCGCCCCCCTGTGGGACCAGGTCGCGGCCACGGCCCTTGCCCTGTTCGACCGGGGGCAGCGGATGGCGGCGGAACGCGGGCTGATCCTGGTCGACACCAAGTACGAATTCGGGCTGGACGAGGCGGGCATCCTGTATCTCGCCGACGAGATCCACACCCCCGACAGCAGCCGCTACTGGCTGGCCGACGGCTATGACGCGGCCTTTGCCGCAGGCACCCGGCCCCCGTCCTTCGACAAGGACGTGATCCGCGCCTGGGTCGCCGCCCGCTGCGACCCCTACGCCGACCCGATCCCCGACATCCCCGCCGACATGATCGCCCGCACCGCCCAGACCTACATCGCCGCACATGACGCGATCACCGGACGCCGCTTCGTGCCCGACCTGACGGGCGCGACCGTGCTCGACCGCATCCGCGCCAACCTTGCCCCGTTCTTTGGCGCGTGACAGGACGGCCCCCGCCCCCCTATTCCTGATGGCCATGCCCAAGGAGGCCCCGCGATGATTCTGTGTGCCGGCGAAGCGCTGATCGACATGCTGCCTCGCACCTCGACGCAAGGCGAGCCCAGCTTTGCCCCCTACGCGGGCGGGGCCGTGTTCAACACCGCCATCGCGCTCGGTCGCCTCGCCACGCCGGTCGGGTTCTTCTCGGGCCTCTCGACCGACCTGATGGGCGAGATCCTGATCGACACGCTGGCCGCATCCAAGGTCGATACCCGCCTTGCCGCACGCTCGGGCCGCCCGACGACGCTGGCCTTCGTGAAACTGGTGAACGGCCAGGCGACCTATGCCTTCTATGACGAGAACACCGCCGGGCGGATGTTGTCCGAAACTGATCTTCCCGCCCTGCCCGATGCCGTCTCGACCGTCTTCGTCGGCGGCATCAGCCTGATCCACGACCCCGCCGCCAGCACCTATGCAGCGCTCCAGTCGCGCGCCGCGGGCCAGGGCCGGGTGACGATGATCGACCCCAACATCCGCCCCGGCTCCATCCCCGACCGCGCCGCCTACACCGACCGGATCGCGGGCATGATGGCGGTCGCCGACATCGTGAAACTGTCGGACGAGGATCTGCACTGGCTGGAAGGGCCGGGCGATCTGACCACGCTGGCACGGGGCCTCATCGCGAAGGGCACGAAACTAGTGCTGATCACTGAAGGGGCCAGGGGGGCCCGCGCCGTGACCGCCACGCAGGACCGCTTTGTCGCCGCCACGCCGGTCAAGGTCGCCGATACCGTCGGCGCAGGCGACACGTTCAACGCAGGTGCCCTCGCCGCCCTGCATGCAGGCGGCGCGCTGACCCGCGCGGCCCTCACCAGCCTGCCCGACGCCACGCTGGATGCCGCCCTGTCGCTCGGCACCCGCGCCGCCGCCGTCACCGTCAGCCGCCCCGGCGCCAACCCGCCCTGGGCGCACGAGGTGTGAGGGCAGTCGTCCAGCGGGTCAGCCACGCCAGGGTCACCATCGCCAGTGACGTCGTCGGCGACATCGGGCCGGGCCTGATGATCCTGGTCTGCGCCATGCAGGGCGACACCCAGGCGCAGGCCGCGCGGCTGGCCACGAAAATCGCGAAACTGCGCATCTTCCGCGATGGCGAGGGCCGCATGAACCTGTCCCTCAACGACACCGGCGGCGCGGCCCTGATCGTCAGCCAGTTCACCCTTGCCGCCGACCTGCGCGGCAACCGCCCCGGCTTTTCCCCCGCCGCCCCGCCGGACCAAGGCGAACGCCTCTACACCGTCTTCTGCGACCTGGTCCGCGCCGAAGGCATCCCCGTCGCCACCGGCCGCTTCGGCGCGGACATGGCCGTCACCCTGACGAACGACGGCCCGGTCACGATCTGGCTCGACACCGCAACCTTCTGACCCCTCGACCTTTTTCTGTCGCCAAATATCCTCGGGGGGTGCGGGGGGCAGACAGCCCCCCGTTTCCTGCCCCCGCCGTCCGCGCTTCGGCATGGACCATAGGGACGCGGCAGCGGCGGCAGGCGAGTGTCCCCCCTCTTGCGGGGGGACGCAGAGCCTGCCGCCCCCCGGTCACCCCCAGTCCCAGGGCCGGTCGAACTGCCCCAGCACTTCCGTCACCTTCGCATCCTCGACCGCGCCCGATTTCGACAGCTTCGCCACCAGCCCGCGCTTCTTGTCCTCGGCGACCGACACGACCTGTGCCGGGACCCCGGCCTTGGCCAGGGCGGCGTTGTAGACGCGGGTGATCGCCATGCGCCGCAGGTCGGGCTTGAACACCTTGCCCACGGCGGTCTTGGGCAGGGCGTCCATCACCTCGATGTGCTTGGGCATCGCGGCACGCTCGTGGATGTGCTCGCCCGCGAAGGCCGCAAGCTCGCCCTCCGCGACCGATCCCCCCTTGACCAGTTCCACATAGGCGCAGGGCAGCTCGCCCGCATGGGCATCGGGCTGCCCGATGGCCCCCACGAAGGCCACCGCCGGGTGCCCCATCAGCGCCTCTTCGATCAGCGCGGGGTCGATGTTGTGGCCGCCCCGGATGATCAGGTCTTTCGCGCGGCCGGTGATGTACAGGTAGCCGTCGGCGTCCAGCCGCCCCAGGTCGCCGGTGCGCAGATAGCGCCCCTCGGCGAACAGCCCCTTGTTCTTGTCCACCTCGGTGTAGGTCGACCCCTCGAACACGCCGGGGTTGGCCACGCAGATCTCGCCCACCTCATCGACAGCGCATTCGCGCTGCACGCTGCCGTCGCCGTTCGCACGCAGGATGCGGACGTGGGTGTAGGGCAGCGGAATGCCGACCGAGCCGATCTTCTTGTTGCCTTCCGGCGGGTTGCAGGACACCAGGCAGGTGCATTCCGTCAGCCCGTAGCCTTCAATGATCGCGACGCCCGTGGCCTTCTCGAACCGCCGGTACAGTTCCAGCGGCAAGGGCGCCGACCCCGAAAAGGCCCCGCGCAGGGTCGACACGTCGGCATCGACGGGCCGCTGCATCAGCGCCGACAGCGCGGTCGGCACGGTGATCATGTAGGTGATCTTCCAGCGCTCGATCAGTTTCCAGAAATTGTCGAACACCCCGTCGCCGCGATAGCCCTGGGGCGTGGGGAACACCGCGTGCCCGCCGGATGCGATCATCGACATCAGGATCGGATAGGCGGCAAAGACGTGGAACATCGGCAGGGGGCAGATCACCACGTCGGTCGACTTGAACATCAGCGTGGCCCCGAGCCAGCCGTTGTAGACCATGCCCGATGCCTTGTGCTGGGCCACCTTGGGCATCCCCGTGGTGCCGCCGGTGTGGAAATACGCGGCCACCCGGTCGGCGGGATCATCGGCAAAGGTCAGCCGGTCCGACGGTTGGCCCGCACACCCGGCGATGAACCCGGACACGGCGGCACTGTGGCTGACCGGGTTCTTCGGACGCACCAGCGGCACGATCCAGGACTTCGGCGGCGACAGATAGCGGTTCAGGTCCACCTCCAGCACGGTCTTCACGCCGGGGGCCAGCTTGACCGCCGCCGCCACCTTCTGCGGCAGGTCGGTCTTGGGGAACGCCTTCAGCGTGACCACGACCTTTGCCTTCGTCTCGCGCAGGATGGCGGCGATCTGGTCGGGTTCCAAGAGCGGGTTGACCGGGTTCACGATGCCCGCCACCGCACCGCCCAGAAGGGTGACCGCCGTCTCGATGCTGTTGGGCAGCACATAGGCCACCACATCCTTCGGCCCCACGCCCAAGGACCGGAACAGGTTCGCCGCCTGCGTGACGCGGCTGTGCAATTCGGCCCAGGTCAGCGTCTCGGCCTTGGTCTGCGGCCCCGACAGCAACTGGAACGTGATCGCGGGCTTGGCCCCGTGCGCGACCTTGGCCTGGGTCAGGAACTCGTACATCGTGCGGGCCACCTTGCGGTCGGCCCAGGGGCTTTCGGCCTCGATGGCGTCACGGTCGGCAACGGATGCAAAAGCGGTGGCACGGGCGGCCATGGCGGTTCTCCTCCCCTGGATGCGCCCCCACTTCGGTCGGGGGGTCGTCACATGTTCCGCCGAACATGCGGGGTTTTGCGCAGTCCCGCAAGCGTGACGGGAAGGGCCGAACGCAGCGTCAGGCCGCCAGCCCGTCAGTGAATTGCAGCCGCGCCAGCCGCGCGTAAAGCCCTCCCTCGGCCACCAGCGCGTCATGCGTGCCCTGCGCCACGATCCGGCCCCGGTCGAACACCACGATCCGGTCGGCCCGCTTGACCGTCGCCAGCCGGTGCGCCACCACCAGCGTGGTGCGCCCCTCGGCCAGCCGCTCGACCGCCGCCTGGACCGCCCGCTCGCTTTCGGCGTCCAGCGCCGATGTCGCCTCGTCCAGAAGCAGGATCGGCGCATCGCGCAGGATCGCGCGGGCAATGGCGATGCGCTGCTTCTGCCCGCCCGACAGCATCACGCCCCGTTCGCCCACCCAGGTGTCATAGCCCTGCGGCAGGGCCGCTAGAAAGTCATGCGCTGCCGCCGCCCGTGCCGCCGCCTCGATCTCGGCCTCCGTCGCCGAGGGCCGTCCGAACCGGATGTTGTCGCGCGCTGACGCCGCAAAGATCACCGGGTCCTGCGGCACCAGCGCGATGGCCTGGCGGAAATCGCCGCGCGCCATGGCGGTCAGGGGAACACCGTCGATGGCGATCACCCCCTCGTTCGGGTCATAGAAGCGGTGGATCAGTTGCAGGATGGTCGTCTTGCCCGCCCCCGAGGGGCCGACCAGCGCCACCGTCTCGCCCGGCCGCACCGCCAGGTCGATCCCGTCCAGCGCCGAGGTCTCTGGCCGCGCCGGATAGCGGAACCTCACCCCCCGGAACGCGATCTCGCCCCGCACCGGGCGCGGCAGGGCCACAGGGCTGGCGGGGTCCTGCACCGTATCCGTGACGTTCAGCAATTCGACCAGCCGCTCGGTCGCCCCCGCCGCGCGCTGCAACTCGCCCCAGATTTCCGACAGCGCGCCCACCGACCCCGCCACCATGACCGCATAGATCAGGAACTGGATCAGCTCGCCCGGTGTCAGCGTTCCCGCCCGCACGTCGCGCGCACCCACCCACAGCACGCCGACGATGCCCGTGAACACCAGAAAGATCACGATCACCGTCATCAGCGCCCGCGTCGCGACCCGCCGCGCCGCGCTGTCGAAACTCCGCTCGGTCACCTCGGCAAACCGGGCGCGGCTGGGCCCCTCATGCGTGAACGCCTGCACCGTCTGCACCGACAACAGCGCCTCGGACGCCTGGCCCGACGAGGCCGCGATCATGTCCTGATTTTCCCGCGAAAGGCCCCGCAACCGCCGCCCCAGCACGACGATGGGCACGATCACCGCCGGCACGATCAGCAGGACCAGCCCCGTCAGCTTGGCCGAGGTCAGCATCAGCGCGACCATCCCGCCCGCCAGCATCAGCAGGTTGCGCGCGGCAACCGACACCGACGACCCGATCACCGACAGGATCAGGGTGGTGTCCGTGGTCAGGCGGCTCAGCACCTCGCCGGTCATGATGCGCTCGTAAAAGGCGGGCGACATCCCCAGCACGCGGTCGAACAGCGCCCGGCGGATGTCGGCCACGACCCGCTCGCCCAGCCGCGTGACCAGCCAGTAGCGCAGCCCGGTGCCCAGGGCCAGGATCGCGGCAATGGCCAGGGCGGCACCGAAATACTGGTCCAGAAGGTCGGCCTCTGCCGCGCCGAACCCGTCGATCACGCGGCGCACCGCCAGGGGCAGGATCAGCGACACCCCCGCCGTCAGCACCAGCGCCGCCGTGGCCAGCGCGATCCCCCGCCGGTACGGGCGCAGGAACGGCACCAGACCGCGCAGCGCGCCGACCTTGCGCGAGGGCGCACGCTCTTCGGTCCGCTCGGTCCCCGCCATGCCTGCCCCCCTGGTCCCCGCGCGGGTTTAGGCGACGCTTGCGCCCCCGGCAAGCGGCCCGATTGCCGCGCCCCCGCCCTTGTGCCACCTTCCGCCCCGGAGGGCCCCGATGATCCGCGCCGTTGTCTTCGATGCCTATGGCACGCTGTTCGATGTGGCCGGGGCCACCCGTGCCGCCGCCACCCGCCCCGACGGCGCGGCGCTGGGCCCGCTGTGGCCGCGCCTGGCCGAGGACTGGCGGCGCAAGCAACTTGAGTATTCGTGGCTGCGCGCCATCGGCGGGGCACATGCGGGGTTCGACGCGGTGACCGCCGATGCGCTCGATTGGGCCATGGCGGCGCAGGGGCTGGACGACACGGGCCTGCGGGCGCTGCTCTTGTCGCTCTATGACCGGCTGCCCGCCTACCCCGAGGTGACGGCCACGCTGACGGCCTTGCGCGCGTCGGGCCTTGCCACGGCGATCCTGTCGAACGGCACGCCCGCGATGCTGTCCGCCGCCACCGCCTCGGCCGGGATCGCGGGCCTGTTCGACGCGGTGATCTCGGTCGAAGAGGCCGACATCTTCAAGCCCCACCCCTCGGTCTATGCCCTGACCGCGCCACACCTGGCGGTGACGTCTGCCGACACCCTGTTCGTGTCGTCGAACGGATGGGACGTGGCCGGGGCCGCCGCCTTCGGGTTCATCACGGTCTGGGTCAACCGCGCGGGCCTGCCCGTCGACCGCCTGCCCGGCCGCCCCGCCCATGTGCTGCCCGACCTGCGCCCCCTGCCCGACCTTGCGAGGACCCTGTGACGACCTTTACCGCCGCCGACGGCACCGCCATCGCCTATGACGACCGGGGCGCGGGCCTGCCCGTGCTGTGCTTGCCCGGCCTGACCCGCACCATGGGCGACTTCGCCTACGTCATGCCCCACTTGCCGCCCTGCCGCCTGATCCGCATGGACTATCGCGGGCGCGGCGACAGCGGGTGGAGCGGGCCCGCCACCTACACCGTCCCGCAAGAGGCGCAGGATGCGTTGGCCCTGCTGGACCATCTGGGTGTGGCAAGGGCCGCCGTGATCGGGACGTCACGCGGGGGGCTGATCGGGATGCTGATGGCCGCGACGGCGCGCGACCGGCTGCTGAGCCTGTGCCTGAACGACGTGGGGCCCGTGATCGAAACGGCGGGGCTGGAGCGGATCAAGCACTATGTGGGCCGCAATCCGTCGTCCCGCACCCATGCCGCGCTGGCTGCCGCCCTGCCCCGCAACATGCCGGGATTCCTGAATGTTCCCGAAACCCGCTGGCTGGAAGAGGCGCGCCTGCACTACACCGAAGGTGCGGACGGGCTGACCATCACCTACGACCCGGCCCTGCGGCAGGCCTTCCTTGCCGCCTTCGACGGCCCGCCTGTCGACCTCTGGCCGCTGTTCGACGCCTGCGCGGGGCTACCGGTGGCGCTGATCCGGGGGGCGAACTCGGACCTTCTGTCGGCGGAAACCACAGCCGAGATGCGCCGCCGCCGCCCCGACATGGATTTCGCCGAAGTGCCCGACCGTGCCCATATCCCGTTTCTGGACGAGCCGCCGGCCGTTGACTGCCTGCAGGCGTGGATGGCCCGCCTCAGAAGTTGAGCCAGACCCCGGCCACGGGCACCGCGTGCCCGGTTGGCGGGGGCAGCAGGACGGGCCGCGACCCGACCGCATCGCCCCGCAGGCCGGCCGGGATGGCAGCAGGTTCGACCGGGGCCCTTGCGGTGGTCGGCAGCAGCCCGGCAATCCCCGCCAGGGGCAGCGACACGGCGATGAGCAAGGGCAGCGATTCCCGAACCATGGGGCAAGTCTTGCGCATCGGCGTAAACGGGCGGTTAATGACGATACGCGCCATCCTCCGGGGGACCCCGCCATGACCAGCATCGCGATGATCGAGGCCGCCGCCCTGCGCCTGCGCGGGCATGTCTGGCAGACGCCGCTGATGTCGGCCCCGGCGCTCGACGCGATGGCCGGCCGCCGGGTCTGGATCAAGGCGGAATGCCTGCAGATGACGGGGTCGTTCAAGGCGCGCGGGGCCTGGGCCGCCGTGTCGGCCCTGCCGCCCGCCGTACGGGCGCTGGGGGTCATCGCATTCTCGTCGGGCAACCATGCCCAGGGCGTGGCGATGGCCGCCACCGCCCACGGCACGGTCTCGGTCATCATCATGCCCGCCGACGCGCCCCGATCCAAGATCGAGGGCACCCGCGCCCTGGGCGGCGAGGTGGTGCTGTACGACCGCGCGGGCGGCGAGGACCGCGACCTGATCGGCGCGCGCCTGTCTGCGGAACGCGGGCTGACGCTGATCCGGCCCTACGACGATCCACAGGTGATCGCGGGCCAGGGCACCACGGGCCTTGAAATCGCCGATCAGGCGGCGGCGGTCGGGATCAGCGGGGCCGACGTGCTGGTCTGCTGCGGCGGGGGCGGGCTGTCCTCGGGCATCGCCCTGGCACTCGAGGCGCGGGCCCCGTCCCTGCGCGTGCGCACGGCCGAACCTGCGGGCTTCGACGACATGGCGCGCAGCCTGGCCACCGGCATCCGGGCGCACAACGCACGGGCGTCGGGGTCGGTCTGCGATGCCATCGTCACCCCCACACCGGGCGACCTGACCCTGCCCGTGCTGGCGCGGCTGGCCGGTCCGGGCCTTGTGGTCAGCGACGACGAGGCGATGCACGCCGTGGCCCTGGCCTTTGCCCATCTCAAGATCGTGGTCGAACCGGGCGGCGCGGTGGCCCTGGCGGCGGCGCTGTTCCGGGGCGACCAGATCGCGGGCGACGACGTGATCGCGGTCGCCACCGGCGGCAACGTCGATGCCCCGGTCTTTGCCCGCGCCCTTGGGCAGGCGGCATAGCGCCGGACGACCTGGACAGGTCCTTGTTGTAATCGAACATGGCTGTCAGAATCCACAGTCAGGACTCGGATGAAGATCAGGCTATATAACACTGATAAATATCACTATTTCGCTCTCGATCAAACCCGGATCGCCAAGGAAACCATCAATAATTCGAACATCCGTGCAACCGTTGCCCTTCGCCGCCCACCCCGTCCGAGTCCGGTCCAGCCATCGCCGCCGCGTCGCCCGTCCACCACCACACCGGGCAACCGGCCCGCGAGGTTGTGCCGGATTTGGTCGCAGCCATCCCGCCCGATGTCGCCGCCATGCATGACAGCCCCCGCCCCTGCCCCTAGCCTGTCCTCCGACCCCTTGCGAAAGGCACCGTCCCCATGCGCCTGCAATCCCTCGAGATCTTCGTCGTGGCCCCCCCCGCCCCCGGCTGGGGCGGGCGCTACTGGATCTTTCCGAAACTGACCACCGCCTGCGGCATCACCGGCTATGGCGAATGCTACGCCTCGACCGTCGGCCCCGAGGTCATGCGCGCCGTCATCGAAGACGTCTTCGCCCGCCACATGGAGGGGACCAACCCCGAGAACATCGAGCTGATGTTCCGCCGCGCCTATTCTTCGGGCTTTACCCAGCGTCCCGACCCCACGGTGATGGGCGCCTTCTCGGGGCTCGAGATCGCCTGCTGGGATATCCTCGGCAAGGCGCGGGGCCGCCCGGTCTGGGCGCTCCTGGGGGGCCGCATCAACGACCGCATCCGCAGCTATACCTACCTCTACCCCGAACCGGGCCGCGAAACCGCCGACTTCTGGATCGACCCCGACGCCGCCGCAGCCGCCGCCGAACGCTTCGTCGGCATGGGTTTCACCGCCGTGAAATTCGACCCCGCCGGCCCCTACACGCTGCGCGGCGGCCACCACCCGGCGATGAGCGACATCGCGCGCTCGGTCGCCTTCTGCAAGGCGATCCGGGGGGCCGTCGGCGACCGTGCCGACCTTCTGTTCGGCACCCACGGCCAGTTCACCACCCCCGGTGCGATCCGCCTCGGGCAGGCCATCGAGCCCTACCTGCCCCTGTGGTACGAGGAACCGATCCCCCCCGACAACCTGCACGAATTCGCCGAGGTCGCGGCCCATGTCCGCATCCCGCTCGCCACTGGCGAACGCCTGACGACCAAGGCCGAATTCGGCGCACTCCTGCGCCATGGCGGGGTGAAGATCCTGCAACCCGCGCTCGGCCGCGTCGGCGGCATCTGGGAGGCCAAGAAGATCGCCGCCATGGCCGAGGTCTTCAACGCCGAGATGGCCCCGCACCTCTATGCCGGGCCGGTGGAATGGGCCGCGAACGTCCACCTCGCCGCCTCGATCCCCAACCTCCTGATCGCCGAGACCATCGAGACCGGCGGGGCCTTCCACCTGGCCCTCATCAAGAACTCGATCACATGGGACGACGGCTACATCCTGCCGCCCGACGCGCCCGGCCTTGGCATCGACTTCGACGAGGACCTCGCCCGCGCCCACCCCTACACCGGCACCCGCCTGCACCTGGAAATGCAGGAGGCCCCGTGCGATCACCGCCACGGCAACCGCTTCGAAGGCGGCGCGCCGGCCACGATGGACCCGCGCTGACCCCTTGCCAACAAGGCAGCCCTGCCGCAGAAGACAGGCCAGCGGTCCCGTAGCTCAACCGGATAGAGCAGCCGACTTCTAATCGGCAGGTTGAGGGTTCGAGTCCTTCCGGGATCGCCAGCCGCCCCGTCCACCTGCATGCAGGCATCGCGACGTGCAGGGAATGGTGCCCCCAGCAGGACTTGAACCCGCGACCCCCTGATTACAAATCAGGTGCTCTACCAGCTGAGCTATAGAGGCAGTGCCCCTGCAGATACCCGCCCCACGGCCTGCGTGCAAGCGCGCTCACGCGGGGTCGCGCGTGGCGCGGGCCAGGACCAGCACCGCCGCCAGCCCGACCGCCATCACCAGAAGCGCCGCCGGGGCGGCCTCGGACAGCCGTTCCAGGCTGGCCAGTTCGAACACCCGCGTGGCCAGCGTGTTGTAGTTGAACGGACGCAAGAGGAGCGTTGCGGGCAGTTCCTTGACGCAGTCGACAAACACCACCAAGAGCGCCGCCGCCACCGACCCCCGCATCAAGGGCAGGTAGACCGCGGACAGCACCCCCCCCGCGCCGCGCCCCAGCGACCGCGCGGCCATCGGCAGCGACGGCGACACCCGGCCGAACGCGCTGTCGACAGCACCCTGCGCCACGGCAAAGAACCGCACCGCATAGGCCAGCACCAGCGCCGCCGCCGTGCCGGTCAGCAACAGCCCCGGATCACTGCCGGTCAGCGCCAGCACCCCATCGGCCACGCGGTGGTCGAGCGCGGCCAGCGGGATCAGGAACCCGACCGCCAGCACCGCCCCCGGTGCGGCATAGCCGAGGCTGGTCAGCGGCAGCAGGCGGCGCGGCAGAACCCGGCCCGACAGCCGCACGCCATAGACCAGGACCAGCGCCCCCGCCACCGTCACCCCTGCCGCCACTCCGGCCACGGTCAGCGTGTTGGCAAAGGCCGCCCCGAGGCCCGGCTTCAGCCAGACCTCGGGCCTGCGGACAGCATGCCCCAGCATCACCCCCACCGGCAGAACGAAACCCAAGGCAAAGGGCACCAGGCAGGCCACCGTCGCAGCCCTGCCCGCCCAGCCCGACAGAATGGGGCGGGCAATCGGACGGCTCCCGCGCCCCAGCCGGTGGAACCGCGCGCCGCGCCGCCCGGCCCGCTCGACCACCACCAGCACCAGCACCAGCGCCAGGACCACCAGCGCGATCTGTGCCGCGCCCCCGGCGTTGTTCCCCTCCAGCCAGACCGAGAAGATACCCGTGGTCAGCGTCTGCACCCCGAAATGCTGCACCGTGCCATAGTCGGCCACCGTCTCCATCATCACCAGCGCCATGCCCGCCGCGACCGCCGGGCGTGCCAGCGGCAGGCCCACGCGCCAGAACAGCCGCCAGGGACCGGCCCCCAGGGCGCGCGCCACCTCATAGGTGCAGCCTGACTGTTCGCGGAACGCCGTGCGCGCCAGCAGATAGACGTAAGGGTACAGCGCCGCCGCCAGCACCAGCGCGGCGAAGGGCAGGCTGCGCGTCTCGGGGAACCAGTAGTCGCGCGCCGAAGTCCACCCCATCGCGGCCCGCAGCCAGGTCTGGACCGGCCCGGCATAGTCGGTGACATCGACCAGCGCATAGGCCCCGACATAGGCCGGGATCGCCAGCGGAAACAGCAGCGCCCAGTCCAGCCACCCTCGCCCAGGAAAGCGGTACATCGCCACCAGCCAGGCCGTGACCGTGCCCGCCACCGCCGTCATCGCCGCAACGGCGGTCATCAGCGCCAGCGTCGTTCCCAGATAGCGCGGCAGCACGGTGGCCATCAGGTGGGGCCAGATGTTCTCGGCGGGCGTCAGCGCAAGGACGACCACCGCCACCACCGGGGCCAGCACCACGGCGGCGATGGCCAGCGCCCCCGCCGACCAGCCGTCAGGCCACCGGGCGGGCCGCCGCAGGGTAGGGGAAAGTTGACGCATTCTGTCGGCCATGTTGCCGCGACGGCTACAGGAAAGCGGTTTCGCTGTCCAGAAAACCCCGTATGATCGCCCCCGACGTCCCCACCGGAAGGCCCTGATGCGCATCGTCTATCACCTTGGCGCCCATTGTACCGATGACGAACGCCTCTTGCGCTGCTTCCTCAAGAACCGCGCGGTCCTGGCCGCCGAGGGGATCGTCGTGCCGGGGCCCGCGCGCTATCGCACGCTGTTGCGCGACACGGCGGCGCAACTGCGCGGCCAGCCCGCCAACCGCGAGACGCAGGCCCTGCTTCTGGACCAGATCATGGACGCCGACAGCGCGGAGCGTCTGGTCTTCAGCTGGGACAACTTCATGGGCTATGCCCAGGGGGCGATCGGGGCCACGCTCTATCCGGCGGCACCGCAGCGGCTGGCGGCCTTTGCGCAGATCTTTCCCGACACCCCGCACGAATTCTTTCTGGCGCTGCGCAATCCGGCCACGTTCCTGCCCGCCATGCACACCAAGCTGCAACTGCGCGGGCCCGAGGCGGCGGAACAGGCCGACCCCACCGCCCTGCGCTGGTCGGACCTGGTGCTGGCGATCCGCAAGGCGGTGCCCCAGGTGCCCCTGACCGTCTGGTGCGACGAGGATACGCCGCTGCTGTGGCCCGAGGTCCTGGCCCGCGTGTCGGGCCATGCCGAGGGCACCCAGCTTGCCGACACGACCGACCTGTTGTCGGCCATCATGCGCCCCGAGGGGATGGCCCGGATGACCGCCTATCTGGCCGCGAACCCGGGCCTCGACCCTGCGCAGCGCCACCGGGTGACCTCGGTCTTCCTCGACAAGTTCGCCCTGCCCGAGGCCATCGAGCAGGACATCGCCATGCCCGGCTGGAACGACGGGCTGATCGCCCGCCTGACCGCCGACTACGACCGCGACATCGCCCGCATCATGCAGATACCGGGGGTCACGGTGCTGACGCCCTGAAGACGCTCCAATCAGGCGTGAACAGGCAGCCCTTGAACGAACAATCGCCCCGGCGCAGGCCGGGGCCTCGATGGGCAGCACGCAAATGATCGGGGCCCCGGCCTGCGCCGGGGCGATTGCAGGAGAGGTTGCAGCACAAAAACAAAACCTTGCGCAGCCGTCACACCATCCCCAGGGCCTGCTTGTACAGGTCCAGCACCGCCTCTTCCTCGGCAATCTCGTCGGGCTTGCGCTTGCGCAGCGCAATCACCTTGCGCAGCACCTTGGTGTCATAGCCGCGCCCCTTGGCCTCGGCGAAGACCTCTTTCTCCTGCTCGGCGATGTCGCGCTTTTCGGCGGCAAGCTGCTCGGCGCGTTCGATGAACTGGCGCAGTTCGTCGGCCGTGACGGCATAGGCATCGGTCGGATCGGCCATCGGGGAACTCCTTGTCGCGGGCTTGGCCCGGCTTCTAGCGTGGCCATGCGGCGGGCCGCAAGGTGCGACCGCCAGATCCCCCGGCGACCGGCTCATCCGGCGGTTGCGCTTGCAATTCCCCCGGCGCGCGGGCTAGGGCAGTTCAGCCGACAGCAAGGGGGCGCGAGCCATGACAGCACTGGTATGGATCGGGGCCGCCCTGGCGCTGGCGGGGGTGGCGGGGCTGGTCTGGTGCATCCTGCTGGCGCTGCGCGCCCGCCGCTCGGGGCTTGACGATGACACGATGCGCAGCGCGCTGCAGCGCGTGGTGGTGCTGAACATGGCCGCACTCGGCGTCTCGGCGCTTGGCCTCATGTGCGTGGTCGCCGGGATCATCCTCGCCTAGGCGGCATCGCCCGCACCGTCCAGCGCCGACAGCGGCAGCCCCTCGGCGATCAGGTGGTCGATCAGGGGTGCCGCCTGCCACAGGCCCGCATCCAGCGCGGCAAACCCCGCCAGATCGGCCCGCACCACCAGCATGCCGCGCCGTTCGGCCCACAGCATCGGCCCCGGCACATGCGGCGGCCAGCCCAGGCCCTGCACCGCCGCCACGTCCACGTCGGACGGGCGGCGCACCGCCTCTTGCCCCAGCATGCGCAGCCCCAGGTTGGCCAGCGCCGCGATCAGGGCGCGCTGGATGTCGGCGCGCCGGGCGGGAACGCGACCGTCCCCCGCCAGGACCGGCACTGCCAGCGACCATGCCGCCAGCGCCCCCTCGACCGCCGCCTGTCCGTGGCGCAGGGCCAGATGCGCCGCCGCCGCCGCCAGCACCGCCGCCATCGGCCCCGCCAGTCCCGCCGCCGACCGCGTCACCACCGCCACCCGCCCCAGCCGCCGCGCCAGCCCGACCGCCGCCGCCACCGCAGCGGCAGACGATGCCTCGGGGGCCAGAACCTCGGCCAGCCTGGTGCCCGGCACCAGGTGCAGCCGCAACCCCTCGCCGCCGCCCAGCAGGATCACCGGGGCGGCACCGCCGCGCAGCGCGGGAACGGCCTGCACCGTGCCATGCGCGAAATCCCCGGCCAGGACGACGGCATCCGCCGCAGCCACGCCCGGATCGTCGGCCAGCGCCGGCGACAGCCGGCCCCAGGCATCGTCGCGCGCGGCCGCCGACATCCGGCCGCTCTCGACCGCCGCCTCGGCGGCTGCCGCGATGCGCTGCAACCCCGGCACCAGCCGGTCCTGGTCGGCATCGGCCAGCGTCACCGCCAGCCCGGCCTTCAGCAGGTCCCACGCCAGGTCAGCCCCCCGGGAACCCGCACCCACGACCGTCACGGAACACAGCGCCACCGCTGCGAACCCCCTGACCGCGCGCCGTTCCGCCAGGAACACATGCCGCAGCGCCATCGCCGCGTCGGACCCCACGAGATCGCCGAAGGCCGCCCGCTCGAACGCCAGCCCCTGCACGAACGGCAGCAGCAGCGCCGCCTCGACACAATCGACGATGCGCGCAGGAGCCTCGGTCGGGGCCTCGCCCGCCACCTCGCGCGCCGCCGCCACCGCCGCCGCATAGGCCACAGGGTCGCGCAGGCCCTCGGTCCGGTCGCGCGTGGGCAGCACGGGCCGCTCGGCCAGCACCTCGGCCAGCGCCACCGCCGTCTCGACCAGCACCTCCGCCTCGGCCAGGATGTCCACCAGACCCATCGCCTGCGCCGCCTCGGCCCCGACGGCCCCGCCGTCCAGCATCATGTCCAGCGCCGCCTTCGCCCCCACCAGGCGCGGCAGGCGCTGCGTGCCCCCGGCCCCCGGCAACAGGCCCAGCTTCACCTCGGGCAGGCCGACCGTCGCGCCCCGCGCCATCACCCGCCCCCGCGCCGCCAGTGCCAGTTCCAGCCCCCCGCCTAGGGCGGTGCCGTGCAGCGCCGCGACAACGGGCTTGGCGCAGCCCTCGATCCGGTCGCACAGGTCGGGCAGCAGGGGGGCGCGCGGCGGCTGCCCGAACTCGGTGATGTCGGCCCCCACGGGAAAGGTCCGCCCCTCGGCCGCCAGCACCACCGCGCTGACGCCCGGGTCGGCCTCGGCCATCGCCAGCCCGTCCCACAGTGCCGCGCGCAGCGCGTGACCCAGGGCGTTGACCGGCGGCGCATCGATCACCAGCACCAGCACGGCCCCCAGACGTTCGGGCCGCACCACCGCCCCTGCCCCGCCTGCATCCGCCATGCCCGCCGTCCCCCAAACACCCACCGCGCCATTAAGCGGCGATGCACGGCCCTTGGCAATCCCCGCCGCCTTGCACCGCCTGCCCGCCGGGCCTAGACTGCGTCGGCAGGAGGGCGCGATGAACCCCGAGGTCACGGCCTTTTTCGACCAGGCAACCAACACTCTGACCTATGTCGTGGCCGAACCCGGCGGCCCGGCGGCGGCCATCGTCGACTCGGTGCTCGACTACGACGCCGCCTCGGGCCGGACCGACACGCGGGCGGCCACGCAGGTCGTGGCCTTTGTTCGCGACCGGGGGCTGCGGGTGGACTGGATCCTCGAAACCCATGTCCATGCCGACCACCTGTCGGCGGCCCCCTGGCTGCAGGACCAGGTCGGCGGCAAGATCGGCATCGGCGAACGGATCACCGTGGTGCAGCACACCTTCGGCAAGATCTTCAACGAGGGCACGGAATTCCAGCGCGACGGATCGCAGTTCGACCGCCTCTTCACCGAGGGCGACAGCTTCGCCATCGGCAGCGTCCCGGTCCGCGTGATGCACACCCCCGGCCACACGCCGGCCTGCCTGACCTATGTCGCGGGCGATGCGGCCTTTGTCGGCGACACCCTGTTCATGCCCGACAGCGGCACCGCGCGCTGCGACTTTCCCGGCGGCTCGGCCGAAACGATGTGGCAGTCGGTGCAACGCATCCTGGCCCTGCCCGACGCCACCCGCATCTTCGTCTGCCACGACTACAAGGCCCCGGGCCGCGACCAGTTTGCCTGGGAAACCACCGTGGGCGCACAGAAGGCGGCGAACATCCACGTCGGTGCCGCCCGCCCCCAGGCCGATTTCGTGGCCCTGCGGCAGGCCCGCGACGCCACGCTGGGCATGCCCCGCCTGATCCTGCCGTCCCTGCAGGTCAACATGCGCGCAGGCCACCCGCCCGCCCCCGAAGACAACGGGATCAGCTATCTCAAGGTGCCGCTCAACGGCCTGTAACGAAGGGGAAACGGCAATGCTGGAACCGGCCTGGATCACCGGCCTTGTGGGCGGGCTGATGATCGGCACCGCGGCGGCGCTGTATCTGCTGGCGAACGGCCGCGTCATGGGGGCCTCGGGCATCGTCGGCGACACGCTCGACGGCACCGACACGCAGGGCCGGCCCGAGCGGCTGGCCTTCCTTGCGGCCCTGGTCGCCGTGCCGGTGCTGATCCACCTCCTTGTCGCGCCCGTCCTGTCCCATGTGACGCCCAACCTCGGGCTGGTCGCCGTCGCCGGTGTTCTGGTCGGGCTCGGCACCCGGCTGGCCAACGGCTGCACCTCGGGGCACGGCGTCTGCGGGTTGTCGCGCCTGGCCCCGCGAGGGCTTGCGGCGACCGCCGTGTTCATGGCCTCGGGGGTCGTCACCCTGGCGCTGTTCCGCCACGCCTGGGGGCTGATCTGATGCGCCTGTGGACCGCGCTGATCGCCGGGGGGCTGTTCGGGGCCGGGCTGGTCCTGTCGGGCATGACCGACACGCGGCGGGTGCAGGGGTTTCTCGACATCCTCGGGGCCTGGGACCCGACGCTGGCCTTCGTCATGGGCGGCGCGATCCTGCCCATGGCGCTGGCCTGGAGGGTTGCCGCCCGCCGCCAGGCCAGCCTGTCGGGTCGCCCCTTCCCCGCCCGCCCCTCGCCCGTGCTGACGCGGTCCCTGATCCTGGGGTCGGCCCTGTTCGGCGCGGGCTGGGGCCTGGTCGGCCTCTGCCCCGGCCCGGCCCTGGCCACGGCGGCCACCGGCGGCGTGCCGACGCTGGTCTTCCTTCTGGCCATGGTCGCAGGTATGGTGGCTGCGATCCCGGTGCGCCGCCTGGCAAGCCCCGCCTAAGCCCCCTCGCGAGGACAAGATGGACATCCGACGCCTGACCGACGCTTACGCCGTTTCCCCCCAGATCGACCCGCAGGACATGGCGGCGATCCGCGCCGCCGGGTACACCACCGTCATCGACAACCGCCCCGACGGCGAGATTCCGCCCCCCCTGCACACCGACGCGATGCGGCAGGCGGCCGAAAGTGCGGGGCTGGCCTTCGTCGTCAACCCGGTGATCGGCGGGGCGATGACGATGGACAACGTCACCGCCCAGGGGGCCGCCATCGCCGCCGCCACGGGTCCGGTGCTGGCCTATTGCGCCAGCGGCAACCGGTCATCCCAGGTCTGGGCGCTCAGCCAGGCAGGCCGCCTGGCCACCGACGACCTGATCGGCCTTCCCGCCCGCTTCGGCTATCAGCTCGAAGGCCTGCGCGGCCAGATCGAGGCGCTGGGCCGCGCCCGCTGACAGCGACGGCCCGGTCACGCGCGACGCGAAAGAGCCCGACGACCCTCGGCCCCGGTGCCAAGCGGGCGAACCCGTTCTCCCGCCGTTCCGTCGCGGGCAGGGCTGCCGCCCTGCCCTGCTCCTCACTGTTGGGCCGGGCGCGCCTGCGGCGCGCCAAGGCCGCAGGGGCTCTGCCCCCCGCACCCCCCCGCCCGCCACCGGCTGCGTCTGCCGACGCGAACAGCGCGGCACCTGCCCTGCACCGCCAACCCCCCGCGATTTCGCCACGGTCCGCGCCGGGATCCAGACCCGGGACATCGCCCCACCGCCGCCGAACCTCTCCGGCCTTGCGCAGGATCGACGCGCTGGCTGGCCCCGACCGCAACGCAGCCTGTGCCGCCCGGCGATGCCGGCGGACTGCGCGCACCTGCCGGTCACGCCCCGCCTTCGGCCCTATCCCGTCCGGCGCAGCGCGGCCTCCACCGTGGCCAAGCCGGGCACCACCCCGACCGGGCCCTTCGCGGCAGGCATCGCGTCCTCGGACAGGCGCAGCGCGCGCATGCCCCGGTTCTGCCCCAGCCGGCCCCCGGCCATCCGCACCCCGTCGATCCCTTCCAGATCGATCCGGTCCACGGCGGCGATCCCCAGCCGGATCACCTCGCCCACCCCCAGCGCCATGGCCAGCGACAGGGGCAGCGTCACCCGCGCGATCACCGCATCCAGCCGCGCCTCGGACCCCTGCACCTGCTCGGCCATCGCCGCCTGGAAGACCAGCATCGCGGCGATGGCATCCGCCGCCTCGGACGGCGGCGCGGGCGGGGCCGCCTGGCCCTCGGCCGGCAGGACCAGCAGGACAACCCCCGTCTTCGCCCCGCCCTCCAGCGCCACCTCGGCACGCAGCATGCGGTACCCCGCATCCTCCAGCATCAGGCCCAGGGGCCGCGCCTCGTCCAGGTGCGAGGCATAGCGGAACCCGCTGGCCCAGGTCCGGTCGGCGGCCTGGACCAGACCCGCATCCAGCGCCTCGAGTGCCGCATCGACCAGCCCCGCCACCATGGCCGCATCGGTGCGCGTCGGGCGGCGCGGCAGGGGGGCCATGTCGGTGACGCGGCCCAGCGTCTGCCGCTCGATCATCCCCGCCAGAACCTCGGGCGACAGCGACAGCACACCCAGCCCCTCGCCCGGCCCCTCCAGCACCGCGATCAGCGCGCGCTCGGGCTGCACCTCCAGCACCTCGGCCAGACTGGCGCGCGTGTCGGTCAGCCTGGTGACGGCCAGATCCAGCGCCACCCGCCCCCGCGCCCCCCGCGCCAGCGCCACCGGCCAGACCGAAGCCGCCGTGACCGCGCCCTCGACCGCAGCCGCCCGTCCCGTCCCGATCTTGCGCCGGATGGTGGTCATGCCTGGGGCTCCGTGTGGGGGGTCGACCGAGCATTCGCAGACCGGGATTGAAGGAGGATTAACGCCGCCCCTTCGATCGATCCGGTCGCGCCCCGTCGCCCGCCACCGCAACCGGCGCTTGCGGCAGGGGCCCGCAGGATCGCCCGCTGGCGTTGACCGTCCAACACGGGCGCGCTAGGCTGAAACCCGACTCTCGACATGCTGAATTGAAACTTGAGGTGGCCGGTACACGGCGGGCATTGGTTGTTGCGGGCATGGACAAGGCAATGATGTGGGCCCTTGCGCTGAAGGCGATCTATTCTGCATTGCTTTGCAGCGCGGTCCTGTTCCTGTTGCGCGAACTCTATATCGTCTGGCTCGACGAAACCGTCTATATCGGCAAGTTCGACGTTGTCACCTCCGACGCCGATGACACCGGCACCAGCGACTTGTTCGCGCGCAAGATCGTCACGTCCCAGGCCGTGATTGCGCTGCAACTGCAAAGCTACCAGCAGGTCACCGACCCCGATTCCCCGACCGACGGCACCTATGCCCTCTTCGAGGACCAGAACCTGTCGCTGGCGCTCAATGCGCTTGGCGGGGTCGAGATCACCGTGCAGAACGTCAACCTGACGGCGATCTTCAGCACGCTGCGCAAGGGGTTCTCGTCCCCGAACGAAGTGCGCGGCAGTGTCACCAGCACGCCCGGCTCGACCATCGCGGCGGTCGACTGGCCGCGCGCACCGAAACCTTTGGGCAGCCAGTCCGAACACGTCCGGCACTTCTTCGTGCCCAGCCAGCCGTCGCTCGACGCCGCGGCAAACTATATCGCCTGCACGATTTCCTGGCTGCGCGGGTCTGCGCAATCGGAGAAATTCGCGGCCTTTCCGCGCGACCATTTCTGCGAATTCGCATCCGCCCTGAACGTCCTTTACGTGCTGAGCGAAAAGTCCCACCTGGCCGACGGCCTGGCCGAAGAAGAGGTTTCGCTGATCCGCCGCAAGATCGCCATCCTGGCGCGGCAACGCAACACCGCCGTCACCTTCCGCGACATCTACCGCTTGCGCGCCGACCTGATCGACCTCTTGCCCGATGCGGCGCGCCGTCCGGGCGATCTGGTCGATGCGCAGGAAGACCGGCTCAGCTACGCCCTCGGCAACCCCCGGATTGCCAAACTGCCCGAAGAGGAACGGCGCTTTGCCGCCCTGGCCCTTGCCCGCCCGGCGATCCGGCTGGAAGACGGTGCCCCACCCAAGCCGCCGGGGAACTGGGAAAGCCTGCTGTCCAAGTACCAGGACAACGTGCGCCGCACCGCCACCTCGACGGGTCTCATCCTGGCCAAGGGCGGCCAGCCTTCGCCCTATTCCATCGATGACCGACACCCGGTCGGCACCGCCTTCATGGTGGCACCCAACCTCGCGATCACGGCAGCGCATGTCCTGACGGCCGCGCGCCGCAGCGGCAAGGCCGGCGAACTGGCGGACATCGTCCTGTGCTTTGCCGACGAGGTCGCGGACTGTCAGGAAACCTTTGCCGTCACCAAGGTGTATTTCGAGGGGACGACGCCCAACGAGGACATCGCCCTGGTCGAGGTCGACGGGCACAGCCCGGTGTTCCATCCGCCGCTGGTGCTGGCCGAACCCAGCCCCCTGCAGAACACGCTGGTCGGGGCCTATGCCTATGTCGTCGGCTATCCTTTTCCAGACGGGCGCATGCCGCAGCCCTTCCTGTCGTTCCTTCTTGGCGAACCCGCACCGAAAGCCAAGCCTGCCGCACCGGGCACGCCGCAGGCCACCCCGGCCCCAGCCCCCGTGATCCGGGGCGGTGTCCGCCGCCTGATGCCGGGCCGCCTCCTGGCTTACAGCCAGCCCAAGCGCAGCTTCACCAGCGACATCAGCACGTCGGGCGGCACCTCGGGGGCGCCCCTGACCGACTTTGCCAGCGGCGAGGTTCTGGGCGTATCGTTCGCCGGCATGTGGCAGGGCGAGCGCGGCAAGTTCTCGTTCTCGCAGCCGATCCCGCAAGAGGTCCGCCGCATGATCGGCCAGCGCCTGCAAGAGGCCGAGATCACCGCAGCCCCGACCGATCCCGCAGCGCAACCGCGCCAGGGCGGGCTGGAATGATGCAGCCGGTGATCCTGCAAACCTGGCGCGTCCCCGGGTCTTCGTCCCCCTACCCCCCCCGCAGCCCCACCGTCACCCGGAACGCCGCCCCCCCCTGCCCCGGCAGGTACGCCACCGTCCCCCCCAGACTGGCCATCACCTCGCGGCAGATGGCCAGGCCCAGACCTGCCCCCCCGGCGCGGCTGGCGTCGGTCAGGCGCGTGAACTTCTCGAAGATCAGGCGCTGCTTGTCCTGCGGAATGCCGGTGCCGTTGTCGATCACGTCCACCAGCACCCGCCCGCCCCGCTGCCGCACGCTGACCCGCAACTCGGGGGCCTCGGCATCGCAATACTTCCGGGCGTTGGAAAACAGGTTGATGAACACCTGCTTCAGCCGGTCGGCATCGGTGCGCAGATAGATCTCTTCGGCCCCGGTGTCGCGGTAGATGGCAAAGCTGCGCTCGGGCCGCACCTGGCCCGCCGCGATCAGCGCGCCGTCCAGCACCTCGCGCAGCGACGCCATCCCCAGCGTCAGCTGCACCGTGCCGCTTTCCAGCACCGACAGCAGCAAGAGGTCGTCCAGCAATCGCGTCAGCCGCCGCGCCTCTTCGTGGATGATCCGGGCGTGCCGGCCGGCCATCTCGGGCGGCACCTCGCCCTCCATCAGGATCTCGGAAAAGGCGCGGATCGAGGTCATCGGCGTGCGCAGCTCGTGGCTGATCTGGCTCAGGAAGGCGTCCTTCTGCAGGCTCACCTGGGTCAGCTTCTCGTTCGCCTCGCGCAGCGCGCGCGCGGTGCGGGTCAGTTCGCCCTGCTGCGATTCCAGCTTGGCCGAATACTCCATGATCTGTGCCGCCTCGTTCGCCACCGCCATCAGGTCCTCGACGCTGACCGCCGCGCGCCCCGCGATCTGGCCGATCATCGCATGGGCCGTCGCCGCCCCCACCGCCCCCGACAGCCGCCGCTCCAGCGCCGCGACAAAGCTGGACGACGGGTCGGGCAGCATCCCCTCCTTGCCCTGCGCCCGCGCGCCCTCCTCGAAGAACGCCTGCGCCGCCTCGTCGCCCAGGATGCGCTGCGCCATCACCAGAAGCGCCTCGGGCTCGGCCTGCCCCCGCGCCCATTCGCGCAGGCCCGGCGCGCGGTCGAACACGTTGACAAAGGCCGCGCCCTGCAACCGCTCGACCGGGCCGGGAAAGGTGACCAGCGACACGGTCAGGAAGGCGATTGTGTTCAGCACCAGCGACCAGAAGATCGCATGCACCAGCGGGTCCACCCCCTCGACCCCGAACAGCGCGCGGGGCCGCAGCCAGCCGATGCCCCAGGGGCCGTCCGTGAACACCCCCGCCGCCAGCACCCCGTCCGGCCCGAACGACGGCAGGAACAGCGCCCAGACCCACACCGCCATTCCCAGAACCAGCCCCGCCACCGCCCCGGCCCGCGTGGCCCCGCGCCAGAAGATGCCGCCCAGCATCGCGGGCAGCACCTGTGCCACGCCGACAAAGGCGATCAGCCCGATGGCCGCCAGCGCCCCCGACCCGCCCGACAGCCGGTAGTAGGCATAGCCCAGCGCCAGCACCCCCGCGATCGACAGCCGCCGCGCCACCAGCACCAGCCGCCGCAGATCGCCCGGCACCGGCTGCGCCGCCCCCGGCCCCTGCGCCAGCCGCAGCCACAGGGGCGTCACCACATGGTTCGACACCATCGTCGCCAGCGCGATGGCCTCGACGATCACCATCGAGGTGGCGCTGGAAAATCCGCCCAGAAAGGCCAGCATCGCCAGCCCGCCCTGCCCCTCGGCCAGGGGCAGGGTCAGCACGAACATGTCAGGGTTCGCGCCCTCGGGCAGCCGCTCCAGCCCCATCACGGCAATCGGCACCACGAACAGGCTCATCAGCATCAGGTACAGCGGAAAGGCCCAGGCCGCCGTCGCCAGGTGCCGCTCGTCCACGTTCTCGACCACCAGCACCTGGAACATGCGCGGCAGGCAGATCACCGCCGCCCCGGCGGTGAACAACAGGCCCGCCCAGCGCGACGGCTGCAGGTTCCAGTCCGCGATGGCCGAAGCATCGATCCGCGCCAGGATGTCGGCCGGCCCGTCCGCCAGCCCCCAGACCACGAACACCCCCACCGCCAGCAGGGCCACCAGCTTGACCACCGCCTCGACGGCGATGGCGGTGACGATGCCGGTGTGCTGCTCGTTCGCGTCCAGGTTCCGCGTGCCGAACAGGATGGTGAACAGCGCCAGCCCTCCCGCCACCCACAAGGCCGTGGTGCCGCCGTCGCCGGTGAACCCCTCCGGTGCCCCTTTCACGAACACCCCGAAGGACAGCGTGACCGACTGCAACTGCAGCGCGATATAGGGCGTCGCCGCCGCCACGCACAGCAGTGTCACGATCACGCCCAGAAGGTTCGACTTGCCGTAGCGGTTGGAAATCAGGTCGGCGATGGACGTCACCCGCTCGCGCCGCCCGATCCGCACCAGCTTGCGCAGCACCAGACCCCAGCCGACAAAGACCAGCGTCGGCCCGAGATAGATCGTGAGGAACTCGAGGCCCGACCGCGCGGCATAGCCGACCGCGCCATAGAAGGTCCAGGCGGTGCAGTAGACCGACAGCGACAGCGTATAGACGACAGGCGAGCGCAGCCACCCCGCCGCCCCCGCCGCCGCCCGCCGCTCGACTGCAAAGGCCACCAGGAACAGGAAGACGACATACAGGACCGACGCCGTGACCAGGATGTTGAACGGCATGGGCCTCAGTCGTCCTCGTCCGCGCTGCCCTCGTCATCGCCGCGCAGCGCCCGCGACAGCAGGCCCGCGACGACGATCAGCCCGGCCCAGACCGCGAACAGATAGATGCCGTCCGGCCCGGTGTCGCGCGCCGCCGTGGTGGCGGGCGACCACAGGACCGGCAGCAGGAACAGGAACCCGCCGAACAGCGGCAACAGCCGCGCCGCATCGCGCAAGCGGCGGCGGCGATAGCGCGCGCGGGGCAGGAACAAGGGGCGCCTCATGCCGGGGCAACTCCGCCGGTCATGGCGCTGCCGGTGCCGCAGCGCCCCCTCTCCCCCCGGGGGAGAGGGCCGGGGTGAGGGGGGACTACGCCGGACACGCGCGCCACCCCCCTCACGATCCCACCAGCGCCCGCACCCGTTCCAGCACCTCGGCGTTGGAAAACGGCTTGGTCATGAACACGTCGGCCCCCGCCCGCTCGGCCGCCTCGCGGTCGCGCGCCTGGCCCTTAGCCGACAGCATCAGCACAGGCAGCCTTGCAAGCTCCGTATCGGCCCGCAGCGCGGCCAGAATCTCCAGCCCCGACAGGCCCGGCAGCATCAGGTCCAGGATCAGAAGGTCGGGCCTGCCCGCGCGGATGCGCGCCATGGCACCCGTGCCGTCGTCTTGCAGGCTCACGCGAAAGCCGTCGCGCGTCAGGATGAACCGGATCGCCTCGGCGATGTTCGGCTCGTCCTCGATCAGCAGCACATGCCGCCCGCCGCCCTGGCCCAATCCGGTCGCTCCCCCTCGCCCCCGGGCGGAACTATCGGCGCAAACCGCGTCCCTGTCAAAACCGCACCTCGCCCCGCGCCTGCAGGCTGGCCAGCGCCAGGTCCGACAGGATCGACGGCTCGCGCCGCGCAGGGCAACCCGCGCGCGGGCAGATGCGGCAACTGCCGCCCAGCGCCAGCGCCGCGCCCGCCCCCTCCGGGGCGGCGGCGATCAGCATGCCCGCGCGCCGCACCTCGGGCCCGCCAAAGCCGCCGGGCCAGGTCGCCTCGCACCAGGCGCGCAGGGCATAGCGACGCGGAACCGGCCCCGGCATCTCGCCCAGGGCCGCGACCGGCGTGCCGGGCCGCGCCAGCGCCGCAAACAGCGGCCACAGCGGACAGGCCGCGCCGCCACGCGGCATGGGGAAACCAGGCACCGGCTTGCGCAGCAGGATCGCCCCCGCACCGTCGCACAGCACCAGCCCCTCGGCCGATCCCGGTCGCAGCGCCAGCCGCCGCATCGCCGCCAGAACCCCCGTGCCGCAGGCCTGCGCCAGCACCACCGGATCGCCGCCGCAGCCCGTCACCGCCGCCAGCGGCATCGCCGCCGCATCCGCCGCCGCCTGCGCCACCCAGTCCTGCGCCAGCACCCGCGCCGCCGCCGTGGCCAGCCCCGACAGATCGACCGCCGCCACGCCCGCGCCCCCCGGTTCCAGCGCGGCCAGGTGCCAGCCCATGCCCGCCAGCCAGTCCTCGACCTCTTCCAGCGGGTCAAGGCCCTGCGCCTCCGCCGCCTCGGCACTGTCCAGATAGGCCACCAGCGCCTCGGTCCCCGCCACCAGCCGCTCGCTGTCCTGGCGCAGGTTGGCATCGAACCGCGCGCGCCAGCCGGGGTCGATGTCGCCCGTCTCGGCCAGGATCACCGCCGTCGCCCGCACCGAACTGGCCGAGGTCAGCACCTCGTGCAGCGCATGGGCCAGGTGCGGGTCATGCCCGATCCGGTCGTTCAGCGCCTCGACCGCGCGCTCCAGCTGCCCGATCCTGCGCGCCTGGCCCTCGATCAGCGCGGCCCAGCCGGGAAAGCGGCCCACAAGCTCGCCCGCGCGGTCGACCTCGGCCCGGCCCCCCGCCAGTGCCGCCGCCGCGCGCAAACCTTCGACCAGCGCCGCCTCGCCCGTGCCGGTCAGCGCCGCCGGGGCCACCTCCAGCACCGCCGCCAGCCGGTCCAGCACCTCTGTCCCGATCCGCCGCCGGTCATGCTCGATCAGGTTGAGATAGGATCCCGAGATGCCGACGCGGCGCGCGACCTCCGCCTGCCGCAGCCCCAAAGCCAGCCGCCGCTCGCGCACCCGCGCCCCTGCCAGAACCGCCACCGCCATGCGCCACCGCCTTCCGGCCCGCAGGATGACATGGCAGACGCCGCTTTACAAACCTCTGAAAATCGCCACCAACGCTTTACAAGACCCACCCAACCCATTCAATTTGAATAAAATTCTTGCCCCTTTTTCTGTCGCCAAATATCCTCGGGGGGTGAGGAGCGTCAGCGACGAGGGGGGCAGAAAGCCCCCCTCCTGCACCGCATGACAAAGGGCGCGCCCCTTTCGGGAACGCGCCCTCCCTGCCCCGTCAGAGCATCACTTCAGCGCCGCATCCGTGATCGCATGCGTCCAGGCCCCTTCCGGCGCCTTCGAGATCACCGGATCCGACCCGCCCGCCAGAAGCGTCGCCACCGTCCGCTCATAGTCGGCCGGGTCCAGCGCCCCGTTCGACCCGGCGGTCAGCTTGGCAATCTCGCCCATCATCCGCTTCTGGTGGGTCTCGGTCTGCGCCCCGGTCTCGTCGTTCTCCAGCACGATCATCGCCGCCTCGTCGGGGTTCGCTTCGGCATACTTCCACCCCTTCATCGAGGCGCGCACGAACTTCACCATCTTCTCGGCGAAGGCCGGATCGGACAGCTTGTCCTCCAGCACGTACAGGCCGTCCTCCATCGTGGCGACGCCCATGTCCTGGTACTTGAACGTCACCAGGTCATCCGGGCTGATGCCCGCATCGATCACCTGCCAGTATTCGTTGTAGGTCATGGTCGACACGCAGGCCGCCTGCTTCTGCAACAGCGGGTCCACGTTGAAGCCCTGCTTCAGCACCGTCACGCCGCCTGCCGACCCGTCGGTCTTCAGCCCCAGCGTGCCCATCCACGACAGGAACGGATACTCGTTGCCAAAGAACCAGACGCCCAGCGTCTTGTCGGCAAAGTCGGCCGGCGTCGCCACGCCCGATTCCTTGAGGCAGGTCAGCATCAGCCCCGACGACTTGAACGGCTGCGCGATGTTCACCAGCGGCAGCCCCGCCTCGCGTGCGGCCAGCGCAGACGGCATCCAGTCGATCACCACATCGGCCCCGCCGCCCGCAATCACCTGCGTCGGCGCGATGTCCGGGCCGCCGGGCTTGATCGTGACGGTCAGCCCTTCTTCCTCGTAGAACCCCTTGGCCTGCGCCACATAATACCCCGCGAACTGCGCCTGCGTCACCCACTTGAGTTGCAGCGTCACGTCTTCGGCCTGCGCGGCCCCGGCGACCATCGCCATGACCGCACCCGTCAGGAACTTCTTCATACCCGTCTCCCCTGTTGTCGCCCCTCGCATGGGGGCAGATCAGACCCGTGCCCGCTGAGCCGGATGCCAGAAGGTCACCCGCCGCTCGATCATGGCCACCACGCCATAGAAGGCCGAACCCGCCAGTGCTGCAACCGCAATTTCGGCCCAGACCAGGTCCATCGCCAGCCGCCCCACCCCGGTCGAGATGCGAAACCCCATGCCGTAGACCGGACTGCCGAAATATTCCGCAACGATGGCCCCGATCATCGCCAGCGTGGTCGCGATCTTGAGGCCATTGAAGACAAAGGGCATCGCCGCCGGCAGCCGCAGCTTCACCATCGTGGGCCAGTACGCAGCACCATAAGTCGCCATCAGGTCGCGCGCCATCCGGTCGCTCGATGCCAGCCCCGCCACCGTGTTGACCAAGACCGGAAAGAAAACCAGCACCACCACGACCGCCGCCTTCGACTGCCAGTCGAACCCGAACCACATCACCAGAATCGGCGCGACCCCCACGATGGGCAGCGCCGCCACGAAATTGCCCACGGGCAGCAGCCCCCGCGTCAGGAACGGCGAGCGGTCGATCAGCACCGCCACCGCCACCCCCGCGCCGCAGCCGATGACGTACCCCGACAGGGCGCCCTTCACGAAGGTCTGCACGAAATCGGCCCACAAGGTTGGCAAGGCGCTGTTGAGGTAGAGCGCTTCCAAATCCCCCCAAGGCAGCGGCAGCGGACCCCGCACGAAGGCCGCGATGGCCGAAGGCGCGGGCAGGATCACCGCGTTGACCTCATAGGCCCGGACGATCCCTTCCCACAGCACCAGCACCGCCACACCAAAGATCACCGGAGCCACGATCCGCTCCGGCCCGCCCCGCCCCTGCCGCGCCAGCAGCGCGTTCACGCCCCACAGCGCCAGCCACACGGCCAGGGCCGCCACCAGCCAGACGGGATTCTGCGGCACCCAGATCATGCCCTGACCCCCATCCGCCGCCGCAGCGCCCGCTCCAGCACCCCCACGACCACGATCAGCCCCCCGGCCAGCATCGCCGCCGCCACCAGCGCCGCCCACATGATCAAAGGCTCGCCGAACTGCGACCCGATCAGCATCCTTGCCCCCAGCCCCTCGATGGCCCCTGTCGGCAACTCGCCGACGATGGCCCCGACCAGCGCCGCCGCGATGGCGACCTTGAGGCTGGCAAACAGGAACGGCAGCGACGCGGGCAGCCGCAGCTTCCAGAACTGCTGCGATCCCCCGGCATTCCACGTGCGCATCAGGTCAAGCTGCATCGCATCGGGGCTGCGCAGCCCCGTCACCATCCCCACCAGCACCGGGAAAAAGCTCAGATAGGCCGAAATCACCGCCTTCGGCACCTCCCGCGCCTCGATCCCCACGGCGTTCGACAGCACCACGATCATCGGGGCCAGCGCCACGATGGGAATGGTCTGGCTGATGATCGCCCAGGGCATGACGCTCATCTCCATCACCCGGAAATAGACGATGGACACCGCCAACCCGACCCCCAGAAGGATGCCCAGGGCAAAGCCGTACAGCGTCGATTCCAGCGTGACGAACCCGTGGTACACAAGGCTGCGCTTCGACGTCACCGCCTGCGCCGTGACCCCCTTCCACACCTCCGCCGCCACCTGATGGGGCGCGGGCAGCACGGGGCGCGGCTGCACCATGGTCTGCGGCACCAGTTCGGCAAAGGTCACGCCGGTCCCCGCCCGCGCCGCCTGATCGCGCACAAAGGGCGCGTTCATCCAGACTGTGGCGGCGTACCACAGGACCAGGAGGATCCCCAGAACGGTCAGCACAGGCAGCACGCACCCTACCCCCCGTCGCCGCCGTCCGTTCCCCCATCACTCCTCCGGCATCCAGCCATAGGTGGCCAGCACCCTGCGCTCCATCTTCGTCCCCTCGTCCCGCACCACCAGCAGAATCCCCGCCGATCCCGCCGGATCGTCCCGCCCGGGACGGAACCTGAACGGCTCGCCGATCTCCACCGCCGCAACCGGCCCCTGGTAGCATGGCCCGTCCCGCGCGGGCGTCTGATGGCCGTCGGCCCGAACGATGAAAATCCGGCAGGTCAATTGCACGTCGCCGCCCTTGCCGCCCGGCTCCGGCACGATGTCGGCCTCGAACCGCAACGGAACCGCCGTCCTCACCTCGTCCGCAGGCTCGCCGGACCGGTCAACCACCAGCCGCACCGCCACATCCATCCGCGCATCGAAATGCGCCAGCACTTCGGGGATCGCCACATGCGCCCCAAGACGGGGCTGATCATCCTTGCCCTCCGCCGCCGCCGTCCCTGCTGCCATCACCAGTGCCGCAACCAGAGCTTTCATCCGCGTCCCCCCTGCGGCCAGGCGATCATCGCCACCGCCACCACACCCAGCGCCATCCCGGCCATCTGCAAATTCGTCGGCCGCTCGCCGAACACCGTCCAGGCGATCACCCCGATCAGCACCAGCTGCACGATGGACGACACCGCGATGGCCACCGCCAGCCCCCCCTCGCGCATCAGCCGCACCATCATCAGGTTGCCGATGGTGAACAGGCACAGCGCGCCGACCAGAACCCAGACCTGCCCGCTGGCGCTGTAGGTCCGCAGCACCGTGTTGGCCGTCACGAACACCGCCATCGCCGCCGCCAGCCACAGGATCAGCGCCCCGGTCATGCCGCACCGCCCGTATGCACGGGCCGTGCATGCGATGTGCATCGCCTGTGCATGGCCCTAGACCTCATCGCCATGCCCCGCCCGCAACCCCGCGCGCACCCGCTGCGCAATCGCGATGAACTCCCGGCTGTCGCGGATGTCCAGCGGGCGTTCGCGTGGCAGCGGGCTGTCGATGATGTCGGTGATCCGCCCCGGACGGGGCGACATGACCACGATCTTGGTTGACAGAAACACCGCCTCGGGGATGGAATGTGTCACAAAACCAATGGTTTTCCCGGTCCGCGCCCAGAGTTTCAGCAACTCCTCGTTCAGCCGGTCGCGCACGATCTCGTCCAGCGCGCCGAACGGTTCGTCCATCAGCAGGATGTCCGCGTCGAACGCCAAAGCCCGTGCAATCGACGCCCGCTGCTGCATCCCCCCCGACAACTGCCAGGGAAACTTGTTCCCGAACCCCGAAAGCTCGACCAGGCTCAACACCCTGTCAACTCTTTCGGCCTGCTCGCTTGCCGAAAACCCCATGATTTCAAGCGGTAGCCGCACATTCCCCGCAATCGTCCGCCACGGATACAGCGCCGCCGCCTGGAACACATAGCCATAGGCACGGCTTTGGCGGGCCTCGTCCGGCGTCATCCCGTTGACCGTCAGCGTGCCCCCCGTCGGATGCTCCAACGCCGCCACGCACCGCAGGAAAGTCGTTTTTCCGCAACCGCTTGGCCCGATGAAGCTGACGAACTCGCCCGCGCCCACGGTCAGGTTGATGTCCCTCAGGGCGTGCACCGGCCCGTCCCCGGTCTGGAACACCAGGTCCAGCCCCCGCGCCTCGATCACCGGCCGTGCCGCAGTATCCTTCATCCCCGCCCCGAATTCGCGCTACGATGCCGTCCTAGCACCCCGCGAAAGGCCCCGCCATGACCCAATGCCAGAAACTGTCGCCGAGCGAAGAATACGCCGGAAAACAAGGCTTTGCCTACCTCGAAGGCGTGTCGCGGCAATCGGTGGGGTCGAACGCCATCTGCATGATGCTGCTGACGATTCCCCCCGGCGGCCGCGCCAAGGCGCACAAGCACGACACGCATGAAACCGCGATCTACGTGCTGTCGGGCACGACCGTGATGTACTGGGGCAAGTCCCTGGAAAACCGCATGGAAATCTCTGCGGGCGAGATGCTCTACATCCCCGCCGACATGCCGCACCTGCCCCTGAACCCCGGCCCCGACCCCGCCACCGCCGTCATCGCCCGCACCGACCCGAACGAACAGGAAAGCGTGACGCTGCTGCCGGAACTGGAGGGGTTGGTGGGGTAGAATGACCCCAGGTTTCACCTTGGCCCATGCCACGATATGCGTTCGTGCCTTGATAACTGACGTCAAAGCGCGCAATTTTCGGGTCCGCCCATAAGTCGGGTCAGGCCGTCCCAGCATGAAGAGACAGGTGAGCGACTGCGGGGATCAAGAATGCCCAACTCTTCGAGGTGATAGTCCCACTTCATGAAATTGCACGGCCCACAACTCGCAACGATATTGTCAGCGTCGTTGGCACCACCTCTCGTCAGCGGGACCACGTGATCGAATTGCAGCCAGAGCGCTTGAAAGGCCGGATGCTGGCTCACATTTGTGCGACCCCACTGAACTTCAGCGGGGTATTCACTTGAAAGGGTTGTCCTGACGGTCGCCGGAATGACAGGCAGAGCGCAATAGCGGCACAAGAATCCGTCTCGAGCCACAACCGCGCGCTTCACTGCAGGCGCAATCGTCGAGCCTCGCGCGTCGGGTGTACGGGAAGGAAGGCCGGACACTTTCCTGAAACGCAGGTAATGGGGTTGTTCGGGCCACAATGACCGCTTTCCCCACATAGATTCGACGTAGTCCCGCACGGTTTGCATATCGGCAGAGCGAAAACTTGCCGCCGCTCGAAGGCGGTCTCCGCAGAGATGTGCGCCGACCCCCAAGTCAAGTTTCGCTGCTGCTTCGTACAAATCTGCGATCGGCTTTCGCAGACACTGGCGTGGTGCCAAGTACTCCGCAGAATGAGCATCAATTGCAGATGGGTCTAACATCATCACACTCCCGTCGCCGGAACCCCCGTCCGCGCCACCGGCCTCGGCGCGGTCAATTCCTTCCACGCCGACAGCGCCCGGTTCACCGCAGGCCGTGCCTCTCGGCCCACGAATTGCCCGTGGCCCTCTTCGGTGCGCACCTCGCCGTCGTGGATGGCCACCTTGCCGCGCGTCAGGGTGAACCGCGGCAGGCCCTTCACCTTCTGCCCCTCGAACACGTTGTAATCGATGGCCGATTGCTGCGACCCCGCCGTGATCACCTTCTCCGTCGCCGGGTCCCAGACCACCAGATCCGCATCCGCCCCCACCAGCACCGCGCCCTTCTTGGGATAGCAGTTCAGAATCTTCGCGATGTTGGTCGAAGTCACCGCGACGAATTCGTTCATCGTCAGCCGTCCCGTCGCCACCCCATGCGTCCACAGCATCGGCATGCGATCCTCCAACCCCCCCGTGCCATTGGGAATTCTGGAAAAATCCCCCACGCCGAACCGCTTCTGCGCGGTGGTAAAGGCGCAATGGTCGGTCGCCACCACCGACAGGCTGCCGGACTGCAACCCCGCCCACAGGCTGTCCTGATGCCGCTTGTCGCGGAACGGCGGCGACATCACGCGCCGCGCGGCGTGGTCCCAGTCGGGGTGGCGGTACTCGCTGTCGTCCAGCGTCAGGTGCTGGATCAGGGGTTCGCCCCAGACGCGCTTGCCCGCCTGACGCGCCCGCCGGATCGCCTCGTGCGCATCCTCGCAACTGGTATGCACCACATACAGCGGCACCCCCGCCATGTCGGCAATCATGATCGCGCGGTTGGTGGCCTCGCCCTCCACCTGCGGCGGGCGGCTGTAGGCATGCGCCTCGGGCCCGGTGTTCCCCTCGGCCAGCAGCTGCGCCGTCAGTTCCGCCACCACGTCGCCGTTCTCGGCATGGACCAGCGCCAGCCCGCCCAGATCGCCCACCCGGCGGAACGACGCATACATCTCGTCGTCGTTCACCATCAGGGCACCCTTGTAGGCCATGAAGTGCTTGAAGGAGGTGATCCCCGCCTTCACCGACAACGCCATGTCCTGCCAGACCTTTTCACCCCACCAGGTGATCGCCATGTGATAGCTGTAGTCGCAGGAGGCGCGGCCCGACTTGTTGTGCCACATCTGGGCCGCATCCATCAGCCCCTGCCCCTGCCCCGGCAGGATGAAGTCCACCACCATCGTGGTGCCGCCACTCAAGGCCGCCCGCGTCCCGCTCTCGAAATCATCGGCGCTGTAGGTGCCCATGAACGGCATCTCGAGGTGCGTATGCGGGTCGATCCCGCCGGGCATGACGTAGCAGCCGGTGGCATCCAGTTCGGTGCCGCCGTGCAGGTTCGGGCCGATGGCGGTGATGGTGCCGTTCTCGACCTGCACGTCGGCGGTATACGTGAGGTCGGCGGTGACGATGGTGCCGTTCTTTATGGTTGTTGTTTGCATCGACCTATCTCCCTAGTTGCCCTGCATAATTCTACTGATCGCCTTCTTGGCTGCTTGAACTCGTTTCTTGGCAGCTTCTTCTTCTTTTTCCGCAAAGCGCAGCAGAGCAATTGCTTCAGAAACTTCCGTCCCAGCGACCATTGCGGGGACTTCAGACACCTTCGAGATATCACCTCCAATGACGTTCTTTGAACTGCCTTCAAACAATGAAAACCGATGCTTGCAAGCTTGCCCCATTGCACCAGCTTGACAATCGCAAAGTGCTGTCAGGCGATCTCCAACTTTTTCTATGACCACGGTGTATGGCTCGGGTGCCGAACCTTGAATATGAAACACTAGTTTGGTCACCCCACCACCCCCGCCACCTCAAGCACGCTGTGCAGCAGCACGTCCGTCCCCGCCGCCGCCCACTCCACCGAAATCTCCTCCGCCTCGTTGTGCGACAGGCCCCCCACGCAGGGGCACATCACCATCACCGTGGGAGCGACGCGGTTGATCCAGCAGGCGTCGTGGCCGGCACCGCTGACGATGTCCATGTGGGAGTACCCCAGCTTCTCGGCGGCCCCCCGCACCACCTTCACCAGGCCCGGATCGAAGGTCACCGGATCGAAATGCCCTACCGCCTCGATCGAACACCCCAGCCCCAGTTCACGGGCCACCGCATGGGCCGCCCGTTCCACCTCGGCGCGCATGGCGTCCAGCTTGGCCTGCTCGGGCGAGCGGATGTCCACGGTGAACACCACCTTGCCCGCGATCACGTTGCGCGAGTTCGGAAAGTGGAACAACTGCCCCACCGCCCCCACCGCATTCGGCTGATGCGCCATGGCGATCTGGTGGACCCGTTCGGTGATCCTCGCGGCCCCCAATCCCGCGTTCACCCGCATCGACATCGGCGTAGACCCCGTATGCGCGTCGCGGCCGGTCAGCGTGATCTCCAGCCACCACAGGCCCTGGCCATGCGTCACCACGCCGATGGTCTTGCCCTCGGCCTCCAGGATCGGGCCCTGCTCGATGTGCAGTTCCAGCATCGCGTGCATCCGGCGCGCGCCGACAACCTCATCCCCGACCCAGCCGATCCGCGCCAGTTCCTCGCCGAAGACCAGACCATCCGGGTCGCGGCGGCTTTTGGCGTAGTCTTCCGTATGCACCCCCGCGAAGACCCCGGACGCCAGCATGGCCGGGGCGAACCGTGCGCCTTCCTCGTTGGTCCAGTTGGTCACGACGATGGGATGGCGCGTCTTCACGCCCATGTCGTTCAGCGTCCGCACCACCTCGAGCGCGCCCAGAACCCCCAGCACGCCGTCATACCGGCCCCCCGTCGGCTGGGTGTCGAGGTGACTGCCCATGTAGACCGGCAGCGCATCGGGGTCGGTCCCGGCGCGCGCCGCGAACATGGTGCCCATGGTGTCGACGGCCATCGACATCCCCGCCTCGGCGCACCAGCGGGCGAAGAGGTGCCGCCCTGCGCTGTCGGCATCGGTCAGGGTCTGGCGGTTGTTGCCGCCCGCGATGCCGGGGCCGATCTCGGCCATCGCCATCAGGCTGTCCCACAGGCGGCCCGGATTGATCCGCAGATTAGCACCCGTGGCTGCCATCGCCGTCCCCCTGTCGTGCGGTCACGGGACCGGACACGATTCCGATCCTGACCGATTGGTCAAACCGAAGGCACCATGCGGAAACGGGCGGGTCAAGACAAAAGCCGGGATCACAAGGCGCGGGAACAGGCAGATGCCCGTCCGGCGGGCGCGAAAGCGCAGGGCAGGCGTCAGCCGGCCGCCGCCAGGTCGCCCGCCAGGCCCCGGTCGATCAGCGCCACCGTCTCGGCCAGGCCATAAAGCGCCACGAAGCCGCCGAAGCGGGGGCCGTCCGACGCCCCCAGAAGCACCTCGTACAGCGCCTTGAACCAGTCGCGCAGGGGGTCGAACGCGTGGTCCTTGCCGACGGCGAAGACCATCGACTGCAACGCCTCGTCCAGGGCCGGCCCGTCCCAGGCCGCCAGCCGCGCGCGCAGGTCCAGCATCGCCGCCCGCTCGCGGTCGTCGGGCAGGCGGAACACGCGCGAGGGCAGGATGCGGTCGTTGAAATAGCGCAGCGCAAACCCCGCCGCCGCGTCGAGGTCGGGGTGCGTCTCGGGCGTGACATCGGGCGCATAGCGGCGGATGAACCCCCACAGCCCCTCGCGCCCCGCCGTTCCGGCCACCGAGGCGAGGTTCAGGAGCATCCCGAACGACACTTCCATGCCGCTGGCGGGTGGCGCGCCGCCATGGATGTGCCAGACCGGGTTGTTCACCTGCGCCGTCACATCCTGCATCGGATAGGCGCGCAGTTGCTGGTGATACTCGTCCACCGCGCGGGGGATCACGTCGAAATGCATGCGCTTGGCGGTCTTGGGCTTCTGGTACATGAAGTACGACAGGCTTTCGGTCGCGGCATAGGTCAGCCATTCGTCGATGGTCAGGCCGTTGCCCTTGGATTTGGAAATCTTCTGCCCCGCCTCGTCCAGGAACAGCTCATACGTCATGTGTTCGGGCTTGCGGCCCCCCAGAACCTCGCAGATGCCGTCATAGATCGGGGTGTTGGTCGAATGGTCCTTGCCGTACATCTCGAAATCGACGTCCAGCGCTGCCCACCGCGCGCCGAAGTCGGGCTTCCACTGCAGCTTGCAGTGCCCCCCCGTCACCGGAACCGTCCACTCGCGGCCCGTCTCGTCATCGAAGGTCACCGTCGCCTCGCGCGCATCGACATGCTTGATCGGCACGTACAGCACCCGTCCCGTCTCGGGGTGGATCGGCAGGAAGCAGGAATAGGTCGCCTGGCGTTCGTCGCGCAGGGACGCCAGCATGATCTTCATGATCGCGTCATAGCGCTCCGCCGCCAGCCGCAGGGTGGGGTCGAAGGCGCCCGAGCGGTAGAACTCGGTGGCACTGATGAACTCGTACTCGAACCCGAAGGTATCGAGGAACCGCCGCAGCATGGCGTTGTTGTGGTGGCCGAAGCTGTCGTGCTCGCCGTAGGGGTCGGGCACGCTGGTCAGCGGTTTCTGCATGTGGTTCCGCAGCATGTCCTGCTGCGGCACATTCTCGGGCACCTTGCGCATGCCGTCCACGTCATCGGAAAAGCAGATCAGCCGGGTCGGGATGTCGCTGATCACCTCGAACGCCCGGCGGATCATCGTGGTCCGCGCGACCTCGCCGAAGGTGCCGATATGGGGCAGGCCCGAGGGGCCATAGCCCGTCTCGAACAGCACATGGCCCTTTTCGGGCGGGGCCTTGGCATAGCGCGCCAGGATGGCCCTGGCCTCTTCGAAAGGCCAGGCCTTCGATGTCATCGCAGCATCGCGCAGGGCCGTCATGGGGTTCCCCCAAGGTTGAACTCCCGTCGTCTATTGCCGCCCTGCACCAGCGTCAATAATCTGCGGCCCGCATGCGTGAAAGGAATCCCCGCCCATGACCGAGACCCCCTCGCTGTCCGCGCAGGACGCGCTGATCGCCGTGATGATCGCGGTGTCGGCCGCGGACGAACAGTTGCGAACCTCGGAAATGGTGGCGATCCAGCGCACGGTCAACCACATGCCGGTCTTCGCCGACTATGACAGCGACCGCATCCGCCAGATCGCGCAGACCGTGTTCGACCTGTTCGAGGAAGAGGACGGCCTTGCCGCCCTGTTCGGCCTGATCCGCGAGGGGTTGCCCGAGCGTCTGCGCGAAACCGCCTATGCGCTCGCCTGCGATGCGGTGTCCGCCGACGGGCGGCTGCGCGAGGTCGAGGTGCGGATGCTGGAAGAGGTGCGCGAGGAGCTGTCCATCGACCGCCTGCACGCCGCCGCCATCGAATGGGGCGCACGGGTGCGGCACCTGAAGCCCTGAGCGCCCGTTCCTGGTGCCTTCGGGCCAACTGCGGCACCCCATGCCCAAGCAAGCGGGAAACGGGTCAAGGCTCGGGCAGGTCCAGCCGTGTCTCAAACGCTATCGGGCGCTCGCTTGCCCGGCCCTGACGCTGTTGCGGAAACCGCCAAGTGCGAACATGCCGACGATCAGCATCAGCGATCCCAGCAGAAATGCCGCACCAGTACTCCCGACGCGTTCGGCGATCATGCCGGCTCCGGTCGGCGCGGCCATCATCAGAAGATAATAGATGGAATAGTAGACACCCGTCCCGAAGGCGCGGGCTTCCGGTTTCAGGATGAGGGCAGGCATCGATACGATCGGACCTGCGGCCAGACCGAAGATCAGTCCGACACCCACAAAGATGGCAGGAATTGCCCAGTCCGGCGCGATCACGACAAGGGGCAGCAGGACAGCATACCCCAGAAGGCTTGCCATGATGATGGCATCCCGTCGTCCGGTCCGATCCGAAAGAATCCCCCCGAGGGGAATCGCTGCGGCGACGACGACGATGAAGATGCTGGTTGCCGAACTGGCCGTGGTCAGATCCCAACCGCGTTCTGTCAGAAAGATCGGCCCGAAACTGAAGACCATCGAAAAGGCGGCGTTGTAGAGCGCCCAGACGCTTGCCGCCAGAAACAGCGCGCGCTTCGGCAGCGTGCCGATGGTGATGCGCACCCGCGTTGCGGGTGCCGTTTCGGGCGAACGGTAGACGAGGACGAAGAAAAACAGGCCGACGGCAATCACCGCCATGACCGCCGCCCAGGCCAGATCCAGCCCGCCGGATTCCGCCAGCGTCGGAATGGTCAGCAGCGATACCGCAATTCCGACCGGCCACGAGTTGATGAAGATCGCCATCGCCGTCGCGATCTCGCGGCCGGCGAACCAGTCCATCAGCATCTTCGTCATCACGATGTTGATGACGACGCCGCCGGTCCCGGCCAGCAAGCGGCCTGCGAACAGCCATCCCGAACCGGGCCCCCAGGCCATCATCGCCCCGCCGACCAGCATCAGGACCAGGCTGAGGCTGACGACACGCTTGTCGCCGAAACGCGCCGCAATCGCACCGCCCGGGATCGCCACGACAACCCCCGGCGCAAGGTAGAGGCCGATCAGCAGACCGATATCCGCGATGCTGACCCCGTAGCGCTCGACCAGAAGCGGGGAAAGCCCCGCCACCGCCTGAAACTGGAAGGACATCGTCATTCTGGCAAGGAAAAGGACGGCAAGAATTGACCAACGGCTTGTCATCGGAGCCCCATCTATCGGCGCAGGCAAGCACAGTTGCCGATGGCAGTCGAGACGAATTCGGGATCTGGCGAAAGCGGCCCCGGATCTCGGGACAGTCGGGTTCGCTCGGTCAGGTCCTGACCCGTCTCGCCGCATTGCCCCGCAGGCTTCCCGCGCCTCCCGCCGTTCCGTCGCGGGCAGGGCCGGACGGCCCTCCCCTGCTCCTCACTGTTGGGCCGGGCGCGCCCCTTGCGGGGCGCGTCGGAGGGGTGCCTTCGGCCCCCAGGCCCTCTGCGCCCGGGCTTCTTCTTTGTCCAGATCCTCTCGGGGGGTGAGGAGCGAGAGCCAACGAGGGGGGCAGACGGCCCCCCTTTCCTGCAACGCAAGGGTCAGGTGCCCCGTCTCGCGCGATAGCGCCCTTCCCGACCGGACCACCGGGCACGGGGGTCCAAGGGGGCTTTGCCCCCTTGCGCGGCCCAAGGGCCGCAGGCCCGCGGGAGCGCGCCCCGGGAATTCCAGGCACCGGGCCCGCAGCCGGAGGCTGATCGCCATGGCGCTTGACAGATCCGGCCGCCGCGCCGACGCTTCGGGCAAGCGGTGGTGGAGGTGGCGATGTTCGGTCGGGTTCTGCTGGCGGCGGCATTCGCGGTGGCGGCGGGGGCGGCGCAGGCCTTCTGCGGGTTCTATGTCGCCCGCGCCGACGGCGATCTCTACAACCGCGCGTCCAAGGTCGTGTACACCCGCACCGGCGACACCTCGGTCATCACCATGTCGTCCGACTATCGCGGCCCGGCGGCGGAATTCGCCATGGTGGTGCCGACGCCCCGGGTGCTGAACCGCAACCAGGTGCAGACCGTACCCTCGGCCACGGTCGACCACCTTGACCGCTACACCGCGCCGCGCCTGGTGGAGTATTTCGACTATGACCCCTGCGAAGGCGGACTGGTCGAGCCGGTGTTTGAAGCGACAGTCGTCGAAGAGGGCGGCCGCACCGCCCGTCAGGAACGCCGCGACGGGGCCCGCGCACTTGGCGTCACCATCCTGCGCGACTACGCCGTGGGCAGCTATGACATCCAGATCCTGTCCGCGAAACAGTCCGACGGTCTGGCCACTTTCCTGCGCGGCGAAGGCTACAAGCTGCCCGACGGGGCCGAGGCGGCCTTGGCCGACTACATCCAGATGGGAATGAAATTCTTCGTGGCCCGCGTGAACCTGCAGCGCCACACCGCCGACAAGGCGCAGGACCTGGAACCCCTGCAACTGACCTTCCGCTCGCCCGACTTCATGCTGCCGATCCAATTGGGCAAGCTGAACGCCGACGGGCCGCAGGACCTGCTGGTCATGACCCTGACCCGCAAGGGCCGCGTCAAGCTGCAGAACTACACGATGAAGGAATTGCCGACCGACATCGCCGTGCCGGTCTTCGTCAAGGACGTCTTCCCGAACTTCGATCGCGCGATGTTCGACAAGCTGGCCCCGAATTCGGGGGCCTTCCTCGAATACGCCTGGGACATGGCCTGGTGCGACCCCTGCGCCGACGACCCGTTGTCCTTCGACGAATTCCGCCAGCTTGGCGTGTCCTGGTTGCGCCGGGGCAACGTGGCCACGCCCGATGTCTTCGTCACGCGGATGCACATCCGCTACAGCGACAAGGGCATGTTCGAGGACCTGAAGTTCGTCGAAACCGACAACCGCGAGAATTTCCAGGGCCGCTACATCCTGAACCAACCGTTCGACGGCAAGATCACCTGCGAAGAGGGTCAGCAGTACGTCACCGAAACCCGCGCCCGCATCAAGGCCGAGGCCGCAGCGCTGCGCAAGCTGACCGGCTGGTCCGCCGCCGACATCGGCAGGCGCATCGCGCGCTCGGTGGACGCGCGCTACCGCTGACGCGTGGTGCTCGACCGTCCCGTTGGACCGCAAGCCATCCCGCATGAACGCTGCGCCATCTGACCTGCGGACCCTGCCGTTCGCGGGTGCGGCGGTCCGGCGACGGTGGTAGCCTCGCCCCGTCCGTCGAAGGAGCGCGCGATGACCACTGCCCCCCCCACGGCCCCGCCAAAGGGCCTGCTGGCCCTGCTGGCCCTGGCCAACTTCGTGATCGGGATGGGGGCCTTCGTCGTGGTCGGGATCCTCACCCCCTTTGCCGCCGACATGGGCGTGACGGCCACCACCGCAGGCTGGCTGATGACGGCCTATGCGCTGGTCTATGCCGTGGTCTCGCCGCCCCTCGTGGCGCTGACCGGGGGGCTGGACCGCAAGACGGTGCTGCTGGCCGGGCTTGCCCTGTTCGGGGCGGGGGCGGCGGCGGCGGCCCTGTCGCCGTCCTTTGCGGGTGTCATGGCGGCGCGCGCCGTCATGGCGGTCGGGGGCGGCCTGGTCACGCCGGTCTGCGCCGCCGTGGTGGTCGGCCTGACGCCGCCCGCCGACCGGGGCCGGGCCTTGGCCACGGTGTTCGGCGGCCTGACGCTGGCGCAGGTGCTGGGCGTGCCGGTGGGGGCGTGGCTCGGCTACCAGTTCGGCTGGCAGGCGACCTTTGCCGCCGTGGCGGTCCTGAGTGCCGCAGCCCTTGCGGCCCTCGCGCCGCTGGTCCCGCGCGGCATCGCCGTGCCGCGCGCCAGCCTGGCCGCCCTGGGGCAGGTCCTGTCGTCGGGCTGGCGGATGGGGGCGGTTGCCTTCACCGTGCTGTTCCTCGGCGGGCTCTACTGCGTCTACACCTATTTCGCCGCGCTGATCGAGGCGCGGCTGGGCCTGGGGCGCGACGGGGTGTCGCTGATGCTGCTGATCTTCGGTGGCGGGGCGGTGGTCGGCAACCTGGTGGGCGGGCGGCTGGCCGACCGGATCGGATCGAACCAGACGCTGTTGCTGCTGTGCGCCGCGCAAATGGTGATCCTGCCGCTGGTGGCCTGGGCCGCGCTGCCCTTTGCCCTGATGGCGATCCTCGTCGCGGGGTGGAGCGTGTTCGGCTGGTCCTTCATGGCCCCGCAGCAATCGCGCCTGGCGGGCCTCGACGCCCCCCGCGCGCCGGTCCTGATGGCGCTGAACGCCTCGGGCATCTATGTCGGCGCGTCGGTCGGCACCCTGGTCGGCGGGCTGGTGCTGGACGCGACGGGCGGGTTCGCGGCACTCGGTCTTGCGGGGGCCGCGTTCATGCTGGCCGCCGCCTGGTCGATCTGGGCCGTGGCGCGGGCCGTCGTCGGACAGGCGGGCGCAGGGCGGTGACGCGCGCCCCCCTTCTCCCCTCGGGAGAAGGGGGCACCCCCTCAGTTCGTCAGCAGGTGATAGCTGTTTCGCACCGCCCCGGCATTCCTGACCGTGACGACGAAATAGCCGTTCCACGCCGGGATGAAATCGCAGTACGTCCGGTCCGCCCCGCCCGCATCATCGCAGACGGTGTTGCCGTTCTCGTCCGCCACCCGCACGGTCAGGGTCGCGTCGCCGTCGCCCAGCACGGCCAGTTCGGCACGGGCATTGCCGAAGAACGGCACCTTCCAGGTATCGACCGCCCCGGCGGGCAGGCGGCTCAACGTGCGCGACGCAGCCCCGGTGCGCGCGCGTGCGCCGTCCGCCTCGGCCTCCTCGACCAGACCGGCCAGCACCTCGTCCTCGCCCGCCAGCCGCCGCGCCGCGTCCAGCATGGCGGCGGCATCGACCGGACCGTCGGCCACGTCGGCCGCGTCCGTCCCAGCCCCGACGGTGGTTTCCAGTTCGCGCTCGACATCCGTCAGCGCGACCCCCGACGCCAGCCGGGCCGCCGCCAGCACGGTCAGCGCGTCGGCCTGCGCCATGCCCAGGGCGTACAGGTCCTGCGCAAGGGCCATCTGCGCCACGCCGCCCCGCGTGCCGGTACCGGCAGGGGCCAGGTTGACGCCGGTCGTGTCCTGCGCGGCCAGCGGGGCCGCAAGGCCAGCGATGGCCAGCGTCATGGCCAGGGGGGTCAGCTTCATCTGCACGTCCTGCGTCGGCCTGCCCGGCCTTCCGCCGGTCCTGAGCCACCATGCCACCGGCAGCGGCGGTTGAGAACCCCGCCAGGGCCGACCCTGCTTGCGGCGACCCGCACGTCGCGCGCGACCCGCACCGGCACGGGGGCGGACCGCCGCAGCAGATGAGAGGGTTCCCCCTCCTGACCATGCCCCATGCCATCAAGGTTTCCCCCGGCAGGACGGGACCCCGGCTGTGCCCGCCCCGCCGTGGACCGGGTCCGCGACGCCCCGGTGTCCCGCCTTCGCCATCTTGCCATATCGGCAGGTTCCGTCATGATCACCCCCGATGACCCAGCACAACTGCCCCAAATGCGGCTATGGCCTTGGCGCGGAACTCGCCCGGTACCGCATGCTGAACTGCCCGTCCTGCGGCACCAGCCTGTTTCTGCAGGATGACCGGCTTGACCTTGCGGGCGAACAGGGCGTCATGCACGACAGCCCGCTCCTGTTCGGCCTGGGGGACGAGATCGGCATCGGCGGCCAGAGCTTTCGCGCCCAGGGCCACGCGCGCTATGGCTATGGTCGCGGCACCTGGGACGAGTTCTGGGTGGTGGACGGCCATGGCGGGGGCCGCTGGATTTCGGTCGACGAGGGCGACGTCGTGGTGCAAAGGCCGCTTGGCCGCGATGCGCCCGACCTGGTCGAACCACCCGCCCTGGGCAGCACGTTCACGCTGCGGGGCGACACCTTCACCGTGACCGAGTTCGAGCAGGCCACCTGCGTCGCCCTGCGCGGCAACTTTCCCGAACGGCTGCACGCCGGCGAAACCTACCGCTTCATCAACGCGACCGGCCGCGACGGCACGCTTCTGTCCGGCGAATTCGGTGACGGCACGGCCTGGTGGTATCGGGGCGATTGGGTCGATCCGTTCGCGGTCAGGGTGACGCGACCATGACCCTGGCCGCCGAACTGCGCCAGATCAGTTGCCCCGGCTGCGGGGCCGGGCTGCCGGTGCTGGGCGGCGGGCGGGTGACCACGCATGTCTGCGGCTATTGCGGCAGCGCGCTTGACGCGATCGAGGGCTACCGCGTGCTCAGGCAGTTCACCGGCCTGCACCGCCCCGCCTCGCCCTTTTCCATCGGCATGGAGGGGAGGCTGTCGGGCGTCCTCTACCGCGTGATCGGCACCCTGGGGCTTGAGGAACGCGGCGCGGGGCGCTGGTGGTCCTGGGTGGATCATCTGCTCTATTCCCCCACGCACGGCTATTCCTGGCTGTCGGTCGAGGACGGCCACCTAATCTGGACCCGCCGCCTGCGCGGCGCGGACGCGCAGGCCTGGCTGTCGGTCGCGACGGTCGAAAGCGCGGACAGCGCGCCCAGCGTCTATTGCGCCGGCGAATCCCTGACCTATTACGAGACATCGACCGCGACGATCACCTTTGCCGAAGGCGAGTTCACCTGGCGGCCCATGGTCGGCGACAAGTCCACCACCGTCAGCGCCCTGTCCGACCGCGCCATGGTGCATTTCTCGGAAGGCCGGAACGAGCGCGAGGTCGACCGCTCGGTCTATCTGCCGGGGCCTGAAACCCTGGCCGCCTTCGGGGTCAAGGAACCCCTTACGCCGGGGGCGGTGCATCCCCTGCAACCCTGGCACCCCGACCCGAACGACGATTTCCTGGTCAAGGGCGGCGTCGCCTTTGCCGTGATCAGCGTCATCCTGGCCTTGTGGATGATGTCCGGCGGGCGACAAATCCTGCCGCAGAACAGCTTTGGCGCCGCCAACATGCCGCGCGAACTGCCGCTGGAGGTCACGGAACCCTACCGCCTGGTCACCGTCGATGTCCGCGGCGACGTGACCGATGGCTGGGCCTTTGTCGAGATGGCCGTCAACGACCCCGAGGGCGAACCCGTCTTCGTCACCGGGCGCGAGATCGGCCACTACCGGGGCTACGATGGCGATGGCAGCTGGACCGAGGACAAGCGCAGCACCACCCTGCACTTCCGTCCCGAAACCGCCGGGACCTACACCATCGAATTCGACGTTCCCGAAGCCGGAGAGGGCGAGAATGTCAGCGGCGGCCCGGTGCCGAACCTCTACGTCTCGGCCCGCGAAGGCGGGGCCAATGCCCTGTGGCTGTTCGCGGCGGCCCTGATCTTCGGCGGGATCGCCCTGTGGAAGGGCATCGGCCCGCACCTGCACCGCCGCGCCCGCTGGCGCGGCACCGACTGGACCGACGAGGACTGACGCCCGTGAACCTGATCCGCATCGTCTTTCTGGCAGGGTCCCTGCTGACAACCGCAGGGGCAGGCTATCTGTCCTGGCGCGGGGTGGGCGGCGAAAGCACGGGGCTGGACCGCTCGGTGCGGCTGGGCAGCGGCGGCAACCTGTCTTCCAACTCAAGCGTCAAATAGCGAGGCCCGCAATGAATCTTCTGGCATCCATCAACCCGGCCGAGGTCATCGGCACCCTGTTCTACTTCGCGCTTGGCATCGGCATGATGGCGCTGTGCTGGTGGGTCATCACCCGCATCGCACCCTTTCCCGTGGTCAAGGAGATCGAGCAGGACCAGAACGTCGCCCTGTCGGTGCTGATCGGTGCTGCCTTCATCTCGCTGGCCATCATCATCGCGGCCGTCATCCTGTCATGACCCAGGCCGCCGCCGTATCGGCGCGCGAGGTCTGGCTGCTGGTGGCGACCTTCCTCGTGGCCGTCGCCGGCCTAATCTACGAACTGGTCGCGGCCACCCTGTCCAGCTATCTCTTGGGCGATTCCGTGATGCAGTTCTCGCTGGTGATCGGGGTGTTCCTGGCGGCCATGGGCCTTGGTGCCGGGCTGTCGCGGTTCGTGGCGCAGGCACTGCCGGGGTTCGTCTGGGCACAGATCCTGCTGGGGCTGTTCGGCGGCTTCCTGGCCCCGGTCCTGTACTTTTCCTATGCGACGACCGGCGCGGTGGAACTGCCGCTCTACGCCATGCTGATCCTGATCGGCGTGCTGTCGGGCATGGAGATCCCCCTGATCGCGCGCGCCCTGGGCGACATCGGCGCGTCCGCGTTCCGGTTCGAGAACGTGCTCAGCTTCGACTATGTGGGCGCGCTGGTCGCCTCGGTCGCCTTTCCGCTGCTGATCCTGCCGCAGCTGGGGCTGATGACGGCAAGCCTGGCCTTCGGCTGCCTGAACCTGATGGTCGCGGGCCTGTCGCTGTGGCTGTTCCGCGACCGGCTGCAGGGGCCGATCCGCATCGTCTGGGCGGTGTCGCTGGCGGTGTCGCTGGCGGCTCTGGTGCAGGCCGAACGGATGGTGTCGGTGGTCGAGGCCAGCCTGTTCGAGGATGACGTGATCCTGTCCGAAAACAGCCCCTACCAGCACATCACCGTGACCCGGTTCCAGGACCGCACGCGCCTGTTCCTGGACTATTCCATCCAGTTCGACACCCAGGACGAGTACCGCTATCACGAGGCGCTGGTGCATCCGGCGATGTCGCTCGCCCCGCGCCGCGCCGAGGTTCTGATCCTGGGCGGCGGCGACGGCATGGCCGCGCGCGAGGTGTTCCGCCATCCGGGCGTCGAACGGGTGACCCTGGTCGATCTCGACCCCCGCGTGACCGGCCTGTTCGCCACCCACCCCGACCTGACCGCCCTGAACGGCGACGCGCTGAACGACCCGCGCCTGACCGTCGTGTCGCAGGATGCCTGGAAATTCGTCGAGACCAGCCGCGCCACCTTCGACGTGGTGATCGTCGACCTGCCCGACCCGAAATCGATCGCGCTGTCGAAACTCTACACCCGCGAATTCTACGCGATGCTGGCCGACCGGATCGGCGCGCAGGGCCTGATTGCCGTGCAGGCCGGATCGCCCCTGTTCGCGCGGCAGGGGTTCTGGTCGGTGGTCCATACCCTGGCCGACACCCGCAACCCCACCACCCCCGACGCGACGCTGGCGGTCGTGCCCTATCACGTCTACGTCCCCAGCTTCGGCGACTGGGGGTTCGTGCTGGCGGGTCCGCAACCGCTGACCGACCGTCCCCTGGTCCTGCCCGCCGGGCTGCGCTTCCTGACCGATGCCGCCTGGCGCGCCGCACAGGTGTTTGCCGCCGACGTGGCCGAGACCCCGGCCGACACGAACAGCCTGCGCGACCATGCGCTGGTCGGCTATTACAATGACGGCTGGGATTACTGGTTCCGCTGATCCTGTCCGCGCCGCACCGCCGTCACCGCCACCCGCGTCGGCGAAAGCGCTGACTCCAGCGCCCGCCGGGCAGCATCGGCGTCGGCCTCGCCGCACAGGAAGATGTCGACCGCCGCATACCCCAGTTCCGGCCACGTGTGGATCGAGATGTGCGATTCCGCCAGCAGCAGCATCCCCGTCACCCCGCCCTGCCCCGCAAAGGTGCGGAACTGCGCGGCAATGACCGTCGCCCGCGCCGCCGCCGCCGCCGCGCGCAACGCCGCCTCGATCCGCGCGGCATCCGCCAGATGCGCCGCGCCGTACAGGTCGACCAGCAGGTGCATGCCGGGCAGATGCCCCGATTGCCGTTCCATCCCGCTGCGATAGCGCAGCACGCACGGTCAGACAAACCCCAATCGCAGGGGGCACGGCCGGGCACGCTTGCTGGGGGATTGGAGTGGTGCCCAGAGACGGAATTGAACCGCCGACACGCGGATTTTCAATCCGCTGCTCTACCAACTGAGCTATCTGGGCCCCGGTTCGGGCGGTTTATGTCAGGCGGGGGTGGCTGTCCAGTGGGTCGGGCGGAAAAAACCGATGTCAGGGGTCGCGCGGGGCGGACGTCGGCGGCAGGTCGTCCTCGTCCGCTGCGGGGCCGGGGATCACATGCGCGCCGGTCAGCCAGCGGCCAAGGTCCACATCCGCGCAGCGGCGCGAACAGAACGGGCGATACGCGGGCACCGCCGCCCTGGCACAGACCGGGCAGGCCATCACACCCCCCCCGGCAGCAGGTCGGCCAGCACCAGCCGGTCGCGCCGCCGTGTCATCTCGTACAGGCCCCGCACCGTCCACCCGGCCAGGTTCGTCTCGGCCGCCTCGCCCTTGAAGGCGGCGCGCAGCACCTGGTCCAGCACCGCCCGGTCGCGCTTCGGCATCGGCGCGAAATCGACCACCACCTGCCCGCCGAAGCCCCGCAGCCGCAACTGGCGCGGCAGGTCGCGGGCGGCGGCGATGTTGACCTTCAGGGCGGCGGCGGGCGAGGTGTCGGGGCCGGTGTTCACATCGACCGCGACCAGCGCCCGCGTCGGCTCGATCATCATGTGGCCGCCGCCGGGCAGGTCGATGCGGGGGGCCAGCAGGTCTGCGATCAGGTCGAGCGCGCCCTGCGCTTCCAGGCTGCCGGGGTCGGACAGCAGGTCGTCCGGCGCGGGGTCCAGCCAGTCGCGCAAGGCCACGTCATGCGCCGTCGCCCCGTCCAGCAGCAGTTCGGGCGGGCCGGTCACATCTGCCGTCACCGCCTGCGCCAGCCCGCGCATCGCCGCGATGTCTTCGGCCACCGCGTCGGGTTCCGCCCCGTCGCAGGCCGACCGCAGGATCAGGCCCAGCCCCTCGTCCGCCCCCGCCATCCCCTCCGCCGCCATCGCCTCAAGGTCCGCGCGCAAGCCCGTCTCCTTGATCCGGCGCGAGATGTTCAGCCCCGGCGCGCCCGGTGTCACGATGGCAAAGCGCGACTTGAACAACAGGCGCGTCGTGACCGGCAGGGCCTTGCCCGGCTCGGCCGGTCCCGTGACCTGCACGATCACGGGGCGTCCGGGGGCCAGCCCGTCGGTCTGGCGCAGGAACCCCGATGTGCCGCCCGGCAGTTTCACGAACATGCCGCCCATGCCCTTCATCGGACGGTCGGCCAGGGCGCGAAAGATCGCCCCCGGCAGCACGGTGTCGCCCTCGGGGTCGACCGCCAGCTCGTGCAGCGCGCCGTCCACCAGCAGCGCCGCGACGGGGCGGCCCGCAATCTCGTCCAGGATCACCACACGGCTCATGCCTGTCTCCACAAGGGCCAGCCTGCGGCGGCCAGCAGGGCGGCGGTCTCGGCCAGCGGCAGGCCCATGATGCCGCTGTAGCTGCCCGATATCCACGGGATGAAGGCCCCGGCGGCCCCCTGGATGCCATAGCCTCCGGCCTTGCCCTGCCATTCGCCGGACGCCAGATAGGCGTTCAGTTCCACATCCGACAGCCGCTTCATCTTGACCGCGCTGACGCTGTCGCGGGTCCAGACACGATCCCCCAGGCGCAGGGCCACCGCCGTGATCACGCTGTGCCTGCGTCCGCCAAGTGCTGTCAGGAACGCCGCCGCCTCGCCCGCGTCCAAAGGCTTGCCCAGGATGCGGCGGCCAAGCGCCACCGTGGTGTCAGCGCACAGGATCAGGTCGTCGTCGCCCGGAACGGCACGCGCCTTTTCGACCGCCAGCCGTGCCGCATAGGCGCGCGGCAGTTCGGCGCGGCGGGGGGACTCGTCGATGTCGGGGGGCAGGACGGCGTCGGGGGTAACGCCCAGTTGCGCCAGAAGCTCAAGGCGGCGCGGACTGGCCGATCCGAGGATCAGCCTCACTTGAAGCGATAGTTGATGCGTCCCTTCGACAGGTCGTAGGGGGTCATTTCCACCTGCACCTTGTCGCCGGCCAGAACCCGGATGCGGTTCTTGCGCATCTTGCCTGCCATCACCGCGATCAGTTCATGGCCATTGTCGAGTTCGACCTTGAATGTCGCGTTCGGCAGAAGTTCCTTCACGACACCGGGGAATTCGAGAATGTCTTCCTTGGCCATGGTCTCTCCAAAAGGGTCAGGCCCGCGCGGATGGCGGGCTGCGCCGGTCCTATGCGCCGAAAGGCGGCTTGTTTCAAGGGGGTGATTGCGGGCGCGCGGGGCCGTGACCGGCCAGGGTCACGCCGCTGCCCGACTCAGTACCAGTCCGGCACCCGGAATCCGGGACAGGCCTTGTCGGCATACTGGTTGTGCCCGGTGACCCGGTCGATGGCATGGTCCTGGCGCAGGTGCGCGATCAGGGTGCGCAGGGCGTCCTCCTGTTCGGGCGTGAAATGATCCTGAAAGCGGTCGGTCGCCGCTGCATCATGGCCGCCGAACAGGCAGATGCCGATGCTGCCCGCATTGTGCCCGATGACATGCGCCCCGACCCGCGCCAGCGGGCGCCCCGCCGCCGTCCGCCCGTTCCGGTCGATCAGGAAATGATAGCCGATGTCGCCCCAGCCCCGGCCCAGGGGCGGCGGCGTGGTATGCCAGCGGCGCACCTCGGCAATCTTGCGGCCCAGCGACCGCGCGCTCCACCAGTCGGGGCGCGTGCCGCTGCAATGAACGATGATTTCGTGGATCGGACGCAAGCCGCTCTCCGTCGTGGTGACACCTGTCGCGTTGCTGCCATTGCCGGCGGGGCGAAGGGCAGCGTTTCCGATGTCGTGCGCCCGCCATTGACGGATTATTCGCGAAGCGGGCGAAGCAGGCATGGCCCCCGGCGGCACGCCACGCCGGGGCGGCCACTGGCGGACCGGGCCTGCGGCGGCGGCGGCGCACCTGTCGCACCGATTCGCGGCAAGGGGTTAACGGGCCTGTGTGACCTGCAACGTCTCCACCAAAGGAAGACGCAAGGAAGACGCGGGGAAGACGCCCCGTTCTGCCCCCTCCCCGCCGATTAAGCCAACGTCCGCAACCACATGGCTTTACACACCGCGCCGAACCCGCCACCCTTTGGCCCATGACCCGCCAGACCCCGAACCTTGTCCACGAAATCCTGGCCAGGATCGACCTCGGCCAGCTCAACCCCGGCGATGCCATCGACGAACAGGAACTGGTCGATACCTTTGCCGTGTCGCGCACGCCCGTCCGCGAGGCGCTTCTGCAGCTCGAGGCCATGGGCCTGATCCGCCGCCACCCGCGCAAGGGGGCCACCGTGTTCCGCCCGACCTTGCCCGAGTTCCTGGCGATCCTCGAAGTCCACGGCAAGCTTGAGGGGCAGGCGGCGGGCCTTGCCGCGCGGCGGCTGTCGGTCGGCGGCGCACAGGCGCTGGAACGCGCCGTCGCCGCCTGCGAAACGCACGCCACACAGAAGGGCGACGGCGACCCGGACGGCTACTACCAGTTGAACCTGCGCTTTCACGCGACCGTGGCCGAGGCGTCGGGCAACCCGTTCCTGCTTGACATGATCAAGACCAACGCGCGGAAACTGCTGGCCTATTACCGCGCGCGCTATGCCTATGCAGGCGTCATCGCCGCCTCGGCGGCCGAACACCGCTGCATCGCCACCCTGATCACCGACCGCGACGGGGCGCAGGCCGAGGCGCTGATGGCGCGCCATGTGCAGTTCGATCAGGTGACGGCGATGGACCTGCTGGCGGCGCTGTCCTGACCCTCGAAGAACGCCGCGATCACCTCGGCGATGCGCCCCGTCTCGGCCTCGTCCGCCAGCGAAGCACGGGCCGCCGCGATCACCTCGGGCGGCAGCGTGGCCGCAAGTTCCTCGACCAGCGCCGCGATGAATCGGTGCGTCATCTCGGGGTGGTACTGCGTCGTCAGCACATGCGCCCCGATCCGCATCGCCGCGACCGGGCACCCCGGCGAGGCCCCGATCACCCGGGCATCGGGCGGCACCTTCGCCACCTGTTCCAGATGCGCGGCGTACAGACGGATCGCCTGCCCTTCCAGCACCGTCCCGACCAGCCCCAGCACCCAGCCGCCGGGATTGCGCTCCACCGTCCCGCCAAAAGCCACCGCCACCGCCTGATGCCCGAAGCACGCGCCAAACACCGGCACCCCCCGCCCCGCCGCCTGCCGGATCAGGCCCAGCAGCCGCGCGATCCAGGGCGCACCGTCATGCACCGACGCGGGGCTGCCGGTCACGATCAGCCCGTCGATCCCCGCCAGCGATTCGGGAAAATCGCCGTCCTTCACCACATGCACCGAGAACCGCCAGTCCGGCCGCAGCGGCGACAGAAGGGCCGTGAATTTTTCCCCATCTCTTGGATGATGCTGGGAAAAATCGCTGTCGTCGGTGTTCGTGACAAGGATCGCGATGTGCATCATGTGCTCATTTTGCATATTTACAGACGTGTAAAGCATATTTATAAAGAGCCGACAGTACAAGCGGAAATGGAAGAATGGCATGACGGTCTGGGTTCCCGCCGATGACGGCCAGGCCGACCTGTCCAGCCATGACAGCTTTGTCACCGGCCCCCCGCACAACACCTTTGCCCGCCTGCGCCGCGACGATCCTTTGCACTGGACCGACTGGACGGGCGGGCTGGGGTTCTGGTCGGTCACCCGCCACGCCGACATCCTGGCGCTGAACGGCCAGCCCGACCTTCTGTCCTCGGCCAAAGGCATCCGCATGGAGGACCAGAGCCACGAGGAATACCTCGCCCGCCGCACCTTCCAGGAAACCGACCCGCCCGAACACATGGCCACACGGGTGAAGGTGGCCAAAGCCTTTTCCAAACCCGTGGTCGCGGGGTTCGAGACACAGATTCGCACCCTCTGCGCCGACATCCTCGATCAGGCGCTTGCGAAGGAAACCTTTGACGCCACAAAGGAAATCGCCCGCGAACTGCCGATGCGGATGCTGGGGCGGATCATCGGCACGCCGGACGAAGACCTGCCCTGGCTGGTGGAAAAGGGCGATGCCCTGATCGCCAACACCGACCCCGACTTCACCACCCATGTGCTCGACCGGATGACGACGGACGAGTTCCGCATGATGCCCTTCAACTCGCCTGCAGGGGCGGAACTTTATGCTTATGCCCGCGACCTGATGCTGCGCAAGGCGGCGGCGGGCGACACGAACGGCATCCTCCACATGATCCTGCAACCCGGCCCCGACGGATCGGTCATCAGCGAGACCGAGTTCCGCAACTTCTTCTGCCTGCTGGTGGCGGCGGGCAACGACACCACCCGCTATTCGATCGCGGCGGGCCTGCAGGCGCTGTGCCACCAGCCGGAACTTCTGGCGCAGATTCAATCGGGTACGGTCGACGACACGATGGCGGACGAGATCATCCGCTGGGCCACGCCCGCGCTCTACTTCCGCCGCACCGCCACGCGGGATTTCGAGATGCACGGGCGCACGGTGCGGGCAGGCGACAAGGTCCTGTACTGGTTCGCCAGCGGCAACCGCGACGACGCGGCCTTCGACGACCCCTTCCGCGTGAACTTGGCCCGCACCCCCAACCGCCATCTCAGCTTCGGCCAGGGCGGCCCCCATGTCTGCCTCGGCATGTGGCTCGCGCGGCTCGAGGTGCGGGTGCTGTTCCAGGAACTTGCGCGGCGCATCAAATCCATCGAACCTGCCGGTGACCACCGTTTTCTGCGCTCGAACTTCGTGGGCGGGATCAAGGACCTGCCCGTCCGCGTCACGCTTTAGGGAGAACGCCGATGCCGGATCGCCTGCGGGCCATGTTCTGCGACCACCTGTCGATAATGCGCGGCAAGTACCTGCCCGCCTCCAAGATGCGCGACGACGAAAGCCGCTTCGCGCAGCCGACCTTCTCGGTCCACTACGACAAGGACCTGCTGGTCGAGGCCCCCGGCACGATGTGCCTTGAGGGCATTCCCGACATGGCCCTGCGCTGGACCGGGGCCGAGATCCGGCCAGGGTGGGAACCGGGCACCCGCGTGGTCATGGGCGACCTCTTCGCCGCCGACGGCACCCCCCTGCCCCTTTGCCCGCGCGGCGCGCTGAAACGCGCGGTGGCGGCCTGGGCCGCGCGCGGCCTGACCCCCAGGATCGGGATCGAGCTTGAGGCCTACGCCTTCGTCCGCCGCGACGACGGCACCATCGTGCCTTACGACAACGCGGGCGGGGTGGTCTACGGCACCGGCAACTTCACCGATCCGCGCCGGTTCACCGACGCGATCTGGAACAAGGCGCAGGACATCGGCTTGGCCCTGGACCTCATCACCGCCGAATACGACACCCCGCAATTCGAGTTCACGCTGACCTACGACACGGCGGTGGCGCATGTGGACACGGTGGTGCTGTTTCGCCAGATGGCGCGCGAAGTGGCCTGGGATCACGGCATCCTGTTGTCCTTCCTGCCGAAACCCATTCCGGCCAAGGGCGGGTCTGGCCTGCACGTCAACCTGTCCTTCGCCGATGCGACGGGGCACAACGCCCTCTCGAACGGCGACCGGGGCGACCCAGCCACCTTGGGCGACCTCGCGCGCGGCTGCATCGCGGGCTGGATGGCGCACCATCGCGGCATGGCCGGGCTGATCGCCCCGAACGCGCTGTCCTATGCGCGGCTGCAACCGGCATCGCTGTCGGGCTACTGGTGCAACTGGGGCGGCGACAACCGCAACGTGACGGTGCGGGTCAGCGCCGAGGGCGGGGCCAAGGCGCGGCTGGAACACCGCATGGCCGATGCGGCGGCCAACCCCTATACCGCCGTCGCGACCGTGCTGCAGGCCGCACTTCTGGGGGTGGCGCAGGGCTATCCCCTGCAGCCGATGGAAACCGGCGACGGTTTCACCCGCAACGACGCACCCCACGGTGTGGCCGCCAGCCTGTCGGCGGCGCTTGATGACCTCGAGGCCGACCGACCGCTGGTCAAGGCCGTGGGCGAGGGGCTGGTCGACAACCACCTCTACATGAAGCGCGCGGAAGTGACCAAGACGGCAGGGCTGGAAGGCGACGCCCTGCGCGACTGGTACATCTGGTACATCTGAAAGGCAGCACCGTGAAAGCAACTTGGGCCCTGCCCGACGGCACCACGATCACCGCCGACGTGCCCGCCGGCCACAACCTGATGGAGGCTGCCGTCGCGGCGGGCGTGCCCCATGTCGTCGGCGAATGCGGCGGGAACCTTTCGTGCGCGACCTGCCATGTGCAGGTCGATACGGCGTGGACAGACCGCGCCGACACTCCCTCGGACTTCGAGGATGCCATGCTCGACGCCACCGACGCCCCCCGCGCCGACACCTCGCGCCTGTCCTGCCAGATCAGGATGACGGCGGCCCTCGACGGCATCGTGCTGCACGTTCCCGTCCCCTGACCTCCCTGATGCCCTGCACCGCAGGGGTTCGCCCTCTGGCTGCCCTTTTTCTGTCCCCAAGTATCCTGGGGGGGAGCCGAAGGCGGGGGGCAGACCGCCCCCCTTTCTCCGCCGCTGCCAGGCACGACGCGGCTGCGCGGCAGCGGCGGGGGACGGGGGTTCCTGCAGGGCGCAGGGGGTCCAAGGGGGCTTGCCCCCTTGCCCGGCCCAAGGGCAAAGCCCGCGGGAGCGGCCCCTTCCCCGACCTCACAGGCCGGCGAACCCCGCCTCCAGCGCGGCCAGGATCACCTGCACGTCCCCCGATGTCACCACCAGCGGCGGCGACAGGATGATGTTCGGCCCCGACACCCGCACCATGGCCCCCGCCTTGTAGGCCGCCGCCTGCACCAAGGCAGGCAGCGCCTTGTCCGGCGCGGCCTTGGTCCCCCGGTCCGCCACCAGTTCCAGCGCCAGCATCAGCCCGTGGCCGCCCCGCACGTCGCCGATCACCGCATGACGCGCCTGCAGCGCCAGAAGCCCCTGATAAAGTTCCTCTCCCCGCGCCGCCGCATTCACCCGCACGTCCAGCCGCTGCGTCTCGGCCAGGCAGGCAAGCGCCGCCGCCGCCCCCACCGGATGGCCGGAATAGGTATAGCCGTGCCCCACCATCGCGCGGCCCGTGTCATCCGCCTCGAACACCTGCGCGAAGGCTTCCGACATCATCACGGCCCCGAAGGGGAAGTAGCCGTTGGTGATGGCCTTGGCGGTGCAGGCCATGTCGGGCTGCACGCCCCACAACCGGCTGCCGCTCCAGGCCCCGGTGCGGCCGAAGGCGGTGATCACCTCGTCCGCGATCAGGAGGATGCCGTGGCGGCGGCAGATCGCCGCGACCCCCGGCATGAACGTCTTGTGCGGCGGGATCACCCCGCCCGCCCCCAGGATCGGCTCCATGATGAAGGCCGCGATGGTGCCGGGGGTCTGGAAGGCGATCTCGTCCTCCAGCGCCTGCAGGCACAGTTGCGCCAGCTTCGCCGGATCGTCCTCGTTGAACGGGTTGCGATAGGTATAGGGCGCGGGGATGTGGAAACATCCCGGCAGCAGGGGCTCATAGGCGGCGCGGAAGTTGGCGTTGCCGTTGACCGACGCGCCGCCGATGTGCGTCCCGTGATAGCCCTTTTTCAGCGACAGGAACTTCACCCGCCCCGCCTCGCCCCTGATCTTGTGGTACTGCCGCGCCAGCCGCAGCGCGGTTTCCACGCTGTCGCCACCGCCGGACGTGAAGAACGCCCGGCTCAGCCCGTCGGGTTCGAAGAACTCGCGCAGCGCCTCGGCCAGCTCGATGACGCAGTCGTTCGAGGTGCCGCGAAAGATCGAATAGTAGGGCAGCCGGTCCAACTGCGCCGCGATGGCGTCCTTCACCGGCTGGCAGGAATAGCCGAGGTTGACGTTCCACAGCCCCCCCACGCCATCGACCACCTCGTGCCCGTCCACGTCGCGGATGCGGGTGCCGGACGCCCCGGTGATGATCACGGGCGGGTTCTTCTGGCTGTCCGAGGGGGCGGTCATCGGGTGCCACAGGCTGCGGGCGTTGTTGGCCTTGAGGAAGTTCTCGTCCTTCATGCGGCATCTCCATCGGGCAGGGCGGTGCCGTGCCACAGGGTTTCCAGGGCAGGCGGCACCTGGCCACCCCAGAGTGCGTTGATCCGGGTCCCCGCGCGGGTCAGCTCCGACACGACGCGAGCGTGCAGGTCGGGGGTCATGCGGGGTGCTGCGGCGGCCACGGCCACCGCACCGATGCAGGTGCCTTGCGCGTCGAACAGCGGCACCGCCAGACCCTGCACGTCCTTTTCGAAGGTCGACAGCGTTTCGGCCCAGCCCCGCACCTGCACCACGGCGATCCGTTCGCGCAGGTCGTCCCGCGTGGTCCCGTCCCCCGCCACACGGGGCGGCAACGGCCCCTCCAGGATGCGCGCGGCCACCTCGGGCGGCAGGTGCGCCAGCACCGCCGCACCCGAGGCCGTCGCGTGAAAGGGCAGCGTGTCGGCATCCTCCATCGTCACCTTCACGCCGTGCTGCGACGAATAGGCAAAGGCCAGCGTCCGCAGCACGCCCCCGACCAGCAGCGACAGATGCGCCGTCTCGCCGGTGGCGCGGGCAAGCGCCTGCAGGACCGGCATCGCCGCGTCGCGCGTCGGCACCGCCGCCTCGCGCAGGTAGGCCAGCTTCAGCACCGCCGGACCCAGACGGTACTCGCGCGCGGGCCCGACCTGTTCGACCAGCCCGCGTGATTCCATCTCGGACAGCAGGCGGTGGCAGGTGGCCTTGTTCACGCCTGCCAGGCGGGCGATGTCGGACAGCCCCACCTGCGGCCTTTGCCGGGTGAAGACATCAAGCAGATCAAGGGCTTTGCCGACCGTTGCCACCGCCACCTCCGGCTGTTCCGACAGCCGCCGCCGGGGCCACAGCACCCCGGTTCATTTTTGTTGACAGATCGGCGGGTCCTCTGTCAATCTGTTTTTCGAACCGTCGGTTCGCATAATGAACCGACTATAACGGGGAGATATCGCATGAAGAAACTTGGCCTGACCTTTGGCGCAATTGCCGTGGCGCTGGCGGCTCTGTCGGGGGCGGCGCTGGCCGAATACCCCGAGAAACCCGTCACCTTCATCGTCCCCTGGCCCCCCGGCGACCTTGAGGATGTGCTGACGCGGATGATCGCCGAGGAATTCCAGACCCAGACCGGCATTCCCGCCGCCGTGGTCAACAAGCCCGGCGGCGGCGGCGTGGTGGGTGGCCTTGCGGTGGCGACGGCGGCCCCCGACGGCTATACCGTCGGGTCGTTCACGGTCGGCATCCCGACGGTCAAGACCATGGGCGCCGATGCCCAGATCGCGCCCGACGCGCTGGAACCCGTCGGCATCTTCCTGACCTATCCCTTCCTGATCGCGGCCAAGGGCGATGCGCCCTATTCGACCATGGCGGAACTGGCCGAATACTCGAAGGCGAACGAGGTGCGCCTGGGCCACTTCGGCTACGGCATCGAACCCACGATGATGACCTTCTTCGGCATGGGCGAACTTGGCGGCAAGTTCAGCGCCGAGGCGGCCTTCGACGCTGTCGACTGCTCGACCCTCGCCAACAGTGACGCCGACGTGATAAACACCACGGCGCAACTGGTGCTGTCGTGCCTCGGCGACATCAAGGTGCTGGCGACGATCACGGGCGCGCGCACGCTGATCACCCCCGATGTGGCGACCCTTGGCGAACAGGTGCCCGCCCTGGCCGGGTCGTCGCTGTGGAACGGGTTGTTCGTGCCCAAGGGCACCCCGCAGGAGGTCAAGGACAAGATCGCGGGCATCGCTCAGGCGGTCGTGGCGACGGACGCCGCGCAGGAGATTGCCAGGACCACCGGCGCGCTGGTCTACTGGCAGGATCAGGCGGCGGCGACCGCGCAGGTGGCCAAGGACATGACCGACCTTGCCGCCCTGCGCGAAAAGCTGGGCGTGACCGAGTGATCCTGTGACATGGGGGCGCGCGCGCCCCCGACGGGTGGCGCCCGCCCATTTACATGGGGGGGCAGCCCCTGCAGGACCACCGCCCCCACGCCAAACCGC
>JBQTJI010000017.1:0-2720 GCA_052387255.1 Gemmobacter sp. | reverse complement strand
GGGCCGGTGCGCTTTGCGGGTAACACCGGGTTCGACCTGCCCGATACGCCCTACATCCTGCACCTGCACGATGCCGTCATCCTTCCCCAGGACACCGCGCCCACGCAGGGCAACTTCCGCCAGGGCGCGCTGCCCGCGCCGTTCCGGTCCAAGCGCGGGCGCATCCTGCACACCGCCGACCACCGCATCATTCCCGAAAGCTTCTTTCGCGCCACCCGCGTGCCGCCGCTCTTGAAGAACCTCGGCAACGGCCAGTGGCAGGGCCCCTTGCCCGACCCCGAGGCCACCATCGACGGCGACTGCTATCTCTTGGACCTTGTGACCAAGCACTTCGGCCACATGCTGATGGAGGTGCCCTGCCGCCAGTGGCCCGACCTTTTCGACGACCTGCGCGAGGGGTTGCGCGGCCTGACGCCCGTGGCCGTCGCCACCCACAAGCTGCACCTCGGCATGGCGCAGTGGCCGGGGTACCTCCTGCGCTTTCTCCGCGCCCTGGGGGTGGACCCGGCGGCGATCCGTGTCATCGACCGACCCACGCGCATCGCATCGCTGTTCATCCCGCGCAGGCTGACCCCGCACCAGGACTATGGCACCAACCGGAACTATTTCGACCTGATGGCCCGCGTCGCCACCCGGTGGGAGGCCGAGACACCGACCACCCGGACCTTCCCCGAGCGCATCTACCTCAGCCGCTCGGGCCCCCTGGTGGTGAACCGCGCCAGCCAGTCCGAACTCAGGGTCGAGCAGTTCTTCACCGAGGCCGGGTTCACCATCGTCCACCCCGAAGAGATGGACCTGGCCGACCAGACCCGGCTGATCGAGGCCGCGACCCACATTGCCGGGCTGTCAGGGTCGCAGATGCACCTGGCCGCCTTCCGCCGCAAACCCGGCCTGCGCCTGTTCCGCATCGCCTTCGCGTTCCACAACCCGGACTGGGACAACCGCATCGGTGCCTTCACCGGGGCCGAGGTGACCAACGACGTGGTCCGCCCGCTCGGGGCCGGCTCACGCGACGAACTGCAGGACTGGCGGCTGTCCGAGGCGGACTTTGCGTCGCTGCGGCTGCGCATCTTGGCCTGGGCGGGCGTGTCCGGGGCCGACGTCAGCGCCCCGCCGCCGCCCCCCGCCGATGCGAAACGGGACCGCGAAGAGCGGCGGCAGCGGCGGCAGCAGCGGCGCGGGTGATCCTCTCCCGGGCGGGCCGGTCGTGCGGCACGACGCCCGCCCGCGCCCGGTTCAGTTGCCGAACCCGAATTGGTCGATCTCGAAATCCGCGCAGAACTGATAGGCCGACCCCGCCGACATGCCGCCGTCCTGCAGCCCGCCATAGGTGGTGATCCCCGTGCTGCCGGTCGACCGTGCCTTGTCCAGCGTGAACCCGATGCCCTGCCCGCGCTTGCGCGGCTCGGGCGTCAGGCGGTAGATGCGGGTCTTGTTGTTCATCCCCAGCCGCTGCTTCACGTGATGCCCCGCCGCACACCAGTAATCGGTGTCCGCCGCCCCCGGCCTGAACTCGACCTGGAAATCGGGCCCCCCCAGCGGCGTCACCCGCATGGCCTGGGCCAGGCCAAAGGCCTGGGCGGATGTCGCGATGGCCAGGGCCGCGACAAGGGCCAGGATGCGGTGCATGGGAACCTCGCGTCAGAACACGGAGAACTGCCGGAGTATCCGCCAGAACGCCCGCGCCGCCCATTCAAGATGTCGCGAGCCGCCCTCATGCCCAGGGAAAGCAGCGCCACCTCGTCCGACCAGGCCCGCCTCCGCAGCGCTGCCTACCGGAACACCCCGTCACCCTGCTCGTCGATGATCTGCCGCGCCTTGGCCAGCGACATCGCCGCCGCCTCGTCCGCCGAGCCCGTGGTATCGGCGCGGATCAGGTCGTGCCGCCGGCCCTCCTTCTCGATCCGCGCCGACACCCGGAACTGCCCCCCCTCGCGGATGGGCGTGGGCGTGATGCGGAACCCCTTGTACTCCTCGCCCTTCTCGGGGGCGGGCTCGGCGGGGGCGGAACCGAACAGGCGGGACCAGAAGGGCATGATGTGGCGTCCAGGTTCAGGGCGAATAGTGGTACCGGCAAGAGATGATTTCGACCGCGTCACCGGCAACCCGGTAGACCAGCCTGTGTTCGCGATCAATGCGCCGCGACCAGTACCCCGCAAGTTCACCTTTCAGCGGCTCGGGCTTGCCGGTCCCCTCGAACGGATGGCGCAGGCATTCCTTGACAAGGCCGTTGATCTTTCTGACCATCGCGCGGTCGACCTCTTGCCAGCAAAGCAGGTGTTCCCAGGCACGCGGTCGGAAGAGGATGTTCACTCGCCCGCCATGGCCTCAAGCTCGCCCATCGTTGTGACGACGGCCTGCCCCGCCTCTGCCTCGGCCAGCGCCGCGCGCAGTTCATCCCGGTTGGCAGGGGATGACAGCAGATAGGTCGTCTCGTCCATGGCTTCCCAGTCTTCCAGACTGACCATCACCACCGGCTTGCCCCGCGCGCGGTGCACGATGACCGGCGCATGATCCTCGGTCACCCGGTCCATGACCGAAGCGAGATTGGCGCGGAGTTCGGTGGAGGAGAGGATACGCATGGGGGGATAGGTACGTGATTGCGTACAGAATGTCCACCCCGGTCGCGCCCGGGGCGGGCCGGGGGCCCCCGGGGGGGGGGCCCCGCCCCACCACCCGCCCCCCGGCCGCGGCCGGGGGGGCCGGGGGGGGACCGGCCC
>JBQTJI010000016.1:0-14876 GCA_052387255.1 Gemmobacter sp. | reverse complement strand
GTCGTGGGCGGGCCCCCAGATTAAGGGGCGGTTGGCGGCGGCGCCGGGGCGGGCCCCGGCACGACCGGTTCCAATGGCGCGGTGGTGAATCACATCGGTCGCAACCTGGTCTACCGCTTTACCGATGCCGTCACATAGTTCACCGACAGATCCCGCGCCGACAGGTGCCACGACCATCCCAGCGGGTTGAACACCATCCCCTTGCGGTCCACCGGGTCCAGCCCCGCCGTGCGGATCAGGTCGTACAGCTCGTCCGGCGTGATGAATTTCTTCCAGTCATGCGTGCCCTTCGGCAGCCACCGCATCACCTGCTCCGCGCCGATGATGGCGAACAGGTACGACTTGGCGTTCCGGTTCAACGTGGAGCAGACCATGAGGCCCCCCGGTTTCAGCAGCACCTGGCAGGCGGTCAGGTATGCCTGGGGGTCGGCCACATGCTCGACCACCTCCATGTTCAGGACCACGTCGAACCGCTCGCCCGCCGCCGCCAGATCCTCGGCGGTGGTCACGCGATAGTCGATGGTCAGGCCCGCCTGTTCGGCATGCAGCCGCGCCACCGGGATGTTGCGCGGGGCGGCGTCGGCCCCCACCACCGTGGCCCCCAGCCGCGCCATCGGTTCGGACAACAGACCCCCGCCACAGCCGATGTCCAGAATCCGCAGGCCCGCAAAGGGCACAGGCGCTGTCAGGTCACGCCCGAACTCGGCGGCGATCTGGCCGGTGATGTAGTCCAGCCGGCAGGGGTTCAGCATATGCAGCGGCTTGAACTTGCCCTCGGGGTTCCACCACTCGGCCGCCATCGCCTCGAACTTGGCCACCTCGGCGGGGTCGATGGTGCTGGCGGTCATGCCGAACTCTCCTTGCGTTGCGGCCTGTGGAAGGGCAGGCTTGGCCCCTCTATATAGGGTCATGATGGACCACCGCTCAGGACAAAAACGCGCATCCGAGTTCCTGTATCCGCCGATCGACCCCTTCGATCAGCGGGTGCTGGACGTGGGCGACGGCCACCGCATCTATGTCGAGCAATGCGGCAACCCCCACGGCGTGCCCGTCCTGGTCCTGCACGGCGGCCCCGGCGGCGGGTGCAGCCCGTCGATGCGCCGCTATTTCGACCCCGCGACCTATCGGATCGTGCTGTTCGACCAGCGCGGCTGCGGTCGTTCGCGCCCCCATGCAAGCGTCGAGGCCAACACCACCTGGCATCTGGTGCGGGACATCGAGACGATCCGCGAGGTGCTGGGCATTGAGCGGTTCCTGGTGTTCGGCGGGTCCTGGGGGGCGACGCTGGCGCTGATCTATGCCATCGCACACCCTGCCCGCGTGGCCCACCTGATCCTGCGCGGCGTGTTCCTGATGACGGCGGCCGAATTGCAATGGTTCTATGGCGGTGGCGGGGCGGCGGCGTTCTTCCCCGACCTCTGGGCGCGGTTCGTGGCCCCGATCCCCGAGGACGAACGCGACGACCTGATTGCCGCCTACGGCAGGCGGCTGTTCAGCGGCAACCTGATCGAGGAAGGACGGCATGCGCGGCTATGGGCCAACTGGGAGAATGCGCTGGCCTCGATCCACTATGACGGGGCCACGTCGGAAGGCCCGTCCGAGTATTCCCGCGCCTTTGCCCGGCTGGAGAACCACTATTTCCGGCATGCCGGGTTCCTCGATCACGACGGCTGGATCCTGGCGAACCGGGCCCGGATCGAGCACATCCCGGCCCATGTCGTGCAGGGCCGCTACGACATGATCTGCCCGCCCCGCGCCGCGACCCGGCTGTGCGAGGGGTGGCCCCGGGCCAGCCTGCGGCTGATCGGGATGGCGGGGCATGCGCTGTCGGAGCCGGGGATCAGCGAGGAACTGGTGCGCGTGATGAACAGCCTTCGCCCGAGGGGGTGACCGGACTGTCCACACGTGCGACAGGTTTGGACGACGTGATTTCAAGGGGTTACGGGGTGGCGATTCATGCGCTGTTAAGATGTAGCACCGAACCTTTGCCTATCGCACCAGCCGCGCGACCAACCCGGCCAGCATTCCCGCGACCGCCCCGGCAGGCACCCAGAAGAACATGACCCCCATCATGTAGGCCCCTTCGGCCTGTGAAACCGTCACGATCTCGGGCAACAGGATGCCGATCCCGAAGGCTGCACCGGCTCCCAGGAGGAACCCCGCAAGCATCCACAGAAACGTCCGCACTGTTGCCCCCGCTGTGTCACTTGCAGGACATGTACCGTGTGTGGTACATTTTGCGATGATCGACAACAAGAAACTGCGCGCCCGGTTCTTTCGGCAGGAAAGCGGCAACGAACCGGTCCGAATCTGGCTGCTGGGATTGCCCGACACGCACAGGCGGCTGATCGGCTTCGACATCCAGACGGCGGAATTGGGATGGCCGATAGGGATGCCCTTGTGTCGTCCCATGGGGGATGGGCTTTGGGAAGTGCGCACCGACTTGCCTGACAAGACCATCGCGCGCGTGCTGTTCTGCGTGCGCGGGGGTGACATGGTGCTATTGCATGGTTTCACCAAGAAATCCCGGAAGACGCCGAAGGTCGAACTCGATCTGGCCAGAAAACGACTGCGAGGTTTGCAATGAGCGTTGATGTCGAAAAGGGTTCCGTCGGCAGCGCGTTCGACGACTTCCTGAAGGAACAGGGTGACCTCGAAGAGGCCACCGAGCAGGCTGTGAAGCGCGTTCTGGCTTTCCAGCTGGCCGAGGCGATGAAAGCGCAAGGGATCAGCAAGGTCGAGATGGCACGGCGGCTTTTGACGAGCAGGTCGCAGCTTGACCGTCTGCTTGACCCCAACAACGCGGCTGTTTCGCTGAGTGTCCTTGTTCGGGCAGCCAGGGTTCTGGGGCGCGATTTACGCCTGGAACTCACCTGACCCCGCCCAGTCACCCGAAGCCTCCCGCCCATGGGTAGCGGCCCGGTCCGCTTCATGGCAATACTTGAGCATCACGGGGCCTGGAGACGACAGCATGACCTTCGGCAAGGGCCATCATCTGCACCTCATCGACGGGTCGGCCTATATCTTTCGCGCCTATCACGCGATGCCGCCGCTGACGCGGAAATCCGACGGGCTGCCGGTGGGGGCGGTGTCGGGGTTCTGCAACCTGCTGTGGTCCGAGATATCCAAGGAGCGGGGGGGCGAGGCGGCGACCCATCTGGCGGTGATCTTCGACTATTCGTCCAAGACCTTCCGCAACGACATCTACCCCGCCTACAAGGCCAACCGCCCCGAACCTCCCGAGGACCTGCGCCCGCAGTTCCCGCTGACGCGCGACGCCACCCGCGCGTTCAACGTGGCCTGCATCGAGACGCCGGGCTATGAAGCCGACGACATCATCGCCACCCTTGCAAGGCAGGCGGTCGAGGCGGGGGGGCAGGTGACCATCATCTCGTCGGACAAGGACCTGATGCAGCTGGTCCGCCCCGGCGTCACCATGCGAGACCCGATGAAGGACCGCCGCATCGGGCCGGACGAGGTGGTGGAAAAGTTCGGCGTCGGGCCTGACCGCGTGGTCGACGTGCAGGCGCTGGCGGGCGATTCGACCGACAACGTGCCGGGGGCGCCGGGGATCGGGCTGAAGACGGCGGCGCTTCTGATCAACGAATACGGCGATCTGGATACGCTGCTGGCGCGGGCAGGCGAGATCAGGCAGGACAAGCGGCGTCAGTCGCTGCTGGACAACGCCGACCTGATCCGCATCTCGCGGCAACTGGTGTCGCTGGATGCGCAGGTGGCACTGGATGTGGGGCTGGACGACCTGGTGGTCAGGCTGCCCGACGCGCAGACGATCTTTGCCTTCCTGACCGAGATGGAGTTCAACTCGATCACCCGGCGCGTGGCGGAGCGGCTGAAGGTGGAGCGGCCGGTCGAGGTGATCGCGGTCGAAGAGGCGAAACCGGCCGAGGCCATCCCCTTTGACCATTCGGCCTATGAGGCAGTCACGACGCCCCAGGCGCTGCAGGCATGGATCACCTTGATCCGCGAGGCGGGCCATGTCGCGGTGGACACCGAGACGACCAGCCTGGACGAGATGCGCGCGGACCTCGTGGGCATCTCGCTGGCGGTCACGGCGGGCCAGGCGGCCTATATCCCGCTGGGTCACCGGCAGGGCGGGGGCGACCTGTTCGGGTCATCGGCGCTGTCCGAGGGCCAGCTTGCGCTGGAGGACGTGCTGGCCGCGCTGAAGCCGGTGCTCGAGGATGACGCGATCCTCAAGATCGGCCAGAACATGAAGTACGACTGGAAGATCTTTGCCCGCCACGGCATCCGCATCGCCCCTTTCGACGACACCATGCTGATGAGCTATGCGATGCAGGCGGGGCTGAACGCGCACGGGATGGACACGCTGTCCGAGGCCTATCTCGGCCACCGCCCGATCCCGATCAAGCAGCTTCTGGGCAGCGGCAAGGCGCAGGTCACCTTCGACCGCGTGGCGATCCCCGACGCCGTGAAATACGCCGCCGAGGATGCCGACGTGACGCTGCGCCTGTGGCAGGCCTTCAAGCCGCAGCTGCACAAGGCGCGGGTGACGACGGTGTACGAGACGCTGGAACGCCCGCTGGTGCCGGTGCTGGCGGACATGGAAATGGCGGGCATCCGGGTCGACCGCGATACGCTGAGCCGGATGTCGAACGCATTCGCGCAGAAGATGGCGGGGCTGGAGGCGGAGATCCAGGAGGTTGCCGGGCGGCCCTTCAACGTCGGCAGCCCCAAGCAGGTGGGCGAGATCCTGTTCGACGAGATGAAGCTGCCGGGGGGCGAACGGGGCAAGGCCGGGGCCTATGGCACCGGTGCGGACGTGCTGGAGGATATCACGACACTGGAGGACGCACGCGGCGCGCGGCTGGCCGCCCGCATCCTGGACTGGCGGCAGATCGCCAAGCTGAAGTCGACCTACACCGACACCCTGCAGGACGCGATCAACCCCGAGACGGGGCGGGTGCATACGTCCTATTCCATCGCGGGGGCGAACACCGGGCGGCTGGCCAGCACCGACCCCAACCTGCAGAACATCCCCGTCCGCACGGAAGAGGGCCGCCGCATCCGCGAGGCCTTTGTCGCGCCGAAGGGCCGGGTGCTGGTCAGCTTGGACTACAGCCAGATCGAGTTGCGCATCCTGGCCCATATCGCCGACATCCCGGCGCTGAAGCGGGCGTTCGAGGATGGCATCGACATCCACGCGATGACGGCGTCCGAGATGTTCAATGTGCCGCTGGCCGAGATGACCCCCGACATCCGCCGCAAGGCCAAGGCGATCAACTTCGGCGTCATCTACGGCATCTCGGGCTTTGGGCTGGCGCGCAACCTGCGGATACCGAAGGCCGAAGCGCAGGGGTTCATCGACCGGTATTTCGAGCGGTTCCCTGGCATCAAGGAATACATGGCCAGCACGATCCGCTTTGCGCAGGAGAAGGGGTACGTGCAGACGCTGTTCGGGCGGAAAATCCACACGCCCGAGATCAACGCCAAGGGGCCGGGCGCGGGGTTCGCCAAGCGCGCGGCGATCAACGCGCCGATCCAGGGCACGGCAGCCGACGTGATCCGCCGCGCGATGATCCGCATGCCCTGCGCGATCCGGGGCATCGACGCGAAGATGCTGCTGCAGGTGCATGACGAACTGCTGTTCGAGGTGGCCGAAGAGGCGGTCGATGCGCTGATCCCGGTCGCGAAGGACGTGATGGAGGGGGCCTGTCACCCGGCGGTCGACCTGTCGGTGCGGCTGGTGGTCGAGGCGGGCATGGGGGCGAACTGGGCGGAGGCCCATTGATCGATTTGGAAAGGACGGAGATGATCGACGAAATCACTTTTGCACCCCCCGACGACAACAAGTTTCAACTACTTCTTTCTCGTGCTACGAAGGGGTTGGTTCCTGTTTTCGGTGTGGCTTTGGAAACGGCACAGATCAGATTGCGTCGGGCGTTTCCATCCCACCGTCCCGAACTGACAAGGGATGGAGGGCAAGTTGTCCTCGCCATGGCTGAAGCATGGAAGGCAGGAAATCCTGTTCGCCCTTGGCTCTATGTAAGCGGCGGAGAGTACATTATTGCCGACGACTATCATTGGCTGGCATTGATTGAGAAATATGAGGTTGAGAGTTTTTCGGCCCAGGTACTTGGCGAGCCGCTGACTGAAGGGTTGTTGGACAAGGTTGGTCCTTTGCCGATCGCGCGGGTAAGGAGTCTGTTGGGGATCGAACCCAAGTGATTCAGGGCTGGCCCGACCTCAAGGCCCTCGCCCTGTCGCTGGACCTGCCGCAGGTGACCGAGGCCGCGCCCTGGGGCAATCCCTGCCTCAAGGCGCATGGCAAGATGTGGTGCTGGTGGAGCCCTTACGTCGATGCCGCCGTGTTCCGGGCGGATCATGACGAGCGCGAGATGCTGCTGGCCGCCGATCCGGAAACCTTCACGCTGCATCCCCACTATGCGCCGCACCCGCTGGTGCTGGTGCGGGCGGGGCGGATCGATCCTGACTGGGCGAAGTCCCGACTGCTGCGGCAATGGCGCGAGGCGGCACCGAAGCGGTGGCTGAAGGACTGGGACAAACAGAAGGAAGAGAACGCGTGATCAGGGCCATGGTGTCCGTCCTGCTGGCAACTGGCATGGCGCAGGCGCAAGAGGTGTTCACGACCGACACGGGGCGGGTCTATGCGCTCGACCCCATCGACGGCGGCGGCATCCTGGTCAATGCCGACGATCCGGCGGACGAGATCATGCTGTTGCAGGACTGCGGCGCACAACATGCGCGGCACGGGAACGGGTCCTGGGCCTGGGATGGGGCGGGGTTGCTGGTGATGTTCGCGGAAACCGACCTGCGCTTCGACGGCCCGCTGCCGTTCGACGCGCCTGACTGTGGCACCTGACCGCCGGGTCAGAACGCCTTGAACGTCATCGTCGTCAGCGTCCGCACGATGCCCGGAATGTCGAACAGCCGGTCCGACAGGTAGCGGCCCACATCCTCGCCGTCGGGGATGTAGATTTTCGCGATCAGATCGTATTCGCCGCTGGTCGAGTACAGTTCGCTCACCACCTCGCGGTCATAGACGGCTTCGGCCACGGTGTAGGTCTGGCCGGGGGTGCAGCGGAACTGGACGAAAACGCAGATCACCGGGGGCCTCCATTGGTCGGCATGTCGATCACGTCGCCGTCGATGGCGGGCGCGGGTTTCGGCGTACCCACCAGCAGGGGCAACAGTTCGGCCCCCGTGGCGCTGGGTCCGTCGCCCTCGGGCGGTTCGCGCCAGGACAGCGTGTCGAACCCGGCGCAGTTCTGGCACACTGGCGTCCATTGCGCGTGGATCGCCTGGCAGGTGTCGCAGCACCACTGCGGACCGCGCGGCGCAGTCAGCGCGCGCGCCAGCCAGCCGCGCACCACCGCCTCGTCGGCACCCTCGCCGCGTTCCACCGCCGCCATGATGGCCAGCGCCCGGCGCGTCGGATGCCGCGTGGCGATGTCGCCCAGGGCGCGGCGCGCTGCCGGAAAATCCTCGGCGGCGAGGTTCAGTTCGGCCAGAAGCAGCCTGGTCTCGTCATGGTCGGGCTTGATCCCGGTCAGCGCCTTGAACCGGCGGAGCCGGTCCGATGGCGTCTCGTCGGGTTCGATCTCGGCAAAGGCGGCGGCGAGGTCGGGGTGGGGTTGTGCGCCCCAGGCCTTTTTCAGCACGCGGCCTGCGCCCTTGCGGTCGCCCCTGGCGATCAGGCTGCGGGCGGCCATCGCGGCGGCGGGGATCAGGTCGGGCGACAGGCGGTTCGCCTCGATCGCCGCCTCGCGCGCCTCGATGCTGGCGCTGTCGTCGATCACGGTGCGCGCCTCTTGCAGGGCCAGCACGGCATCGCGGCGGCGGTACACATCGCGCGGCAGGGCCCCCGAGCGCAGCTTGGCCCCCAGGGTGACGCGTGCGCCCTTCCAGTCGGCCTGGCCGGATTGCAGTTTCAGAAGGGTGTCCTGCGTCTCGGCATGGCGGGGTTTCAGGGCATAGGCCTTTTCCGCCAGCTTCAGCGCGGTTTCCATGTCGCCCTCGGCGATCTTCTGCTTCAGGAGGCCCCGGACGCCGACGAACCGCGTCCGGTCATCCGACAGCAGCGCCTTGTAGGCCTCGGTCGCGCGCCCGGTGTCGCCGGACAGTTCCGCCGCCTGCGCGGTCAGAAGCGTGGTCAGTTGCGGGCTGCCGAGGTAACGCTCGGCCCGCGCTGCCCGCGCCATCGCGGTGCGGGGTTCGCCCGAGGCGAGCGCCATCATGCCGTCGGCCAGGGCCTGATACCCTTTGCGTTCGCGGTTGCGGTCGAAGTAGCGGCTGATGGCGGTCTCGTCCCCGTTCAGGAACCGCAGCACAGCCACCAGAAGCGCCACCAGCCGCATCACCAGCCAGATCAGCAGCACCAGCACGCAGGCGACGATGACGGCCTGCAACGGCCCCAGCGTGAATTCCCACCCTGCGACGGCCAGCCGGATGCCGCCCCCGGTGTCCAGGAGATACCCCGCCCCAAGGGTCAGTGCGGCAATGACCGTGACGAACAGAAGGACTCGCAGCAGCGACCACAGCATGGGGCCTATCCCTCCACGGCGGCGGACAGGGTGGCCAGGTCTGCAAGGGCCGCGATACGCACCTGCGCCGCTGCCGTCCAGGTGGCCAGGGCGGCCTGACCTGGCTCGGGCAACGTGGCAACCTCGGTCAGGGTCGTGGCCAGGTCGCCTGCCCGCAGCGCCGCCTCGGCCCGCGACAGGATGGCGTCGGGGTCGCCGCCTTCGCGCGGTTCCAGCGACCGGGCGCCCGTCTGGCTGCGCAGGAAGGCACCGACGCGGTCCCATGTCCCCTCGCCCATGCCGGCGCGCAGGCTTTCGTCCAAGGCCTGCCGCGCGGCATCGGGGAAACTTGTCTGCAGCGCGGCCAGCGTCGGCACGCCGGTCGCGGCAGCGTTGGCCAGAGCTTCGGGCACCTCGGTTCCGGCAGCAGTCAGGGCCGCGACCGCCGAGGCAAAGGGCGCGCCGGTTTCAAGCGCCGCCTCGATCCGTCCCAGGGCGGCGCGGGCATTGGCGGCATTGGCCGCAGCCTCGGCCTGTTCGGTCAGCGCGGTCGCCTGCGCCTGCGCCTCGGCCAGTGCCGCGCGGGCGGCCTCGGCGGCGGCGTTCACCTCGGCGATGGCCGCGGCAGACGCCCCCGACTGCGCGGCGATGTCGGACTTGAGCGTCGCAATCTCCTGCGACAGCGCGGCCATCGCGGCAGGATCGGGTCCGGTGCCGCCCTCGATGACGGTGCCGGGCGGCAAGGCTTCCAGCGTGGCCAAGCGCGCCTCGAGCGCGCCGATGCGGGGGCCGGGGTCGGGGGGGGCGACCGGCGCGGGGATGGCGGCGACCGATGCTTCGGCGGCGGCGATGCGGTCCGCCAGGGCGGACAGCTGCGAGGAGAGGGGCGACAGGTCGGGGGGCGGGGCGGGCGCGGGCAGTGCGTCCAGCGCCGCCGACAGCCGGGCGATCTCGGTGGCCTGCGCGGCCACGGTGGCCTCAAGTCCCGTTGCGGCCGCCAGGGGCCAGCCCTTGGGCACCACCTGCGACACGCCAAAGCCGATCAGCGCCGCCACGACACCGCCGATGACCAGGGGCATGGCGCTGGACTGGCGGGGCGGTTCCGGGTCGGGGGTCGGCGGGGGCGGCAGGGCCGTGCCGACCAGGACAGCCTCGGGCGAATCGGTCGGGCGGGGTTCGGGCCTGTCCTGGGGCAGCAGGTCGGGCGCGGGCCGGGGATCGTCGGTCAGGATCAGCGGATCGGGCATCGGGTCCGGGGCCTGCATTGCGGGGATTTCGGTGTCGGGCGACGGGTCAACGCCCGGCTCGGCCACCAGTTCCGCCTCGGCGATGTCCGTGTCTGCGTCGGACTTGCCCTTTCTCGGGGTCCTCGGGGTTGCCATGGCATGCTCCTGTCGCGGACCGACCGTCCTTGCGGAAAACCTAGTCGGTCTGGTGCCGCGCCTCAAGGGTCCGAAGGGGGGCCGAGCAAGGACCCGACGGCCCGCAGCATCGCGGCGGCGTCCGGCGTGGCGGCAGTCACGCGCCGCGCGGCGGGGCAGGTCGCGGCGGCGTCGACAGCCGGGCTGAGCGAGGCAAGCCAGAGCGGGGCCCGGGCGCGGGTGGCGGCGAAGAGCGCGGCGGTCCGGGGCGAGAACAAGGGCACGATCACCGGCAGGTCATCGTCCAGCCAGTGCTGCGCCTCTGCCGTCAGGGGTTGGGGGTCCTGCACATAGACGACCGCGCCTTCCGCCTTCACCCCCGCCTGACGCAGTGCGCCGACGACATCGCCGCGCGTCTCTTGCCCGTGCAGGTGCAGGACGCGGCCCGGCCTTGCCCGGATCACCAGTTCGACAAGGTAGCTTGCGTCGCCCCGGCCCGAGATGGCCGTGAAACCGGCGGCGCGCGCCGCCGCTGCGGTGCGGTCACCGACGGCGAAGGCCAGCGGCGGCAGGCCGGGCAGGGCCGTCGCGGCGCTCACGGCGGTTTCCGAGGTGAAGAGGACGGCATCGAAAGGGCCAACGGGAAGGGTCGGCGACAGCAGTCGCGGGGCGATCAGGGGGCTTTCGGCGATGGTCACGCGGTCACCAAAGCGGGTGGTCAGGTCGGCTGCGAACCGGGCACCCTGGTCGGCGGGCCGCGTCAGCAGGATGCGGGTGGCGCGGGATTGTGAAGCCATGGCATCGGGTGTACCCCGCTGGCCAGCCCCCTGACAACCATACCCCTGACAACCGGCACGCCCCTTGTCCGACACCCTGACCGTCCTTGGCATCGAATCAAGCTGCGACGACACCGCCGCCGCCGTGGTGCGGGCGGATGGGCTGCGCGGAACGATCCTGTCCTCGGTGGTCGAAGGGCAGGCGACCCTGCATGCCGCCTTCGGCGGCGTGGTGCCCGAAATTGCGGCGCGCGCACATGCCGAACGGCTGGACCATTGCGTCGAGGCGGCGCTGGCGCAGGCGGGGACGGCGTTGCGCGACATGGATGCGGTTGCGGTGACGGCGGGGCCGGGGCTGATCGGGGGGGTGCTGTCGGGGGTGATGCTGGCCAAGGGGCTGTGCGCGGCCACCGGCCTGCCGCTGATCGGGGTCAACCACCTGGCGGGCCATGCGCTGACCCCGCGCCTGACGGATGGGCTGGCGTTCCCCTATCTGATGCTGCTGGTGTCGGGCGGGCACTGCCAGTTCCTGCGCGTGGGTGGCCCCGACGATTTCGCCCGGCTGGGCGGGTCCATCGACGATGCGCCGGGTGAGGCGTTCGACAAGGTGGCACGGGTGCTGGGCTTGGCCCAACCGGGCGGGCCTGCGGTCGAGGCGCAGGCGCTGTCGGGCGACGCCGCCCGCTTTGCCCTGCCGCGCCCGATGCTGGACCGGGCGGGGTGCGACCTGAGCTTTTCGGGCCTGAAGACCGCCGTGCTGCGGCAGCGCGACGCGCTGGTCGCCCGCGACGGCGGCCTGCACGTGCAGGATCGGGCCGACCTTTGCGCCGGGTTCCAGCAGGCGGTGGCCGATGTGCTGGCGGAAAAGACGCGCCGCGCCCTGGTCCATGGGCCGGTCCATGCGCTGGCCGTGGCCGGAGGGGTGGCCGCGAACCGGACCATCCGGGCGGCGCTGGAGCAGGTCGCCGGCCGTGCAGGTGTGCCCTTTGTCGCGCCGCCGCTGGCGCTGTGCACCGACAACGCCGCGATGATCGCCTGGGCGGGGATCGAGCTGTTCCGCACCGGGCACCGCGACGGCATGGACCTGTCGGCGCGGCCCCGCTGGCCGCTGGACCGCACCGCCGCGCCCCTGATCGGCAGTGGTCGCAAGGGGGCCAAGGCATGACCGTCGTGCAGGTCCTGGGGGCCGGGGCCTTTGGCACGGCACTGGCGGTGGTGCTGGTGCGTGCCGGGCGCGACGTGCGCCTGATGGCGCGCGATCCGGCCCTTGCCACCCGGCGCGAAAGCAGCCGCCTGCCCGGTGTGACGCTGCCTGACGGGGTGGCGGTGACGGACGCCCCCGATCCGGCGGCGGGCCTGACCTTGCTCGCGGTGCCGATGCAGGCGCAGGCGGCGTTCCTGGCGCAGCATGGGCATTTGTTGCGCCAGGGGCCGGTCGTGTCCTGTGCCAAGGGCATCGACCTCGCGACACTGCAAGGGGCCGTTTCGGTGATCGAGGCCGCCCTGCCGGGGCGCGTGGCGGCGCTGCTGACCGGCCCCGGCTTTGCCGCCGACATTGCCGCCGGACTGCCGACGGCGATGGTGCTGGCCTGCCGGGACGACGCGGCGGCGCAAGACATGCAGGCGGCGCTGTCGACGCCCGTGCTGCGCCTGTACCGGACGGCGGATGTCACCGGGGCGGAACTGGGCGGCGCGTTGAAGAACGTGATCGCGATTGCCGCCGGGGTGGCGATGGGGGCGGGGCTGGGCCTGTCGGCGCGCGCCGCGATCATCGCGCGTGGGCAGGCCGAACTGGCGCGGCTGGCCCTGGCCATGGGCGCAAAGGCAGAGACGCTGACCGGGCTGTCGGGCCTGGGCGATCTGGTGCTGACCTGCACGTCCGAGCGGTCGCGCAACTATCGCTGCGGGCTGGCCATCGGCGCGGGGCAACCGATGCCTGAGGGAGAGACGGTCGAAGGGGCCGCAACCGCCGGTGCGGCGCTGCGTCTGGCCGAGGCGCGCGGCATCGAGATGCCGCTGACGGCGACGGTCGCGGCGCTGGTTGCAGGACGCGTGACGCTGGCGCAGGCGGTGCAGGGTCTGCTATCCCGGCCCCTGACAACGGAGTGAAACGAGCATGCGCGTGGCCCTGATCTGCATCGACAAGGCCGGGGCCCTGCAGACCCGGATCGACAACCGCCCGGGGCATGTCGAACATCTGACATCCTCGGGCGTGGTCGAGATGGCCGGGCCGTTCCTGGATGCGGACGGACAGATGTGCGGCAGCCTGATCGTGCTGGAGGTGCCCGACCTGGACGCCGCCCATGCCTGGGCCGCCGCCGACCCCTATGCCAGGGCCGGGCTGTTCGAGAGCGTGGACATCCGCGAATGGAAGAAGGTGATCGGCTGATGCGCCACTGGCTGTTCAAGTCGGAACCCGACACCTGGAGCTGGGACAGCCAGGTTGCGCGCGGCGCCGAGGGCGAGGAATGGCATGGCGTGCGCAACTACCAGGCGCGCAACAACATGCGGGCGATGGTGCTGGGGGACCTCGGCTTCTACTACCATTCCAACATCGGCAAGGCGGTGGTGGGCATCGTCGAGGTCTGCCGCCTGAGCGCACCCGATTCGACCACCGACGACCCCCGCTGGGACTGTGTCTGGATCCGCGCGGTGCGGCCCTTTCTGCGGCCGGTGACGCTGGACGCCTGCAAGGTGCAGCCGGGGCTGGAGGGGATGGTGCTGATCAACAACAGCCGCCTGTCGGTGCAGCCGGTCACGCCCGAGGAATGGCGGATCGTCTGCGGGATGGGCGGGGTCGAGCCGTGAGGTGTCGCGCGGGCTGACGCGGCAGGACCGGGGGGCTTCACGCCCCCCGGACCCCCCGTGGGATACTTGGGGACAGAAGAAGCGGGCAACAGACAGTTTGGCATTCAGGAGAACAGCATGGAAATTCTGAACGTGGTCGCGGCGGCGCTGGCTGCCTTTGCCTTTGGCGCGGTGTGGTACATCTCGATGAGCGGGCCCTGGGCGCGGGCGGCGGGCGTTCCGCTTGACCCGTCGGGCAAGCCGCAGGGCAACGGATCGCCCATGCCCTTCGTGGTCGGGCTGGCGGCGATGGTCGTGGTGGCGGGGATGATGCGGCATGTCTTTGCCACGTCGGGCATTGGCACGATTGGCGAGGGCATCGTGTCGGGCCTGGGCACCGGCGCGTTCCTGATCACGCCATGGGTCGCGATGAACTATGCCTTTGCGATGCGGCCTGCGGCGCTGTCGGTGATCGACGGGGTCAATGCGGTGGTCGGCTGCGCCATCATGGGGGCGGTGCTGACGCTGTTCTGACAAAAATGGAGGGCCCCGCACCCCTACGGGACCCTCCATCCACCCCACGCGCTCCCCAGCACCGCACGTGTTCTGATAAGGGTCCCGGGCGTCCTGCCCTGACCTGTTCTGCATAGGCGATTCGCAGGCTCCGGGCCAGCACGAAGCCCCGAGCATTTGTTTCAACCGGCTATCGCGCGGCGCGCAGGTTCGGCAGGAACACCGCCAGCAGACCGATCAGCGGCAGCCAGGCGCAGAGCTGATAGACCGCGATGATCCCCCGTACATCGGCGATGGCCCCGAGTGCGGCGGCCCCGATGGCCCCCATCCCGAAGGCCAGGCCGAAGAACAGCCCCGCGACCGAGCCGGTGTGGCGGGGCAGCAGATCCTGCGCATAGACGATGATCGCCGGGAAGGCCGAGGCCAGCATCAGCCCGGCCAGCGCCGACACCACCACGGTGGCGTGCAGCCCGAGGTGCGGCAGCAGGATCGACAGCGGAAACACACCCAGGATCGACAGCCAGATCACCCGCTTGCGCCCGATCCGGTCGCCGATGGGACCGCCGATGATGGTGCCGACGGCGACGGCGGCCAGGAACACGAACAGCAGGAGCTGCGAGGTGCCGACATCCACCCCGAACCGCTCGATCAGGTAGAAGGTGTAGTAGCTGGAAAAGCTCGTCATGTAGACGAACTTGGAAAACATCAGCGCGACCAGCACGGCAATCGCCAGGGCGACGCGGCCCGTCGGCAGCGCGACCTGGGCGGCGGCGCGCGCCCCGCGGGGCCCGGCGCCCCGGGCACCCACCAGCACCAACCACCCGCCGCCAAAGGGCAGGAAGTCCAATCCCCCCCGGGCGCCGCCGGCCAGCCCCACCAACCACCCCAGCCCCCCCCGCCGCACCAAGAACGCCGCC
>JBQTJI010000015.1:0-75602 GCA_052387255.1 Gemmobacter sp. | reverse complement strand
CCTTGCATCCCGGCCACCGGGCCGGGATCGACCAGGCGCAGCAGGTAGCGGTGCGGCAGCGCGGCAAAGGCCGCGACCTCTTGCCGCCCGATGGCCAGGAAGACCCGCGCCGGGGTGTCGGGCAGGGCCGCGACGGCGGCGGGGATGTCGGGCACATGCGTCCAGCGGTCGCCGGGCACGGGCGTCCAGGGCGGGCGCTCAAGCGCGATCAGGGGCAGCGACAGGGCGGCAGAGGCCGCCACGGCATGGCGGCTCATCTGCGCGGCGAAGGGGTGCGTCGCGTCGATCACATGGCTGATCCGTTCGGCCCGCAGCCAGGCCACCAGCCCCTCGACACCGCCGAAGCCGCCCGTCCGGTGCGGGATCGGCGGGGACACCGGGCGTTCGGTGCGCCCGGCGTAGGAATAGACCGCGTCGATCCCGGCCCCGGCCAGGCCTTCGGCCATCTGACCCGCCTCGGTGGTTCCGCCCAGCAGCAGGACGCGCATCCCGACCCCTCCGGTCATCCCGGCGTCCAGCTATGCGCGGGCCGGGGTGCAGCGGCAAGGGCGTGCCCGGCATGACCCCCTGGCTGACCCTGATCGGCATCGGCGAGGACGGGCTGGTGGGCCTGGGTTCCGCCGCGCGGGCGGCGCTGGATGGGGCCGAGGCGGTGTTCGGGGGACCGCGCCACCTGGCGCTGGCCGGGGCGGACCTGCGCGGGCGGGAATGGCCGGTGCCCTTCGACGTCGCGCCCGTGCTGGCCCTGCGGGGGCGCGACGTCGTGGTGCTCGCCTCGGGCGATCCGTTCTGGCACGGCGCGGGCGGGTCGCTGGCCCCGCATCTGGCCCCTGGCGAATGGACCAGCCACCCCGCCCCCTCGACCTTTCAGATGGCCGCGAACCGTCTGGGCTGGCGGCTGGAGGACACGGTGTGCATGGGCCTGCACGCCGCCCCCTTTGCGCGGCTGCGCCCTGTGCTGTCGGGCTCGACGCAGGCCATCTGCCTGCTGCGCGACGGCGCGGCCCCGGCGGCGCTGGCCGCGTGGCTGGCGGAAAACGGGTTTGCCGACACGGCGATGACGGTCCTCGAGGCGCTTGGCGGACCCGGCGAGCGGATCCGGGCAGCGACGGCGGCGGGCTTCGACTTGACGGCCATCGCCGCCCCGGTCGCCGTCGCGCTGCGCACGGCCCCGGGCACCGGCCTGCCGCGCAGCCCAGGCCTGCCAGATGACGCCTTTGCCCATGACGGCCAGATCACCAGGGCCCCGGTCCGCGCCCTGACGCTGTCGGCGCTGGCCCCGCGTCCCGGCGCACATCTATGGGACCTGGGCGCGGGGTCGGGGTCGGTCGCGGTCGAGTTCGTGCTGGCGGGGGGCCGGGCCACGGCGGTCGAGCGTCGGGCCGACCGGGCGGCGAACGTTCGTCTCAACGCCGAACGCTTTGGCATTGCCCACCGGATGCAGGTGGTCGAGGGGGTGCTGCCCGGCGCGCTGGAAGGCCTCGCCGCGCCGGATGCGGTGTTCGTGGGTGGCGGCTGCGACGAGGTGCTTATGGCCCGGCTGTGGCAGACCATGCCCCCCGCCACGGCGCTGGTCGTGAACGCGGTGACGCTGGAGACCGAGGGGCTGCTGGCCACCTGGCACGGGGCGCGGGGCGGCACGCTCTGGCGTTTCGCGATGGCCGAGGCGCTGCCCCTGGGCGGCATGCGCGGCTGGGTCCCGGCGCGGCCCGTCGTGCAGTGGCGGGTGACGCGATGAGGGTCGCGGGCTTCGGCTTTCGCACCGGGGCCGCAACGGCGTCGCTGCGCGCGGCGCTGGAAGCGGCGCTGAACGGCGGACCGCCGCCCGACGCACTGGCCACGGCCACCGACAAGGTGCGGGGCCTGGCACCGCTGGCCCGCGCGCTGGACCTGCCGCTGCACGCCATCGCCCCCGAGGTCATCGCCTGCGAAACCCGCGCCACGCCGAACCCCCGCGTGCCCGCCCGCTATGGCCGCCGCAGCCTGTCCGAGGCCGCCTGCCTGGCCGCCGCAGGCCCCGCCGCGCGCCTGATCGTTCCCGCCACCGCCGGCCCCGACGGGCAGGCGACCTGTGCCATCGCCGAAGGAGCCGACCCATGACCGTGCATTTCATCGGCGCAGGCCCCGGCGCGCCCGACCTGATCACCCTGCGCGGGCGCGACCTGATCGCGGCCTCGCCGGTCTGCCTGTACGCAGGCTCGCTGGTGCCCCAGGCGCTGCTGGCGCATTGCCCGCCGGATGCGCGGATCGTGAACACGGCACCCCTGTCGCTGGACGCCATCATCGACGAGATGGCGGCGGCCCATGCGGCGGGCCAGGACGTGGCGCGGCTGCATTCGGGGGATCTGTCGGTCTGGTCGGCCATGGGGGAACAGCTGCGCCGCCTGCGGGCGCTGGACATCCCCTATGACGTGACGCCGGGCGTGCCGTCGTTCGCCGCCGCCGCCGCGGCCCTTGGCGCGGAGCTGACGCTGCCGGGCCTGGCGCAGTCGGTCGTGCTGACGCGCACGCCGGGCCGGGCAAGTGCGATGCCGCCGGGCGAAACCCTCTCGGCCTTCGCGGCAACCGGGGCGACGCTGGCGATCCATCTGTCGATCCACCTGCTGGCCCGGGTCAGGGCCGACCTGATCCCGCATTATGGTCCGGACTGTCCCGTCGCCATCGTCTGGCGCGCGAGCTGGCCCGACCAGCGCATCCACCGCGCCACGCTGGCGACGCTGGACGACGCGCTGGGGTCCGAACTGGAGCGCACCGCGCTGATCCTCGTCGGCCCGGCACTTGCCGCCGAGGGGTTCGAGGACAGCCGCCTGTACGCGGGCGACTACGACCGCCGCTATCGCCCCGTCGGCACCGACCCGAGGTTCCCGGAATGACCCTGCCGGGGATCGTTGTCGCGGCACCCTCATCGGGCAGCGGCAAGACCACGGTCACGCTGGGGCTGCTGGCCGCGTTCCGGGCGGCGGGCGTGGCGGTGCAGCCGTTCAAGGGCGGGCCGGACTACATCGACCCCGCGTTCCACACGGCGGCAGCGGGGCGGGCGTCGCTGAACCTGGACAGCTGGGCGATGACGGGGCCGGACATCGCCGCGCGGATCGGCGGGACCGCCGCCTTTGGTTCCCCGCCGCAGGTGGAGCGCCTCCCTCTCCCCTCGGGGGAGAGGGATGGGGTGAGGGGGCACCACCGCCCCGCCCTGGCCATCGCCGAGGGGGCCATGGGCCTGTTCGACGGCGTCGCCCATCCGGGGGCCTGTGGCAGCGGCGCCTGTGCCGACATCGCGGCCCTGACCGGCTGGCCCGTCGTGCTGGTGCTCGACACCGCAGGGCAGGCGCAGACGGCGGGCGCGGTGGCGGCGGGGCTGGCGCGGTTCCGTACCGGCGTCCATGTGGCAGGCGTGATCCTCAACCGCGTGGCCTCGCCCCGGCACGAGGCGATGTTGCGGGCGGGAATGGCCGAGGCGGGGCTGCCCGTCTTCGGCGCGATCCCGCGCGATGCGGGCCTGGCCCTGCCCGCGCGGCATCTGGGGCTGGTGCAGGCGCGCGAACAGGGTGACCTGCCCGCCTTCCTGGCCCATGCCGCCGCCACCCTCGCCCGGACCTGCGACCTGGGCGCGATCCGGGCCGCCGCCACCCCCTTCGCCGCCACCGGCACACCGCGCCGCCTGCCGCCGCCGGGGATGCGCGTGGCGCTCGCGCGCGACGACGCGTTCAGCTTCATCTACCCCCACATCCTCGGCGACTGGTGCGCGGGGGGGGCCACGATCCTGCCCTTCTCGCCCCTTGCCGATCAGCCGCCGGACCCCACCGCCGATGCCTGCTGGCTGCCCGGCGGCTATCCGGAACTGCACGCCGGGCGGCTGGCCGCCGCCAACCGCTTTCGCACCGGCCTGCGCGACTTTGCCCGGACCCGCCCCGTCCACGGCGAATGCGGGGGCTACATGGCGATGGGGGCGGGTCTGGTCGATGCCGACGGCACGCGGCACGAAATGGCCGGGCTTCTGGGCCTTGTCACCAGCTATGCCGCGCGCCGGATGCACCTTGGCTACCGCCGCGCCACCCTCAACGCCCCGGCGGCGGGGCTGGCGGCGGGCACGGCGCTGGTCGGCCACGAGTTTCACTATTCCACCGTCACCGAACAGCCCGACACCCCCCTGGCCCGTGTCACCGACGCCGCCGGCACCCCCGTGTCTGAGTCCGGCAGCCGCCGGGGACTGGCCACCGGCAGCTTCCTTCACCTGATCGGACCCGCCCCATGACCGGTTTCGTCTCTTTCGTCTCGGCTGGTCCCGGCGACCCCGAGCTTCTGACGCTCAAGGCCGCCGACCGGCTGGCCCGCGCCGATGCCGTGCTCTACGATGACCTGTCCTCGGGGCCGATCCTGGACCGGGCGCGACCGGGGGCCGACCTTGTGGGCGTGGGCAAGCGGGCGGGCCGCACCTCGCCCCGGCAGGACCATGTCAGCCGCCTGCTGGTGGACTATGCCGCGACAGGGGCGCGGGTGGTGCGGCTGAAATCGGGCGATGCGGGCATCTTCGGGCGGCTGGAAGAGGAAACCGACGCCCTGACAGCCGCCGGCATCGCGTTCGAGATCATCCCCGGCGTCACCAGCGCCTCGGCGGCGGCGGCGGCGGCGGGCATCCCCCTGACCCGCCGCCTGACCGCGCGGCGGCTGCAGTTCGTCACCGGGGCGGACGTGACGGGCGACCTGCCGAAGGGCCTGAACTGGCCCGCCCTGACCGACGCCGAGGCCACGACCGTGATCTACATGGGGCGGCGCACCTGGGGCGCGATGGCCGCGCGGCTGATCGCGGGCGGCCTGCCACCCGACACGCCCGCGCTTCTGGCCGAAGAGGTCAGCCAGCCCGGACAGCGGATCACCCGCGCCACCGTCGCCACGCTGGCCGACACGCCCGCCCTGCGCGAGGGCACGATGCCCGCACTGATCCTGTACGGCCCGCTGGCCCGGAGCGGGCCGTGAAGATCACCCTCTGCGCCTCCTGCCCCCTGGGGCAGGGCGACTTTGCCGCGACCCTGCGCGCCGCGCTCTCCGCGCAAAGCCTGGCGGCCGAGGTCACGCGAACGGACTGCCTGTCCGGCTGCACACGCCCCTCGACCCTGTCGTTCCGCGCAGCCGGCAAGACGGCCTACCTGTTCGGCGACCTGACCTTGGCCGACCTGCCCGACCTCGAGACCTTTGCCGTGCTCTACGCCGCCTCGCCCGACGGCAATCTGGCCGACGCACGGCGCATCGGTGCGCTGCGCCGCAAGGCCATCGCCCGCATTCCGGGGTGACCGGACAGCGGACCCCGGGGGCCGACCCCGCCCCCTGCTGTCGCGGATGCACCCCGTGGCGGCGCATTCCGGCTTGACCTTGCCGCCGCCGTGCCCCCAGATGGCGGGGCAAGGTGTTCCGCAAGGTGCAAAGCACAGGGACTGAAACGGGAATGGGGTCAGGGCGGACCGATACCGGCGCCCGATGCCCCGACCGCCCCCGCGACTGTATGCGGCGAGCGGCCTTCCATCGTGCCACTGGCCCCCGATCCGGGGCCGGGAAGGCGGAAGGTGCGCAGCGACCCGCGAGTCAGGAGACCGGCCTTGCCAGAAACTGTACTGCCGTCGGGTGTGACGGCAAGGAGAAGAACATGACTGCAAACCTGACCACCGCTGCCGCCGGAACGCAGGCCCTGTCGGCCTCGGCCCTGTGGCCGATCGCCTTCGTGGCCGTCCTTGGCATGGCGCTGTTGTTCGTGGCGGGCCATGCCCAATCGGCGACGCTGCACGATTCGGCGCATGACATGCGCCATTCCACCGGCTTTCCCTGTCACTGACCCGCCGGGGCAGGACATTATGGTGAAACGCATGCTGACAGGCGCACTCGGCGCCGGACTTGTGGCCGGGCTGCTCGCGGCCCTGCTGCAATCCCTGTTCGTGCAGGAAAACATCCTGCTTGCCGAGCGCTACGAATCGGGCGAACTGACCCACTACCAGGGGACGGGTGCCGCAACCGAAGCGGGGCATGACATGGCCCCTGCGTCCGACGGGGCCACGACGGCGCAAGCCACCCACGCCGCCGTGACGCCGGAACCGACCGCCGGGCATGACGAGATGTCGGCCTTGTCGCGCAACGGCCTGACCGTGGTGTTCGCGGTGCTGGTCTATGTGTCCTACGCGCTGGTCATGGTCGCGGGCTTCGCGCTGGCCGGGCAGTTCGGCAGATCGGTCACCGCACGGGACGGGCTGCTCTGGGGGATCGCGGGCTTTGCCGCGTTCCAGCTGATCCCTGCGGTGGGTCTTGCGCCGAACCTTCCCGGAACTGTCGCCGCCGAGATCGTCGGCCGGCAGATCTGGTGGTGGGGAACGGCTGTTTCCGCAGCCATCGCGCTGGCGCTGATCGGCTATGGCCGCAGGCCGCTGGCCTGGGGCGGGGCGCTGGTGCTTCTGGCCGGGCCGCACCTGATCGGCGCGCCGCTGCCCGAGGCGTTCAACGGCACCGCACCGCCCGAGGTGGCCTCGGCCTTTGCCGCGCGGACACTGGCGGTCGGACTTGCGGCCTGGGCGTTGCTGGGCTGGACCGGCGGCTGGCTGTGGTCGGGCAAGACCGCCTGAGACGCGGCACGGCGCACCGCCCCCCGCGCACCGGGGGCGGTCGCGCGGCGCAGGCAGGGAGTGCCTCACAATGCACCTGACCCTGATCGGCATCGGCACCGGCAACCCCGACCACCTGACCCGGCAGGCGGTCCGGGCGCTGAACGACGCGGACCTGATCCTGATCCCGCGCAAGGGCGACACCAAGGCCGACCTCGCCGACCTGCGCCATGCGATCTGCACGCAGGTGGTGACCAACCCCGCCACCGCCATCGTCCCCTTCGACCTACCGGTGCGGGACGAGGGCATTCCCGACTACAGGACCCGCGTCGAAGACTGGCACGACCGCATCGCCCGCGTCTGGGCCGCAACGGTCGCTTCGCACCCCGGCCCCAAGGCGCGCGTGGCGCTTCTGGTCTGGGGCGACCCCTCGCTCTATGACAGCACCCTGCGCATCGCCGCCCGCCTGTCGCCCGCGCCCATTGTCGAGGTGATCCCCGGCATCACCGCGCTGCAGGCGCTGACGGCGGCCCACGCGGTGCCGCTCAACGCGCTGGCCGGTCCCGTCACCATCACGACAGGCCGCCGCCTGCGGGATCACGGCTGGCCACCGGCCACCACGCGCCTGGCCGTGATGCTGGACGGCGACTGCGCGTTCCGCACGCTCGACCCCCAGGGCCTGACCATCTGGTGGGGCGCGATGCTGGGGCTGCCCGAACAGGCGCTGGACCACGGCCCCCTGGCACAGGCGGGCCCCCGTATCCTGGCCACCCGCGCGGCCTTGCGCGCGCGGCACGGCTGGGTCATGGACATCTACCTGCTGGCCCGCGACCCCGCGCAAGGAGACGCCCCATGACCACCCCGAACGCAATCGTCGCTGTCGGCAACGTCGCCTTCGGCAATGCCCTGCCGGTCGCCTTCATCCTCGGCCCCTGCCAGATGGAAAGCCGCGACCACGTGTTCGAGATGGCTGCGGCAGTGCAGGAAATCACCGCCGCCGCCGGTGTGTCGGCGGTGTTCAAGTCGAGCTTCGACAAGGCCAACCGCAGCAGCCTGGGCGGCAGGCGCGGTATGGGCATGGCCAAGGGCCTCGAGGTGCTGGCCGAGGTGCGGGAACGCTTCGGCATGCCCGTGCTGACCGACATCCACGACATCGCCCAATGCGCCCCCGTGGCCGAGGCCGTCGACATCCTGCAGATCCCGGCGTTCCTCTGCCGCCAGACCGACCTTCTGGTCGCCGCCGCAGCGACGGGCCGCGTGATCAACGTCAAGAAGGGCCAGTTCCTCGCCCCCTGGGACATGGAACATGTCGCGGCCAAGATCACCGGGTCGGGCAACCCGAACGTCCTTCTGACCGAACGCGGGGCGTCTTTCGGCTACAACACCCTCGTCACCGATTTCCGCGGCCTGCCGATCATGGCCCGCACCGGCGCGCCCGTGATCTTCGACGCGACGCATTCGGTGCAGGAACCCGGCGGCCTCGGCGGCGCTTCGGGGGGCAAGCGCGAATTCGTGCCGGTGCTGGCCCGCGCCGCCGTGGCCGTGGGCTGTGCCGGCGTGTTCATCGAAACCCACGACAACCCCGACCGCGCCCCCTCGGACGGCCCCAACATGGTGCCGCTGAAGGACCTCGGCCCCCTCCTGTCTTCGCTCAAGGCCATCGACGCGCTGTTCAAGGCCGCCCCCTGACCCTTGCCCCTTTTTCTGTCCCCAAATATCCCACGGGGGGTCCGGGGGGTGTGAAACCCCCCGACTCCGGCCCCTCCACCCTTGCACCGCCGGTGGTCTGGCCGCAATCATCCGCTATGACTGCAGACCCCGACCGCCCCGACCTGACCCTGCGCGCCCTGCGCATCTTCGTGGCGCTCGAGGAAACCGGGTCGGTCGCACTGGCGGCGCAGCGGCTGGGGGCCAGTCCCTCGGGCGTGTCGCAGGCGATCAGCGCGCTGGAGCGCGGCATCGGCGCGCGCCTGTTCGACCGCCAGGCCAAGCCTGCCACCCTGACCCCCGCCGGACAGGTCCTGCGCCATCATGCGCACCGCATCCTGGGCGTGGTGTCCGACGCCACCACCGAACTGGCCGAGATCAGCCTGGCCAGCCTGCCCGCGCTGACGCTGGCCATCATCGACGACCTCGATGCCTCGCTGACGCCGGTGCTGGTGGCAAGCTTGCAGGCGCGGCTGCCGCGCTGTTTCGTCAACGCCTTCTCGGGCCGGTCGGACGAGATCGTGGCACGGCTGGTCGCGCGCGAGGCCGACATCGGCGTCACTGCCCTGCCCGCGCCCGACGGTGCTGCCTTTCGCACGCTGCCGATCCTGCGCGAAAGCTTTCTTCTGGTCGCGGCGCGGGGCGTGCTGGCCGATGGCGCGGATGTCCCGGATGCGCTGACCCGCCTGCCCTTCGTCCACTACTCCGAGGCGATCCCCATCGGCCGCGCCGTCGCCGCGCACCTGCGCCGCCTGCGCCTGACGCTGCCGCGCCGCATGGCGTTCGAGGCGACGCGCTCGGTCCTTGCGATGGTGGCCGAAACCGGCGGCTGGACGCTGACCACGCCGCTCAACCTTCTGGACGCCGAACGCATCCTGCCTCAGCTTGCGGTGCGCGCAATGCCCTTCGCGGGCCTGACCCGCGACGTGCACCTGATCGCGCGGGCCGAAGAGCTGGGCCACCTGCCCGAGGTCATGGCGCGCGATTGCCGCCGGCTGGTGCGCGACCGCCTGCTGCCCCGCTTCGCCGAGGTCGCCCCCGATCTGGTCGGGTCCATCGTCGTGGCCGAAGAGCCGGATCAGCCCCGCGCAAAGGCCACGATCTGATCCACCAGACAATCGAGGCTGTCGGTGAAGGGGCGCGCACCCAGTCCCTGCGTCAGCAGCGACATTTCGGTGCAGGCAACCAGCAGGTGGTCGCAGCCGACCAAGGCGTCGGCCTGTCGCGCCAGTTCTGCACAGGCGTCGGCCCCCGCATCCCCTGTCTTGACCCGCCGGATCAGCGCCAGGGCCGGGCCTTCGTCACCGGGCCAGACGGGCACGATTCCCCGGGCGGCAAGCGGGGCATCGAACACCCCCGCGATCCGCGTCGCGGGCGAGGCCAGCATCCCCACCCGCGCCCCCTGCGGCAGGGCCGCCGCCGTGGCAGCCACCATGTCGAGGAACGGCAGCGCCGTGGCGGCCCGGATCGCGGGGGCATAGGCATGGGCGGTGTTGCACGGCATGGCCAGCGCCGCGGCCCCCGCCGCCGCCAGGTCGCGCGCCATGGCGGCCAGCACGGGGGCGGGATCGGAGCCGGTGCGGTCGATCAGGTGGCGGATGCGGCTGGGCACCGCCGGGTTCTGGTGCACGATCAGGGGGATGTGGTCGGCGTCGTCGCGCGCGGGGACCGCCGCGACGACCCGCTGCATCAGCAGCACCGTGGCCTCGGGCCCCATGCCGCCCAGGATGCCGACGGTCCGCATCGTCAGTCGGGGCCGGGCAGCACATGGGTGTACCCGGTCAGCCCGATGGCCCCGCCGGTGTGCAGGAACACCACCCTTTGGCCCGCCGTGAAGAACCCCTTGCGGATCAGGTCGATCAACCCCGCCGCCCCCTTGCCCGAATAGACCGGGTCCAAGAGGATGCCCTCGGCCCTGGCGAACAGGTCGATGGCCTCCAGCGTGCTGGCTGCCGGGATGCCATAGCCGGGGCCGACATAGTCGCAGTTCGCCACCACGTCCGCCCGCGCCACCACGCCGGGCGTGCCGATCTTGGCCTCGACCGCCTGCGCCAGACGGAACACGTTGCCCTCCTGCACCTCGCGCGGGGCGCGCACGCCGATGCCCAGAAGCGGCAGTTGCGCGTTCAGTGCCTTCAGCCCCACGATCAGCCCGGCCTGCGTGCCCGCCGACCCCGTCGCCGTGACCATGTGGTCGAAGGTCAGCCCGCGCTCGACCATCTGGCCCAGCAGTTCCAGCGCGCAGTTGACATAGCCAAGCGCGCCGGTCGCGTTCGATCCTCCACCGGGAATTGCATAGGGTTTCCGCCCCTTTGCGGAGAAGCCTTCAGACACCGCATGAAGTTCGGCGTTCATGTCGAGGCCGGTGCCGCGATGTTCGATGGTGGCCCCGTGAAGAACGTCCAGCAACACGTTGCCGTTGCGGCGATAATTCGGTTCATTGTAGCCCGTCCGGTCTTCCAGGATCAGATGGCAGTCCAGCCCCAGCTTCGCCGCCGCCGCCGCCGTCTGGCGCGCGTGGTTCGACTGCGTGGCCCCTTGCGTCAGCACCAGGTCGGCCCCCGCCGCCACCGCCTCGGCCATCAGGTATTCCAGCTTGCGCGTCTTGTTGCCGCCGGTGGACAGGCCGGTGCAGTCGTCGCGCTTGATCCACAGCTCGGGTCCGCCCAAAGCCTTTGACAGGCGCGGTATGGGTTCCAGCGGCGTCGGCAGGTGGGCCAGGCGGATGCGGGGGAAACGGGACAGATGCAAGGGCAAGGCTCCTCTAGGGACGGGTCAGGCGGGCTTCGGCGCTGCGGGCATGGCCCTCCATCCCCTCGATCCGGGCGATGGTGGCGGTGGCGCGGGCGAGGTCGGACAAGGCGGCAGGTTCCACCCGCTGCCAGGTCACCGTGCGCAGGAATTTCAGCGCCGACAAGCCCCCGGTGTGCCGCGCGGCCCCGCCCGTGGGCAGCACATGGTTCGGCCCTGCCGCCTTGTCGCCGAAGGCCACGGTCGTCTCGGCCCCCAGGAACAGCGCGCCATAGCTGCGCAGGCGGTCCCGCCACCAGCCGGGTTCAGCGGCCATCACCTGCAGGTGTTCGGGGCCGATGCGGTCGGCCTCGGCTGCCATCGCCTCACGCCCCTCGCACAGGATGATCTCGGCATGCTGGCCCCAGGCGGCAAGGGCAGCGGCGCGGTTCGGCTCGGGCAGGTCGGCGGCCAGCTGCGGCGCAAGCTCGGCCACCCGCGCCGCCAGCGGCGCGCTGTCGGTCACCAGCCAGACCGGCGAGTTCGCCCCGTGTTCGGCCTGCGCGATCAGGTCCACCGCCACCAGCCGCGCATCCGCCGTGGCATCGGCCAGCACCAGCACGTCGGTCGGCCCGGCCATCATGTCGATGCCGACGGGACCGTACAGCAGCCGCTTCGCCTCGGCCACGAACGGGTTGCCGGGACCGGCCAGGATGTCGGCGGGCGGCAGGCCGAACAGGCCATAGGCCAGGGCCGCCACCGCCTGCACACCCCCGAGCGCCAGCACCCGGTCCGCCCCCGCCACCTGCAGCGCGAACAGCACGGCGTCGGGCACGCCCGCCGGCGCACCGGGGCGCGGCGGCGTCACGGCGGCCACATGCCCCACCCCCGCCGCCCGCGCCGTGGCCACGGTCATCAGCGCACTGGCGACATGGGCATAGCGCCCGCCCGGCACATAGCACCCGGCGGCGGCCACGGGGATGTGCCGGTGCCCGGCCCACAGGCCGGGGCGCAGTTCCACCGCGATGTCGGTGGCCGACGCCCGTTGTGCCAGGGCAAAGGCGCGGATGTTGTCATGCGCCCAGAGGATGGCATCGCGGATGTCCTGCGGCACCCGCGCCGCCGCCTCGGCCATCGCCTGCGCCGTCACCTCGACCGGCCCGGTCCAGCCGTCGAATTCGCGCGCCATGCGCAGCGCCGCCGCCTCGCGCCCGGACGACAGTTCGTCCAGCAGCGCCCGGACGGTGTCGGTCAGCGACTGTGCCGCACCCGCCGCCGCAGCTTCGGCCCGTTTCAGATGCATGGCCATGCGCGTGGGTTCCCTCGGGGCTGCGGCAATCGTCGCGCAGACCTTGCCGGGACCGGCCCTGCGGGCAAGGACCAACCGTCGGCTTCCGGCAAATCGACGCCGCCGTTCAGTTGGCCTGAAGCAGCCCCCGGTCGGTGAAGTGGCGCGGAAAGAACGCCGCGGCACAGGTCATCAGCGTGGCCCGCGCCTCATCCCGGTCATAGGGCTGCACCATGGTCATCAGGTCGAGCCAGACGCCCTCGGTCGTCACCCGCAGCACCCGCGCGATGCGCGCCGGGTCGCCGGCATAGCCACCCTCGGCGATCAGGGCGGCGCAGACGCCCTCCATCGTGCGGTTGTAGGCCTCGTCGTTCGACCCGCAGCTTTCCTGATACAGCGGGCGGCTCTGTGCCTCGCCCCAGAACGAACACCAGGCCGACAGCCGCGCGGGCGTGCAGATCGCCGGGTTGAAATCGGCCTGCAAGAGCGCGTTCAGCCGGACCGCCGCCCCCGGACCGGCCCCTTCCAGCGCCGCCGCCCAGTTCGCGCGATACTCTTCGGCGAGGTACAGCATGGTTTCGGTCAGCAGCTTTTCCTTGGTCTCGAAGTGAAAGTTGACCAGCCCGTGCGACAGCCCCGCGCGCGAGGCGACGGCGGTCAGCGTGGTGCGGGCATAGCCGACCTCGGCCAGCGTCTCGATCGTCGCCTCGATCAGTTGCTGGCGGCGAGCCCCGCGCGGCTGCTTGCGCGACGGGGGGTCGGCGGGAAGGGGCGCGGTGTCGGGCATCGGATGGGCCTCGCATGCAGGGGCCGGAACAGTTCCGCCTATGTAAGGAAAGCTGCGCCCGTGAAAAGGGGAAACCGGCGGGTTTGACGCTATATTGACTGTGCAGTCAGAATTATATTGACAGTCCAGTCAGAATCCTGCCAGATGGTCGCAGAAACAGCCCCGCAAGAGGCGTCCGGTCCGCGCATCTGCCGACCGGACAGGAGAAGTCGCATGCTGTCCCCCACCTTCACCCGGCAACAGGGCCCCGCCCCCACCCGCGACCTGACCCGGTCCAACGCGCAGTTCGCGCGGGCGGTGAAACGCCTGCCGCTGGGGGTGGCGTCCACCTTCCGCTACTGGGGTGACGACCGCACGATCTATGTCCACCACGGCAAGGGCGGGCGCACCTGGGACATCGACGGCAATGCTTACGTCGATTACCGCCTGGGCTATGGCCCGGCGATCCTGGGCTATGCCGACGACCGCGTCGATGCCGCCGCGATGCGCGGCATGCAGGTGGGCGGCGTCTTCGCCCTGTCGACCGAGCGCGAACTGATCGTCGCCGACCGTATCGCCAAGATGGTGCCTGCCGCTGAACTGGTGCGCTTTTCCAACTCGGGGACCGAGGCGGTGATGGCCGCGCTGCGCCTGGCCCGCGCCTTCACGGGGCGCGAAAGCTATCTGCTGGTCGAGGGCGGCTATCACGGGCTGTTCGACGCCGCGATGTGGATGGCGAACGTCGAGGATTGGGACGCGGGGTCGAACCTTGATCCCGAAGTCGTCCCCTACGGCAAGGGCATTCCCCAGACGGTGAAACAACTGGCCCATCTGGTGCCGATGAACGATTTCCAGCGGCTGGAGGATACCTTCCGCCGCCACGGCGACCATCTGGCCGCGATGCTGATCGAGCCGATCCAGGGCAACTGCTGCGCGATCACGGCGCAGGTCGAATATGTGCAACTGGCCCGGCGGCTGTGCGACCAGTACGGCGTCATGCTGATCATCGACGAGGTCAAGACCGGGTTCCGCGTGGGCAAGAGTGGCATCCAGGGCATCATGGGCGTGCGTCCCGACATCACCACCTTTGCCAAGGCCGTCGCCAACGGCTATCCGATTTCGCTGGTGGCGGGGCGCGAGGATGTGATGCGCACCTTCCGCTATGGCGGGGCGTCGCATGGCGGCACCTACACCGCCCACTCCGTGAGCCTTGCCGCCGCCGAGGAATGCCTGCGCATCCTGGACGAGACGCCTGCGCTGGAAACCCTTGCCGCTTACGGCGAGCGGCTGAAGGCGGGGATTTCCACGATCCTGAACGCGCGCGGCATCGTGCATTCCTACACCGGGCATCCGTCGATGTTCGGCCTGTTCTTCGCCGCAAAGGCCCCCGACAACTATCGCGCGTGGAAGACGTCGGACTATACCTTCTACGACCAGATGGCCCATTTCCTGCACGACCTGGGCGTGATCTGCGAACCCGACAGCCGCGAGCCCTGGTTCATGTGCGAGGCGCACGGCCTGGACGACACCTGCCTGACCGACACGCTGCGCGCCGTGGAAACCGCCGTCGACCTGACGCTGGAAACGCTTGAACGCGTCAGTCCGGTCAAGGACGCGATCGGGGGCTGATCCGGCGATGACCCTTGACGCGCTGATCATCGGGGCTGGCCACAACGGCCTTGTCACCGCCTGCTATCTGGCAAGGGCCGGGCTGTCGGTCTGCGTCGTGGAAAAGAACGACTGGATCGGCGGGGCTGCGGTCAGCCGCGAGCTGTACCCCGGCTTCACCTATTCCAACTGTTCCTATGTCTCGTCGCTGTTCCGCCCCGAGATCATGCGCGACCTCGACCTGGTCAGGCACGGGTTGCAGATCCTGCCCTACGAGGGCGGCGCGGTGTTCACGGAAGGTGGCGGATACCTTGCCATGTTCCGCGACCACGACGCCAACCGGCGCGAGTTCCAGCGCCATTCGGCGCGGGACGCCGAGGCTTACGACCGCTATTCCCGCGACATCCTGCGGTTCTGCCGGTTCATCCGGCCCCTGCTGATGCGCACGCCCCCCGATCCGGCCAGTTTCCGCCCCCGCGACCTGTCGGAACTGGCGTACCTGGGCCGCACGGTGGGCAGGATGTCCGGCCCCCAGATCGCGCAGATGATCCGCTTCTGGACCATGAGCATTTCGGACTTTCTCGACGAATACTTCGAGAATCCCGTGATCAAGGGCTATCTCGCCGTCAGCGCGATCATCGGCACCGCGCTTGGCCCCATGTCGCCGGGGTCGGCCTATGTCCTCTTGCACCACTACATGGGCGACGTGGACGGCAACATCGGGGCCTGGGGGTTTGCGCGCGGCGGCATGGGGTCGATCACCAAGGCACTCGCCGCATCCTTCCGCGCGGCGGGGGGCCGGATCGAGGCGGGCAAGGGTGTGGCGCGGATCATGGTCGCGGGCGACCGCGCGACCGGCGTGATGCTGGACGACGGCGAGGTGATCAGCGCCGCCCGCGTGGTTTCCAACATGGACGTCAAGCGCACCTTCCTGAAACACGTCGAGGAACGCCATCTGCCGGGCGACTTCGTGGCCTCGGTCCGAAAGTTCAAGACGCGGGGGTCCAGCGGCAAGCTGAACATCGCACTCGACGCCGCCCCGGTGTTCCCGGCGCTGCCCGAAGGGTCGCCGATGCTCAAGGGGGATCTGCACTTCACCGACAGCATCCCCCGCATGGAACGCGCCTATGACGACTGGAAGGCGGGCCGCTTTTCGCGCGATCCGTTCCAGGACATGATGATCCCCACCATGATCGACCCCACCATGGCCCCGCCAGGCAAGCATTTCATGTCCTGCTTCGTGCAATACGCCCCGCCCAGGATCGAAGGCCGCGACTGGACCGATGCCGACCGCGACGCCTTCCGCGACACCTGCCTCGATCAGATCGAGGCCTACGCGCCCGGCTTCAGGAACAGGGTGTTGCACGTCGAAGTTCGCACGCCGCGCGAACTTGAGACCGAGGTCGGGCTGACCGAAGGCAACATCTTCCAAGGCGAGCTGACCTTCGACCAGCTGCTGTTCAACCGCCCCGTCCCCGGCTATGCGCAGTACCGCTCGCCCATCCGCGACCTGTGGATGTGCGGGTCGTCCACCCATCCCGGCGGCGGCGTGATGGGCGCGCCGGGGCGCAACGCGGCGGCCGAGATTCTGCGCAGTATCGGCAGGCCATCCGACATGAGCGATGCCTATGCCGTCCTCTGACGCGATCATCATCGGCGGCGGCACCAACGGCATGGCCTGCGCCTTCCGCCTCGCCAAGGCAGGGCACAAGGTCACGCTGCTCGAGGCGTCGGCAACCCCCGGCGGCGGGGCCGCGACGGCGGAATTCGCACCGGGCTACAAGGTGCCCGCCCTTGCGCATCTGACACCGGCGCTCGACCCGCGCTTGTCCGCCGCGATGGACCTGGCACGGCATGGTCTCGGCTATGCCGAGACCGACATCGCGACCACCGCCCTGTCCGCCGACGGCCAGCATCGCCGCGTCCACACTGCCACCACCGACGGCCCCGACGCCGCCCGCTGGTCGGCCCTGACCCTGCGCCTGACCCGCTATGCCAATGCCCTCGCCCCGTTCCGCGCCATGACGCTGCCGCGTCTGGCGGGGGGCTGCAACGAATGGGGCAAGCTGGCGAAACTGGCCTTCGGGCTGCGCAGCATGGGCAAGCCCGCGTTCCGCGACTTCCTGCGCGTGATCCTGACCAATGCCGCCGACGTGGCCGAGGACGAACTGTCCGACGACCTGTTGCGCGGGTTGTTCGCCTTTGACGCCACGCTCGGGGCCTGGGCCGGGCCACGTTCGCCCAACACCCTGATCTTGGCTCTGAACCGCCTGTCGCTGGGGCCGATGTCCCTGCCCCGTGGCGGGCCCGCCGCCCTGGCCACGGCCATGGCCAAGGCCCTGACGACCGCCGGCGTCACCATCCGCACCGATGCCCCTGTCACCGCGATCAGCACGGAAAACCACCGCGCCACCGGCGTCACCCTCGCCACCGGCGAGGTGCTGACGGCCCCCCTGATCGTCTCTGCCATCGGCCCCCGCACCACGTTCCGCAGCCTTGTCGGCCCGCGCGCCCTCGACACCGGGTTCCACACCGCCGCGGGCCAGATCCGCGCGCGCGGGGCGGCGGCCAAGCTGCACCTCGCCCTCACCGGCACCCCCGATTTCCGGGGCGCAGACCTGCGCACGCGGCTGGTCATCGCACCATCGGTCAACGCCGTCGAGGATGCCTTCAACCCCGGCAAATACGGCGAGGTGCCCGCGCAGCCGGTGATGGAGATCGTGATCCCTTCCGCCCACGACCACACCTATGCCCCCGAGGGCCACCACGTGCTTTCCGCCATCGTGCAGTTCGCGCCCCATGCGCCCGCCGACCCGGACCAAGCGCGCTCGCAGATGCTGGAGAACACGCTTGCCGTCCTTGAAACCCACGCCCCCGGCATCCGCGCGATGATCGCCCATGCCGAGATGCTGATGCCCGGCGACATCGAGGCCCGTTTCGGCACCGATGGCGGCAACTGGCACGGCGGCGCGGAACTGTCGGTCGAGCAGATGCTGTTCCTGCGGCCGCTCGCCCAGGCGGCGCAGTACGAAACCCCGGTCCCCGGCCTGTGGCTGGCGGGCGCGGGCAGCCATCCGGGCGGCTGGATCACCGGCACGCCGGGCTGGAACGCCGCCGGGGCCATCCTGAAGGGGGCGGCGTGATGGACCTGACCCATTTCCGCGCGCCCCTGCTGCCGACGCCCTTCCATGCGCGCACCGCCCCCCTGAACATCCTGAACCGCTGGGGGGCATGGGCGGGCCATACCGTGGCGCTGTGCTTTGGCGACAGCGCGATGGAGCATACCGCGATCCGCAACGCGGCCACGCTCTATGACCTGTGCCCGATGACCAAGTACCGCATCACCGGCCCCGATGCCGCCGATTTCCTGAACCGCCTGACCATCCGCAACGCCGCGAGACTGACCCCCGGCGGCGTCCACTACACCGCCTGGACCGACGATGCGGGGCAGATTCTGGATGACGGCACGCTGTTCCGGCTGGGGCCGCAGGATTTCCGCCTGTGCTGCCAGGAGCGGCACCTGCCGTGGCTGCTGGACTCTGCGGTCGGGTTCGACGTGACCCTGCGGGACGAGACATCCGAGGTTGCCGCCCTGTCGCTGCAGGGGCCGACGACGGCCACGGTGCTGCAGGCTGCGGGCATCGACGTGTCGGCGCTGAAGCCGTTCCGCCATGCGGTCTTTGCCACCCCGGTCGGCGACATCCGCATCTCGCGCACCGGGTTCACCGGCGATCTGGGGTACGAGCTGTGGCTTGACCCCGCGCAGGCGCTGCCCCTCTGGGACCACCTGATGCGCCACGGCGCGCCCTATGGCCTGCGCCCCGTGGGGGGCGACGCCCTCGATCTGGCGCGGATCGAGGCCGGGTTCATCATCACCAACATGGACTTCATCCCCGCCGACCAGGCGGTGCGCGAGGATCGCACCCGGTCGCCCGTCGAACTGGGCCTCGGCTGGATGATCGACTGGGACAAGGGGCCGTTCACCGGCCGCCGCGCCCTGCTGGCCGAGCGCGACAGGGGCACCAGCCGCTGGACGCTGGTCGGCCTCGACATCCCCGGCAACGTCGCGGCCGAGGGCGCGATCCTGTACCACGCCAAGCGCACCGAGGTCGGCACCATCTCCGCCGCCGCCTGGTCGCCCGCCTGCAAGGCCAGCGTCGCGCTGGCGCAGGTGCAGTGGAGACACCGCGCGGGCCGCGACCTGTGGGTCGAGATCTATGCGATGCGCGAATTGCAGTATGCCAAGCTGATGCTGCCCGTCCGCGTGGTCGAACGCCCGTTCTGGAACCCCGCCCGCCGCCGCGCCACGCCACCGGAGCGGTTCTGATGTCCTCTCCGCTGCTTGACCACTGCCCCCCCGGCCTGCCACGCGACGCCTATCTGTCGCACGAGTGGTTCGCGCACGAGATGCGGGCGATCTGGGCGCGGGAGTGGGTCTGCGTCGGGCGTCTGGGCGACTTGGCCCCGGGCACCATCCGGCCCCTGACACTGGCAGGTAGCCCGGTGATCGTGTGCCGCACGCCGGATGGCGCGGTTTCGGCCTACCACAACACCTGCCGCCACCGGGGCGCGGAGCTTTGCGCCGCCGAGGGGCGCATGGGCAGGCTGATCACATGCCCCTATCACGCCTGGGCCTATGCCGCCGATGGCGGGCGGCTGGTGGCCACGGGGCCGGCCACGCCGACGCCCGATTTCGTGCGGGACGATCACGGGCTTTACCCCGTTGCATCAACCCTTTGGAACGGGTTCCTGTTTCTGTCTCTCAACCCCGATCCCGGCCCGCTGACCCCGGATCTGGGGCTTTCAGCGCTGGACAACTGGCCGATGGACACCTTGGTCACCGGCCACCGCGTCACCCGCAACCTAGCCTGCAACTGGAAGGTGTTCTGGGAAAACTACAACGAATGCCTGCACTGCCCCGGCATTCACCCCGAACTGATCGACATGGTACCGGTCTATGGCCGGGGTGTCATGTCGCCAGAGGAAACCACCGGCTGGACGGCGCAGGGCAACCTGAAACCCGGCGCCCGCACCTGGAGCACGGACGGCCAGCCCTGCGGCCCCGAATTCCCGGACCTGACGCAGGCACAACGTGACGCAGGCCATGCCTTCGTCACGCTCTACCCCACGATGTATGTCGTGGCCCATGTCGATTACATCCGCGCCGTGCGGCTGGAACCGACCGGGCCAGAGACCACCCGCCTGACCGCCGAATGGCTGTTCGCGCCCGAAACCCTGGCACAGCCGGGCTTTGACGCGGGCCAGGTCGCGGCATTTGCCACCCTCGTCCTCGACCAGGACGGGGCCGCCGCCGAGATGAACCAGCGCGGGCTGCGCTCGCCCGCCTACACAAGCGCCACCCTGATGCCGCAGGAATTCGACATTGCCCGGTTCCACCGTTGGGTGACGGACCGGCTGGAGACCACGCCATGACCTTGCTCACCACCGCCCTGCCCGCCCCCGCCACCTGGGACCGGCGCGGCCTGCCCGGCTGGGCCTATCACTCGCCCGCCCTGTTCGACCTGGAACGCGACCACGTCTTCCTCACCCACTGGCAGGTTGCGGGACACGTCAACGACATCCCCGCCCCCGGCGACTGGTTCGCTTTCGACCTCTTGGGCGAACGCGCCGTCGTCATGCGCGGCCAGGACGGGCAGGTGCGGGCCTTTCACAACCTGTGCCGCCACCGGGGCGCGCGGGTGGTGGACGGCACGCGCGGGGCCTGCAAGGGGGCGATGGTCTGCCCGTTCCATGGCTGGGTCTATAACCTGGACGGCACCCTGCGCGGTGCGGCGCGGCCCGAAAGTTTCGGCGGCATGGACCGGCGCGAGTTCGGCCTGAAACCGGTCGAGATCGAGGTGTTCCACGGCTTTGTCTTCCTGCGCTTCCACCCCGGCCCGCAGCCCCCCGTGGCCGCATGGCTGGCCCCCTACGACGCCGACTTTGCCGCCTATCGCGCCGCAGGCATCCTGCCCACCAAGGGGTTCGACTGGCAGCAGGATCTGCCCGTCAACTGGAAGTCCGTCCGCGATGTCGACAACGAAGGCTACCACGTCGCCATGGCGCACCCGGCCCTGCAAGACCTCTATGGCCGGACCTACCGCGACCTGAGCTATCCGGGCGGATTGTCCCATTCGATCGGCGAGTTCGGCGACGCGCCCGGTCGGCGCTGGTCGGTCAAGCGCTACCTCGAGGTGGCACCCGTGCAGGACTGGCTTCCCCCCCACCTGCGCCGCGCCTGGACCTACTACGGCATCTTCCCCAATGCCGTCTTCGCCTTCACGCCCGAGTCGGTGCAGTTCTACCAGGACCTGCCGCTGTCCCCCGGCAAGACCCGCCTGACGGGCCGCATCTACCGCCACCCGCACGAGGACCGCGCGACGCGGGCGGCACGGTACCTTGCGTTCCGCATCGACCGCGACACCTCGAAAGAGGATCAGCAGCTGTCGATCTGGTCGAACGAATCCATGCGCTCGCGCGCGTTCGAGGATTTCCACCTGTCCGATCTGGAATACGGCGTGCGCCGCCACCACGACGCCCTGCGCGCGCTGATCCCGGTCCTGACCCTGCCCCAGGCCCCGCCCGAGGGCGACATGGCCGCCGCGAATGCGGAATTGATTTGCGCAGGCGGCGTCCCTGCGGGACGTTAACAAAAACATGACACCAGGAAAGGATGCCACGATGTCAACGAAAGGACTTCTGACCCGGCGCGCCACCTTGGCCACGATGGCCGCGGGCCTTGCCACCCCCTGGGTGCGCCCGTCCTGGGCGCAGACCAGGTCGATCAACGTCTACAACTGGTCCGACTACATCGGCGAGACGACGCTGGCCGACTTTACCGCCGAGACCGGGATCGAGGTGGTCTATGACCTCTATGCCTCCTCCGAGGAAATGCAGGCCAAGTTGCTGGCCGGGCAGTCGGGCTATGACGTGGTGCTGATGGCGGGTGTCAGCCTGCCGCAATTCATCACCTCCGGCATCTACCAGAAGCTCGACCGCTCCAAGCTGCCGGGCTGGGAAAACCTCGACCCCACCATCCTGAAGATCTGCGAAGGCTACGATCCCGGCAACCAGTACGGGTTGCCCTACATGTGGGGCTCGGTCGGGTTCACCTACAATGTCGACATGGTGAAGGAACGCCTGCCCGACGCCGACCTGGCCGACCTGGCCACCGTCTTCGACCCGGCGAATGCCGAAAAGCTGGCCGATTGCGGCATCTCGATCCTCGACAGCCCGACCGACATCGGCTTCACCGTGCTGTCCTGGCTGGGGCTGGACCCGAACACGGCGGGGGCCGCGGAATATGCCACGATGGCCGAGGCTTTCGCGAAAATCCGCCCGCACATCACCACCTTCGACAACTCGAACTACGTCACCGCCATCGCCAACCAGGAACTCTGCGTCGTCAACTCGTGGTCGGGCGACTATGGCGTGGCCAAGGCCCGCGCCGCCGAGGCGGGGATCGAGCTGAACCTGGCCTATCACGTGCCCAAGTCGGGCGCGCCGATGTGGTTCGACACCTGGGCCCTGCCGGCCGACTCGACCAAGGTCGACCAGTCCCATGCCTTCCTCGCCTACCTCCTGCGCCCCGAGGTGATCGCGGCGTGCACGGACTACACCGGCTATGCCAATGCCAACGCGGCGGCGACGGCGCTGGTCGATCCTGCCATCGCGTCCGACCCCGCCGTCTATCCGGATGCCGAATCGATGAAGCGGCTCTACACCACCCGCACCCAGACCGAGGAGCAGGACCGAGAGATCAACCGCGCCTGGGCCACGATCAAGGCGGGCTGACTTGAGCGAACCGTTCCTGGCGGTACAGGGCGTGACGAAACGCTTCGGCACGTTCGAGGCGGTGCGCGACGTGTCCCTGACGATTGCGCGGGGCGAGATTTTCGCCCTGCTGGGCGGGTCCGGCTGCGGCAAGACCACGCTGCTGCGCATGCTGGCGGGGTTCGAGGAGCCGACGGCGGGGCGCATCCTGCTGGACGGGCAGGACATGTCGGGCGTCGCACCCTGGGACCGCCCCGTGCACATGATGTTCCAGAGCTATGCCCTGTTCCCGCACATGACCGTGGCCGCGAACGTGGGCTACGGGCTGAAGCACGAACGCATGACATCGGGCGAACGCGCGGCGCGGGTGAAGGCGATGCTCGACCTCGTGCAACTGACGGGGCTCGAGGCGCGCAAGCCGCACCAGATTTCCGGCGGCCAGCGGCAGCGCGTGGCGCTGGCCCGCGCGCTGGCGCGGCAGCCGAAACTGCTGCTGCTGGACGAACCCCTGGCGGCGCTGGACAAAAAGCTGCGCGAACAGACCCAGTTCGAGCTGATGAGCATTCAGGAACGCACCGGCGTGACATTCATCGTGGTGACGCACGACCAGGAAGAGGCGATGACGCTGGCCAGCCGCATCGCGGTGATGGACAAGGGCCAGGTGATGCAGGTCGGCACCCCGACCGACATCTACGAATATCCCGCCAGCCGGTTTGTCGCGGGCTTCATCGGGTCGATCACCTTTCTGGCGGGGCGGGTGGCGGCGGTGGACGGCGACCTCGCGCAGGTCGAGGTGCCCGACTTCGCCGCCACCGTCACCGCCCGCGCCGTGCCGGGACTGACGGCCGGCGGGCCGGTCACGCTGGCCCTGCGGCCCGAGAAGGTGGCGATCGCGCGCGCCCGGCCCGAGGGGCCGAACGCGGTGCAGGGCCGGGTCAAGGACCTGGCCTATTTCGGCAAGGATTCGCTCTACCGCATCGTGCTGCCCTCGGGGGCGCTGCTGTCGGCCCACGCCGTCAACGCCGCGCGGACGGGCGAAGGGGGCCGCGTGGCCGACTGGGACGATGCGGTGTGGGTGTCCTTCGCGCCCGACGCGGCGATCCTGCTGGTGGAGTGAGGGGCATGCCGCCGACACGACCGCAGCACCCCCTCACCCCGGCCCTCTCCCCCAAGGGGAGAGGGGGCGCTGCGGCATCGTCCGTGCACCGCAATCGGGCGTTGCGGGGTTGGCAGGCACAGGAGCCTCCGGCGGGGATACGTGAGCCAAGATGAACACCGGGGCCGATCACGGAAGCGGGTTCGCCCGCTGGTTCCACCGGCGCGGCTGGTCCGACATCGTCATCGCGGTGCCCTATGTCTGGCTGGTCCTGCTGTTCCTGGTGCCGTTCCTGATCGTCCTGGCCATGTCGGTGGCCACCCGCACCCCGACCGCGCCCCCCTTCGGCTATGGTGGCGAGAACCCGGTGGTCAACCTGGAAGGCTATGCGCGGCTGGTGACCGACCCGCTGTACCTGCGCGCCTTCCTGACCTCGCTGGTCAATGCCGCGACGGCGACGGTCTTGTGCCTGTTGATCGGCTATCCCATGGCGCTGGCCCTGACGCGGGTCGGGCGGGGCTGGCGGACGGTGCTGATGATGCTGGTGATCCTGCCGTTCTGGACGTCGTTCCTGCTGCGCGTCTATGCCTGGATGGGGCTGATGGGGTCGAAAAGCTGGTTCAACCAGATGCTGACCGGGTGGTACAATGCCGTGACGCCCGAAGCCTGGGCGCTGAATTCCCTGCCGATGATGCACTCCAACTTCGCCGTCTGCCTGGTGATGGTCTATACCTACCTTCCGTTCATGATCCTGCCGCTTTACGCCAACCTCGAACGGCTGGACCCCAACCTGAACGAGGCCGCGATGGATCTGGGGTCGCGCCCCATGCGCGTGTTTCTCGATGTCACCCTGCCCCAGTCGATCCCCGGCATCATCGCCGGCGGCCTTCTGGTGTTCATCCCTGCTGCGGGCGAACTGGTGATCCCGTCGCTGGTCGGCGATTCCGCAAGGCCCATGATCGGGCGCGTCATCAGCGACGAGTTTGCCGTCGCGCGCGACTGGCCGATGGCGTCGTCGGTCGCCGTCGCCATGCTGTTCCTGATGGTGTTCCCGATGATCGCCTACACGCACTTCCAGTCCAAGGCCGAGGCGCGGCGGGAGCTGCCGCCATGACCCGCAACTCGACCCTCCTCATCGTCATCCTGTGTTTCGGGTTCGCGTTCCTGTACATCCCGATCCTGTCAATGATCGTCTATTCCTTCAACGGGTCGCGGCTGGTCACCGTCTGGGGCGGGTTCTCGACCAAGTGGTATGCCTCGCTCTGGTCGAACCGGCAGGTGATGGCGGCGCTGGTGCTGTCGCTGAAGATCGCGCTCGTGTCGGCCACCATCGCCACCATCCTCGGCACCATGGCGGGCGTCGCCCTTGCCCGGTTCCGCCGGTTCCGTGGGCGCACCCTGTTCTCGGGCCTCGTCACCGCACCCCTGGTGATGCCCGAGGTGATCACCGGCATCTCGATGCTGATGATGTTCATCCTGATGGCGGAAACCACCGGCTGGCCCGGCAGCCGCGGCTTTACCACCATCACCTTGGCGCATATCACCTTTTCCATGGTCTTCGTCACCACCATCGTGCATTCGCGCATGCTGTCCGCCGACCGGGCGATAGAGGAGGCGGCGATGGACCTCGGGTCCCGCCCCTGGCAGGTGATGCGCGACGTGACCCTGCCGGTGATCAGCCCGGCCATCCTGTCGGGCTGGCTTCTGGCCTTCACCATCAGCCTGGACGATGTCGTCATCACCCAGTTCACCACCGGCCCCGGCAACACCACGCTGCCGCTTCTGATCTGGTCCAAGGTGAAGCTGGGCGTCACCCCCGACATCAACGCGCTGGCCACGCTGATGGTCGTGGCGGTAGGGATCGGCGTGGCCGTGGCGGGGTACATCCTGCACCGGTCCGAGCGGCGGCGCGAAAAGGATGCACGGATGGCGTATCGGGAGAATGCCGCATGAGCGGGACACTGGATGATGCAAGGGCGCTGCTGGCCACCCCCCTGGGTCGGCCGGGGTCGGGACGGCTGCGCTATGGCGCGGCGATGACGCTGTTCAACGCCGGGCTGATCGGGGCCGAGATGCTGGAGGTCTATCGCATCTGCGCCAATCTGGACGCCGAGGATCCGGCGGCGGTCCTGGCGTCGCGGGGACTGTCCCCGTCCGGAATCATTGCAACCCTGGCAGAAGCCGTCGACGGGTATCTGGCCACCCTGCCCGGCCCCGGCGTGCCCGAGGTGCGGGCCGGTCTGGGCGCGCTGCGGCCCTTTGCGCCAGAGGTTGCGGCAGGCCCGCCGAACCCGGTGGTCACGCGCCACCTGGGCACGGCGCTGGCGGCGCTGGAGGCCACCCACCCCGCCCTGTCCGCGGCCATCGCGGCGGCTGCGCCGCATCTGAGATGGATCACCTATGACGCCTACCCCCGCGCCCAGATCGGCGACGCATTTGCCATGGGCCACGCCTATGCGTACATCGCGGATGAGGACGGGCCGATCCGGGCGCGCGACTATAGCCTGGACTTGTTCCTGATCGCGCCGCATGTGCTGTACCGCGACCACGCCCATGCGGCACCCGAGTTGTATGTGCCGCTGACCGGCCCGCACGGCTGGCGGTTCGGCCCCGGCAAGGACCTGACGATCAAGCCCGCGCATGAACCCGTCTGGAACAACCCCCATGACCCGCATGCGACCAAGGTCGGGGCGGTGCCGTTCCTGGCCATCGTCGGCTGGACGCGGGATGTGAACGAAGTGGCCTATGTGATCCCGGCAGAGGACTGGGCGGAACTGGAGCGGGCATGACCCCCGACCTGATCCTGGTGAATGCCGACATCCGCACGATGGACACGGCCTGCCCCCGCGCGCGGGGGATCGCCATTGGCGCGGGCCGAATCCTGCGGCTGGGGTCGGATGCCGACATCCGGGCGATGGCGGGGCCGGGAACGCAGGTGATCGACCTAAGGGGGCGGCTGGTGCTGCCGGGGTTCCAGGACGCGCATGTGCACCTGATGGACGGCGGCACCGACATGGTGACGGCAGCGGCGCTGTGGGATGTGCAGGGCGTGCCCGCCCTGCAAAGGGCCGTGGCAGACCATGCCGCAAAGGTCACCCTGCCCGTCGTCATCGGCACCGGCTGGCAGCCGGGCCTGTACGGCGACCACAATCTGACGGCGGCCGTCATCGACGCGGTGGTCAGCGACCGCCCGGCGATCCTCTATGACAACAGCGGTCACTGTGCCTGCCTGAACAGCCGTGCGATTGAGCTCTGCGGCATCGGCAATGACACGCCCGACCCAGCCAACGGCCATTTCGTGCGCGACGCCACGGGCCAAGCGACCGGCATGCTGCACGAAGACGCGATCCATTTTGCCATGCGGTTCCTGCCCGCCCTTGGCCCCGACGAATTCCTTGCGGGCGCAAGGGCCGGGCAGGCCCATGCCAACCGCCACGGGTTGACCGGCATCATCGACCCGCGCGTGGTCGACCACAACGTCGCGGCCTATGGTGCGCTGGCCGCACAGGGCGCATTGACCCTGCGCGTGGCAGGCGCAGCACTGGTCACCGCAAAGGACACGGCCGACTCCGCGCTGGCCCGCCTGACCGCCCTGCGGGCCGCCCATCCCGGCCCCGATTTCCACATCCATTCCGCCAAGTTCTTCTTCGATGGCGTGTTCGAGAACCGCACGGCCGCGATGCTGGCCCCCTATGCCGACGCGGGCGGCGGCAATGCGCCCGTGATGTTCACCCCCGACCAGATCGCCGCCCTGTTCACGGCGCTTGATGCCGCGCGGTTCCAGATCCATGTGCATGTCATCGGCGACGCCGCCGCCCGCGCCGCGCTGGACGGGTTCGAGACCGCCCGGCGGGCGAATGGCCCATGGCCCGGCCTGCACCAGCTGGCCCACCTGCAGTCGGTCGATCCCGCCGACATCCCGCGCATCGCCGCCCTGGGGGCCATGGCCAACATCCAGCCCTTGTGGGCGCGTTACGACCCGACCGTGCCCGACATCGCCCTCGAGATGATCGGCCCCGACCGGCTGGCCCAGACCTATGCCTTCCGCCAGATGCTGGATGCGGGTGCGGCGTACTGCCTGTCGTCGGATTTCGCGGTCAGCACGCTCAACCCCTTCGAGATCATCGAGATCGCCGTCACCCGCCAGCCCCTCGCGCGCGAAGGATCGGCCCCCGTCTTCCTGCCCGCCGAACGCCTGACCGTGGCCGAGGCGGTTCAGGGCTATACCGTGAACGCCGCCGCCGCCTGCTGGCGCGGGGCCCATACCGGGCGGCTGTCACCGGGATTCTCCGCCGATCTGATCGTGCTCGACCGCGACATCTTTGCGGTGCCGCATGGGCAGATCGGCGACACGCAGGTGCTGCTGACCCTGTTCAAGGGGCGCGAAGTGCATCGGCACGGTGACTTCGCGTAGGGGGCGTGCTTGCACGCACCGTTCGCGCCGGGCGGTGCGTGCAAGCACGCACCCTACCCGCCAACGGCCGCCCGTGCACATCAGCCGACGCCTGCGCTAGAAATGCAGCGCCCGGCCGTAGGCGTCCAGCACCGCCTCGTGCATCATCTCGGACAGGGTCGGGTGCGGGAAGACGGTTTCCATCAGTTCCGCCTCGGTCGTCTCGAGCGTGCGGCCCACGACATAGCCCTGGATCAGTTCGGTCACTTCCGCCCCGATCATGTGCGCGCCCAAGAGTTCGCCGGACGTGGCGTCGAAGACGGTCTTGATCATCCCCTCGGATTCGCCAAGCGCAATGGCCTTGCCGTTGCCGATGAAGGGGAAACGCCCGACCTTGACCGTATGCCCCGCCGCCTTGGCCTTTTCCTCGGTCAGGCCGACCGAGGCCACCTGCGGCTGGCAATAGGTGCAGCCCGCGATGGAATTGGGCTTGATCGGGTGGGGATGGCCGCCCGCGATCAGTTCGGCCACCATCACGCCCTCGTGGCTGGCCTTGTGGGCCAGCCAGGGGGCCCCGGCGATGTCGCCGATGGCAAAGACGCCCTGAACGCCCGTGCGACAGTATTCGTCCGTCACCACATGGGTGCGGTCGATCTTCACGCCCAGGGCCTCGAGCCCCAGGTTCTCGACATTGCCGACGATGCCCACGGCGGAGATGACCGTGTCGTAGTCGCGGGTTTCCACCTTGCCGCCCTGCTCGATATGGGCGGTCACGCCCTGCCCCGGCTTGCGGTCCAGCTTCTTGACCGATGCCTTCTCGAGGATGGTCATGCCCTGCTTGACGAAGGCCTTCTTGGCGAAGGCGGCGATCTCGGCATCTTCCACGGGCAGGATGCGGTCCATCACCTCGACCACCGTGGTGTCGGACCCGAGCGTGTTGAAGAAGCTGGCAAACTCGATGCCGATGGCGCCCGAACCGATGACCAGCAGCTTTTTCGGCATGCGGCTGGCGACCAGCGCATGCTTGTAGGACCACACGAGGTCGCCGTCCGCCTCGAGCCCCGGCAGTTCGCGCGCCCGCGCCCCCGTGGCAACCACGATGTTCGCGGACTCAAGCTCCTCGGAACCCTTGTCGGTCTTGACCGACACCTTGCCATCCCCGGCCAGCATGGCCGCCCCCATGAACACTGTCACCTTGTTCTTCTTCATCAGATGGCCGATGCCGCCCGACAATTGCTTGGCCACCCCGCGCGACCGCGCGACCACGGCGGCCAGGTCGAACCCGATGCCCTCGACCTTCAGCCCGAACTCCTTGGCCCGGTGCATGAGATGAAAGACTTCTGCCGACCGCAGCAGCGCCTTGGTCGGGATGCAGCCCCAGTTCAGGCAGATGCCGCCCAGATGCTCGCGTTCGACGATGGCGACCTTGAGGCCCAGTTGCGAGCCCCGGATCGCCGCGACGTAGCCGCCCGGCCCGGCACCGATCACGATCATGTCGAACTTCGTGGCAGCCATGCGTCCCTCCCCGGAAAACTGGTTGACCCTTAAACCACAACGCGCAGCGTCGCAACAAACCCGCCGCCGCAACGCCATGCAATGGATGCATGGCTGGCACCGGGCGACCGGCGCTGTTCCCCCCTCACCCCCTCCCTCTCCCCCGAGGGGAGAGGGAGGCGCGCCGTCTGCCGCGTCAGTCCTGCGGTGGATCCTGCGCCGGGTCGCGCATCGCCCTGACCAGCGCCACATAGCCGCCCTCGGCCAGGTAGGCGTCCTCTTCGGGCGTGTTCGCCCGGCCAAGTGCTGCGTTCCGCGTCGGGAAGCGGCCATGGCGGCGGATCACCTCGGCATGCACGCGGGCATGGAGGATGTTGTCGGGCTGCGACGGCAGGCGGTCCGTGAACAGCCTGACCGAAAGTGCCTGATCGTCTGCGTCCTCGGAATGTTCGAACGGCAGATACATGAACTGTCGTTCGGGTTCGGGCACGGCCATGTCCCATCCCGCCTCGAGCGCGCGGCGCGCGGCGGCGCGGGCGGCCGCGTCGGTGGCAAAGGCGCGGGCCTGGTCGCGGAACATGTTGCGCGGAAACTGGTCGGTCAGGATGATGAAGGCGAGGCTGCCCACCGGCCCCTCTGTCCAGTGGTCGAGGCCCCCCGCTTCCGCGGCTTCCCACAGGTCCTGCCAGCGGGCGCGCACATCGTCGTCCAGATCCTCGCCGCCCTTGTACCAGCCGACGGGCCCGACCGTGTTCAGCCAGTACTGCAGCACCGCCACAGGATCGCTCATCGCCGCCTCCCTTCTGTTCCGGGCGCATCGCTTGCCCCTTTCTCGAGCACCGCCTCGACCGCCAGGGCCGAAGCCGTCGGCGCGATGGTGGCCGCGCCCTGGCTTTTCGCCGGGGCCGCACGCCGTGTCATGCGCCAGGCGGCATAGCCCGCAAGCCCCGCGAACAGCACGCCGATGAACAGGAAGAACCCCGCCGGGCCGACGTTCTCCATCAGCCAGCCGGTGGCCAGCGGCCCGAAGATCGCCCCGAACCCGTTGAGAAAGATCATCCCCGCCGAGGCCGCCGCCATGTCGTCCTTGCCGAGGAAATCGTTGGTATAGGCGATCAGCAGCGCGTACAGCGGATTGGTGACACCCCCCAGCAGGAACGACGCGACCAGCACCACGCCAAAGGGCGGCGCCGCCACGACCACGACCAGCATCACCAGCGCCCCCGCCAGCGACAGCCCGAAGATCAGGTGACGGCGGTCCATCCGGTCCGACGCGAACCCCAGGGGGTACTGCAACAGCAGGCCACCGATGTACATGACGCCGACGAACAGCGAAATCTGGCGGACGCTCAGCCCCTCGAGCGAGCCCCAGACCGAGGCCATCCCGAACATCGCCGAAAAGATGCCCCCGGTCAGCAGCATCCCGACGCAACCGAGGGGCGAGATGCGGAACAGGCGGGAAAAGCTCATCCCCTTCATCGTGTTGAAGGTGGGGGCGGGGGTCGGGGCCAGCAGCATCGGCAGGAACGCCAGCGACACCAGCACCGAGGGGATCACGAACAGCTCGAACCCCGAAGGATGGGCCACGTTCAACAGCGCCTGCGAACTGATGATGCCGATCATCTGCACGATCATATAGGCCGACAGCGCCTGCCCCCGCGTCTCGTTCGAGGCCAGGTTGTTCAGCCAGCTTTCGGACGTGATGTAGATCGAACTGAAACAGAACCCGATCAGCACCCGCATCAGCGCCCAGGCCGTCCAGTCGGGCAGCATCGGGTACAGCACGAGGACCGCCGAGATGACCGACCCCATCGCGGCAAAGACCCGCACATGGCCGACGCGCCGGATCATCGCCGGCGTGCGCATGCTGCCGCCGAGGAAGCCCACGAAATAGGCCGAGGTCACGATCGACATCTCGAAGGTCGAAAACCCCTCGATCTTGCCCCGGATGCCGAGGAGCGAGGCCTGCATGCCGTTCCCGATCATCAGCAGCATCACGCCCAAGAGCAGCGGCCAGCTTGTCCGCAGAACACCCAGCATACTTGGCCCCCTGTGCCCGGCGGTTTCGTCATCATTCACCGCAAACTGGGGGAAATGCCAGCAGGATGCTACACAACCCGCGACCCTGCCCGGCACGATCCCGACCCATGCGATGCAGGCGCTCTACCCCTCCGGCAGCAGCAGCGACGCGTCGCCATAGCTAAAGAACCGGTACCCCCGCGCCACCGCATGGGCATAGGCGCTGCGCATCCGGTCCTGCCCCATCAGCGCCGACACCAGCATCAGAAGTGTCGACTTCGGCAAATGGAAGTTCGTCATCAGCCCGTCCGTCACCCGGAACCGGTAGCCGGGATAGATGAAGATGTCGGTCTCGCCCCGCCAGGGTTCCACCACGCCCGAAACGGCGGCGCTTTCGATCAGGCGCAGCGCCGTGGTGCCGACCGGGATCACCCGGCCCCCCGCCGCGCGGGTCGCGTTGATGGCATGGGCGGCCGCCGCCGTCACCTCGCCCCACTCGGCGTGCATGCGGTGGGTGGTCACGTCCTCGACCTTCACCGGCAGAAAGGTGCCTGCGCCGACGTGCAGGGTGACTTCCGAAAAGGCCACGCCGCGCGCGGCGATGGCCTGCAGAAGTGCCGCGTCGAAATGCAGCGAGGCCGTGGGGGCGGCGACGGCGCCTGCGTGGCGGGCGAACACGGTCTGGTAGTCGTCGTTGTCCGCCACGTCGGGGGCGCGTTTGGCGGCGATGTAGGGCGGCAGCGGCATCACCCCCGCCTGCGCCAGGGCCGCGTCGAAGGCCGCGCCCTCCAGGTTGAACACCAGCCGCAGGTCAGCCTCGCCCTTGGCCGCCACCTCCCCCTCAAGCCCGGCCCCGAAGGCGATCACCTCGCCCTCTGCCACCTTGCGCAGGGGCCGGGCCAGCGCCCGCCAGCCTCCTGCCGCCGCCGGCTCCATCAGCGTCACCTCGATGCGCGCCTTTGCCTCGCCCCGCCGCCGCACCCCTGCCAGCCGCGCCGGAATCACGCGCGTGTTGTTCAGGACCAGCCGGTCGCCGGGCCGCAGAAGGCCGGGCAGGTCGGTCACCACGCGGTCGGCCAGCGCCTCGGGCGTCACCACCAGCAACCGCGCCGACGACCGGGGCCTTGCGGGCCGCGTGGCGATCAGCGCCTCGGGCAGGTCGAAGTCGAAGTCGTCCAGCCTCATCCCGCCTCACCGATGCGCGGGGCGGGGCGGCGGAAGATTTCGCGGAACATGCCGGGCGTGAACACCGACAGCGGGTTGACCGTGACCTGCGGGTCCGACGGCGTGCCGCGCAGGCGATAGTTGAACCCGAACAGCCCCTCGCCGCGCCGGGTGAAGATGGCCCCGATGCCGTTCACCAGATAGATCGGCGAAATCACGCCCTGCATGTCCAGCCGCCCCCGCCGCAGGTCATAGAGCCCGGCCAGCGACACCCCCAGCGATGCGCCGACCGCCGCCCCTTGGGTGATCTCGACCGCATCGGGCGTCAGGCGGAAATCGGCGTCCGCCTCGCTGAACACCAGCCCCCCGCCGTCCAGCTGTTCCAGAAGCCCCACGACGCTGATCGCGTTCACCAGTTCCGCCAGCACCGGCGTGTTGCGTACCCGCACGTTGCGCACCACCGCGCGGCCGGTATAGCCCGACCCGCGCGGCACCGCCGTCATTTCCAGCGTGCCCCCCCGCGCATTCGGAAAGATGCCCGCCGAGGACAGCACCGACCCGGCATCCGACCCGGTCAGGCTGATTGCCGTGCCGCCCTGGGCGGGGCGCAGCGAGCCCCGCACCTCGGCCCCGCCATTGACCTGCCCGGCAAACGGCCCGGCAATGCCGCCCCGCGTGGTCAGGTCGGCGGCAACGCCGGTCAGCGTGATGGTATCGCTGAGCACCACGCGGTCGAGCGACAGCGACAACGGCCCGCCGCCGCCCTGCCCGCCGCCAGGCAGCCGCCGGATGTCCAGGGTGCCGCCGGTCAGCGCCACGCGCGGCGTCCGTCCCGCCCCCTGCCCCGTCAGCCGCGCCGTGGCGTCGAGCCAGGACCCCACCCGCAGCCGTGACAGGCGGAACTGGTCGAGCGATCCGTCGCCGCGCAGCGACACGGTGCCCCGGGCCTCCAGCCCCTCGGCCTTGAGCGACAGGTCGGTGATGGCGGCGGGGGTGGACAGCGTGGCCGCGACCGCCAGCGTGCCCCGCGCGGCCCGCGCCTTGGACCAGCCAAGCTCGGGGATCGACAGGCCAAGGCCCTGCAGGCCCAAGGTCAGGCGCAACTCGGGCGGTCGACCCCTGGCCAGCGTCACGTCGATCTCGCCCGTGGCGGTGCCCGACATCAGCCGTTCGGGCAGACCCAGGCGCAGCCGCCCCGCGGCCCCCTGCGACATCTCGACCGTCCCCGTCACCCGCGCCCCGCCGTTGCCGCCCGCCCCCAGCGGCTGGCGGTAGGTTGCATCGAAGGGCACGCCCTGCAATTGCCCCGCGCCCGCGATCACCAGCGCGCCCTTGTCCGCCGTCACCGTCAGCGCGGGCGCGGTCAGCGTCCGCCCCGGCACCAGCACGTCCGAGCGGAAATCCGCGATCCGCCCCGCCACGCGCCATTCGATCTGCGACGGCTGCGCCTTGCCGATCAGGGGCAGGCGCAGCGTGGCCCCGGCGGTCACCTGCCCGGCCCCCAGGTCCACCCGCTGCCCGGCCTTGCTGATGAAGCCAAAGGGCGGCTGGTCCAGCAGCGCCAGCGTCGCCGTCAGCGACCCCCGGCTTTGCAGCGTGATCTCGCCCGTGGCGGGCACCTCGGTAACGTCGGGCACCACGAAGACCGACCCCGACACATCCAGCGCGCCGCCCGCCGGGGCCGTGACATGACCGTCGTCCAGCACGACGGTATAGCGCAGACCTTCCAGAACGGCATAGCCGTGGCCCCCTTCGACCGGGGGCAGCGTCGGCATGAAGCGCACGCCCGCGCCGCTGAAGTCATAGGTCAGGGCCAGTTTCGGCTCGGTCCCCGGGGCGCTGCGCAGCGCTGCCTTGACGTTCAGCAGCGTGCCTTCCTGAAAGTTGCGCACCGCCCAGGCCCGCGTCCGGGGCACCGCCTGCAAGGGCCACAGCGCCACCAGCCGGTCATGGCCGATGGCATCCAGCGCCACGTCGACGGCGACGCTCCACCCCTCGGCCAGGGCCTGGATGCGGCCCTTGGCGGTCAGCGTCCGGTCGCCGTCCAGAAGGGTGGCCTGCCCGATCTCGACCGAGAAAGGGCGCAGGCGCAGGCGCAGGTCCACCGCGCCCCCGCTGAACTCTGCCGGGGCCTCAAACAGCCCCTCGGGATCGAACCGCATCTGCCGCACCGCGATCTGGGCGATGGCCGTGTCGGGCAAACCCCGGCGCACGCCCGGCAGGTCGGCATGGCCGGTCGCGGCCAGCCGCAGCGTGGCGCTGTCCACCGCCAGTTCGCGCAAGGTCACCCGTTCGCGCAAGGGATCGAACCCGAAGGACAGCGCGACCCGGCTGAACGGCACCGGCGGGGCCCCTTCGGCGGGGCGCAGCGCGCCCGCCCCCAGCGCCAGCGTGGCCTCGAGCCCCGCCACCTCGCCCGCCGCGTTGAACTCGGCGGCAAAGTCGCCCGACACCTCGGCCTCGAGCACGCCCAGCCAGGCCAGGCCCGGTGCCTGCAGCGCGATGTCCGCCGCCGCCACCCGGTCGACCGCCACGCCGATGCGCGCGGCGGACCCCTGCGCCTCGGTCACCACGGTCAGGCGCGCCTGGGCAGGCGTCGAGGCCCCGCCGACCAGCGACAGCGCCAGTTCCGCCGCCAGCCCGTCCGCGCGGCGTTCGACCGTCAGCCGCCCGTCGCCCATGTCCCAGGTCCGGCCCGCGCGCTGGTCCTGCAGGGTCAGGGTCAGCGCCTCGGCCTCGATGCGATCGAGGCTGGCCAGCGCGGCGGACCCGAAGGCCGCATCGGCGGCATCCAGAAGGCCGGCCAGCGTGTCGAAGGTCAGCGCCGGCATCTGCCCGCCGAAGGCCAGGTCGAACCGCCCGTCGGGCAGGCGGCGCAGCACCATCCGTCCCCCCACCAGCCGCACCGAGGTCAGCCGCACCTGGCCCCGGACCAGCGCGGCGGGGTCGACGGCAAAGCGCGCCTCGGGCAGGCTGAGGACGGCGCTGCCGCCCGGCTGCAACAGGCGCAGATCCTCGAGCAGCAGGCGCGGGGTCCAGTCGCCGCGGTCGATGAACAGGACGGCACCGCCGATCGACAGCGCCGCCGCCCCGCCGCCCGCGCGCCCAGCCGCCAGCCCCTGCGCCATCGGCAGGTCGGCCATCACCCGGTTCAGCCGCGCCTCGGCCTCGGCCACCAGCCAGACCGGCAGGCGCACCGGCTTGCCGGTCAGGGCCAGCGCGCCGAAGCCCAGGCCGAACAGCACCAGGATGACCGTGACGATGACCCAGGGACCGCCCACGGGCCGCTCGGCCCGCGCGATGCGCCGCGCACGCCGCCGCTGGCCCATCGTCGGGCGGGCAGGCTTCTGGGGGCCGGGACCGGCGGGCGGACCGGGGTCGGTGCCGGCATCGCCACCGTCATCGCCGATTGCGTCGGCCCCATCGTCGGCCACCGCATCACGGGCCACCACGTCGCCGCCATTCCCGTCATCACCATCCACCGGCCGCAGCGTCAGGCGCGGCGCGCGACCGGAACCGGTCGCGTCGCTGCCGGACAGCACGTCAGGCTCGGCGCGGCCTGCGGCCGGCCTGCCCGCCACCCCCGTGCTGGCCCGATCCCCGTCCATCCGCCCCCTGCCACCTCCGCCATCCCGCCGACATGCCCCGGTCTGTGGCGGGGTTGCCTTTAACTCTGCCCGAAGGCAACTAGAACACCAAGGCCGTCATCCCCCAAGGCCCTCATCCCCCAAGGCCATCATCACATTGTGACCGGAGACCCGCCGATGCCCCAGACCGCCACGCCCCTGACCCCAGGCCAGCCCGCCCCCGACTTCACCCTGCCGCGCGACGGCGGCACCGACATCACCCTGTCGTCGCTGCGGGGGGCCAAGGTCGTGCTGTACTTCTACCCCAAGGACGACACCCCCGGCTGCACCACCGAGGCGCTGGATTTCACCTCGCGGCTGGACCAGTTCCATGCCGCCGACACCCAGGTCATCGGCGTGTCCAAGGACAGCGTCAAGGCGCATGACAAGTTCTGCAAGAAGCACGGGCTGCGCATCATCCTGGCATCGGACGAGGCCGGCCATGTCTGCGAGGACTATGGCGTCTGGGTCGAGAAAAGCATGTACGGCAAGACCTACATGGGGGTCGAGCGGACGACGGTGCTGATCGACGCAGGCGGCAACGTCGCCCGCATCTGGCCACGCGTCAGCGTCAAGGGCCACGCGGACGAGGTGCTGGACGCCGCCCGCAGCCTGTGACGGTCGCGCCGGCCAAAGCCCGCCGGCGGCGACCCGGTCGCCGAAACGAATCGTTGCGGCGGCGGGCCAAGGGCGCATCCTGATGCCAGTTGATCTACCCGAGGTGTTTCCATGCAAAGATTTCCGATTTCACTGGGTCTTGCCGCATCACTGACCCTGACCGCCTGCCAGATGACTACCCCTGTCCAGACCTGCACCGACCCGTCGGGTGCCGTCTATGCGCAACCTGCCGGGGGCTGCCCGGCCTTTGTGGCGACACCGGTCGCGCGCAAGGCACCCAAGGCTGTTGCCGCACCCCTTGCCGAACGCACCGGCAGCGGCGGCGACGGAAGTCGTGGCTCTGACGGAGGGGGTTCCAGCGGCGGCTCTGACGGCGGTGGCTCCAGCGGCGGCGGCGATGGCGGGGGTGACGGTGGCGGCGACGGCGGCGGCGATGGTGGCGGCGGCTGGGGCTGACGGTGCTGCACCGGTCGGCACGGCTGCGGGCAGCGGCCCTGTTCGCGGCACTGGGGTCTGTCGGCCCGGCGCAGGCTGACGACACGGGCCTGCTGGTCCCTGCCCGCGTCGCCATTGTCATCGGCAACCAGGACTATGACCGCGTCGAAGACCTGCCGAACGCCGCGCGCGATGCCGCCGACATGGCCGACTTCCTGCGCCTGTACGGGTTCGACGTGCGCCATGGCGAGAACCTCGACCGCCGCGCGTTCGAGACGCTGCTGCGCGAGTCGCTCTTGAACCTGCCGCTGGGGTCCGAGGTCGTGTTCTTCTACGCGGGCCACGGGCTGCAGGTGGGCAACCGCAACTTCCTGTTGCCGACCGATGCCGCCTTTGCCAGCCCCGGCGACCTTGCGGCCTATGCCATCACGCTGGACCGGGTGATCGACAGCCTGGCCGCCCGCGCCAGCGTGCATGTCGTGTTCGTCGATGCCTGCCGCAGCAACCCCTTTCCGGGCGTCCGCCTGGCCACCGACCTGAACGCCACGCTGGCCGAGACGCAGACCGGCTTCGGGCCTTTCGAGAGCGTGCTGAATTCGCTGGTCGCCTTTTCATCGTCCCCCGGGCAGGTCGCGGTCGATGGTCCGCCCGGCGGCAACAGCCCCTATACCGCCGCGCTGATGAACGCGGTCTCGGCCGCGCCGGAAGGCGACCTGCCCGAGATCCTGATCGGCGTGCGCGACATGGTGGTGGCCGCGACCAGCGGGGCGCAGACGCCGTGGTCAAGCTCGACGCTGGCGCAGCCCTTTGCCTTCGGCCAGACCGGCGACGACACGTTCCTGACGGCGCCCGTCCCGGTCTCGGCCGGCACTGCATCGCGCGGCACGGCCCCCGTCGCGCTGACCGCGAACGCGACCTTCGACCGCATGGTCGACCTTGCCCCGGCGCTGTTCAACCTGCGGACGCAGGCGCTTGAAGGGGCGGTCGTGACCGGACTGCCCACGAATGGCGAGATCGCGGTGCTGGACGGCGGGCAAAGCCTGTACTACCGCCCCGACCTGCGCGAACGGAACATGGCCGATACCGCCGGCTTCGGCCACCGCGACCGTGTGACGGTCGAGACCGGCCCGCCCGGCGCGCGCGAACTGGTCACGGTGGACCTGGACCTGCCCGCCGACCCCTGCGACGTGCAGGCGGGCGATCCGCTGGACCTGCAGGGTGTGGGCCTGTACCGGCTGCCGAACGAGATCGAGGTGAAGGCGGCGCTGGCCGCCTGCCGCGCGGCGGTCGAGCGCGACCCCGATACCCCCCGGTTCCGCCACCAGCTGGGCCGGGCGCAGCAGGCGGCGGGCGATTTCGTTGGGGCGCTGGACAGTTTCCGTGCGGCAGGGGCGGCGGGGCATACCCGGTCGCTGCAGGCCGAGGCCTATCTTCTGATGACCGACCGGCTGGACCGCAGCCTGTTTGCGATCCCGCAGGACCTGGTCCGCGCGATCGACCTTCTGGAACAGGGCATCGCGGCGGGCGACCCCTATGCCATCCACGCGCGCGGCCTGCGCATGCTGCGCGACGGCCAGACGGCGGCCGAACGGCAGCGCGGGTTCGACCTTTTAGACCGGGCGGCAGAACTGGGCCACACCTATGCGATGAACGAACTCGGCATCTATTTCCTGACCAAGGACAGCGACCACTACCAGCCTGATCGTGGCATGACCTATCTGCGCGCCTCGTTCGACCGGGGCGACATTTACGGCATGCACAACCTGGGTTTCGTGGCGCTGTACGGCCTGGACGGCAACGAGCCCGATTTTGCCAAGGCCGCAGCCTATTTCGAACAGGCTGCCGCCGGGGGCCACCCCAAATCGCCCGCGACGCTCGGGCGGATGGCGATGCGCGGGCAACTGGGCGATGCCGATGCCGCCCGCGCGGTGGCGTATTATGACCTGGGCCTGGCGCGCGGCGACGGCTGGGGCGGGGCCAACGGCGCCGACATCATCCTGGATGGCAAGGTTGCGGGACTGACCCCCGGCGATGCCGCCGTGCGGGCGGCCAAGGCAGCACTCCTGCCCGACGCCGAGGCTGCGAAGATGGCCGACAAGGTGCTGAACGGGCTGAACCGCAAGGCGCTGGACGCAGGGCTGCAACTGATCCTGAACGAACTGGGCGAGCGGCTGGAGGTCGATGGCGCGGCGGGACCCGCCACCCTGGCCCCCCTTGCGGCGCGGGCCGCGGCGGCGGGCCTGATGGCCACCGGCGACACCCCGCGCGACCGCCTGATGCTGGCGGCGCGGCTGTACTGGCAGGCCCGGCCCACCCGGCCCGACCTGTACTGACACCACGCGGGGCTGTGGCTTCGCGGGGTGTTGCCATGACGGACCGACCGGCCTAGGGCGTATCGCGACCAATGTGATTCACGGCATCGCCATCCGGCCCGGTCGTCCCGGCGAAGGCCGGGACCTCGATCCCCTGCGCGCAAACCCTCGGGGCCCCGGCCTTCGCCGGGGCGACCGGTCATGGGATGAACCTGAAAGAAGGCGACAGGCCATAAGGCCGGTCGGGACGCGCCATTGCAGTGCAGGCCATGCCCGACCAGACAACGCTGACCGCGATGGCGGTCGAGGTGCTGGCGACCGCCGACGGTCGCGCCAAGACCGCCCTGTCGCACCGCCATGCCGCCGCCTGGTTCGCCGCCCGTGCCGCCGGTGCGCCGCTGCCCGTCGGTCGGTCGCTGCCACCCGCCAAGCCCGCCCGCCCGGACCATCCGCTGCTGCTGTCCCCCCGCGACATGCCCCGTCGCGGCCCCGGCACACCTGCGGGGCGCATCGCCTTGCTGCATGCCGTGGCCCATATCGAACTGAATGCGGTCGATCTGCACTGGGACATCATCGCGCGCTTCTGCGACGTGCCGATGCCGCCCGGCTACTACGACGACTGGGTCAGGGCGGCGGACGAGGAATCGAAGCATTTCAACCTTCTGTGCGACTGTCTTGAAGCGCGCGGCAGCAACTACGGCGCGCTTCCCGCGCATGAGGGGCTGTGGCGCGCCGCCGAGGACACCGCGACCGACCACCTGGCCCGCCTGGCCGTCGTGCCCATGGTGCTCGAGGCGCGGGGGCTGGACGTGACGCCGGGCATGATCGCGCTGTTCCAGGGCGCGGGCGACGCGCAGGCGGTGGCCGCGCTGACCACGATCTATGCCGAAGACGTCGGGCATGTCGCCTATGGCGCGAAATGGTTCAACTGGCTGTGCGGCCGCGACGGGCTGGATCCGAAGGAGACCTTCCATGCCCTTGTCCGCCACCACTTCCACGGCACGCTGAAGCCGCCCTTCAACACCGAAAAGCGCGCCGAGGCCGGGTTGCCCCCCGATTTCTACTGGCCGCTGGCGGACGAGGCCTGACCATCGGGACCTTGCCAGCCCGACGGCCGAACCGCGGGACCCCTGAAAACCGAAGATCGGGGGCCGTGATCGGCAGAATTTCGCCCAACAACCGGGCATTGCGGCGGATCGGCGGGCACCCTGGAACTGCCGTGTTGCGGCAGGGGGCAGGGAACAATATCGCTTGTCGCGGGGAACAGCGGCGCGCAACCCATTGCGCACCCTGGAACAGAGCAACTGGGCAGGACCGACACCGTGCTGAAACGCCTCTCCTACCGCGTCAGCGCGGCGCTTGAGCGCCGCTTTCCCGAACAGCGGCTGTTCCTGAAATCCGACATCGAGACTCGGTTCATCCGCCTGACCCCCGTCGTGCAGGCGGCGGGCACGGTCGGCGGCGCGCTGGTCCTGGGCTGGACGCTGGTGGCGACGGCGATCCTGCTGATGGATTCGATCGGTGCGGGCGATGCCCGCGAACAGGTGCAGCGCCAGCAGGGCCTGTATGAAACGCGGATGACGGCGCTGTCCGCCGACCGCGACCTGCGCGCGGACGAGGCGGTGCGCGCGCAGGAACGCTTCAACCTGGCGCTGGCCGAAGTGTCCAAGATGCAGGCGCGCCTGCTGGCGTCCGAGGAAAGCCGCAAGGAGCTGTCCACCGGCATCGACGTGATCCAGAACACCCTGCGCCGCACCATGAAGGAACGTGACGAGGCGCGCGGCGAGGCGGCACTTCTGGCCGCCACCCTGCGGCGCGAGACGGGGTCGGGGCGCACCGGCGACAGCCGCCTGCGCGACACGACGGCAACGTTGGGCATCCTGACCGACGCGCTGGCGGGCACCGCCGAAGAGCGCGACGCGATGGCGGGCATCGCACAGGAAGCGCGCGACGAGACGACGGCCGTGATGGCCGAGAAGCGCGCGATGGAGGCCCGGAACGACGCGATCTTTGCCCAGTTGGAAGAGGCGGTGACGGTGTCGATGGAGCCGCTCGACCGGATGTTCCGCGAGGTCGGACTTTCGCCCGACGACTTGCTGGAATCGGTCCGGCGCGGTTATTCGGGCCAGGGCGGCCCGCTGATCCCCCTGACGCTGTCGACCTCGGGCAGCGCCGTCGCCTCACCCGACTCGGCACGGGCGGCCGCGATCCTGCAGGGTCTGGACCGGATGAACATGTACCGCATCGCCGCCGGAAAGCTTCCGCTGGCGATGCCGGTCAAGGCGGCGTTCCGCTTTACCAGCGGGTTCGGTTATCGCCGCGACCCAAAGGGGGCCGGCACGCGGATGCACGAGGGGGCCGATTTTGCTGGAGCGTCCGGCACACCGATCTATGCCGGTGCCGAAGGCGTGGTCAGTTTCGCCGGCTGGGACGGCGGCTATGGCCGTTCGGTCCGCATCGACCACGGCTTCGGTCTGGTCACGCGGTTCGCGCACATGAGCCAAATCCGCGTGTCCCAGGGGCAAAAAGTGTCGCGCGGGGACCGGATCGGTGATATGGGTTCCTCAGGCCGGTCGACCGGCACCCATCTTCACTACGAAGTCCTGCACAATGGACGCGCCGTGAACCCCATGACCTTCATCAGGGCAGCCAGAGATGTTTTCTAAGAGCCGTATCAACGAACCCGGTCCCAAGCAGGCCGAAGCCGAGAAGCCCCGGATGCCCGACACTGCACTTGCCAAACCGACGATGGACTTTGCGCCGACCAAGCCGGGCGTCAAACCGGCGGCCTCGATCCTGTCGTCGGATCTGGTGATCACCGGCAACATGCGCACCACCGGCGACATCCAGGTGGAAGGCACGGTCGAGGGCGACATCCGCGCGCATCTGCTGACGGTGGGCGAAAGCGCGACCATCCGGGGCGAGATCGTGGCCGACGACATCGTCGTCAACGGTCGGGTCATCGGTCGGGTCCGGGGCCTGAAGGTGCGCCTGACCTCGACCGCGCGGGTCGAAGGCGACATCATCCACAAGACCATCGCCATTGAATCGGGCGCGCATTTCGAGGGCTCGGTGCAGCGCGCCGACGATCCGCTGGCGGCCGGTCGGCCCACGGCGGTGACCCCGCTTGCCCGCGCCGCAGAGGCATAGGCAGAGGCCTGCGACCCGTGCCACCGACATGAAGGCCGCAGTCCGCTGCGGCCTTTTCGGTTTTGCCGGTGCGGGCCCTTTCAGGCCAGGAACAGGAAATCCGCAGCACCGATCTGCCCGGCAGCGCCCAGCACGGTGATGGTGTTGCCGTCGGCGTCGGTGATGACCGCATTGCCGCCCAAGGCCGTGATCGCAAGGTCGGCAATGCCGGTCGCCGCATGGGGACGCAGGTCGAACCGGTCAAGCCCGTCCTCGAACCCGGCCACGACATCACGGCCAAAGTCGTTGCCGAAGATGAACACGTCGCGGCCCGCGCCACCGTTCAGGGTGTCGTCGCCCGCCCCGCCGGCCAGCTTGTCGTTGCCCTCGCCACCGCGGATGTCGTCATCGCCGCCACGGCCGTTGATTCGGTTCGCGCCGCGGTTGCCGACCAGCGTCTCGTCGGTGTTCGCCCCGGTCAGGCTCAGGTTTCCATGGCCCAGAAGCCGCCCCTCGGTCGCCCCCGACAGCAGGCGCAAGTCACCCGACGCAAAGACGCGCGTGCCGTCGACGAGGTCGAGCTTGATGTTGTCCTGGCCGAAGGTCAGCTGCACCCTGACCCCGCCGATGGTGACCGTGGTCTGCCCTGCCACGACCTGTACGGCATAACCGCCCGCCGCAGCCGACGACGTGGCACCTCCCGCCGTCACCGCCACCGCAATGCCGCCCCGCCCCTCGCCCACGCCGTAGAAATCGTTGTCGTTGCTGTCCGCGTAGACCACGCCGGTCAGCAGCCGGTTGCCCGACCGGTCACCGAACACCTCGGTCAGCATCGAGGCGTTCCAGTCGCGGCCGCTGGTGAAGACGCCGATCTCGCGGCCAAGGCCGATCTCGCTGTAGCTGGCGTTCAGGATGTTGGCGCGGTGGCCCGGGCTGTTCATCAGGCCCGCGTGGTGGCTGTCGATGCTGGAGATCAGGTTGATCGTGCCGGTGGTGCCGGACCAGGCGATGTTTTCGCCGACATAGCCGCCGGAATACCCGTTGGCCTGTGCGCGGCTGACCGGTGTGCCGTTGCCGATGTTCGAATGGTTGAACAGATCCACCGCCAGCATGTGCTGCGAATGCTGCGCCGCCGCGGTGTCGAGCGCGTTGTTTCCGGCCAGAACCTGCACCCCTGTCACCACCGGGCCGGTCGACTGACCCAGCCGCGCATATTCCGCCATGGGGTCCAGCCGGGCCCGGTTCACCAGTTCCAGCAGGTATTGTTCATAGGCGTCTTGCATGGCGGCGACACTCCTTTGCCCTTCCTGCGGCGTCGTCCGGCAGGCACTGTGCGAGGGTGGAGGGAACACGCCAATCTGGCCAGAACTGTGTTCAGAGAGAGGCGAGGGGCCGCCGCCTGCAGGAACGATTCCCGCAGGTTATTGCCGATCCGGCGCAAATCGGGGCGGGTCCGGGGGGGCCAAGGGCACCGCGCCTGACGGGCGCGTCAGTCCTCGCCCTGCGCCTCGGCCCGGCTTTTGCCCGCCACGTCCAGCGCCAGCGTCGCCGCCATGAAGCGGTCGAGGTCGCCGTCCAGCACCCCGCCGGTGTCGCTGGTCTCGACCCCCGTGCGCAGGTCCTTCACCATCTGGTAGGGCTGCAGGACGTAGCTGCGGATCTGGTTGCCCCAGCCTGCGTCGCCCTTGGATTCATGGGCCGCGTTGATCGCGGCATTGCGGCGGTCCAGTTCCTGCTGGTACAGCCGCGACTTCAGCGCCTGCATGGCGATGTCGCGGTTCTGGTGCTGCGATTTGAGCGAACTGGTCACCACGATGCCGGTGGGAAAGTGGGTGATCCGCACCGCCGAGTCGGTCTTGTTCACGTGCTGCCCGCCGGCACCCGACGAGCGGTAGGTGTCGATGCGGATGTCCTTGTCGTGCACCTCGATCTCGATGTTGTCGTCGACCACGGGATAGACCCAGACCGAACTGAACGACGTGTGCCGGCGCGCCGCACTGTCATAGGGGCTGATGCGGACCAGCCGGTGCACGCCCGATTCCGACTTGAGCCAGCCATAGGCGTTCCTGCCCATCACCTTGTAGCTGACCGACCGGATGCCCGCCTCTTCGCCCGCCGTCTCGGCCTGCATCTCGACCGAGTATCCCTTGGCCTCGGCCCAGCGGACATACATCCGCGCCAGCATCGCCGCCCAGTCGCAGCTTTCGGTGCCGCCAGCCCCGGCGTTGATTTCCAGAAACGTGTCGTTGCCGTCCGCCTCGCCGTCCAGCAGCGCCTCGAGTTCCTTCTGTGCCGCCGTGTCGACCAGCGCCCTCAGCGCCGCCTCGGCCTCGGCCACGATGTCGGCGTCGCCCTCGGCCTCGCCCAGTTCGATCAGCTCGACATTCTCGCGCAGGCCGGTGTCGATGAGCCGATAGCTCGACACCGCGTCCAGCAGCGCCTGGCGTTCGCGCATCAGCTTTTGCGCCTTGGCCGGATCGTTCCACAGGTCGGGTGCCTCGATCATCGCCTCGAACTCTTCCAGCCGGTGCGGCGCGGTGTCCCAGTCCATCCGCTGCGCCAGAAGCGCCAGCGATTTCCGGATGGCTGCAGCATGGGCTTCGGTCTCGGCGCGCATGGGGATCCTCGGGGTGTGATCAGGGCCGCGTGATAGCGGGAAGGGACGGCGCGGGCAAGACGACCCTCTGGCCACGCTTCCCCGAGGCGAAGGTTCCTGCTAGATTCGGGCATGAACACAGCCAAAGCTCGCGCCGAAGCGATGATCCGCGACCTGCCCGAGGACGCGACGCATGACGACATCCAGTATCACCTGTATGTGCAGCAGGTGGTCGAGGATCGTCTTTCCGCCATCGACCGGGGCGAGGTGATTTCCAACGAAGAGGCCAAGCGCCAGATGGCCAGGTGGCTTCTCGACAGGACGGTGCGCTGAAGCGCACCCTGCGCACCGGCACTGATCGACAGTTTCGGGTAGTGTGCGCTTCAGCGCACCATTTCATTGGCAATGGTCAGTACAACCCGCCCGACGACAGCGTCCCGAAATCGGCCTGTTTGGGGATGACCTTCTGCTCGCCGGTCGAGGTCGTCACCACGGCCCCGCCGCCCTCGGTCTCGCCATAGGCGAACAGGGGCAGGTTCGACCCCATCTCGAAGCCGCCGTCGACCAGCACGCCCAGGCCCGACAGCGGGTCCTCGCCCTCGCGGAAATATTCGGCCACCACGTTGGGGCCGCTGGCATTGTCGGGCAGGATCGCGCCGGAAAAGCGGTCGATCTTCTTGAAATAGCCGCCCGGCGGCACGGTGAACTTGGAGCCGCCGTATTTCTCGACCGCCACCTCCATGAACGACTGGAACACCGGCGCGCAGGTGCCGCCGCCCGAGGCGCCGACCAGCGAACGCGGCTGGTCATAGCCGATGTAGCAGCCCGCCGCGATGTTCGAGGTATAGCCCACGAACCACACGTCCTTGGTATCATTGGTGGTGCCGGTCTTGCCCGCCACCGGCACCGGCAGGTTGATGCCGCGCGCCGTGCCGTGGGTGATCACGCCCTGCATCATCGAGGTCAGCTGATAGGCGGTGATCGCATCCATCACGCGGCTGCGCTTGGACACGATCTCGGGCAGGAAGCCCGCGTCGATGCTGGCCAGTTCGCAGTCTTCGCAGACCCGCTGGTCGTGGCGATAGCGGGTGACACCCTGGCGGTCCTGCACGCGGTCGACCAGCGTCGGCTCCACCCGCTCGCCGCCGTTGGCGAACATCGCATAGGCCGCCACCATCTTGAACAGCGTGGTCTCGTCCGACCCGAGCGAGGCCGCCAGCACCTGGTTCATGCGGTCGTAGACGCCGAATTCCTCGGCGTACTTCGCCACCGTGTCCATGCCGATTTCCTGCGCGATGCGGATCGTCATCAGGTTGCGCGACTGCTCGACGCCCAGGCGCACCGGGGCCGGGCCATAGAACTTGTTCGAGGCGTTCTTGGGCGTCCACAGACCCTGGGGCGTGTCGATCTGGATCGGGGCATCGACCACGATGGTGTTGGGCGCGAATCCGCTGTCGAGTGCTGCGGCATAGACGAAGGGCTTGAACGACGACCCCGGCTGCCGCATCGCCTGCGTCGCGCGGTTGAACACGCTGTCCTGATAGCTGAACCCGCCCTGCATCGCCAGGACGCGCCCCGAATGGACGTCCATCGCCATGAACGCGCCCTGCACCTCGGGCACCTGGCGCAGCGACCAGCGGCGGAAACTGCCGTCCTCGTCCGATGTCACGGCGCGCACCAGGACCACGTCGCCTGCCGACACCAGGTCGCCCGCGACGCGGCCCTTGCGGCCGAGCTTGCCGTCGGCCTGGCGCTTGCGCGCCCAGGTCACATCCTCGGCCGGGATGAAATGGCCGTCCTCGTCGTTCGCCCCCGCCTCGATGCCGATGCGGGCATCGGTCTCGCCGACCTCCAGCACCACCGCCGGGAACCAGCCCTCGACATCGCGCGGCACCGCCACCTCGGCCAGGGCCGCGCGCCAGTCCGCCTCGGACGCCAGCACCTCGGGTGGCAGGACCTTGCCCGTGCCGCGCCAGATGCCCTGCCCCCGGTCGTACTTTTCCAGCGCCACGCGCAGCGCCCTGGCTGCCGCCTTCTGCAGGTCGGGGTCCATCGTCGCGCGGATCGTCAGACCGCCGCCATAGAAGGCCTCGTCCCCGAAACTGGCGGACAGCTGGCGCGCGATCTCTTCCGTGAAGTAATCCCGCGTCGGCATCGAATCGCGGAAACGATCATAGTCGCCGCGCTGCACCGTGCGCAGTTCCTGCGTCGATTCCGCGTTGAACGTCGCCTCGTCAATATAGCCGTTCTGCCACATCTCGCGCAGCACGAAGTTGCGTCGCTCGACCGCACGGTCGTATTCCTCGACCGGGCGCAGGCCCTTGCCCGGCGACTTGGGCAGCGCCGCGAGATAGGCCGCCTCGCCCGGCGACAGTTCGGCCAGCGTCTTGTTGAAATAGGCCTGCGCCGCCGCCACCACGCCAAAACTGCGCGCGCCCAGGTTGATCTCGTTCAGATAGATTTCCAGGATGTGCTTCTTGTCCAGCACCTCTTCGAAGCGGGTGGCCAGCATGATCTCCTTGATCTTGCGCTCGCCCGTGCGCTCGCCCCCCAGCAGGAAGTTCTTCATCACCTGCTGGGTGATGGTGGACGCGCCGCGCAGGGTCTGGCCACGCGTCTGGATGGCTTCGATGGCGGCGGCGGCGATGCCGCGCGCGTCGTATCCCTTGTGCGTCCAGAAATTCTTGTCCTCGGCGCTGACAAAGGCGTCCTGCACCAGTTGCGGAATTTCCTCGATGGGGACGAACACCCGCCGCTCGCCCTCCTTGGCGAATTCGTCCATCAGGCGGCCCTCGCCCGAATAGATCCGGCTGATCGTCGGCGGGGTGTAGTTCTTGAGGCTTTCGGAACTGGGCAGGTCGCGGCCGTACATGTAGAACACCGCTCCGATGGTCAGCGCGACGAACAACAGGCCCAGGGTCAGCGCCGTGAACAGCGCGCCGAATGCCGATGCCACAAACCTGACCACGCCCGCGCCCCCTTCCGACCGAACTTCCCCGCTATAGCCGATCCTCGGCGGCGATGCAAAACGAAGGGCCGTGACCGGCAAGCCGCCGCTAACGCGGCAGGCCGGCCAGGGCGGCGTCTTCGGCAGCCCAGGCCATCACCCCCGCCCGGATCGCGCGGGCCATGCGGTCGCGCCAGTCGGGGTCGGTCAGCCGCCGCAGGTCGCGGGGCGAGGTCAGGTACCCCAGTTCGATCAGAACCGAGGGGATGTCGGGCGACTTCAGCACCGAAAACCCCCCCGCCTGTCGCGGCTTGCGGTGCATCGCCAGCCCCTCGGCCTTGATGGCCGTTTCCAGCGCCCCGGCCAGACGGTCGATTCGCGGCGCGGTTTCGGTGCGCGCCATGTCCATCAGCACCTGCGCCACCAGGTCGTCCTGTTCGGTCAGGTCCACCCCTGCCAAGAGGTCGTCGCGGTCGTGGCGTTCGGCCAGGGTCGCCGTCGCCTTGTCGCTGGCCTCGTCCGACAGGGTGTACAGCGTCGCCCCCGACGCCTGCCCCTCGGCCAGGGCATCGGCGTGCAGCGACAGGAACACATGCGCCCCTGCGGCGCGGGCAATCGAGATGCGGGTTTCCAGCGGCACGAACGCATCCTCGTCCCGCGTCAGCACCACCAGGGCACCCCCCTGGCGCAGGAACTCCTCTTTCAGGGTGCGGGCGAAGATCAGCATCAGGTCGGCCTCGGTCTGGCCGTCAAACTCAGCACCGGGGTCAAGCCCGCCATGGCCGGGGTCGAGCACCACGACCAGCGGCCCCGTACCGCGCGGTTCGGGCCGGGGCAGGTCGGCGGGGTCGGGGGCCGTCCAGTCGGGCGGGTCGGCCATCGCGGCGCGGGCGGCAAAGGCCGGTGGCGTGGCCGGGTCGAGCCGGATCGTCACCACCGCACCACCTGTGCCCGTGGCCATCCCCGCCTGCGTCACGGTGAACGGCCCCGACAGTTCCGCCACCAGCCGCGACCAGCCTGGCCGGAACACACCCGCGCGCAGGTCGCGCACCCGCACCCCCTGCCGGGGCATCTCGGGCAGCCCGCGCCAGTCGACCTCGCGCATGTCCAACACCAGGCGGGGCGGGTCGGCCATCAGCCGCACACGCCAGGGCACCGGCTGGCTGATCGCCAGGCGCAACTCGATGCCTGCGCCCGCGTCGCGGACCGCCGAACCTTTGGCGTCAAGGCGCGCCAGTGCGGACAGGTCCTGCGCGGGGGCCACGGGGGCCAGCGCCACGAGCACCAGCAGCCAGACCGCCAGTCCTGCCACCATCCTGCCCCAGACTGCCCCGGCCATCGCGGTCCCCTTGCCCCTTCCCGTCCGATACCGCGTCTGCCAATCCGGGCCAAGCCACCCCGTGCCCCATCCCCGGCCCGCATCACAAACAGGACATCGCCCCCCGCCCCACCTGTCGCCCTGCGCAGGCCCGCCCTATCCTGCCCTTGCGCGGTCCGCCCGGATCGTCCATGCCACGCGCGTTGCATCACCCAAAGGCCGATCATGTCCCCGCTGAAATCCCTGATCCTGAGCGCGGCCCTTCTGACTGCGGCCCTGCCCGCCCCGGCACAGGACATGACCGACCCCGAACGCCAGGCCTTCCGCGCCGAGGTGCGGGCCTATCTGCTGGAAAACCCCGAAGTGCTGATGGAGGCCATCGCCATCCTGGAGGAACGCCAGGCCGCCGGTGCGGCGGCCAAGGACGCGCAGGTGATCGCCGACAACACCGCCGCGATCTTCGACGACGCCAACAGCTGGGTCGGCGGCAACCCCGACGGCGACATCACCGTGGTCGAGTTCATGGACTACCGCTGCGGCTATTGCCGCAAGGCGGCCCCCGAGGTCGAGGAACTGGTGTCCGGCGACGGCAACATCCGCTTTGTCGTCAAGGAGTTCCCGATCCTGGGCGAGGCGTCTGACCTGTCGTCGCGCTTTGCCATCGCGACGCTGCAACTGGCCGGCCCCGAGGCCTACAAGCAGGTCCACGACGCGCTGATCGCGCTGCGGGGCGAACCGACCAGGCCCGCGCTGGAACGCCTGGCCGCCGACCTGGGCCTGGACACCGCCGCCATCATGGCACGCACAACGGCCCCCGAGGTCACGGCGGTGATCCAGGCGAACCACGACCTGGCCACCAAGCTGGACATCAGCGGCACGCCCACCTTCGTCATCGGCGGCATCATGCTGCGCGGCTATGTGGCGCTGGAGGGCATGCGGCAGATCGTGGCCGAACAGCGCAAGGGCTGACCCCCTTGCACAGGGCCCGCGCCTGCGGCAACACGGGCGCATGACGCCCGACATCCTGTGCATCGGTTCGGTCCTGTGGGACATCATCGGGCGGTCCTCGGCCTCGATGCGGCTTGGGTCGGACGTGCCGGGCCGCATCACCCGCCTGCCCGGCGGCGTCGCCCTGAACATCGCGATGACGCTGCGGCGGTTCGGCCTTGTGCCTGCGCTGCTGACCAGCATCGGGCGCGACGACGAGGGGGAGGGCCTGATCGCCGCCTGCATGCGCGCGGGCCTGGACTGCGCCCATGTCTATCGGTCCGACGACCTGCCGACCGACCGCTACATGGCGATCGAGGGCGCGAACGGCCTGATCGCCGCTGTGGCCGATGCCCATTCGCTCGAGGTGGCGGGCGACAAGGTCCTGCAACCCCTGGCCGACGGGCGGCTGGGCAGCGCGGACCGCCCCTTTGCCGGGACCGTGGCGCTGGACGGCAACCTGACCGAGGCGCTTCTGGCCGACATCGCCGCGTCGCCCCTGTTCGCCCGCGCCGACCTGCGCGTGGCCCCGGCCAGCCCCGGCAAGGCGCTGCGCCTTCTGCCGCTGCTCGGCAATCCCAGGGCCACGCTGTACGTCAACCTGGAAGAGGCCGGCCTGCTGGCCCAGGTGCCGCTGACGTCGGCCCCCGAGGCCGCTGCAGTGTTGCTGGCGCGCGGGGCGCGTCGGGTGCTGGTGACCGACGGCGGCCGCACCGCCGCCGAGGGGACCCAGGGCGCAGGCGTTATCCCGGGTGCGCCCCCGCCGGTGCTGGTCACCCGCGTGACCGGGGCGGGCGACACGTTCATGGCCGCCCATATCGTGGCCGAACGGCGGGGCGCGGGCCGCGAGGCCGCCCTTGCCGCCGCCCTGCGCGCCGCCGCCGACTATGTCTCGGGAGAGATCGGATCATGACACCGCCTTTGAACATCACCCCGGAAGTGGCTGACGCCCTTGTCGAAAACCGCCCCGTCGTGGCGCTGGAATCGACCATCATCACCCACGGCATGCCCTGGCCGCAGAACGTGGAGACCGCCCGCGCAGTCGAGGCCGCCGTGCGCGGCGGCGGCGCGGTGCCCGCGACCATCGCGGTGATGGCGGGACGCATCCACGTCGGGCTGTTACCGGACGAACTGGACCGGCTGGGCCAGGCCAAGGGCGTCGCCAAGCTCAGCCGCGCCGACCTGGCCGTCTGCCTGGCGACCGGCGGCAGCGGGGCCACGACCGTTGCCGCGACGATGATCTGCGCGCATCTGGCCGGGATCGCCGTCTTCGCCACCGGCGGCATCGGCGGGGTGCATCGCGGGGCTGAGGCCAGCTTCGACATCTCGGCCGACCTGCGCGAACTGGCTGAAACCCCCGTCACCGTGGTGGCCGCCGGGGCCAAGGCCATCCTCGACCTGCCAAAGACGCTCGAGGTGCTGGAAACCCTGGGCGTGCCCGTCATCGCCTTCGGCCAGGACGACTTTCCCGCCTTCTGGTCGCGCTCCTCGGGCCTGACCGCCCCCCTGCGCCTCGATACCCCCGACGCCGTCGCCGCCGCCCACCTGATGCGCGCCAGGCTGGGCCTGCCGGGCGGCCAGCTGGTGGCGAACCCGATCCCGCCCGAGGCCGAGATCGCCCGCGCCGACATCCTGCCCGCCATCGAGACCGCCCTGGCCGAGGCGGCAGCGCAGGGCGTCGCCGCCAAGGCCGTGACCCCGTTCCTGCTGCAACGCCTGTTCGAAATCACCGAAGGGCGGTCGCTGGCAGCCAACATAGCACTCGTGCTGAACAACGCGCGGCTGGGGGCTGCCATCGCCGCCGCGATTGCCCGGCAAAGCGGCACGGGGCCCGGCTGACCCCGTCTTCACGGGGATTTCCATTGTGCCTGTCACACACCGTCCCTATGTTCGGGCGCGTCCCCAGCCGCAGGCCCACCCCCATGACCGACCCCGCCCCCCATCCGCATGGCCGCAAGCGCGGCCTGCTGGGCGGCCTGCGCGCCAGCTTCCTGACCGGGCTGGTGGTGATCCTGCCCATCGGCCTGACGCTGTACTTCATCTGGGTGGTGACAGGCTGGATCGACAGCTGGGTGCTGCCCTTCGTGCCCCATGCGTGGAAGCCCGAGACGCTGATCAAATACTATTTCGGCGATGACACCTATTTCAACGTGCGGGGCATCGGCGTGCTGGTGTTCCTGGTCTTCACCATCTTCGTCGGCTGGATCGCCAAGGGCATCCTCGGGCGCATGTTCATCGACTGGACGGAACGCACGGTGAACCGCCTGCCGGTCGTGCGGTCGATCTATACCGGCCTGAAGCAGATTGCCGAAACCGTGTTCGCCCAAGGCAAGCCCACCTTCGACCGCGCCTGCCTGATCGAGTTTCCGCGCCCCGGCATGTGGTCGGTGGGCTTTGTCGCGGGCGAGGCGCGGGGCGAGGTGGCAGAGATCATCGGCGGCTCCGAGAGGCTGGTGACCGTCTACATCCCGACCACGCCGAACCCGACCTCGGGCTACGTCGTGTTCCTGCCCGCATCCCAGGTACGCCTGCTCGACATGTCGATCGAGGATGCGGCCAAGCTGGTCATTTCGGCGGGCCTGGTCTATCCGCCCGACAGGGCCATTCCCCGCACCATCCCGCCGCCCGCCCGCGCCGCCGAATAGCGCGCATCGGTTTGCCATTCCCGGTCGCCCCGGTTAGCCTCGGGGCAGGCAAGGGGGCTATCGGGTGCTGCGGGTACTGGTCATCGGGGCGGGGTCCATCGGGCGGCGGCATGCGGCCAACCTGGCCAGGCTCGGCTGCGAGGTGACGCTGCTGCCCTGGCGCGAGACGTCCGCGCAGGACGTGGCGGCGCGGCTCGCGGGCATGGACGCCGCCGTCATCGCCACCGCGACCGACATCCGCCTGCCCCTGGTCGCCGCCTGCGGGGCGGCGGGCGTGCCGTTCTACTGCGAAAAACCGCTGGCCTTCCGCCAGGCCGACCTCGACGCCATCGCCGCCGCTGCGGCCCCCGTCGCGGGCCGGTCCGCCGTGGGCTTCATGATGCGCTACCACGAAGGCTTCCGGCGGTTGGCGGGGGCCGACCTGTCGCAGGTCTTCCGCTTTGCCTTCGCCATCGGCCATGACGTGACCCAATGGCGCGCGGACTGGCGCTTTTCCGACAGCTACGCGGCGCGGGCGACAGGGGGCGGTGTCCTCCTTGACCTCTGCCACGAGATCGACATGGCGGCCTGCCTGCTGCCCGGCCTGACGCTGGTCGCCTGCGAAAGCCTGGGCCACGTAGGCTATCCCGGCATCGACGTGGCCAGCCACCTGACCTTTCGCGCCGCGAACGGGGCCGTGGGCAGCATCGCGATGGACTACCTCGCGCCCGCCCTGATCCGCGAGGCGCGGATCGATACGCTGACCGGCCCCGTCACAATGGACTTCGCCGCCGGCCGGTTCATGGACGAACCCGTTCCGCAGGACCGCAACGCCATGTTCCTGGCCCTGATGCGCGACTTCCTGATGCATGTTCAAGGCAACCCCGTCGCCGACCCGCTGTTCCCCGCCTTCGACCGGGTGCAGGACACCTGCCGCCTGATCGCGCAGGCCTGGGAGGCGCGCCGCATCACCGGCACCATCGCAAAGGACATCCCGTGATCCTGGGCCATATCGGCGCGCGGAAGGGGTCCAAGGGCGTCCCCGGCAAGAATTTCCGCCCGATCTGCGGCAAGCCGCTGATCGACTGGTCGCTGGACCAGCTGTTCGCGCATCCGGCGGTGGAGGCCGTGGTCGTCTCGACCGACGACGAGGCGATCTACGCCCATGCCGTGGGCCGGGGGGCGTTACCCATCGGCCTGCGGCCCGCCCATCTGGCCACCGACACCGCCGGAAAATGGGGCGTCTGGCAGCATGCGCTGGAGGTGTCGGACCCCCTGTGCGGGCCGGTGACGGCCTTCCTCGACCTCGACTGCACCTCGCCCCTGCGTCTGGCCGGCGACATCACCGGCGCGCTCGACCTGTTCGCGTCGCAGTCACCCGACATGGTGATGTCCTGCTGCGAGGCGCGCAAGAACCCCTACTTCAACCTGGTCGAACCCGATGCCACCGGCGCGCTGCACGTCTCCAAACCCCTGCCCGGCGGGGTCGTGGCGCGCCAGCAGGCCCCCGTGGTCTATGAACATGCGGCATCCACCTATGTCGTCGCCCCCGCATATCTGCGCGCGTCAGGGTCGCTGTGGGGCGGGCGCGTGATCCCCTACCTGATGCCGCCCGAACGCTGCGTCGACATCGACAGCCCCTTCGATTTCGACATGGTCGAATGGCTGCTTTCCCGGAGAACCCCATGACCGACCTGACCACCCGCACCATCTTCATCACCGGATCGGGCGGCGTGCTCGGGTCCACCTATGTGCGGCGGATGCTGGCGGCGGGGGCCAGGGTCATTGCGTCAGACCTGCCCGGTGCGCGCGCCGATGCCCTGGTCGCGGCGCATGGCGAAAACCCGAACTTCCGCTTCTATCCCCTTGATGTGGCCGATGAATCGCAGGTGACCGAGATATTCCTCGACATCCTGACCGATGGCTGGAAACCCAACGTCGTGCTGAACAACGCGGCCATCACGGGCGAGTTGCTGATGGGGGCGGGCAAGCCGTTTCCCGATTTCGCCAACACCAGCATCGACGACTGGGACCGCACCCTGCGCACGAACCTGACAGGGGCTTTCCTGGTCGCCCGCCAGATGGACCGCGACATCGTCGGCAAGTGGCCTGCGACGCTGATCAACGTGGCCTCGATGTATGCGCTGAACGGGCCGCATCATGCGATCTATGAAGGCATGCCGTTCCGCAGCTTCAGCGCCTATTCGACGACCAAGGCCGGCATCCACGGTCTGACGCTGTGGCTTGCGGGGTACTGGGCGAACCGGCAGGCGACGGTGAACACCATCGCGCCGGGGGCGGTGTTCAACGGCCATTCGGACGAGTTCCAGGCCCGCGTCGGCGCGCTGATCATGGCGGGCCGCATGGCCCAGCCGGACGAGATTGCCGACGCCATGCTGTTCCTGTGCAGCCCGCAGGCCGGGTACATGACCGGGCAGATGGTGAACGTCGACGGCGGGTTCAGCGGCTGGTAAGCCGGTCGAGGGCGGCCAGCGTGCGGGCGGCGGCCCCCGAATGCGCCTGGATGAACGCGGCCATGGCGGCGGGGTCATGCGGGGCGGGGCGCGCCAGGGCCGCCGCAAGGGACGCCGCATCGGGCACCGACCGCGCCAGCCCTGCCGCCACGGCCTCGGCAAAGGGGAATTCGATGGGCCAGGTGACCGGGCCGGTCAGCACCGGCTTGCCCAGCACCAGGGGCTCGATGATGTTGTGCGCGCCTGCGGGGGTGAAGCCGCCGCCCACGACGACCCGGTCGCACATCGCAAGGTAGAAATACATCTCGCCAAGGGAATCGCCCAAAAGCACGTCGATCTGCGGCGCAGCCCCCTGTGGCGACAGGGCCGCATCGAACAGGTCCGACCGCCCGCCCACCCGAAACCCCGCGCCGCGCAGCCGCGCGCCCACTTCGGCGAAACGCTCGGGGCGGCGGGGGACATAGAGGATCAGCGCATCTTCATCTGACGTGCGAAGATGATCCTGCAGCTCATTGATTGCCTGCACATAAATGTCATCCTCGCCCTCGACCGCACTGGCGATCGTCACCACCCGCCGCGAAGCCGCCAGCCAGGCCCGCGCCACGGCCCCCGCGCGCAGCAACCGGTCCGGCACCGGCTGGTCGAACCGCGTCTCGCCCGTCACCACGACGTCGCGCAGGCCCGTCGCGCGGAACCGTTCCGCCTGCACCCCGGACTTCACCAGCGCCCCGGCATAGTGCCCGATCAGCGCCAGCCGCCATGGCCGTTGCAGGCGGTCCTTGTCGAAACTGCGCAAGGGGTACTGCGCATTGCAGGCGAACAACGGAACCCCGGCGCGCCTTGCCGCCAGGATCATGCGCGGCCAGTGTTCCACCTCCATCACCAGCCCCGCGCGGGGGCGGAAGGCACGGAAGAACCGCCGGAATGTCCAGCCATACTCGAACGGCACCCAGACCGCCGCGACCTGCCCCGCCGCAATCTCGGCCGCCAGCACGCGCGCGGCCTCGCGCCGCCCGGCGGGGGTGAAGAGCGTGATGACCACCCGCTCGCCCCGCCCCAGGAACGCCCGCACCAGGGGCAGGGCCGAGCGCATCTCGCCCAGACTGACCGCATGGATCCAGACCGACCCCGCCATCCGCTGCCGGTAGACCCCGAACCGCTCGGGCCAGTGGCGCAGATAGTCGCGGTCGCGGCGGCCCCGCCATGCCAGGTACAGCAGCACCAGCGGCAGGCCCGCGATCCACAGCGCGGTGTAGAGGACCATGAACCAGCGCAGGCTCATCGCCGCACCAGGGCGGCAAGTGCCCCGGCCAGCGGGGCCAGCCCCGCCGCCGCCTGCCGCGCCAGCCCCTGCGCGCGGTCGGCGCGCGACGCCATGGCGGGATCGTCCAGCGCCGTCAGAACATCGCCCGGCGTGGTGACCTGCACCGCCGCGTCCGCCGCATGCAGCGCGCCGTAGTCGGCGGCGAAGTTCGCGACCCCCGACCCGTGCAGCACGGCGCAGCCCAGGTGTGCGGGCTCCCACGGGTTGTGCCCGCCGATGCCGAACCCGCCGCCGACCAGCGCCACCCGCGCCACCCGGTACCACAGGCCCAGCTCGCCGAAACGGTCCACCAGGAACACGCCCGGTCCCGGAAACCCCCCGGCAGAGCGCAGCGTCACCGCCAGACCACGCGCCGCCGCCGTCACCTCGGCCGCCCGGTCCGGCACCCGTGGCACCAGGACAAGACAGGCCGACGGGTCCTCGGCCATCAGCGCCCGGTGTGCCTCCAGCACCACCGCCTCGTCCCCCGCATGGGTCGAGGCGGCCAGCCACACACGCCGCCCGGCCAGCGCGGCCTGCATGCCAGCGACCTCGGACGGATCGGCGGCCAGGGGGGGGCTTGCGGCCTTGAGCGACCCGGTAACCTGCACGCCTCGCGCGCCAAGCAGCGCCAGATGGCCCGCCGTGCCCGCATCCTGCGCCGCGACCAGCGCGAAACGGGACATGAGGTCGCGGTACACCGCCGCCGCCCGCCGCCGCCGCGCAAAGGCCGCCGCGTCCATCCGCGCGTTGACCAGCGCCAGCGGCGTGCCGCGCCGGTCCGCCGCGATCACCGCGCCGGGCCACAGGTCCTGTTCCGCCCAGACCGACAGGTCGGGCTGCCAATGGTCCAGGAACCGGCGCAAATAGCCGGGCGCGTCCAGCGGCAGGTACTGGTGGCGCGTCCGGTCGGGCAGGTTCGCGCCGAACACCTGCGCCGAGGACCGGGCGGAGGAGGTGACCAGGAACGACAGGTCCTGCGGCATCGCCGCGATCAGCCCGCGCAGCGCCATGACCTCGCCCAGACCCACGGCATGCATCCACACCAGCGGTCCTGCAGGGCGCGGCAGCCCCGCATGGCCCAGCTTTTCGCGCCACCGTGCCGCATCCTCGCGCCCGCGCGCCAGCCTGCGGCGCAGAACGAAAGGTGCTGCAAGCGGGATCAGGTGCGACACCGCCAGATAGGCGCGCAGGGACAGGCCTGGCGGCCTAGCCATGCCCCTTCCCCCTTTTTCTGTCCAGAAATATCCCACGGGGGGTCCGGGGGGTGTGAAACCCCCCGGTCCTGCGGCCGGGCACAGGCGCGGCCCTAGCCAATGTCGCGGAACTCTTTCTGCAGCCCGCGCGCCCAGAACGCAGGCTCCTGCAGCACCGCGACGAACCGGTCCGCCGCGCGGCCCTCGCCGAACCCGGTATGGCGCGGCCAGGCGCGGCCCCAGTCCTGCGCCAGAAAGGCCAGGATCGCCGCCCTGTCGTCGGCGCTGCAGGTGCGGATCGAGGGCGCATCCGACCGCCCGTTCTGGCGCGAGCCTACGTCGAGCGAGGGCAGCCCCAGGAACGGGGCCTCGCGCACGCCGGCGCTGGAATTGCCGACCATGACGCTGGCATGTTTCATCAGTTCCGAGAAATGGGCGAAGCGCATCGAGGGCAGCACGCGGAAGCGGTCGCGCGGCAACCCTTGCAGGACGGCAAAGATCGCCTGCGACCCGGGATCGTTGTTGGGTGCCACGACGACAAAGGACCGCCCGCTGTCGGCCATGGCCCCGTACAATGCCGCCGCCTGCGCCCCCATGGTCGCGGCCTCGGACGTCACCGGGTGGAAGACCGCGATGCCATAGTCGGTGAAGGGAATCCCGTAGCGCGCCCGCACCGCGTCGATGGTCACGCCGCTGCCTTGGGCATGGAAATCGAGTTCGGGCGAGCCGATGACGTGGATCGCCTCGGGCGGCTCTCCCAGGGCGCGGACGCGGGTGGCGGCGGCCTCGGACGACACGAAATGCGCGAAGGCGAGCTTGGAATTGCAGTGGCGGAACACCTCGTCGATGGTGCCCGACACCTCGCCCCCCTCGACATGGGCCGAGCGGATGTAGTTCGTGGCCGCGACCAGCGTGCAGGCCAGGGCCTCGATCCGGTCGCCGTGGGTGACGATCAGGTCGGGGCGGTGTTCGGTGACATAGTCGGAAAACCCGGTGACGGTCTTGGCCAGCACGATGTCCTGCGCATCACCGGGACGCTGGTTCAGGAATTCGTGGACCGCGACGCCGGGCGTCCGATGGACCTCGTTCTTGGTCAGGCCGTAACGGTCCATCATGTGCATGCCGGTGACGAAGAAGCCCACGCCAAAGCCTGCATCGCGCGCGGCGGCGGCCAGGGGTTCCAGCTTGCCGAAGTCGGCGCGGGTGCCGGTGAGAAAGAGGAGGGATCGGGTCATCGGGGCCTCGGAGGCGGTGTCGTCCGGGATAGCGGGAACTGACCCCTGCCGCAACCGCCGGGGTCAGGACGGCAGGCGTCCGCCGTTCGACTGCCAGTAGTCGACCATCCAGGGCACCGGGCCATTGCCCATGTGGGGAAAGCGGTCCCAGAACCGGCGGCCACCGAACAGTTTGGCGGGCTGCATCAGGTCGGACGGGCGGGGCCGCCCGTGGAAGGCCACGACGCGGGCGGTCGCGGGCGGGGCCTTCGGCGGCAGCACCACGTCCAGCCCGATCGGCCTGCGCAGCGCGCGCTTGAAGCTGATCACCCAATCTGCGGGCCAGAAACCCGCATCGGGGGCCATGTGGTGGACGTACTGCTGTTCCTGGCGCAGCTTCGTCCAGGCGGCGGCGGGGCTTTCGCGGAACGTCTCGGCAATCTCGGGCAATCCGCCCAGGTCATAGGCAAAGATCATCGACCCGAACTCAGGTTGCGCAGTGACGCCCGTCTTGCCCCAGCCCGGCCCGGCATCGGTGCCGACGATCCGGCCCGGCACGTCGAAGAACCCCTCCAGGCCGCGCAGGATCACCATGTCCAGGTCGACGAACAGCGCCCTGCCCCGCAACCCGTGGAAATGCCGGTCGAACAGCGCGATCTTGGGCCAGACGCCGGGGCGGAACCAGTCGGTCGGCGACAGGCCGAGGTCGGGGATCGGCAGCACCTCGATGGCCGGGTCGAAGCCCGCGCCGTCATCGGTCAGGCAGACGAACCGGAACGGCGCGGCCATCGCCCGGCGGCAGGCGCTGTGCAGGACGTTGACGTAGTCGGGGCCAAAGGCGCGGCCCCATTTCATGCACAGGATGAAGCGGTCGGTCATGGATGTTCCCCGAACGTGACGGGGATGCGCCCCTCGACCAGGCCCAGCATCGTCTCGCTGACCCGTTCGGCATTGGCGTCGCGGTCATAGCCGGGCACGATGCGGGTGTAGATGGTTTCCAGCACCCCCTCGTGGCAGCGCGCCAGCAGCGCCCCTGCCGCGCGTTCCAGGTCGGCGTGGTCAAAGGTGACGCGCGCGATGGCCTCGAAATCAAGGCCCGGCTGCCAGGTCACCGCCCCCGGCAGCGACCGGTACCAGGCCGCGCCGAACACCAGCGCGGGCCGCCCCTTGCGCAGCGCCTCCCACCCCGCCGTGCCCGACACGGTGGCGGTGAACCGCGCGCGCGCCGACAATTCGTGCGTGTTGGCGGCCGAGGGCAGCAGCGTGACGCCCCGGATGCGTTTCAGCCGGTGAAAGAACATCGGCCCGCGCGCAAAGGCCCCTTGCCGGGGGTTTTCCTTGACATAGATGCGCCAGCCGTCGGGCAACTGCGCCGCCAGCGCCTCGACCAGCAGCAACTGGTCGCGCCAGATGCCGCCCAGGGCCGAGGTCGACAGTTCCGGCTGGTTGTGCAGCGGCACATAGATGAAGGGCGCGTCGAGGTCGAAATCGGCATGCTCGAAATCGGCCAGATGCTCGAAATACGCCAGTTCGTTGTCGTGGAAGAACCGCGCGAAGGGGTCGCGCCAGTCGGGCAGCGTGCCGTAGATGTCGGCGATCCGCCGCAGCGTGCGGGCCAGGTAGCCCGGGTTCAGCAGGCTTGCGGGCCTGCGCAGCGCGACGTGGCGCAGGAAACTGGCCACCGCCCGCGCCCCGATCCGCCCGCGCGGCGACTGCTTCTGCCAGCGGGCGTCCATGTAGAACAGATCGGGCGCAGACCCGCGTTCGATGGGCATCGGCCGGGCATCGCTGCCTGCGGGGTCGAAGCGACCCTGATCCTCGATCCGCCGCATCGAGAAGAACTGGTTGGAAAAGATCGTCTGGCTCAGCACCGTGACGTGCAGGCCCATGGCCTGGGCGACGTGGTACAGGATCGTGTCATAGCCCACGTGGGGCACGTTCATGAACAGCGCATGCGTCGCGCCGGTGTCGCGCAGTTTCTGCGCCAAGGCCTCGGCCAGGATGTGGTAGGTATCGAGGTAATCCTGCAGGTTGCGGATGTTGTGCGACCGGTAGCGATAGGTCGGATCGGTGCGGTGCAACTGGTCGACCGCCGTCTCGACCATCTCGCGGAACGCGGGCTGCGCCAGCAGCGGCAGGTCGGCACCCTGCAGGCGAAAATCGTGCAGCGGCAGCCCGCCGTTGCGGTCGGGGCGCAAGCGGTTCAGGTCGGGGCCGAAGATGTCGGCCACGGGTTCGCCCATGTGGAAGGCGATCTCGACGCGGCCCTGCGACCGCGCGACCAGACGGTCAAGGAACGCGCGCCGATGTTCTTCGCGGCCATCGACAGCCAGCCGAATGGTCATGTCGGCCCCTCGGGCAGCAACTGGGTACGTTGCGGCCAGAGCATCCCCCTGCGCGCCAGCCACGCCGCGCGCCGCAGGTAATTCGCGGCCTTGAGCCGGTAGTACGGCAGCCGCGCCATCCCCCTGAGTTTCACCACATCGCCGTTGTTGGTGCCGGTGATGAGGCTGACGTTGTTCGGCTCGGGGTGGCTCGGGAAAGGCTCCAGCCCCAGCAGGCGGAAGTCGTGCAGGAAGAACCGGTTGATCTCGTGGTCCGTCGCCCGCGTCACATGGCGCATCGCCGGCAGCAGGCGCGCGGCGCAGGCGCGGGTGATCAGGTAGGCCCCGGTGCCGGTCGCAGGCCCGACATAGGCGTTCAGGTCGTAAGCTCCAAGGCGGCCCTGCCGGACGGGCAGCTTGGCGCGGATGCAGTTCAGTTTGAGGAAATCCCAATGCGCGATACCCCGCAGCCCGGTCCGCACGGCCTCCAGGAAATCGTCGTGGAAGATCACGTCATCCTCCAGCACCAGCGCCGCCGGGGCGTCGGTCGCCAGAAACGCCTGCCAGACCCCCAGGTGCGAATGATAGCACCCCATGCCGCCCCACAGCATCCGCCGCCCCATGTTGCGCTCGAACGCCGCAAGGTCGATGTTGCGCGCCAGCCGGTCGGCCTCGGCCCGCCCGTCCACGCCGGGAAATGGGGTGTACTCCAGCCCGATAGCCTGCAACCGCACCTGCATCGTCGCCAGACGGCCCGTCGCACGCGGCAGGTTGATCAGCCAGACGGGGATGGCGAGGTCTTGAAGTTGCAAGGATTGAACCTGTCCGGGACCAGAAGATTCATCTATACCCGGCGCTGCTCCGACCGCAACATGGCACAGCCGCGCCGCTGTTGTACGCTGGCCGCCATCTGTACATAACCGATCAGTCGCTCAGAAGGCAAAGCTCTATGACCACATCAAAACCACGCGGGCTGGCTCTGCGCATCGCCGGAAACAACCTGTTGGCGGCGCTGGGCCTGAACCGGCGCGTCCGCGTTGCATTGTCGGAAGACGACGGCCTGACCTTCGTCACGGTACCTGGCCGGCAGCTAGCCATACCTGCGCCCGGCCGATGGACGTTGTACAAGCGCGGCTGGTCTGGACGATCCAACCTTTTGGTGCATCACTTCGGTTTGTCAGATGTGGTCCACATTGCACCGGGCGAAGTTGCCATTGAAATCGGTGCCAACATCGGCGAGTTCACGCTGGCGCTGGCGAACACTGGTGCCGTCGTATACGCTATAGAAGGTGACCCCCATGTCTTTCGCTGCCTGACGGTCAACACTCAAACCTGCGCCAATGTGAAGTGCCTACAACATGTCATCTGGAATACGGACGAAGAGATAAGCTTCTTCAGCGAACCAACTGACGCCAACAGTTCGATCTATCGCCCGGACGAAGGCGTGGAGTCGCTCGAAATCAAGCTGCAGGCGGTTACGCTTGACGGCCTGACCGCTCGCCTGGGCATTGGCGACATCGCATTTCTTAAGTGCGATGCCGAGGGGGCTGAACCCGAGGTCATCGAAGGTGCCCGAGAAACGCTTGCACGCACCCGCACTGTAGCTTTCGATACCGGTGCCGAGCGAATGGGGCAATCCACTACAACCGCGTGCGAAGCACTTCTGGCGGGGATGGGATTCGACGTCCGGTCGGAGCGCCGCGCGCGACGTCAGATCACGTTTGGGGTTCGCCGATAGGGGTTCGAGTCACACGCGTCACGCCAGATCGCTCCACTTCAATTGCGTGTTGCGGGTGACGGCGCGGGTCAGCCGCATGCCCACGACCTTGTCGAAATCATAGCCCGCAATCTCGCCACTGCCGGGACGGCGCGCCCAGATGTCGGCTTCGGCGATCACATGGCCCGCCGCCAGGTCGCGGTCGGCCACCACCGACGCGCGGGCAAAGCGGTAGACCGGCTCCTCGGCCTGCGTCCGCTGTTTGGGATTGTGCAGGGCGGTCCAGATTTCGCGGCTGCGGTCGATCAGGAAGCGCAGTTCGGCCGGGTCCATCGAGTTGATGATGTCGGGGCCCTTGCGGTACCGCGTGTCGGTGTAATGCCGCTCCAGGATGCAGGCCCCGAGGGCCACCGATGCCAGGGCCATTTCCGGGCCGATGGAATGGTCCGAGAAGCCGACGACGGCCCTGGGGAACGCATTGCGCAGGTCCGTCACGCCTTGCAGCGACACGATCTCGGGCGGCGAGGGGTACAGGTTCGTGCATTCCAGCAGGGCATAGTCGATGCCCGCCGCGTCCAGGATCGCGACCGACCGGCGGATCGTGTCGATGGTCTGCATGCCGGTGGACAGGATCACCGGCTTTCCTTTCCGCGCGATGTGGCGGATCAGCGGCAGGTTGTCGGCCTCGCCCGAGCCGATCTTGTAGGCGGGCACGTCGAGGGTTTCCAGGAAATCGGCCGCCGCGCGCGAAAACGGCGTGCTGATCCAGATCATGCCCAGGCTCTCGGTGTAGCGCTTCAGTTCCGCCTCGGCGTCCAGCGACAACGCGCAGCGTTCCATGACGTGCCAGATCGACACGTCGGCATTGGGGGGAAAGATCGACTTCGCCTCATCCGTCATCTCGTCGTCGATGATGTGGGTCTGGTGCTTGATCATCTCGCAGCCGGCCCCAGCGGCCAGACGCACCATTTCCTTGGCCACGGCCAGGTCGCCACCGTGGTTGATGCCGATCTCGGCGATGACCAGGGGGGCATGCCCCGGCCCGATGTCGCGTCCTGCAATCTTCATGGAACCCTCCGAAGGCCCGCGCGGAACCGCCGCGCGTTGGCCTGATACCCCGCCGCCGAGGCCAGCAGTTTCGCCTGAGCCGTGGCGTCCAGAACGCGCACGACGCGGCCCGGCGCGCCCATGACCAACGACCCGTCGGGAATCTCCTTGCCCTCGGTGATCAGGGCGCAGGCCCCGATCAGGCAACCCTTGCCGATCCGCGCGCCATTCAGCACCGTGGCCCCCATCCCGATCAGCGTGCCGTCGCCGATGGTGCAGCCGTGCAGCATGGCGCGGTGCCCGATCGTGCAGTTCGCGCCGATCATCAGGGGAAACCCGATGTCGGTGTGCAGGACGCTATTTTCCTGCACGTTCGATCCCGCGCCGACCCTGATTTCCTCGTTGTCGCCGCGCAGTGTGGCCCCGAACCAGACCGAGGCCAGGGCCATCACCACCACGCGCCCGATCAGGTTCACGTCATCGGCGACCCAGGCGTCGGGGTCCACGTCGGGGGTGATGCCGTCCAGGGTGTAGATCATCGGTCCTCGAACTCCCGGTTCAGGGTGCGGACGAAATCGGCCAGCCAGGGCTGGCGGTCGCGGCGTTCGCGTTCTGCCTGAAGAATGGTCTGCAAGGTATTGAATGTCATATCAAGATCGGTGTTCACCAGCACATAGTCATATTCCGCCCAGTGGCTGATCTCGTTCTCGCTTTTCGCCATGCGGTCCGCGATGACCGCAGCACTGTCCTGGCCGCGCCCGCGCAGGCGGCGTTCCAGTTCCGCCATCGACGGCGGCAGCACGAACACGCTGACCACGTCGCGCCCCAGCGCCGAGTTGCGGATCTGCTGCCCGCCCTGCCAGTCGATGTCGAACAGCGTGTCGCAGCCTTCGGCCATTGCGGTCTCGACCGGGCCCCGCGGCGAGCCGTAGAGGTTGCCGAAGACCTCGGCATGTTCCAGCATCTTGCCCTCCGCCACCATCGCCTCGAAGGCCACGCGGCTGCGGAAATGGTACTCGCGCCCGTCCGCTTCACCCGGTCGGGGGGGGCGGGTGGTGGCCGAGACGGAAAACCGCATCGTCGGATCCCAGGCCATCAGCATGCGTGCCAGCGTCGTCTTGCCCGCGCCCGAAGGCGAGGACAGGATCAGGAGAAGCCCCTTCCGCGCCATCTTCATTCCACGTTCTGGACCTGCTCGCGCATCTGGTCGATCACGGTCTTGAGGTCAAGCCCGATGCGCGTCAGCCCGCCCGAGGCGGCCTTGGAGCACAGCGTGTTCGCCTCGCGCATGAATTCCTGCATCAGGAAGTCGAACTTCTTGCCGACCGGGCCCGCATCGGCCAGCAGCGCCCGCGCGGCGGCGACGTGGGCGTCCAGCCGGTCCACCTCTTCGGTGACGTCGGCCTTGACCGCCAGCATCGCCAGTTCCTGCGCCAGCCGCGCCTCGTCGACCCCTTCGGCCAGCACGCGCGCGACCTGGGTGCGCAGGGTTTCGGCCTGGGTTCCGGCCCGCGCCGCCGCAGCCGTCCGCGCCTCGGCGGACAGGGTGGCGATGCGGTCGAGCTGCGCCGACAGGATGGCGGCCAGTGCCGCGCCCTCGGCCGCGCGCGCCGCGTTGAACTCGGCCATGAGCGGCCCGAGATCGGCCAGCAACGCGGCTTTCAGCGGGCCGGTGTCCGCCTCGGCCGCCGCATAGTCGACCACGCCCCTGATCGCCAGCACCTCGGCCTGGGTCGCCTGCGCCAGCGTGACGCCTGCGGTCATCGCCGCCTGTTCCACCTGCGCCAGCGCGCGCAGCACGTCGGCCAGGACGCCCGTGTTGACGCGGAATGCAGCCCCCGCGCCGGCCTCGGCCTCGACTTTCAGGGTCAGCGACAGGTTGCCCCGTGTCGCGGCGCGCGCCACCTCGGCCCGGACGCCCGGTTCCAGCCCGTCGATGCCGTCGGGCAGGCGCAGGCGCAGGTCCAGGCCCTTGCCGTTCACGCCGCGCAGGTCCCAGGTCCAGGCCTGTCCGGCCCGTTGCCCGCGCCGCGTGGCATAGCCCGTCATCGACAACGTCACGTTGTGCCCCTTTCCTGCAGGTTGCAGGTGTTTACCATTTGTCTAGATTTCCACCCGAATCCGCGCCGTCGGGTGTATGTTAAGGCTTGAGTAACACCTGTTGCGGCAGAGTTAACCCTGTGTTTGGTGGCCCCGGCGGACGGGGTAGCAAAGGCGGGACGAAACGGCAATGCAGCGGGACGCAAGGCAGAAAGGAACGCCGCGATGTTCGGCATGGGGTTCGGCAGGGGCGGCGAGAGGGGTCGCACGATGACGGCGGGTGCCACGCGCTTTGCCACGCTGGCCGAGGTCCGGGCCTACTGGGAGGGGTTGCGCCAGGACGGCAAGCCCCCCCTGCGCGCCGAGGTCGACCCGCGCGGCATGGCGGGCGCGCTGGAGCACAGTTTCGTCATCGAGCGGGTGGCCCCCGGCGTCGCGCGGTTCCGCATCGCGGGAATGGAGCTGACCGAAATGATGGGCATGGACGTGCGCGGCATGCCGATGCTCAGCCTGATCGACCCGCCCGACCGCAGCGATTTTGCCCGGCACATGGAAAAGGTGTTCACCGGGCCCGCGATCCTGGAAATGGTGCTCGAGGCGGAACGCGGCATCGGTCGGCCCGCGCTCGAGGGGCGGCTGTTGATCCTGCCCTTGCGCAACCGCGCGGGGACGACCGCGCTCGCCCTGGGCTGCCTGGCCACCGAGGGCGTGATCGGGCGGGCACCGCGCCGCTTTGGCATCGCGCGCCGCGCGGTGACGCCCCTGGACGCCGCCGCCCCGGTCCTCGCCGAAGGCATGGCCCCCGTCCTGGCCGACGGCATGGCGGAATCCCCGGCCCCCTTCGTGCCGCGCCCGGTGCCGGGTCACCCGCATCTGCGGCTGGTCAAGGGGTGACCGCTCGTCGGCCCTGACGGGCCTTCTCTCCCGGGCCATGTCGCGCAGCCAAAGCGAAGAGGGACCGTCAGGGACCGATGAGCCCACCCGTCACAACGCCATCCGCCGCGTGTCCTGGCGCAGCGACGACAGCTCTTCGGCCACCAGGAACGCCAGTTCCAGCGACTGGCTGGCGTTCAGGCGCGGGTCGCAGGCGGTGTGATAGCGGTCGGACAGGTCTTCGTCCGTGACCGCGCGCAGGCCGCCCGTGCATTCGGTCACGTCCTTGCCCGTCATCTCGAAATGCACGCCCCCCGGCACCGTGCCCTCGGCCTTGTGCACGGCAAAGAACTCGCGCACCTCCGACAGCACCGCGTTGAAGGGCCGCGTCTTGTAGCCCGACGCGGCCTTGATCGTGTTGCCGTGCATCGGGTCGCAGGACCAGACGACGTTCGCCCCCTCTTCGCGCACCGCGCGGATCAGGCGGGGCAGGTTCTCGGCCACCTTGCCCGCGCCGAAGCGGGCGATCAGCGTCAGGCGGCCCGCCTCGTTCTCGGGGTTCAGCTTGGCCATCAGCACCTTGAGGTCCTCGGCGGTGGTCGTGGGTCCGCATTTCAGGCCGATGGGGTTCAGCACGCCGCGCGCGAACTCGACATGCGCGCCGTCCGGCTGCCGCGTGCGGTCGCCGATCCAGATCATGTGGCCCGACCCCGCCACCGGCTGCCCGGTGATGCTGTCGATGCGGCACAGCGCCTCTTCGTATTCCAGAAGCAGCGCCTCGTGGCTGGTGTAGAACTCGACCGTCGACAGCGAATGCGCCGTCTCGCCGTTGACGCCCGCCGCCGTCATGAAGTCGAGCGCGTCCGAGATGCGGTTCGACACCTCGCGGTAGCGGTCGGCCTTGTCGTGTTCGGCAAAGCCCAGGGTCCAGGCGTGGACGCGGTGGATGTCCGCGAAACCGCCGGTCGAGAAGGCGCGCAGCAGGTTCAAGCTGGCCGCCGCCTGGGTATAGGCCTGCAGCATCCGCGCCGGATCGGGGGTGCGGGCCTCGGGCGTCGCCTCGAACCCGTTGATGATGTCGCCGCGGTAGGACGGGTATTCGACGCCGCCGATCATTTCGGTCGGTGCGGAACGCGGTTTCGCGAACTGGCCCGCCATGCGGCCGACCTTGATCACCGGCACCTTGGCGGCATAGGTCAGCACGACCGCCATCTGCAGCATGACGCGGAACGTGTCGCGGATGTTGTCGGCGCTGAATTCGGCAAAGCTTTCGGCGCAGTCGCCGCCCTGCAGCAGGAAGGCCTTGCCCTCTGCCGCCAGCGCCAGATGCTTTTTCAGCCGCCGCGCCTCGCCGGCAAAGACCAGGGGCGGGTACTTGGCCAGTTGCGCCTCGGCCGCCTTCAGCGCGGTCTGGTCAGGATAGTCCGGCATCTGGATGCGGGCCTTGGCCCTCCAGTCCGATTTCGTCCATCCCTTGGTCATGGCCCTGCCCTCCGTCATCGACACGGCGCGCTATAGGACAGTTTTGCCAGGGGTGCAAACGCGGTCGCCTTTGCTCGCGCTGCTGTGCGGCGCGTTCGCCCTTGAATGCCGAAGCGGACCTCGTCTATGCAGCCGTTGCCGCCGCCGCCTGACGACACCCCGATGGAATGGACGCCCCAAGTGCTGGTATGGACCAAGGACTTCATTGCTGAAAAGTACCCCAGACGCCCGGACATCGCGGTGGGCGAGCACAGCTATGGCCGGGTCAAGATTCGCGGCACGGGGCGGGGACTGACCATCGGGCGCTACTGTTCGATTGCGGCAGGTCTGACGGTGTTCCTGGGCGGACAGCACCGCACGGACTTTGTCACAACCTACCCCTTCAACCGGATCGACACCTGGCCCGACGCCAAGGACATCACCGGGCATCCCTTTCAGCGCGGCCCGGTCAACATCGGCAACGACGTGTGGTTCGGGGCCGACGTGACCATCGTGCAGGGCGTGACGATCGGCGACGGGGCCATCATCGGCGGGTCGGCGATCGTCGCCAAGGACGTGGCCCCCTACGCCATCCACGTCGGCAACCCGGCACGGTTCGTGCGCTACCGGTTCGACGAGGCGACGGTTGCCGCGCTGCTGGACATCCGCTGGTGGGACTGGCCCGACGAAAAGGTGGCCCGCGCGACCCACGACCTGATGTCGACCGACATCCAGGTGTTCATCGACAAGGCCCGCAGCGGCACCTACGACGCATAGCCGCCGCAACGGCGCGGGGTGGCCGCCACGCCCCGCCTCACGTCTGCTGCCGCGACCCGGCATCGCCCCACCACCCTGCGGACAGCGGCGGGTCGGCCCTTGCGGACCCCCGCGTTTTCCTGTCTTGATGCGCCATATCCGACATGAACAGGTCGCAGGATGTCCGTCCCCGCCCCGAAAGCCCGCAACACCTCGAAACCCGAGGCACCCCGGCGCTTTGTCTTCGTGCTGCTGGACCGCTTTACCATGCTGTCCTTTTCCTGCGCCATCGAACCCTTGCGGCTGGCCAACTATGTCGCGGGCCGGATGCTGTACGACTGGCGACTGGCGGGCGAGAACGGGGCCGAGGCGGTCTGTTCGAACGGCGCGGTGTTCCGGCTGGACATGGGCCTCGATGAGGTCGACCGCGAGGACACGATCATGGTCTGCGGCGGCCTCGACATCCAGAAGACCACGACGCGGCCCGTGCTGAACTGGCTGCGGCGCGAGGCGCGGCGCGGCAACCTGATCGGCGGCATGTGCACGGGGGCCTATGCGCTGGCCAAGGCGGGGCTTCTGGACGGCAAGAAGGCCACGATCCACTGGGAAAACCAGGACGGATTTCTGGAAGAGTTCGAACAGGTCAAGTTGCAGAAGTCGGTCTTCGTGGTGGACGGCAACCGCATGACCACCGCCGGGGGCACGTCGTCCATCGACCTGGTGCTGAAGCTGATCGCGCAGGACCACGGCAACGACCTGGCCAACACCGTGGCCGACCTCTTGATCTACTCCACCATCCGCACCGACCAGGACACGCAACGCCTGTCGATCCCGACGCGGATCGGCGTGCGGCATCCGAAATTGTCCCAGGTCATCCAGATGATGGAACTGGCCATCGAGGAACCGATCAGCCCCGCCGACCTGGCCGAGGATGTCGGCATGTCCACGCGCCAGCTGGAACGCCTGTTCCGCCGCTATCTGAACCGCAGCCCCAAGAAATACTACATGGAACTGCGCCTGCAGAAGGCGCGCAATCTGCTGATGCAGACCGACATGAGCGTGATCAACGTGGCCTTGGCCTGCGGCTTTGCCAGCCCCTCGCATTTCTCGAAATGCTACCGCGCGCACTACTCGACCACGCCGTACCGCGAGCGCGGCACGCAGAGCGCTCCAAGCGCGCCGCGCCTGTCGATCTGAGACGCGGGGGTCAGAAGCTCCCCGAGACCCCGACGGTCGGCACGCCGTCCTTCATGTCGCCGTTCAACTGCACCGTCTTGCTGCCCTTCTTGTAGACGGTCAGCATCTTGTCCACGGCTTCCTTGGCTTTCTTGCCGATGTCCTGTTTCTCGGACTTCTCGACATCCTTGAACAGGTCGCCGTTCTGCTTGTTGAGCTTGCCGAGGTCGATCTTCAGGTTCTTGATCGAAAGGTCGATCTCCTTCTCGATCAGATCCTTGGCCTCTTTCGTCTTGCAGGCCGCGCAGTCAAGCGTGAGGTCGTCCATCAGCTTGATGCGGCTGGCGTTCTTCTTGTACCAGGAGTCCAGGTTGCTTTCGACCTGCTTCACGATCTCGTCTGCCTTGGGCTTGCCCATCTATCCATTCCTTCGATTGCGCCGGTGAAACTCTTGCCGTCCGAATACCGGCAAGTGTCGCATGAGAGGATGCGCAATCCAAGCGATTGTTGCTGCGGTGCACGAGCCGCGCACGGCATCGGCAATGGCTGGGGCGACGGCTTACGCCGGGGTCATCCGGAACGCGGCCCCGTTGCCCACCGACAGGAACCACAGCGACCCGTCCGGTGCCTCGCGGATGTCGCGGACGCGGGCGGTTTCCGCCGTTTCGATGCGGGTCTCGGCGTAACCGGCGGCGGGGTCGAGGCGCGCGATCAGGTCGCTGTTCAGGCTGCCGGTCAGGACGTGGCCCCGCCAGTCGCGGAACACCGCGCCCTTGGCGATGACCAGCCCCGACGGCGCGATGGACGGGTCCCAGTAGTGGACCGGCTGTTCCATCCCGTCGCGCGCGGTGCCCTCGCCGATCTTGCGACCGTCGTAGTTCACGCCGTAGGTGATGACCGGCCAGCCATGGTTGCGCCCAGCCACGACGCGGTTCAGCTCGTCGCCGCCCCTGGCACCATGCTCGACCGTCCAGAGCTGGCCGTCCGCGTCCAGCGCGGCCCCCTGGATGTTGCGGTGGCCATAGGACCACAGACCCGGCTGCAGAACCTCGACCCCCTCGAAGTCGGGTGCGGTGCGCGGTCGGCCGTTCGGCTGGAAGGCCAGCACCTTGCCTTCGGGACGCCCGATGTCCTGTGCAAGCGCGCCATTGCCCCGGTCGCCCGTGGTCAGAAAGATCGTGCCGTCGGGCCCCTCGACGATCCGCGACCCGAAGTGCCGACCGCCCGGCACCGGCGGCCCGTCATGCACGCGGGTGAAGTCGCGCAGCCGGTCGCCGTCCAGCACCCCGAACCCCAGCCCGGTCGACGCCCCGCCCGTCGCCGGATGGCTGTAGCTCAGCCACAACCGCCCCGACTGCGCGAAGTCGCGCGGCACCATCACGTCCAGCAGCCCGCCCTGCCCTTCGGCATAGACCTCGGGCAGGCCGCCCACTTCGAACGGCCCGCCATCGGCAAAGACCCTGAGCCGCCCCGCCCGTTCGGTGACAGCCACCCGTCCGTCGGGCAGGAAGGCCAGCCCCCAGGGTTCGTCCAGCCCCCGGATCACGGGCGTGATCGACAGGCCTTGCGCGGCGCGGACAAGGGCGGGGGCTGCCAGCGAGGCCAGCCCCAAAGCCAGGGCAGCGCGGCGGGTGACGGGCATGGCAAGGGATCCTTTCCGACCGGGGGCGTTGTCCAAGGATGGGGCGCAAGGGTCGGTGCGGCAACCGCAGATGCCGTCACGCTTGCGTCAATTGTCCGTCGTGGCGGAAACCGATTGGCCCGTCCCTGCCCCAAGGACAGTGCTTTTCTTTTGCGGCGGCGCGCATTAGCGTCCCTCGCAGGATTTCGGTCCAACATGGGAGTGACCAATGAAAAAACTGCTGCTTGCCACCGCCGCCACTGCGCTGTTCGCCGGGGGGGCCATGGCCGAGGAAATCAAGCTCGGCATCCTGATCGGCTTTACCGGCCCCATCGAATCGCTGACGCCCGACATGGCGGCGGCGGCCGAACTGGCCATGAAGGAAGTGAATGATTCCGGCAAGTTGCTGGATGGGTCGACGCTGGTCGCGGTGCGCGCAGACTCGACTTGCGGCGATGCCGCCGCCGGTTCGGCGGCCGCCGAACGGCTGGTGACCAGCGACAAGGTCAAGGGCATCGTCGGCGGCGACTGCTCGGGCGTGACCGGGGCCGTGCTGCAGAACGTCGCGCGCCCGAACGGCATCGTGATGATCTCGCCCTCGGCCACTTCGCCGGCACTTTCGACCGCCGAGGATGACGGCCTGTTCTTCCGCACCGCCCCGTCGGACGCGCGCGAAGGCCAGGTGATGGCCGACATCCTGATGGAAAAGGGCGTCAAGTCGATCGCCCTGACCTACACCAACAACGACTACGGCAAGGGTCTGGCCGAGGCTATCGCCACGTCCTTCACCGCCCTTGGCGGCACCGTCACGATCAACGCGGCGCATGAGGACGGCAAGGCCGACTATGCGGCGGAAGTGGCGGCCCTCGCCTCGGCCGGCGGTGACCTCCTGGTCGTCGCGGGCTATCTCGACCAGGGCGGCAAGGGCATCATCCAGGCCTCGCTCGACAGCGGTGCCTTCTCGACCTTCGGCCTGCCCGGCGGCATGTACGGCGAAAGCCTGCCCACCGCCATCGGCGACGGCCTGAACGGCAGCTACGGCCAGATCGCAGGGTCGGATTCGACCGGCCAGGCGACGCTGATCGAGATGGGGACGGCGGCGGGGTTCAAGGGCGACAACGCCTACACGCCCGAATCCTATGACGCGGCGGCGCTGTTCGCCCTGGCGATGCAGGCGGCCAAGTCGTCGGATCCGGCGGTCTACAAGGACAAGGTTCTGGAAGTGGCCAACGCGCCGGGCGAGAAAATCTATCCCGGCGAACTGGCCAAGGCGCTGGACCTGATCGCGGCCGGCACCGACGTCGACTATGAAGGGGCCACGGCGGTCGAACTGATCGGGCCGGGCGAAAGCGCCGGGCGCTACCGCCAGTTCGAGGTCAAGGGCGGCAAGAACGAGACGGTCGGCTTCCGCTGATCGCTGAATGACTTGCGGTGGCCCGGGGGGAACTCCGGGCCGCCGTCACAAGAACATGCCACGGCCCGGATGTCCGCGAACGGACACGGGGGATAGGTCTTGGCGACAGGGATGGGGATTGCCGTCGACATGATCGTTGTCGAGGATCTGCACAGGCATTTCGGCGGTTTCCACGCCGTCGACGGTGCGTCGCTGACCATTGCCGAGGGGTCGATCACCGGGCTGATCGGGCCGAACGGTGCCGGAAAGACGACTCTTTTCAATGTCATCGCGGGGCGTCTTAAACCAACCTCGGGCCGCGTCACAATGGCGGGCGAGGACATCACCGGCCTGCCCCCGCACGACCTGTTCCACAAGGGCCTCTTGCGCACCTTCCAGATCGCGCATGAGTTCGGCAGCATGACGGTGCGCGAGAACCTGATGATGGTGCCCGCGCGGCAGGCGGGCGAGACGCTGTGGAACGCGTGGTTCCGCCGGGGGTCGGTGTCGAAGGAAGAACGCCGCATCCGCGACAAGGCCGACTCTGTGCTCGAATTCCTGACCATCAGCCATCTGGCCGACCAGAAAGCCAGCCAGATCTCGGGCGGACAGAAGAAGCTGCTGGAGCTTGGCCGCACCATGATGGTGGATGCGAGGATCGTGTTTCTGGACGAGGTCGGCGCGGGCGTGAACCGCACCCTTCTGAACACCATCGGCGACGCCATCGCGCGCCTGAACCGCGAGCGCGGCTATACCTTCTGCGTGATCGAGCACGACATGGATTTCATCGCCCGCCTGTGCAACCCGGTCATCGTGATGGCCGAGGGCCGCGTGCTGGCGCAGGGCACGCCCGATGAGGTGAAGAACGACGAGCGGGTAATCGAGGCGTACCTGGGGACGGGCCTGAAGAACAAGGTAAAGGAAGAGGCCGCGCATGGCTGAACCCTTCCTCATCGGCGACGCGATGACCGGCGGTTATGGCGGGGCCGACATCCTGCATGGCTGCACCATTGCGGTGGACCCCGGCCAGATTGCCGTCATCGTCGGGCCGAACGGGGCCGGCAAATCCACCGCGATGAAGGCCGTGTTCGGGATGCTGAAGGTCCGCAGCGGCCATGTGCGGCTGATGGGGCAGGACATCACCGGCCTGTCGCCGCAGGACCGCGTGGCCCTGGGCATGGCCTTTGTCCCGCAGACGCAGAACATCTTCACCTCGATGAGCGTCGAGGAGAACCTGGAAATGGGTGCCTTCCTGCGCCGCGACAACATCAGGGCGACGATGGAGCAGATCTATCACCTGTTCCCCATCCTCAAGACCAAGCGCCATCAGGCGGCGGGCGAGTTGTCGGGCGGGCAGCGGCAGCAGGTGGCGGTGGGCCGCGCGCTGATGACACAGCCCAAGGTGCTGATGCTGGACGAACCGACCGCCGGCGTCAGCCCCATCGTGATGGACGAGTTGTTCGACCGCATCATCGAGGTCGCCCGCACCGGCATCTCGATCCTTATGGTCGAACAGAACGCCCGCCAGGCCCTGGCCATCGCCGACCGGGGTTATGTGCTGGTGCAGGGGGCCAACCGGTTCACCGACACGGGGGCGGCGCTGCTGGCCGACCCCGAGGTTCGCCGCAGTTTTCTGGGGGGGTGAGGATGATGCTGGCTTCAAACCGAACGACGCGCCCCCCCCGCTACCCGGTCGTCCCCGGGGCCGGCCGGGGGGGCCGCGAGAAAAAGCCCCACCCCAAGAGGCCCGCCCCGCGGCCGCCCCCCCCCAACCGGCCCCCCCCCACCGCCACACC
>JBQTJI010000014.1:0-123601 GCA_052387255.1 Gemmobacter sp. | reverse complement strand
GGGGATCGACGCCCGCAACCCGCAGAACCCCGCCAACAGCCGTTCAAGGCATCGCAGTCGCGGCGCGCGATCCCCGCAAGACCGATTCGCGGCGCTTGGTTAACGCCGCGCGCCGCCCTCCTACGTCTCCACGCAGGGAAGACGTGAGGATGACGACAGGAAGACGTGCCGAACCGCCCCGGCGTTCCAGATGAATCCAGCGTCCGCAAAGGGTTGCCATACCACAGGCCGCCCCCGCGTCACCGCCGGATCGTATCCCCCGGCTGCAGCAGCGGCGACAGTTCCACCACCTCGCCTCCCTTCGCGCCGCGCCGCCCCGCGACGATGTCGGCCGCGACCCGCCCGATCTCCAGCCGGCAGGCGTCCATCGTCGCCAGCCGCACCGGCAACCCGTCCAGCAGTTCGACCCCGTTGAACCCGGCCAGTCCCACCCTGCCCGGCACGTCGATGCCCTTCGCCAGACAGGACAGCAAACCCCCCGCCCCGATCATGTCGTTGGAATAATACAGGAAATCCAGATCGGGCGCGCGCGCCAGCACCGTCTCGGTCATCTCGCGCCCCTTCAGCAGCGACGACCCCCCGGCATAGAATTCCTCGTCGGCCAGCCCCAGGCCCGCTTCGGCCAGCCCTTCCTGGAACCCCTCCATCCGCTTTCGCGCGCGGTGGTCGTGCGGCATCATCGTGCCCAGGAACGCGATCCGCCGGTACCCCGCCGCCACGATCGCCTGCGCCATCTGCCGCCCCGCCCTGCGGTGCGAGATGCCGACCACGCTGTCCACCGGATCGCCATCGACATCCATGACCTCGACAATCGGAATCCCCGCATTCGCCAGCATCGCCCGCGCCGCATCCGAATGTTCCAGCCCGGCCAGGATCACCCCCGAAGGCCGCCACGACAGCATCTCGTAAAGCACTGATTCTTCTCGCTCTGGCGAGTAGTTGGTGACACCCATGACGGGTTGCAGGCCGGTGCCGTCAAGCCGCTCGTTGATCCCGGTCAGCACTTCGGGGAACACCATGTTGGACAGCGACGGCACGATCACCGCCACCAGGTTCACCCGCTGGCTGGCCAGCGCGCCTGCGATCTTGTTCGGCACATAGCCCAGCCGCCGCGCCGCCTCGGTCACCCGCTCACGCGTGGCCGCCGACACGTCGCCCCGCTGGCGCAGCACGCGGCTGACCGTCATCTCGCTGACGCCCGACGCCTCGGACACGTCGCGCAGGGTCAGCGTGCGGTGCCCGTCCCCCGGCCCGCCGCGAGTGGTCGGCAGTCGGGGCGCGGGCTTGGGCGGGGGTCTCTGCACGGGCGGGCGGCCTCTCGCGGCAAGGGCTGGAGGCGGATGTTAGCGCCTGACCGCAGGATTGTCCAAGCCGCGACAGGCCCTGCCCGCAGCGGTTCTTCCCGTACCGGCACGACCCCGTTGCCAAGGCCCGCGTTTGGCGGCACAAGGTACGCGCGCGGGCCCCGTAGCTCAACGGATAGAGCGATCCCCTCCTAAGGGATAGGTTGCAGGTTCAATTCCTGCCGGGGTCACCAGCGCCGTCGACACCCGGGTGTCAGGTTCCTGACAGGTTTTTGTGGTGTCGCTGGCGATTGGGACTGGCGCGAGGAGGTGCCACCCTGCAACAATCGGCATCGAACGGTGCCCTGGGAGGAAACATCATGAAACACGCCCTTATCGGCGCGGCGCTGGCCGTGGCCGCTGCCAGCCAGGCCTTTGCGACCGACTACATCATTATGGCCCCGGCCGCCCCCGGCGGCGGATGGGATGCCACGGCCCGCACGATCCAGGAGGTGATGGGGGCCGAAGGACTGGGCAGCGCGCAGGTGCAGAACGTGCCCGGCGCGGGCGGCACCGTGGGCCTGGCACAGTTCGTGGCCGGGGCTGCGGGCGATCCGAACCAGCTGATCGTCGGTGGTTATGTGATGGTCGGCGCGATCCTGACCAACGCCTCGCCCGTGTCGCTGGCCGACGTGACCCCCATTGCCCGCCTGACCGGCGAGGCGGTGGCCATCGCCGTGCCCGCGCAGTCGGAGATTCAGACGATCCAGCAGCTTGTCGACATGATGAAGGCCGATCCGGGGGCCGTGTCCTGGGCCGGCGGCTCGGCGGGCGGCGTCGATCATATCACCGTGGGCCTTCTGGCCAAGGCCGCCGGGATCGACCCGACCAAGATCAACTACGTCGCCTTTTCGGGCGGGGGCGAGGCACTGGCGGCGATCCTGGGGCAGCAGGTGACGGCCGGCATCTCGGGCGTGGGCGAGTTCCTGCCGCAGGTCGAGGCGGGCACCATGCGCATCCTGGCCGTGTCCACGGCGGAACGCTGGCCCAACACCGACGCGCCGACGCTGGTGGAATCGGGCTATGACGTCAACGTGCAGAACTGGCGCATGGTCGCCGCAGCCCCGGGGCTGAGCGACGAGCAGAAGGCGGCGGTGCTGGCCGACGTGGACGCGCTGGTGAACTCGGCGGGCTGGAAGGCCGCGCTGGAAACCAAGGGCTGGGCCAACACCTACCTGGCCGGGGCCGATTTCGAGGCGCAGCTGGCCAAGGAAATCGACGCGACCACGGCCATCCTCAAGGACATCGGCCTGGTGCAATGACCGGGCACGCCGCCCCGGAACGCCGCCCCGACGGGGCGGCGTTCGTGATCGCGGTGGGACTGGCCCTGTTCGGGTCGGTCCTGCTGTGGGATGCATCCGGCATCGTGGACAAGGGCGGCTATGCCGGTGTCGGCCCCGCCGCCATGCCGAAATTCGTGGGCGCGGGCCTTCTGGTGCTGGCCGCCCTGACCGCCATCTCGGGCCTGCGCGGCGACGACGGGCCGGTGCCCCGGCAAGAGGTTGCGCCGATCCTGTGGATCATCGCGGGCATGCTGGCCATCGTGTTCCTGGTGCATCCGCTGGGCTATACCATCGCCTCGGGCATCCTGTTCGCCTGCACCGCCTTCGCCTTCGGCAAGCGCAACCTGGCGCTGACATTGCCGGTGGGGCTGGTCTTTGCCTTTGCCGTCTATGCCGTCTTCGACCAGGTCCTGAAGCTGAACCTGCCTGCGGGGATCCCCGAAAAACTGGTGTTCGGGGGCTAGGGCGCGATGGGCACCTTCGATCTTCTGGTGCAGGGTCTGGGCACGGCGATGCAGCCGATGATCCTGCTCTATGCCCTGATCGGCGTGACGCTTGGCACTGCCGTGGGCGTTTTGCCCGGCATCGGCCCGGCGCTGACGGTGGCGCTGCTGCTGCCGGTGACCTATGGCCTCGACCCTGCCGGGTCGCTGATCATGTTCGCGGGCATCTACTATGGGGGCATGTACGGCGGGTCGACCACCTCGATCCTCTTGAACACGCCGGGCGAAAGCGCCTCCATCGTGACCGCGCTCGAGGGCAACAAGATGGCCCGCGCAGGCCGGGGCGGGCCCGCGCTGGCCACCGCCGCCATCGGGTCGTTCGTCGCGGGCCTGCTGGCAACGCTGGCGCTGGCTTTCCTGGCCCCCCACATCGTGAAACTGGCCCTTGTCTTCGGCCCGCGCGAATACTTCGCGCTGATGGTGCTGGCCTTCGTGACCGTTTCCGCCGCCTTCGGCGATTCGGCGCTCAAGGGCATGACCTCGCTGTTCATCGGGCTGGGGCTGGCGGTCGTGGGCATCGACGGGCTGACCGGGCAGGCGCGGATGTCGTTCGGGGTGCCGCAGCTGCTGGACGGGGTCGAGGTCACCACATTGGCCGTCGCGATGTTCGCCCTGGGCGAGTGCCTGTTCGTCGCCGCGAAGACCGGCGGGCAGGACGACAAGGTGCAAGAACTCAAGGGTTCGGTCGCCATGACGAAATCCGACTGGGCGCGGTCGTGGAAGGCCTGGCTGCGCGGCAGCGCCATCGGCTTTCCCATCGGGGCCATGCCTGCGGGTGGCGCGGACATCGCCAGTTTCCTCAGCTACGGCACCGAAAAGCGCCTGTCGAAACACCCCGAGGAATTCGGCCATGGTGCCATCGAGGGTGTGGCCGGCCCCGAGGCCGCGAACAACGCCGCCGCCGCCGGAACGCTGGTGCCGCTGCTGACACTGGGCCTGCCGACGACGGCAACGGCGGCGATCATGCTGGCGGGGTTCCAGCAGTTCGGCCTGCAACCGGGGCCCCTGTTGTTCGCCACGGCACCGCAACTGGTCTGGGGCCTGATCGCCAGCCTGCTGATCGCCAACTTCATGCTTCTGGTTCTGAACCTGCCGCTGATCCGGCTGTGGGTGAAACTGCTGTCGATCCCGCGCCACTGGCTGTACGCGGGCATCCTTCTGTTCGCCTCGCTGGGAACCATCGGGGTCAACCCGTCGCCGGTCGAGTTGGGGATGCTGCTGATCTTCGGGATCATGGGGTACCTGATGCGCCTCTATGGCTATCCCATCGCGCCGGTGGTGGTGGGGCTGATCCTGGGGCCGATGGCGGAACAGCAACTGCGCCGTGCGCTGGCCATCGCGCAGGGCGACTACATGACGCTGGTCTCCACGCCCCTGTCGGCCACCCTGCTGGTGATTGCGGCCCTGGCGTTCCTGGTGCCGATGCTGCTGCGCCTGCGGGGACGGGGGCAGGTGCTGTCGCAGTTCGGTGGCGACGACGACTGATTATTCCGGATGGGCCGCCCGACAGGCCGCGATCGGCGCTTCGGCGGCGCGCGATAGGTCGCGCCGCTTGGACTGCATGCTGGCCAGCTTCTGCCGTTCCGCCCCCAGGTCGATGGCCACCGCCCTTGTTCTCGTGATCTCGCGGTCGCGGCGGCAGGTGTAGGGCACGGGCGGCGGGCGCACGCCGTCGGCACCCGTCGGCTGCCGCTCATAGCAGGTGCCCCAATAGTCGACGATGTCGGTGTATTCCTGGATGGCATAGCCGCGCGAAATGTTGCCCTCGGTCTCGGCGATCAGCCGGTCCAGCGTGCGCAGGTCGCGCGTCTCGCGCAGGATGCACATCTCCTGCGGTGTGCCGCAGGCGGTCATCACCCCAAGGGCCGCGAACAGGACTATGCGCTTCATGGTCGGCCCTCCTCACACCCAAACCCGACGCGGCCGCGCCGGTTCCCTAGCCCCGTGCCACCGAGGCCAGGCGATAGCTGCCCTCGGGCAGGTCCAGCGCCGCCGCCAGGTCGCGCACCTGTGCCATCGACAGGGTCACGCGCCGCACCTCGCCGTCGCGCGGGTCGGGCTGTTCCAGCGTGACGCAATCCTCGAACATGGCCAGCACCACATCCTCTTGCAGGTGCGGACTGCCTTCGTCGATCAGGGTCACGACGGTTGCGTCGAATTCGTGTTCGATGGTGAACATGGTGCCAAGGATAGGTCGCGCCGACCAAGGCCGCAAGCCGCACAAGGCTGCGTGAGCGGGGCTTTCGGCGGGCGCGGCATCTGCTAGGTTCGGGCACATACCCAAGGGGAGATCAGCGGTTGCGCCAGAGGGTCCGTCAGCTTGTGGTGGCCTTTTCCCTGCTTCTGGCAGGCTGCGCCGAACCTGTCGTCCTGCCCGCGCCGGTCGAGGGGCCGGTGCCCGCCGCGGCCCGCCTGTCGGCGCAACTGCCGCCACGCGCGGCGGCACAGAACTTTGTCATGGCGGTCGAACGGGTCGAGCCTGTGGCCGAGCAGGTGTGCCGCGCGCGCACCCGGTCGATGCCCTGCGACTTTCGCATCGTCATCGACGACCGCCCCGGCCAGCCGCCGAATGCCTTCCAGACGCTGGACCGCGCGGGGCGTCCGGTGATCGGCCTGACCCTGACCCTGATCGCGGGGGCGCGGAACGTGGACGAGATCGCCTTCGTGCTGGGCCACGAGGCGGCGCACCACATCCTGGGCCACCTGCCCCAGCAGCGCGAAAGTGCCGCAGCGGGCGCGATCCTGGCGGGGGTGCTGGCCACGCTCGGGGGGGGCGACGACGCCGCCGTGCGCGCGGCGCAGGACGTCGGGGCCGTCGTCGGCGCGCGGCGCTATTCCCAGGACTTCGAGCTGCAGGCCGACGCGCTTGGCACCCAGATCGCCTTTCGCGCGGGGTTTGACCCGGTGCGCGGATCGGCGTTCTTCAGCAGGCTGCCCGACCCCGGCAACCGGTTCCTCGGCACCCATCCGCCCAATGCGCAGCGCCTGGCCACCGTGCGGCGGGCGGTGGCGGGCTTGCGCTGACCGACTGGATCGGCGCGCCACCTTGGCATAGCCTTGGCCGGGCCTTGCGAAGGGCGGGACCTGACATCGGGGGAGGGGCGGAATGGCCATCGACATCGGCAGCGAACTGCGGCGCTTTGCCAACACCTGCCGCTGGTCGCTGGACGGCTGGCGCGCCGCCTGGGCCAGCGAGAAGTCGCTGCGCCAGTGGACCATCGCCAATGCCCTGTCGGCCACGCTGGCGCTGGCGCTGGACCTTTCGCCGGGCGAGCGGGCGCTGATCCTGGCCCTGGGGCTGCTGGTCCTGGCGGCGGAACTGCTGAACACCGCCATCGAAGAAACCATCGACTACATCTCGACCGAACGGCACGTCCGGGCCGCCAAGGCCAAGGACTGCGGCTCGGCCGGGGTCGCGCTGACGGCCATCGCGGCGGGGGTGGCCTGGCTGGTCATCCTGACCGGCTGAGGCCTGCCGCGCCGCTGTCCGGCACGGGACAGGCGGTGCCGTCATGGTGGGCATGGGCCATCCGGCAGCCGTGCCCCATGCGGGCGCGACACCGCCAATCGGACAGGCAGCGCGGGTCAACCGTTTGACGCCGCCGGTGCATCGGATAGGCTTGCCGCCTGAGCGAAGCAAGGCACGAGGCAGACCCGATGCGATCCGACCGCCGCGCCGTCACCCTGGGCCTGGCCGCCACCCTGCTGACCGCCTGCGCGGGCGGCGGGGTTCCGCTGCCGGGTCGCAGCACCGCAGACCCCGCGCTGCGGCCGGTGCCGAACGCAGGGTTCGACGCCTGGGTGCAAGGGTTCCGGCAGCGGGCCGCGACGCGCGGCATTCCCGCAGGCACGCTGGACGCCGCATTCCGGGGCGCAGGCTTCCTGCCCGGCGTGGTCGAACGCGACCGCAACCAGACCGAGTTCAGCCGCACGCTGCAGGACTATCTGGCCATCGCCGCCTCGGACCAGCGGGTCTCGATGGGGCAGGCGGCCTTGCGACAGTACGGCGGCGTGCTGGGCCAGATCGAGGCGCGCTATGGGGTCGAGGCGCATGTCGTCACCGCCGTCTGGGGCCTGGAAAGCTTCTACGGCACGCGGCGGGGCGACGTGCCGGTGATCTCGGCCCTGGCGACGCTGGCCTATGACGGGCGGCGCGGCGAGTTCTTCGAGCAACAGCTTATGGCCGCCCTGCGCATCCTGCAGAACGGCGACATCACCCCCGAGCGCATGACCGGAAGCTGGGCCGGGGCGATGGGGCACACGCAGTTCATTCCCACATCGTATCAGGGCTTTGCCGTCGATTTCACCGGCGACGGGCGGCGCGACATCTGGTCGGACGATCCGACCGACGCCCTGGCCTCGACCGCCGCCTATCTGGCGAAGTCGGGCTGGCGGCGCGGGCAGCCCTGGGGGCTGGAGGTGCGCCTGCCCGCCGGTTTCGCCATGGGCCAGACCGGGCGCGGCAAGGGGCAGGCGACGTCCGCCTGGTCGGCACAGGGGGTGACGCGGGCGGGGGGCGGTGCGCTGCCCGACGGGTCGGGATCGATCATCGTGCCGGCGGGGCCGAGCGGCCCGGCGTTCCTCTTGTTCCAGAACTTCAACGTCATCCTGCGCTACAACAACGCCGAGAACTATGCGATCGGCGTCGGCCACCTGTCCGACCGGCTGCGCGGCGGCCAGGCGATCCGGGGCGAGTTTCCGCCCGACCGGCAGGGCATGACCATCGCCGACCGCCAGGAACTGCAGCGCCGCCTGACCGCCAAGGGCTTTGACACCGAAGGCAGCGACGGCGTGATCGGCCCCCGCACCCGCGCCGCGATCAGCGGCTACGAGGCCGCGCAGGGCTTGGCCGTCACCGGCGAGCCGACGCTGATCCTGCTGCAACGCTTGCGCGGCTGACCCGGGTCACGACGCCACCAGATGGCCGTGCCCGACATCCCGCATCTCGGCGCGGGGCGGAGCCTGGCCCACCCTGTGCACCGGGCTGGGCGGTTCGCCGACCGGGCGCGGCACCGGGCGGCGCGGCCGGGCCGGATCGGGCACCGGCACGGTGTCGATCAGCCGCCGCGTATAGGGGTGCTGCGGGTCGCCGAACACCTGCGCACAGGTTCCCGTCTCGACGATCTGCCCCATGCGCATCACCGCCACCCGGTCGGCGATGTTCTCGACCACGGCCATGTTGTGGCTGATGAACAGATAGGCGATCCCGAAGTCGCGCTGCAGGTCGCGCAGCAGGGCCAGGACGCGGGCCTGCACCGACACGTCCAGCGCCGACACCGCCTCGTCCGCGATGATGAGGTCGGGTTGCAGGGCCAGGGCGCGGGCGATGCAGATGCGTTGCCGCTGGCCGCCCGAAAACTCGTGGGGATAGCGCGCGGCATGGTCGGGCATCAGTCCGACGCGGGCCAAGAGGTCGGCCACCCGCGCCCGCTGTTCGGACGGCGTTCCAAGGCGGTGGATCACCAGGGGTTCGGCGATCAGCGCACCCACCGTCAGACGCGGGTTCAGCGCCGCCATCGGGTCCTGAAAGACGATCTGGATGCGGCGGCGCAGCGCCTTGGCCCCCGCCGGATCAAGGTCAGACAGGGACTCCCCGGCAATCTCGATCCGGCCCCGGTGCGGCAAAAGCCCCACCATCGCGCGCGCCAGCGTGGACTTGCCGCACCCGCTTTCGCCCAGAAGGGCAAAGGTCTCGCCCCGGCGGATGTCGAAGCTGACGCATTCGACGGCATGGACCTGGTGCGTGGTGCGGTGCAGAAGGCCGGTCTTCAGGGGGAAGCACACCTGCACGTCGCGCAGGCGGGCGATGACCGGACCGCCCCCGTCGCGCGCCGATCCCCCCTCACCCCCCCCCTCTCCCCCAAGGGGAGAGGGGGTGCGTGGCACTGGTGGAACCCTTCGGCCCATCCGGGGCACGGCGGCCAGAAGGTCGCGGGTGTAGGGCGCACGGGGGGCGGCGAAGATCCGGCGGACCTCGCCCGTCTCGACCATCCGCCCGTCGCGCAGGATCACGACGCGGTCGGCCATCTCGGCCACCACGCCCATGTCATGCGTGATCAGGATGATCGCGGTGCCCAGATCGCGCTGCAGGTCGCGCAGAAGGTCCAGCACCTCGGCCTGCACGGTCACGTCCAGTGCGGTGGTCGGCTCGTCCGCGATCAGCACCTCTGGCCGCAGCGCCAGGGCCATGGCGATCATCACGCGCTGCCGCATGCCGCCCGACAATTCGTGCGGGTACTGGCCCATGCGGGTTTCCGGTTGCGACAGGCGCACCGCGCGCAGGGCCTCGACCGCCTGCGTCCGTGCGGCGGTGGCATCGACGCGGGTGTGCGCCCGGATCGCCTCGGTCAGTTGCAGGCCGATGGTCAGCACGGGGTTGAGCGAGGTCATCGGTTCCTGGAAGATCATCGCGATCCGGTCGCCCCGGATGCCACGCATCGCCGCCTCTGGCAGGGCCGTCAGGGAGGTCGCGCCCAAGGCAACGCGGCCCCCGGTGACGCGCACGGCGGGGGGCGGCAAGAGGCCCATGACGGCAAGCGCGGTGATCGATTTTCCCGACCCGCTTTCGCCCGCAATGGCCAGGGTTTCGCCGCGCGCCAGGGTGAAGGACAGGTCGGAGACCAGAGGTTTCAGGCCCGCCTCGGTGTTGACCGCGATGCACAGACCCTCGACCGACAGCACAGGCGGGGCGTCCGGGGCGGGTGCCGCCCCGGACAGGGTTCCGGCAGGCGTCATTCAAACACGCAGCGCGGGAAGTAGAAGCTGACGACCCAGTTCGGCATGTCCACGATCTCGGATATGCGCAAATCACCGCAGGTCGATACCAGCATGTAGGCCTCCACCGCCGCCATGCCGCGCTGCGCGCACAGAAGGTCCACCATGTGCGCCACCGCATCGCGCGAGGCGGCCATCAGGTCTGGCCCGATGCCGGTCGTCACCTCGTACCCCTTGGCGTCCAGATGCCGCGTCACCGGCCCCGGCGTGGTGAAGCGCGGGGTCTTCAGGTTCGCCCCCTTCACAAGGTCCAGCGTCAGCACCACGTCGATGGGTGATTCGATGGCCGTGCCGCAGACCTCGCCGTCGCCCTGTGCGGCATGGGTGTCGCCCACGCTGAACAAGGCACCCGGCACCTCGACCGGCAGGTACAGCACGACGCCCGAGGTCAGGTCGCGGATGTCCAGGTTGCCGCCCACGCGCCGGGGCGGCACGATGGAATGCAGCCCCGGCGCGGCCAGCGCATTGCCGATGGTTCCGGCAAAGGGTTTCAGCGGCACGCGCCCCTCGGACCCCCACAGCGCCGGGGCCATCTGGTTCGCGTCATAGGACCACAGGTGCAGTGCGGGGTCGGTGAACTGGTCGGCCAAAAGGCCGAAGCCCGGAATGTTGGCCGTCCAGCCAAAGCCCCGTCCGCCATGCAGTTGGGGCCTGAAGTCCTCGATGGTGACGCGGAGCGCATCGCCGGGCAACGCCCCTTCGACAAAGATCGGCCCCGACACCGGATTGATCTTGCCGAAGTCCAGCGTGGTGACATCGACGACCGTGGACGACGGGCCAAGCTGGCCCGCCGAACTGTCATGGCAGTGAAACAGGATCGTCGCACCGGGTTCCGCCCGCACGGCCGGGACAAAGGAATTGTCCCAGCCAAAGTTGTGCTGTGCCCCGTGGATCGTGTAATCGCAGACCCTGCACATCCTACTTCACGAACACATAGTCATAGTTGACCGGGATCGACACCGGATCGACGAACAGCGCATCCTCGCCGCCCATCCGTTCCGACTTCATCGTATAGCGCTGTTCGTTGAACACCGGGGCCCAGGGCGCATCCTCCATCACCTTCATGTAGACATCGGACCAGGCGGCAAGGCGGTCGGCCATCATCGCCGGATCGGCCATGCTGTCGGCCTTGGTCGCCATCTCGTCCAGCCCGGCGTTGCAGTACTTGGACCAGTTCCACCCGCCCTCGCCCGCGCCGCCGCAGCCCAGGATCGGGCCGTAGAAGTTCGACGGATCGGGGAAGTCCGCGATCCAGGCCATGCCGCCCGACCAGATCATCGGCACCGTGCCGGCACCCCCTGCCTCGATCACGTTGGCCTGCGCCAGCGACTGCAGCGTCACGGTGACGCCGATGGCCGCCAGGTCCTGCTGGATGGCCTGGGCGATGCGGGGGTTGGGGTCGGTGTTCATGACGTAAAGCTCGGTCTCGAACCCGTCCGCCAGCCCTGCGTCGGCCAGCAGCTTCTTCGCCCCCTCGACGTCAAAGGGATAGCCCGCATAGTCCGCCGTATAGCCCGGCATCGACGGCGGCAGGGGCTGTGTCGCGGGCACGGCGCGGCCGTTGATGATCTGCACGATCCGGTCCTTGTTGATCGCCATGTTCACCGCCCGGCGCACCTCGACCTTGTCGAAGGGCGGCAAGGTCACGTTCATCGTGACATAGCCGGTGTGCAACTGCCCCCCGACGACGACACGGGCGGCCTGTGCGGGGTCGGCCATCACCTCGGTGAACTTGGCTGGCGGGATGCCGTCGCCGGGCACGTCGACCTCGCCGCTCTGCAGGCGCAGCAGGGCGACGATGGGCTCCTGCCCGACCTCGAACGTGATGCCGTCCAGATAGGGCACGCCAGCACGCCAGTAGTCGGCGTTCTTCTCGAACACCAGCCGCTGGCCCGTCGTCCATTCGGCCAGCTTGTAGGCCCCGGTGCCGACCGGCTTGTGGCCAAAGTCACCCGCCGCCGCATCGACGCCCTCTTTCGGCACCACGGACGAAAAGTTCAGCGCCATGACATGCAGGAACGTGGCATCGGGGCGCGACAGCGTGATCTCGACCGTCAAGGGATCGATCACCCTGACCCCCGACAGCCCGGCATCCCCCGCCGCGTCATACCCCGCGATCGAGGCGAAGAAGCCGGCACCCGGCGACTGCGTGGCGGGGTTGGTCACGCGGTCCAGCGAATACTTCACATCCTCCGCCGTCATCTCGCGCCCGTTGTGGAACGTGACGCCCGGGCGCAGCTTGAAGGTATAGACCAGCCCGTCCTCGGACATGGCATAGCTTTCCGCCAGGCCGGGCCGCAGCGTGGTGGTGCCGGGGACATAGTCCATCAGGCTGTCGAACAGCGACTTGATCATCGACCAGTTCTGCCAGTCATAGCCGATGGCAGGGTCCAGCGTGGCCACGTCGTCCTTGTAGCTGATGGTGATGGTGCCGCCGGGCTTGGCGTTCGGGTCGGGGGTATAGTCCTGCGCGAAGGCGGGCAGGGTCAGCAGGGCCAGGGCGGTTGTCGCAAGCACTCTTTTCATTGTCTCTCTCCTGTTGGGTCAGCGAAGTTTGATGCGGGGGTCGATCAGGGGGGTGATCAGGTCGGCCAGAAGGTTGCCCAGCACGATGGCGCAGGCCGACACCAGCGTCACCCCCATGATGATCGGAATGTCGATGCGCTGGATCGCCTGCCAGGCCAGTTGCCCGAGACCGGGCCAGCCGAAGACCGACTCGACCACGACGATGCCCCCCATGAACATCCCGATGTCGATGCCGATCATGGCGATCACCGGCAGGATCGCGTTCGGCAGGACATGGCGCGCGACGATGCGGGCCGGTCGCAGGCCCTTGGCGCGGGCGGTGCGGACATAGTCCTGGCGCAGCACGTCGATCATCGAGGACCGGACCATCCGCGCGTACCACCCCGATCCCAAGAGCCCCAGCGTGACCGCGGGCAGCACCAGATGCGCCACCGTGCCGTAGCCGCCGATGGGAAACCATTGCAGGCGCACGGCAAAGACATACAGCATCAGCAGGCTGACCACGAATTGCGGGGCCGACACGGTCACGAACGACGTCATCATCAGCGCGTTGTCCGCCACGCGCCCCCGCATCAGCGCCGCCGCAATGCCCATGGCCAGGCCAAGCGCCAGCTCGCAGGCAATCGCCGCCACCATCAACAGCAACGTCGCGGGCAGGCGGGCGGCGATCAGGTCGGCCACCTCGGTCTTCTGCAGATAGCTGCGCCCCATGTCGCCCTGCACCAGTGCGCCAAGGTACCGCGCGTACTGCACCAGGAACGGCTGGTCGAGGCCAAGCTGTTCGCGGATGTTCTGCACGGTTTCGGGCGTCGCCGCGCGGCCCGCGATCTGGCGGACGGGGTCGGCGGGCAGGACGTACAGCAGGAAGAACGTGATCAGGCTGACCCCCAGCAGGATCAGCGCCGACTGCACCAGACGCCGCGCCAGATAGGCCGCCATCAGCCGCGCCCCCTCTGCGTGGGGTCCAGGATGTCGCGCAGGGCATCGCCCACCAGGTTGAAGGCCAGGGCCAGCACCAGGATCGCCGCGCCGGGCAGGAACACCAGCCAGGGGGCGGACTGGAAATAGGTCTGGTTCTCGAATACGATGTTGCCCCAGCTCGGGGTCGGCGGCTGCACCCCCACACCCAGGAACGACAGCGTCGCCTCCAGCAGGACACTGGTCGAAATCCCCAGCGTGCCCCAGACGATGATCGTGGGCACCAGATGCGGCAGGATGTGGCGGAACAGGATGCGGCCCGTCCCCGCGCCCAATGTCCGCTCGGCCGCGATGAAATCGCGTTCCGCAAGCGACGTCGTCTCGGTATAGACCACCCGCGCCACCTGCACCCAGTTCACCAGCGCGATCACCATTGCCACGATCCACAGCGACGGCGACAGGATCGCGGCCAGGCAGATCGCCAGCAACAGCGCCGGAAAGGCCATCATCAGGTCGGTGAACCGCATCAGCGCAGCCCCCACCCAGCCCCGCAGGTACCCCGCCGTGAGGCCGACCGTCGTGCCGATCAGCAGCGCCAGACCGTTCGCCACCACCCCGATCAGCAGCGACGTCTGCGCGCCATACAGCAGCCGCGAGAACAGGTCGCGGCCCAGAAGGTCGGTCCCCAGCAGATAGGCCCCGCCCGGCGGCAGCGGCGCCCCCTCGATGGTCAGCCCGTCGAAATGCTGTTCCGCCGGATCGAAAGGGGCGATCCAGGGGGCCAGCACGGCCCCGGCCACCACGACGGCGATCATGACAAGCCCGGCGAACGCCAGCCTGCGACGCACCAGCCGCGCGACGACGCCCTGGGGGCGTGCCATGTCAGCCCTGCCCGCGTCGGCCATCGCGATCCTTTCCCGCATGTCCCTGCGACACTAGAACCGTGCCCCCACCGATCAAGCGCGGCAGGCACCGCACCCCCGGCACGCATTCCCCGCCATGCGCCTTCTGCACAGTCTGCCCAAAAATCATGCTAACATCGCCTGACAGAAACCGGAACAGGCGGTGCCGATGCAGGCAGCGCCACGATTGCCGCATGCCTTGCCTCCGAACCAATCCGTGATTCGTCCGCCATCGTATCCCCATCGATCCCGCAGCGCCAACTTCGACCCGCCTGCATTCCCCGCATCCTGCGACCTGGCTGTCCAACTGACGGGGACATCGGCAGAAGCGTCGCTGAAAGAACAAGAAAGCAGCAGATTGCCTGGCGGTGTGCCGGTATCGCGCCGTCGCGTCGTCATACAGTAACAACGGCATTGACAGAATCGCCAGTCGGTTCACGCTAAGCGAACCAACCACCGATTGGTTCGCCCCGCATGCAGGATGCTGCCCCCCCCGCCGAGGCCGAGGACAACGCCGACCTGGCGCGGGTGCGGTTGCAGGCGGTGATCGAACAGGCCACTGCCACGTCCGAGGGTCGGCTGCCGTCCGAGCGGTGTCTGGCCGAGGTGATGGGCGTCGGTCGCCGGGCGGTGCGCCGCGCGCTCGAGACGCTCGAGGCCGAGGGTCTGATCTGGCGGCGGCAGGGCAAGGGCACCTTTGCAGGCCAGCCGCCGCGCGCGACGCAGGTGCTGGCCGCCGAGATTCTGGGCGACACCAACGTGATCGACGTGATGGAGGCGCGCCTGTGCATCGAACCGGCGCTGGCCGCGATGTGCGCCCGCCACGCCCTGCCCGCCGACATCGAGCGGATGCGCAACCTGGCGCGGCGGATCATCCAGACGACCGACCCCGATTCGATGGAACTGTGGGACAGCGCGCTGCACCGCCTGATCGCGCGCACCGCCGCGAACAAGCCCCTGCTGACCGCCTTTGCCCTGATCGACGAGATCAGGGCCAACAAGGCCTGGCGCGGCCTGCGGTCCAGCGCGCGCTCGCTGGACACGGTCAAGGTCAGCGACGGCGAGCATCACGCCATCATCGACGCCATCGAGGCGGGCGACCCGGCCGCCGCGCGCGCCGCCATGCAGGCCCACCTGACGACGCTGGCGAACAACCTGAAACGGGTTCTCGACCCCGAGGCCCGCCCGGCAAAGGACATCTGACATGGCCACACCGCCGATCACCCCTGACAGCATCGCCGCCGCCGAGACGCTGCTGGGTCTGTCCTACACGCCCGAGGAACGCGCGCAGATGGTCGGCAATCTGGAAGGCCAGATCGCCTCTGCCGTGGCGCGGCGGGCCGTTCCACTGGCCAACACGGTGCCGATGGCCATGCGCTTCGACCCCCGCCTGCCCGGGTTTGCCATGCCGCACGGGGCGGACGCGCTGCACCTGTCGACCGTCACCGACCCCCTGCCCGCCAGCGACGAGGACATCGCCTTTGCCACCGTCACGCACCTGTCGGCCTGGATCGCCCGCGGTGCCCTGACCAGCCGCCGCCTGACGCAGATCTACCTCGACCGGATCGCCGCCCTTGGCCCGCGCCTGGAATGCTTCGCCGCCGTCACGCCCGACCTGGCCCTGGCTGAGGCGACGGCGGCGGATGCCCTGCTGGCGGCGGGGGTGCATCTGGGTCCGCTGCACGGCATCCCCTACGGCCTGAAGGACCTGTTCGACACCAGGGGCATCGTCACCGGCTGGGGGGCGGAACCGTTTCGCGACCGCGTGCCGGACAGCGACGCCACCATCGTGAAACGCCTGCGCGCCGCCGGGGCGGTGCTTCTGGGCAAGACCACGGTGGGTGCCTTGGCCTACAACGACATCTGGTACGGCGGGGTCACGCGCAACCCCTGGAACCTGAACGAAGGGTCCAGCGGGTCGTCCGCCGGATCGGCATCGGCGACGGCGGCGGCCCTCTGCGCCTTTGCCATCGGGACCGAAACGCTAGGCTCGATCACCTCGCCCAGTCAGCGGTGCGGCACCACCGGCCTGCGCCCGACCTTCGGGCGCGTGTCCCGCGCGGGTGGCATGGCGCTGTGCAACAGCCTGGACAAGGTCGGCCCGATCTGCCGGTCGGTCCAGGATTGCGCCATCGTGCTGGCCTGCCTGAACGGGGCCGACATCGCCGACCGTTCGACCATCGCCGCCCCCTTCGCCTTTGACGCCGCCCGCCCGATCACGGGCCTGCGCCTGGGCTACCTGCCCGAGGCCTTCGGCGAGGGCGCGACGCCGGTGGACCATGCCGCCCTTGCCGCCGCCCGCAGGCTGGGGATCGAGGTGGTCGAGGTCACCCTGCCCGACCTGCCCTACGGCACCCTGATGAACATCCTGTATGCCGAGGCCGCGGCGACGTTCGAGGACCTCACCCTGTCGGGCCTCGACGACACCCTGACCTGGCAGGACGACGGGGCCTGGCCCAACACCATGCGCAAGGCGCGCTTCCTGTCGGCGGTGGACCATGTGCAACTGGACCGCCTGCGCTATCTGGTGATGCAGGCGCTGGACGGGCTGTTCGGCCAGGTCGATGCCCTGATCGGCCCCTTCATGACCGGCCCGATGCTGATCGCGTCGAACTACACGGGCCACCCGTGCCTGCACCTGCGCGCGGGGTTCCTCGACCTAGGCACCCGCAGCCCGGCCTCGCTCGGCTCGGGCAAGCTGACGACCGGCGAGGCCGATGCCGCTGGCCGCACCTTCACTGTGCCGCAGGGCATTTCGCTCTGGGGGCGGCTGTTCGACGAGGGGCCGATCCTGAACCTCGGGATGGCGCTTGAACGCGAACTGGCCGTGGCGGCCCGCCGCCCCGGCTTTCCGATGTGACGCAACAACCAACGCAACCGGACCGCATCACGGTCCCCGACAAGGAGCATCCGAGATGAAGCGCAGAGACTTCCTGATGTCGACCACCGCCGTGATGGGCGGTTCGATGCTGTATGGCCTGACCGGGCCGGTGCTGGCGCAGGAAACGCCCGTCACCGGCGGCACCCTGATCTGGGGTCATTCCGAGACGACGCAGAACCTCGACGTGCACCAGACCGGCACGGCGTCGTCGGGCCGGGTCCTGCAGAACATCCATTGTTCCATCGTGACGGTGGACAAGGACCTGAACGTGATCCCGAGCCTTGCCGAAAGCTCTGAGGTGGCCCCGGACGGCCTGACCTACACCTTCAAGCTGCGCCCCGGCGTCAAGTTCCACAACGGGGCCACGATGACCTCGGCCGACGTGAAATACAGCTTCGAACGCTGCAAGGACCCGGCGACAGGGGCCGTGAACTTCGAGGTGTTCAACAACGTCGCGGCCATCGAGACGCCGGATGACCTGACCGTCATCATCCGGATGAGCGCGGTCAACGCGCCGTTCCTGTCCCGCCTGGCCGAAAACGGCGCGGGCGTGGTGATGCCGGTGGACTCTGGCCCGACGCAAGGCACCAACCCGATGGGCGCAGGCCCCTTCAAGTTCGTCAGGTACGAGGTGGGAACCCTGGTCGAGATGGCCCGCTTTGACGACTACTGGGAAGGCCCCGCCTTCCTAGATGGCGTGATGGCGCGCGAGATCACCGAACCGACCACCCGCCTGACCGGCCTGCGCACCGGCGAGTTGCACATGATCAACGACATCCCGCTCGACCGCGTGGCCGAGATCCAGGGCGACGCCGCCCTGCAGGTGAAGACATGGTTCCCGCTGAACTTCGACTTCGTGAACCTGAACCACACGTTCGAGCCGTTCAAGGACGCCCGCGTGCGGCGCGCCTTCGACATGATCATCGACAAAGAGGCGCTGATGCAGGGCGCGCTCTGGGGCCAGGGAGCGACCACCGCCTCGCCCAGCTTCCCGACCGATGCCGCCTACAACAAGGACCTCGTGCAGCGCCCGCAGGACATCGCAGGTGCCAAGGCGCTGCTGGCCGAGGCAGGGTTCCCCGAGGGCAGCCTGAAGATCGTGTTCAAGGCCACCACCAACTACCCCTACCACATCGAGACCGCGCAGATCCTGGTCGAGTGGTTCCGCGAGGCGGGGGTGGAGCTGACCATCGAACAGCTGACCTGGGCCGACTGGCTGTCGCAGTGCTGGGTCGACAAGGACTATCAGATGACGATGATGAACTTCTTCACGCTGTGGGAAAGCGATTTCCTGTATTTCAGCGTGTGGAACTCGACCGGGGCCTTCAACTATCGCGCGATCAACGATCCGGTGATTGACGAGCTGACCGCCAAGGCCCGCGTCACGGTGGACGATGCCGCCCGCGCCGACATCTACAAACAGGTGCAGAAGCAGATCTTCGACGAGGCGCACGACATCCTCCTGTGGTTCCGCAACGGCACCATCGGGGCGCAACCGGCGGTGATGGGGCTTGATACCGTGGTGCATCCGAACGGGTCCAACCTGAACTTCCACAAGGTCTGGCTGAAGGCCTGATCCTGCTGCGGCGGGCCTGTACGGGCCCGCCGTCCACCCACGGGGCCTCCCATGACCTATGTGCTGAACCGGCTCCTGTCGGTCATCCTCACGCTGTTCCTGATCACGCTGGTGACCTTCGGCGTTACCAACATCCTGCCCGGCGACGTGGCGATGATGATCATGGGCACCCAGTCCAACCCCGAGGCGCTGGAGGGGTTGCGCCAGTCGCTGGGCCTGAACGATCCGCTGTGGATGCAGTATGCGCGCTGGATCGGGGGCATGCTGACCGGCGACTGGGGCGACAGCCTGATCTTCAAGAAGCCGATTGCCGAACTCCTGGCGCAGAAGATCACCGCGTCCGCCCTGATCGTGGTCATGTCGATGACCATCGCCCTGACCCTTGCCGTGCCGCTGGGTGTCTGGGCCGCCGTCCACCGCGACAAGTGGCAGGACACCGCCAGTTCCTCGACCGCCCTTCTTGGCGTCAGCTTGCCCGATTTCTTCTGGGGGATCGTGATGATCCTGCTGTTCGCCCGCACCCTTGGCTGGTTTCCGTCCTCGGGCTTTGCCGATCCGTTCGAGGATTTTCCGAAAGCCGTCTATCACGCCTTCCTGCCCTCGCTGGCCCTCGGCCTGGGCTTGATGGCGCATCTCACGCGGATGACTCGTTCCACCATGACCGGCATCCTCGGGCAGGAATTCATCCGCGTCGCCCGCGCCAAGGGCCTGTCGGAACGCACGGTCGTCTGGCGCTATGGCCTGGCCAATGCCATCGGGCCGGTCATCACCATCGCGGGGTTGCAGATCGGCTATCTGTTCGGGTCGATCATCGTGATGGAATCGCTGTTCAACTACACCGGCATGGGCTGGCTGACCTATCAGGCCCTTCTGAACCGCGACATGCCGCTGATCCAGGCGACCGTGTTCGTGGTGGCGGCGGTGGTGATGCTGACCAACCTGATCGTGGACCTTCTGTATGTCGTGGTCGATCCCCGGATCAGGCTGGGATGAAAAGGTTCCGCTCCTTCAAGGGACTGCTGGGGATCGGGCTGGTCGGGACCATCATCCTCATCGGTGTCCTGGCACCCCTGCTGATCGCGCCCGAGATGGCGACGAAGATGCACATGACCGCCCGCCTGTCGCCCCCCACGCTGAGCCATCCCTTCGGCACCGACCAGCTGGGCCGCGACCTGTTCTTCCGCGTGATGCTGGGCGCGCGCACCTCGCTGGAAATCGCGGCGACGGCGGTGGTGATGAGCATCGTCATCGGCCTGCCCCTGGGGATGGTGTCAGGCTATTTCGGCGGCTGGATCGACAACGTGCTGATGCGGCTGGTCGACACGCTGCTGGCCTTCCCGGCGCTGCTGCTGGCGCTGACCATCAGCGCGGTCCTGGGGCCGAACCTGCAGAACACCATCATCGCCATCGGCGTGGCCTTCACCCCCTACCTGGCCCGGATCATCAGGGGAGAGGCGCTGCGCGTGGCCCAGATGCCCTATGTCGAGGCCGCGCGCGCGTCGGGCACCACCGACGCGATGATCCTGATCCGCCATGTCCTGCCCAACATCCTGCCCCCGGTGATCGTGCAGGCGACGATCAGCCTGGCCTTCGCCATCCTGGCCGAGGCCGGACTGTCGTTCCTCGGCCTCGGCACGCAGCCGCCTGCCGCCAGTTGGGGCCTGATGATCCAGGCCAGCCGCGACTATCTGGACGTGGCCCCCTGGACCGCGCTGGTACCGGGGCTGGCGGTGGCGGCGACGGTTCTGGGCCTCAACATGTTCGGCGATGTCCTGCGGGATGTCCTTGATCCGCGGGTGACATGATGGGCGCACTGGTCACCGTCGATCACCTCAAGGTCACCTTCGCCACCGACAGCGGCACGGTCACGGGGGTCGAGGATGTCAGCTTTGCCATCAACCCCGGCGAAACCCTCTGCGTCGTGGGCGAAAGCGGGTCGGGCAAGTCGGTCACCTCGCTGTCCCTGATGCGGCTGGTCGAGTTCGGCGGCGGCACGATCGCCGGAGGCGGCCTCAGCTTCCAGCGGCCCGACGGTACCTTGCTCGACGTGGCCAAGGCCCCGCCCGCCACCATGCAGGCGGTGCGCGGCAACGAGATCGGCATGATCTTCCAGGAACCGATGACCAGCCTGAACCCGGTGTTCACGGTCGAACGCCAACTGACCGACGGCCTGATGATCCACAAGGGCCTGTCCCGCGCCGCCGCCCGCGCCCGCGCGCTGGACCTGCTGCGCAGTGTCCGCATCCCCGAACCCGAACGCCGACTGCGCCAGTACCCGCACGAGTTGTCGGGCGGCATGCGGCAGCGCGTGGTGATCGCCATGGCCATGGCCTGCGAGCCGCTCCTGCTGATTGCCGACGAACCCACCACAGCGCTGGACGTCACGATCCAGGCCGAGATCCTGGCCCTGATCAACCGCCTCAAGCGCGAAAACGGCATGGCCGTGCTGTTCATCACCCACGACATGGCGGTCGTGGCGCAGATGGCCGACCGCGTGGTGGTGATGTACCGGGGCCGCATCGTGGAAACCGGCACCGTCACCGACATCTTCGAACACCCGCAACAGGATTATACCCGCGCCCTGCTGGCCGCCGTCCCGAAACTGGGCGAGATGACGGGCAAGCCCGCCCCCGAACGGATGCGCATCATCGGCGACCGGGCCCCCGTCGCCCCGCCCCCACCCGGGAAACCGCAGGTCCTGCTGGACGTCAGGAACCTGACCACCCGCTTCCCCGTCAAGGGCGGCATCCTGCGCCGCACCGTGGCCCAGGTCCATGCGGTCGAGGATGTCAGCTTCACCCTCAGCATCGGCCAGACCCTGGCCCTTGTCGGCGAAAGCGGCTGCGGCAAGTCATCGACGGGCCGGTCGATCCTGCGCCTGGTCGAACCGCAGTCGGGCGAGATCTGGATCGGCGGGCGCGACGTCCGGGGCCTGAACCGCCACGACCTGCGCCGGGCGCGCCGCGACATGCAGATGGTGTTCCAGGACCCCTTTGCCTCGCTCAACCCCTATCGCCGCCTGCGCGACCAGGTTGCCGAACCGATCCGCAACTTCGCCCTCGCATCGGGGTCGGACCTGCAGGACCGCGTCGCCCGGATGTTCGACCGCGTCCACCTGCCGCGCGACTACATGGGCCGGTTTCCCCACGAACTGTCGGGCGGACAGCGGCAAAGGGTGGCCATCGCCCGCGCCCTTGCCGTCAATCCCAAGCTGATCGTCGCGGACGAGGCCGTATCGGCGCTGGATGTCTCGGTGCAGGCCGCCGTGCTGAACCTGATGATGGAACTGCAGGACGACCTCGGCCTGTCCTACCTGTTCATCAGCCACGACATGGCGGTGGTCGAACGCATCGCCCACCACGTCGGCGTGATGTACCTGGGCCGCATCGTCGAGATCGGCCCGCGCGCGGCGATCTTCGAGAACCCGCAGCACCCCTATACCCAGGCGCTGCTGTCGGCGGTGCCAATCGCCGATCCGCGCAACCGCCGCTTTCGCGACGACCTGGCGTTCGTTCCCATCGCCTCGCCCATCCACCCGCTTGGCCACCACCCCGCCCCCTCGGCCTACCAAGAGGTCGGGCCGGGGCATCTGGTGCTGGCGGGCTGACGGCTCAGGGCTGCGCCACCGGTTCCTTGGCCCTGCCGCCTCCCGTCAGCCGCCGGATCGCGACATAGAACACCGGGGTCAGCAACAGCCCCAGCAAGGTGACGCCGATCATCCCCGCGAACACCGCCGTGCCCAGGGCCTGGCGCATCTCGGCCCCCGGCCCGGTGGCGATGACCAAGGGCACCACCCCCAGGATGAACGCCAGCGCCGTCATCAGGATGGGCCGCAACCGCTGGCGGCTGGCGTCGATGGCGGCCTCGACGGGGCTCATCCCGCGGTCCGCCTCGGCCTGCTTGGCAAACTCCACGATCAGGATCGCGTTCTTCGCCGCCAGGCCCACCAGCACGATCAGCCCGATCTGCGTCAGCACGTTGTTGTCCATGCCCCGCAGCGACACCCCGATCAGCGCGGCCAGGATCGACAGGGGCACGATCAGCACGATTGCCAGCGGCAGGGTCCAGCTTTCATACAACGCCGCCAGCACCAGAAAGGCGAACAGCACCGAGAAGGCAAAGATATAGGCGCTGCTGCCCTGGTCGCGTTCCTGCAATGCCAGTTCGGTCCATTCGAAGGTCACGCCGGGCGGGGCCGCCGCGCGCGCCAGGTTCTCCATCGCGACCAGCGACTCGCCCGTCGATTTGCCGGGGGCGGCGTTGCCCTGCAACGGCACCGAGACCAGCATGTTGTAGCGCTGCACCAGTTGCGGCCCCGTCGTGTCACGGATCGTGACCAGCGTCCCCAGCGGCACCAGCGCCCCGGTGGCCGAGCGGACCCTGAGCTTCGCAATCGCCTCGGTGTCCACGCGGAACCGCTCGTCCGCCTGCGCCCGCACCTGGAACTGACGCCCGAACGCCCCGAAATCGTTGACATAGGCCGAACCGAGGTTGATCGACAGCGATTCAAAGATGTTGCCGATGGGCACGTTCAGCATCTGCGCGCGCACCCGGTCGATATCCAGGTAGATCTGCTTGCCGCTGGCCGAAAAGGTGGTGAACACCCCCGCGACCGCAGGGTCGGACTGCGCCATGCCCATGATCTGATAGGCCGTGCCCAGCACCCGGCGCATGTCGTCGCTGTCCAGGTCCTGCAATTGCAGCTTGAACCCGCCGCCGTTGCCCACCCCCGCCACCGAGGGGGGCGGGTTGGCGATCACGAAGGCCTCGCGCAGCGACTGCAAGCGGCCGTACAACTGGCCGACGATGGCATTGCCGGTGTGGCCATCCTTCAGCCGCTCGTCGAAGGGGGCGAAACTGGCAAAGATCACCCCCTGGTTCGAGGCGTTGGTAAAGGTCGCACCCGAGAACCCGGCGAAAGCCACGGCATTGGCGACACCGGGAACCGAGGTGACGATGTCGCTGGCCTGCCGGATGACCGCGTCCGTCCGCTCGAGCGAGGCGCTGTCGGGCAGTTGCACCACGACGATGGCATAGCCCTGGTCCATCTGCGGGATGAACCCGGTCGGCACCCGCTGCGTCATCCACCAGGTCGCACCCAACAGGCCCGCAAACACCACGAACATGCCCAGAAGCGCGCCCGTCGATCCCACCAGCCGCCGCACCATCCAGCCATAGCCCGCCGACAGCCGGTCGAAGCCCCGGTTGAATCCGTCCGCAAGGCCGCCAAAGAACCGCGCGACAACGTTGCCGGGCCGCGCATGGCTGTGCGGTCGCAACAGAAGCGCTGCAAGGGCGGGCGACAGGCTCAGCGAGTTCAGCGCCGAGATGGCCGTCGCGACCGAGATCGTCACCGCGAACTGCGAATAGAATGTGCCCGTGATCCCCGCGATGAACAACGTCGGCACGAAGACCGAGATCAGCACCAGCGCGATGCCGATGACCGCAGATGACACCTCGTCCATGGTGCGGTGCGAGGCGTCGCGCGGCGACATGCCTTCGGCGATGTTGCGCTCGACGTTCTCGACCACGACGATGGCGTCGTCGACAACGATCCCGATGGCCAGAATCAGGCCGAACAGCGTCAGCATGTTCAACGAATAACCCATCAGCAGCATGACGGCAAAGGTGCCGACCAGCGACACCGGAATGGCCAGCAGGGGAATGATCGCCGCGCGCCAGGACTGCAGAAAGATGATGACCACGGCCACGACCAGCAGCACGGCCTCGAAGATGGTCACATAGACCGCCTCGATGGAGGTGCGGATGAACTCGGTCGGGTTATAGACGATGCGGTATTCCAGGCCCGGCGGGAACAGGGCCTTCAGTTCCTCCATCGTGGCGATGATCTCGTCCGACGCCGCCAGCCCGTTCGATCCGGGGCGCTGGAAGATGCCAAGCGCCACGGCCGCCTTGTTGTTCAGGTAGGAATTGGTCGAATAGCTGCGCGCGCCGATTTCCACGCGGGCCACGTCGGCCACGCGCACGATGCGGCCATCGTCGGTGGACCGCACGATGACCTGCCCGAACTGGCGCGGCTCTTGCAGGCGGCCCTGTGTGGTCACGGCAACTTCAAAGGCCGAAGCATCGCTGTTCGGGGGCGCGCCCAGCGTGCCGCCCGACACCTGGATGTTCTGCTCGCGGATCGCCGACACCACATCGCCCGCCGTCAGCCCGAACGACGCCAGCTTGTCCGGATCCAGCCAGACGCGGGCGGCAAATTCGCGTTCGCCGAACATCACCAGGTCGCCCACCCCGTCCAGCCGCACCAGCCGGTCGCGGATGCGCGCCCTTGCGTAGTTCGACACATAAAGCTCGTCGAACGTGTCGTCGGGCGACAGCACATGCACGACCATCATCAGGTTGGGTGAGCTTTTCGTGGTGGTCAGCCCCAGCCTGCGCACCTCTTCGGGCAGGCGCGCCTCGGCGATGGACACCCGGTTCTGCACCAGCACCTGCGCCGCGTCGATGTCGGTGCCCAGTTCGAACGTGATGGTTAGCGACATCGACCCGTCGGCGGTGGAATACGACGACATGTACAGCATGCCCTCGATCCCGTTGATCTCCTGCTCCAGCGGCGTCGCCACGGTCGAGGCGACAGTCGCGGCATCGGCCCCCGGATAGGCCGCGCGCACCACAATCGACGGTGGTGCGATCTCGGGGTACTGCTCGACCGGCAGGCGGAAATAGGCAAGCGCCCCCAGGATCGTCAGGATGATCGACAGGACGGCGGCAAAGATCGGGCGGTCGACGAAGAACCCACCCATGGCCTAGTTCCCCGCCACGAGGGGCAGTTCGACCATCACCGGGGTGACCGTCATGCCGGGCCGGGCGCGGATCAGACCCTCGATCACGATGGTCTCGTCACCCGTCAGCCCCTCGCGGATCACGCGGTAGCCGTCGATGCGGGGGCCGGGGCGCACCACGACCGGCGTGACCTTGCCCTCGGCATCCACCGTCATCACCAGCTGGCGGTTCTGGTCGCCGACGATGGCGGCATCGGGGATCAGCACACCCTGATAGGGCAGCGACCCCGGCACGTTCACCCGCCCGAACAGCCCCGGCGTCAGCACGCCGTCCGGGTTCGGCACGATGGCCCGCACCCGCATCGACCCCGTCGCCGCATCCAGCCGGTTCTCCGAGAAATCGAGCTGCCCGGTCATCGGCGGCACCCGGTCGTCGGCCAGGCGCACCGAGACCTCAAGGCCCCCGCCCTCTTGCAGCGAACTGCCCCGCGTCCGGGCATCGCGCGAATAGGACAGGAAGTACCGCTCGTCGATGTCGAAGTAGAAGTGGATCGGATCGATCGACACGATCGTCGTCAGCACCGTGTCGTCGGCGCGCACCAGGTTGCCGGGCGTCACGCGGCGGCGGTCCACGCGGCCCGCGATGGGGGCCCTGACCTGCGAGAAGTCCAGGTTGATCTGCGCCGTCTCGACCGCCTCGCGCGCCTGTTCCAGCGCACCGCTGGCGGTCAGGAAGTTCTGCCGCCGCTCGTCCAGCGTCGATTGCGGGATGTTGCCCGAGACACTCAGCCCCGTCGCGCGCTGCAACTGTTCATTGGCAAAATCATAGCTCGCCTGGGCCACGCCCACCTCGGCCTGGGCCTGCCGCAGCGCCACGTCGAACAGCCGCCGGTCGATGGTGAACAGCAGGTCCCCCGCCGCAACCAGCGACCCGTCACGGAACTCCGACGCCTCCAGATACCCCGACACGCGGGCGCGCACATCGACCGCTTCGGCGGCCTCGAACCGGCCCACGAATTCGTCGTCCTCGATGATCTCTTTTGTCAGGGGCCTGGTCACCGTCACTTCGGGCGGGGCGTTCTGCGCCATGGCGGACAGGGCCATCAGGCACGTCACGATCATTGCAGCGATGATGCGGTGAACCATGTCCGGGGGCCTTTCGGATGAACGCGCAGGGATTGAGTGAAGTCTTAGGCCCACGACTGTAACGATCAAGTGGGCATCGGTTCCAGCCCCCTTCCCGACGTTCCCGGCAAGGCTGCCATGCACAACTTGCAGGCCACGCGTGCCCCTTTGCCCCTGTCTGCGGCCCGGGTCAGGCGCGCGCACCCTTCTTCATCAGTTCGCGCGCGATGATCATGCGCTGCACCTGCTGGGTGCCCTCGTAGATCTGCGTGATCTTGGCGTCGCGGTACAGCCGTTCCACCTCGAACCCCCGGATATAGCCCGATCCGCCGAACACCTGCACCGCATCCGCCGTCCGCGCCACCGCCATGTCGCCCGCGAACAGCTTGGCCATCGAACAGGCCCGCGTCGCATCCGCGCCCGCATCGATCAGCGCCGCCGCCGACCGCGTCAGCAGGCGCGCGGCCTCGATGTCCTTGGCCATGTCGGCCAAAAGCCACTGCACCCCCTGGAACTCGGCGATGGCCTTGCCGAACTGGCGACGCGTGCCGGCATAGTCCATCGCCGCCTCAAGCCCCGCCTGCGCGATGCCCACGGCCAGCGAGGCGATGCCGACGCGGCCCTTGTCCAGCACCGACATCATCATGTGGAACCCGCGCCCCGTATCGCCCAGCAGGGCATCGGGGCCCAGCCGCACGTCGCGGAACGTCAGCGCCCCCACCTGCGATGCGCGCTGCCCCATCTTGTGTTCCTTCGGCCCCCGCTCGACCCCCTTGGCATGCAGGTCGACGACAAAGATCGACATGCCCCGGTTGCCCGCCGCCTTGTCCGTCCGGGTCAGCACGAACCCCAGATCCGCCACCGGCGCATTGTGGATCCACAGCTTGCCGCCGTTCAGCACCCAGCCGTTGCCGTCCCGCACGGCGGTGGTCCGCAGGCCCGACACGTCCGACCCGGCCTCGGCCTCGGTGATGCAATAGGCGACCTTGGTGCGCATCGCCAGGATATCGGCCAGCAGGCCGCGCTGCCGGTCGGTCCCGTGCCGCACCAGCAGTGACGAGATCAGCTCCACCAGGCCGCACTGGTCCGCGATGCTGCAATAGCCGCGCGACAGCTCCTCCATCACCACGGAATAAGTCAGCGTGTCGAACCCCGGCCCTCCCATCGCCTCGGGCACGCCGATGCCGAACAGGCCCAGCCTGGCCATCTCGTCGAAGATTTCGGCGGGGAAACGTTCGTCGCGGTCCAGGGCTTCGGCGGCGGGGCGGATGACTTCGTCGGCAAAGGCGCGGGCCATGTCGCGCACCTGCGCCTGCACGTCGTTCAGCAGCATCGGGACCTCCGCTAGTAACTATCCAGTTACATAACGGCCGATGCCCTGTGCGGTCAAGCGCAATTCGCGTCCACGCTTGCCAAGGCTGCGAATCCGTGCCATCTACGCACCATCTGGTTACTTTGAGGGAGGAACCGATGACCCCCGGCACCAAGCGCCCGTTCGGCCGTTCCGGCCTGCCCGTCACCGCCTTTGCCTTTGGCACGGCCCCCGTCGGCAACTTCCTGCGCGAGATCGACGACGCCACCTCGGACGCGATGTTCCAGCGCGCCTGGGATGCGGGCGTGCGCCTGTTCGATACCGCGCCGATGTACGGCCACGGCCTGTCCGAACTGCGCACCGGCCAGTCGCTGCGCTGGAAGAAGCGCGACGATTTCGTCGTGGCCTCGAAGGTCGGTCGGCTGCTGAAACCGGGGCGGCGGGCCGACATCGACTTTGCCCCCTGGACCAACGCCGCGCCCTTCACGATGCACTTCGACTACAGCTATGACGGCACGATGCGGTCGGTCGAAGACAGCCTGCAGCGCATGGGCCTGGAACGGATCGACATCTGCTTCATCCACGACATCGACGTGTTCACGCGGGGGGCCGACCAGCCCGAGGTGTTCGCGCAGGCGATGGACGGTTGCTGGCGGGCGCTCGAATCGCTGCGCTCGCAACGGGTGCTCAAGGCCATCGGCGTCGGCGTGAACGAATGGGAAGTGTGCCTCGAGGCGCTGAAACAGCGCGACTTCGACGCCTTCCTGCTGGCCGGGCGCTATACCCTCTTGGAACAGGATGCGCTGAACGAATTCCTGCCGCTGTGCGAGAAACGCGGTGCCGCAGTGCTGGTCGGTGGCGGCTTCAATTCGGGCATCCTGGCCACGGGGGCGAAACCGGGGGCCAAATACAACTACGTCCCCGCGCCCCAGGCGATCATGGACAAGGTCGCCCGGATCGAGGCCGTCTGCGCCGAGTTTGCCGTGCCCCTGCCGGCCGCCGCGCTGCAGTTCGTGGTGGCGCACCCGGCGGTGCCGTCGTTCTGCGCGGGCACCCGGACGGTTCAGCAGTTGGACCAGAACCTGGCCTGGTTCAGCCACCCGATTCCGCCCGAGTTCTGGACCGCGCTGAAGGTCAGGGGCCTGTTGCGTGAGGATGCGCCTGTCCCTGCGTGACGGGGGTCGTGCGGGCACTGCGGAACAACCCGCAGCGCCCGCGCAATCCTTGAAGCTTCGTTAACGCCCTGCGAATTATGTCGTAATAACAATATCCTGGCATGCCTAACACGTGTGTTAGGCAGCCCTCACGGTTCCCCTACAGATCGACATCACAGACGAACACACCCTCCGCGCCGCCCTCCAGTTCCGCCCCGATTCGCCCCCCAATGGCCTGGTGAACCGGATCGGCCAGATAGGCATCCCTGACCCCAAGATCGCGGAAATCGAACCAGAACACATCGTCGAACCCCCGCACCAGCGGGGTCTCGACGCTGATGTTCGGGAATGAGCGGAAGTCGAGAATCCCCTCGATATGGCCGGACAAACCCCGCAGGTCGGCATAAAGCCCCTGCTTCACAGCCTCGGTCGTGCCCGCCCTGAACCGCAGGGCCACGATGTGCCGGATCATTCGCCATCCTTTCCAAATTTTGCGGGCCGCTTTTCGCGGAACGCCGCCAGCCCTTCCTTCAGGTCCGCCGACCCGGCGGCAATCTCGCCCGCCAGGGCCTCGATCACCCGTTCCCGTTCCTCGCCCTCGGCGGCCGCGATCATGGCCTTGGCCAACCGCGTCGCCGTGGGCGACCGCTGGATCACGCGGGCGGCAGCCACATCCGCTGCCGCCAAACCTGCGCCCGTCGGCACCACCTGATCGACCAGCCCCAGGGCCAAAGCCTCGTCCGCGCCGAAGACCTCGCCGAACACCGCCATCCGCCGCACGACCTGCGCCCCGAACCGCCGCACCGCCCGCTGCGTGCCCGACCAGCCGGGAATGATGCCGAGGCCCGCCTCCGGCTGCCCCATCTTCACATGGGCCTCGGCGATCCGCAGGTCGGCGCAGGCGGCCAGTTCCAGCCCGCCCCCCAGCGTGTGCCCGTTCAGAACCGCGATCACCGGCACCGTCAGCCGCGCCAGGGCATCGAAGGCCGCATGCCCGTCGCGCACCCAGTGATTGGCGAAATCCTCGGGCGGCCAGCCGGACCAGGCGGCGATGTCGCCGCCCGCGCTGAACGACTTCGGCCCCTCGCCGGTCAGGATCAGCACCCGCGCGCCCGACCGCTCGACCTGCCGGCACAGCGGCACCAGCGCATCGACCATGTCCGCATCCAGGGCGTTCAGCTTGTCCGCCCGCCGGATCGTCAGCCGCGCGACGGGCCCGTCCAGCACAAGGTCCAGCCGGGGGTCGCTCACAGCGCCAGCCCCATCGGTGCCGGGTCGAACAGGCGCGCGTCCATCACCTTCAGGTCGGCGGCCACCGCCAGCGGCGTCGCCGCCTGCGCCAGCACGTCACGCTGCAGGTCCAGCCCCGGCGCGATCTCCGTCACCACCAGCCCCCCGGCCGTCAACCGCAGCACACAGCGTTCGGTCACATAGGTCACGTCCTGCCCCTGCGCGACGGCGCGTCTGCCCGAAAAGCTGATCTGGTCGACCTTCGGCACGATCTTGGCAATCCGGCCTTCATTGTCGATCACCAGCCGCCCGTCCTCGACCCGCATCTTCGCGCCCGCGTTGAAGTTGCCCGAGAAAACCAGCCGCTTCGCCCGCGCCGTGATATCGACAAACCCGCCCGCCCCGGCGGTGCGGTGCGGCGTTGCCGCCAGGCGGCTGACGTTGACCGACCCGTCCGCCCCGATTTCCAGGAACGACAACAGCGAACAGTCGAACCCTCCCGCCTGGAAATAGGTGAACTGGTGGGGGCTGGCGACAAAGGCCTCGGCGTTCGAGGAACAGCCGAACTTGAAGTCCAAGAGCGGCACCCCCCCCACCGCCCCCTGCTCGATCACCCAGGTCACGGCCCCGTGCAGCCCCTCTTCCATCAGGATGCGGGGCACGTTGGCCGAGATGCCGAAGCCGATGTTGACGGCCCAGCCCTGCCGCAGTTCCATCGCCACGCGGCGGGCGATGACCTTGGCCGGGTTGAATTCGGGGTGGCGGAAGCTGGACAGGGGGCGGAACAATTCGCCGCTGATCGCCGGGTCATAGGGGGTGGCGGTGGTCTGCAACTGGTCGGGGGCCTCGACGATCACGTCCACCAGGATGCCCGGCACGCGCACCTCGTGCGGGCGGAAGGTGCCCCTGGCCGCCACCCGCTTGACCTGCGCGATGACCACGCCGCCGCAGTTGCGCGCGGCCAGGGCCATTTCCATCGCGCCCAAGGTCGCCCCCTCATGCTCGAAGGTCAGATTGCCGTTCTCGTCCGCCGTCGTCGCCCGGATGATCGCGACATCGGGGCGGATCGCGGGGAAGTGCAGCCAGTCGTCGCCGTCGAACTGGACCCGCCGGACCAAGGGCAGCGACCGCGCACTGGCGTTCATGGCACAGCCCTCTTGGTCGGGATCGACAAACGTCTCCATCCCCACCTTGGTCAGCACGCCCGGCCTTTGCCCCGCGCCTTCGCGGATCATGTCGAAGATGATGCCGGAGGGCACGTTGTACGCGGCAAGTTCCTCGCGCAGGATCATCTGCCAGATCAGCGGCGGTTCGGCGTTCGTCGGACCCGAGGGGTAGGAACCGCCGATCACTTTGGCCAGCAGGCCCGGCTGCGCGATGTGGTCGATGCCCCTGGTGCCGAACATGTCGCCCGCCGCGATGGGGTGGACAGAGGTGATGGCGCGCGGATGCCCGGTTTCCGCGAACCGCGCGCCGATGCCTGCCAGCACGGCATCGGGGCAGCACAGGCCCGAGGACGAGTTGACCGCCAGCACCGCCCCGTCGGGCACCAGCGCCGCCGCCTCTGCCACCGTGCGAACTTTGCCCATCACGCGTGCGCCCCCCGAACCCCGGCCTTGCCATGCAAGTAACTAACCGGTTATAAGCATAACCACGGCCCGCGACCGGCATCAAGGGGTTTTCCTGTGCCCGCGCCGCGAATGACCGGCCACAGGATAGACCAGGGAGAGACGGCATGAACATCTGTTTCCAGAAGACCCACCAGCGCGCCTTTGGCACCTATCCCTTGTCGGGCCGCGTGCTGCACGAGGCCGTCGCGGCGGCGGCCGAGGCCGGTTATCGCGCCTTCGACACCGCGCAGATGTACGGCAACGAGGCTGATACGGGGGCCGCCCTGGCGGATTGCGGGGTGGCGCGAGGCGATCTGTGCATCACCACCAAGGTGCATCCGGAAAATTTCACCGAGGCCGCCTTTTTGCCCTCGGTCGAGCGGTCGCTGAAGGACCTGCGCATTGATCAGGCCGACCTGCTGCTTCTGCACTGGCCCCCCATCGACGGCGACATCGCGCCGTCGCTGCGGCTGTTGCAGCAGGCCCATGACCGGGGGCTGGCGGCCAACATCGGCGTCTCGAACTACACCGTGCAGATGCTGCGCGACGCCCGCGCCATTGTCGACGCCCCCATCGTGACCAACCAGGTCGAGTTCCATCCCCTTCTGAACCAGGACCGGCTGCTGGCCGGGGCGAACGAGGTGGGCATCCCGCTGTCGTCCTATTCCTCGGTCGCGCGGGGCGAGGTGTTCAAGTATCCGCTGTTCGCCGAAATCGGCGCAGCCTATGGCAAGTCGGCAGGCCAGGTCGTGCTGCGCTGGATCCTCCAAAAGGGGGTCAGCCTGAACACCATGTCGACAAACCCCGCGAACATCCGCGCGAACTTCGACATCATGGACTTCACGCTCAGCCATGTGGACATGGCGCGGATCGAGGCGCTGACCCATACGGAGTATCGCATCGTCACGACCGACCTCGTGCCCTGGGCCCCGATGTGGGATTGACCGGAGCACATCGGACGCAGACCGCCTACCGGTTCCCCCGGATCAGATCGGCGGCCTTTTCGCCGATCATGATCGTCGGCGCATTCGTGTTCGACCCGATCAGCGACGGCATCACCGAACTGTCGGCGATGCGGAGCCCGTCCAGCCCGTGCACCCGAAGGTCCGGCCCGACGACCGACCCCTCGCCCTGCCCCATGCGGCAGGCCGAGACGGGGTGGTACGAGGTGCGCCCGTACTGGCGGGCAAAGGCCTCGAACTCGGCCTGGGTGCGGACGTTGCGGTCGGGAAAGCGGATGTCCCGCACCAGTTTCTGCATCGAGGGCTGGCTGAAGATGTCGCGGCTGATCTTCACGCCCTCGACCGAGACCGCCAGATCGTCGGGGTCGGCCAGGAAATTCGGGTCGACGATGGGGGTCGCGGCAGGATCGGCCGACCGTAGCGTTACCGTGCCGCGCGACCTGGGCCGCAGGGCATAGCTGTTCAGCGTGATGCCCGACGACCCCTTGGGCACCGAAGGCACCCCCGCCTCGGCCCCCGCGCCGCACAGGAAATGGAACTGCAGGTCGGGGATCGGCACGGCAGGCGACGAGTGCCAGAACGCGCCCCCCTCGACCACGTTCGACGTCACCGGCCCCGAATTGAACAGCGCATATTGCGCACCGGCCCAGAGCATCCAGTGCAGCTTGTTGTACTTGTCCAGGCTCTCGTGGCCCTTCAGTTCCGCCACGATGTCGATGCCGAAATGGTCGGCCATGTTCTGGCCGACGGCGGGCATGTCCTGCTTCACCGCAATGCCGTGGGACTGCAGATGCGCACCGGGGCCAAGGCCCGACAGCATCATCAGCTTGGGCGTGCCGATGGCCCCGGCAGTCACGATGACCTCGCTGGCCGCCGCCGCGGTGCGCGTGTCGCGGCCCACCCGGTACTCGACCCCCGTGGCGCGCGACCCCGTGAAGGTCAGCCGCAGCACCAGTGCCCCCGTCACCAGCGTCAGGTTCGCCCGTTTCAGCGCGGGCCGCAGGTATCCGACCGCCGCCGAACACCGCCGCTTGTTGCGCGTGGTGGTCTGGTAGAACCCCGCACCCGCCTGATGCTCGCCGTTGAAATCCGGGGAGAAGGGCATGCCCAGTTCCTGGCAGCTTTGCACGAAGGCCCGCGTCGTGGGGTTCGGATCAGGCAGGTAGGACACGCCCAGGGGGCCGTCGGTGCCGTGCCAGTCGCCCGACAGCACGGTGTTCCCCTCGGACCGCAGAAAATACTTGCGGATGTCGTCAAAGCCCCAGCCCGTGGCCCCCTCCTCGACCCAGCGGTCATAGTCCGACGGATGCCCGCGCGTGAAAATCTCGGCGTTGATCGACGATCCGCCGCCGAGGACGCGCGCCTGCGCATAGGGAATCTCGCGGTTATTCGCGTGTTTCTGCGGGGCGGTCACCAGGCCCCAGGTCAGGGGGCCGGTGGTCATCTTGGCAAAGCCGACCGGCATGTGGATGTAGGGATGGGTGTCTCGGCCCCCCGCCTCGATCAGGCAGACGCGGGCTGCGGGGTCTTCCGACAGGCGCGCGGCCAGCACGCAGCCGGCCGAGCCGCCACCGACGATGACATAGTCATAGCCCTCGGCCATCAGGACACCCAGGGGGAACGCTTGCCGATCTCGATGTGGACGGACTTCACCTGTGTGTATTCCTCGACGCCCAGCATGCCCCCCTCGCGCCCCCAGCCCGACTGCTTGACCCCGCCGATCGGCATTTCCGGCCCCCCCGCCATGATCGTGTTCACCCAGAACCGCCCGGCCCGGATGCGCCGCGTCATGGTCAGGGCGCGGTCGATGTCCTTGGACCAGACACTGGCCGCCAAGCCATAGACGGTGTCGTTGGCAATGGCGATGGCCTCGTCCAGGCTGTCGAAAGTGAACGACGACAGCACGGGGCCGAAGATTTCCTCGCGCCCCACGGCCATGTCGCGGGTGACGCCCGAAAACAGCGTGGGCGCGATGTACTGCCCTTGCCCGAGGTCCAGCGCCCCGCCCCCGGTCAGCACGCGCGCGCCCTCGGCCCGGCCCTTGTCGATGTAGCCCAGGATCGTGGCGTTCTGCGCCTCGGTGGTGATCGCGCCCACCTGCGTCGCCTCGTCCAGCGGGTCGCCGACGCGGACGCGGGCCATCTTCGCCGCCACCATCGCCTCGAAGTCGGCAGCTACGCGCCGGTCCACGATCAGGCGGCTGGAGGACACGCAGCACTGCCCGGTGTTGAAGCTGATGCCGAAGGCCACGCCGTCCGCCGCATCCTCGAGATCGGCATCAGCGCAGACGACGAAGGGGTTCTTGCCGCCCAGCTCCAGCCCCAGCCGCTTGAAGTTGCTGTCGGCGGCGGCATGCACCACCGACCGGCCCACGGCGGTGGACCCCGTGAAGGACAGCATGTCGATGTCGGGATGTTCCGTCAGAGCCTGGCCGATGGTGCGGCCCGATCCGGTGACCACGTTGTACACGCCCGCAGGCAGACCCGCCTCATGCAGCACCTCGGCCAGGATCAGCGTGGTGGCCGAGGTCACTTCGGACGGTTTCACCACCATAGTGCAGCCCGCGGCGAGGATGAACGGCACCCGTTCGCACAGGATCAGGAAGGGAAAGTTCCATGGCGTGATCAGGCCCACGACCCCCACGGGTTCGCGCAGGGTCATGCCGAACAGCTTGTCCCCCAGCGAGTTGTAGGATTCGCCGTGCAGCAGGCGCGCGGCCCCCGCGCCCACCTCGAAACAGGCGATGCGATGGCCGATCTCGCCCCGCGCCTGGGCAATGGGCTTGCCGTTCTCCAGCGTCTCCCAATAGGCGATCTCGTCCTGGCGGCGGCGCAGGATGTCGGCGGCGCGCAACAGCACGCCCGCCCGTTCCGCCCCGGACAGCCCCGCCCAACGACGATCCTCGAAGGCCCGGCGGGCGGCGGCGACGGCGGCGTTCAGGTCATCCGGGGTGCATTTCGGGATGCGGGTGACGGGGGTTCCATGGCCGGGCGAGGCGCGGTCGAACAGGGCCTTCGCCTGATGCCATCCGCCGTCCATCCAGAACCCGAACTCGCGCGGGACGGATGGCAGTGCGTGGATGCGAGTTGTCTGGTCCATCGGGAACCTCCCCTGATTCCGTAATTTGCAACGTTTCAAATCAGTAACCGAACGGTGCGAAAGGTGTCAATTGGCCTGGCTTCAACCAAGGCACGCGATGCCTGTCAATTCACGGTTCGCATCTTGGCCCGGTCGATGGTCAGCGCGATGGCGGCGATCAGGACCAGGCCGAACACCATCTGCTGCTGCGTCGCGTCGATCTCGAAATAGGTCATGGATGCCCGGATCACGGCCACGATCAGGGTGCCGATCACCGTGTTCACTACCCCGCCGACTCCCCCGGTCAGCGGCATGCCGCCCACCAGCACGGCCACGATCGCGGGCAGGAGGAACCCGTTGGCGATGGCCGGAGCCCCGCCCGACCACCACCATGCCGTTGGCGATGACATTGACGATCAGCACACCCACCTGCGCGATCCAGATGCCGCCCACCTCGCCCCACGGGGCGACCCCGCCGACCACCGCCAAGGTGATCGAGATCAACATGACGTTCGACCCCGTCAGCGTCTCGGCGATGCCGATGCGGCCCACGGCAAAGATCATGCTGATGGCATAGAAGAACCCCGCCAGAGCGAACCCGGTGACGCGGACGCGATGGACGTGCAGGCCCGACGCCGCCGCCAGGTCCTCGCCCCCGCCCACGGCACAGTAATTGCGCCCCAGCCGCGTGCAGTTCTGGATGAACAACGCCAGGGCCAGGCAGCACATGATCGGAAAGCCGAAGTACCGCACCTTGACCCGCCCGCCGCCGAGGACAGCAGGAAGTTGCGGCGACCGACCGTGGCGGGATCGTTGAAATCCTGGATGAACGTGGACTCGAGAACCTTCCCTTCTATCCGTTTCCAGTCGCCGACAACGGCGGCCTCCCCCAGGGAAAACCGCCCCGGTCCCCGGCCGACGAAGGGTCGGGCCAGCTGCTGCTAAATGATTTTATGCACCATCTGGTTACTTCACAGCAAAACCGCGAGTCAAGCGGTTTTCCTTGGCTCCACGGGCATTCTTGGCTTTGACGCGCCGTCGGGGTCGCGTGTAGAACAGGGAACACCGCAGTGCCGGAGACCGCCCTTGACCGTCGAGACCGACCCGCCCCCGGCCACCGTCCCCAAGCCCCGCATCCGCGATGCCGAGGCGACCAAGGCGCGCATCCTGGACGCGGCGAAGAAGGAATTTGCGCGCAACGGCCTGGGCGGCGCGCGGGTGGATGACATTGCCGAAAAGGCCAAGGCCAACAAGCGGATGATCTACCACTACTTCGACAGCAAGGAGGGGCTGTTCCAGACCGTGCTGGAAGAGGCCTATGTCGATATCCGCAGCGCCGAGCAGAAGCTGAACCTCGACCACCTGGAACCGCGTGCCGCACTTGAACGGCTGGTCCGGTTCACCTGGGACTATTACCTCAGGAACCCCGAGTTCCTGACGCTGGTGAACAGCGAGAACCTGCACCGCGCCAAGCACCTCAGGAAATCCGAGGTGGTCAAGGTGGTCAGCCGCAAGTTCGTGGCGATGGTCGGTGCCATCCTGGACCGGGGCGTGGCGGCAGGGGTGTTTCGGCCGGGCGTCGATCCGGTGCAGCTGAACATCACCATCGCGGCCATCGGATACTACTACCTGACCAACCGCTACACCGGGTCCATCGTGTTCGAGCGCGACCTGATGGCGAAAGAGGCGCTTGAGGAACGGCTGCGCTTCAACATCGACACAATCCTGCGGCTGGTCGCGGCCTGAGGCCGGCGCACGATCCGGGCAGGATCAGCGGTCGTGCAGCGGGCGGGGTCGACCCTGGTCATCCAGCGCCACGAAGGTGAAGGTGGCATCGGTCACCTTGACGCTGTCCTCGGCATAGCGGTCGCGCCGCCACGCTTCGACATGGATGCGCATCGAGGTGCGGCCGGTTGCGACCAGATCGGCGTACAGCGACACCTCGTCACCCACCTTGACGGGCTTGAGAAACGTCATCCCCTCGACCGCGATGGTGGCGGAACGCCCGCGCGCGACGCGGGCGGCAAGGTTCCCTGCCGCGAGGTCCATCTGCGCCATCAGCCAACCGCCGAAGATGTCGCCCGAGGGGTTGGTGTCGGCCGGCATCGCGATGGTGCGGATGACCGGGGCATCCTGGGGCGGGTCAGGGGGCATGGGCACCATCGGCTGGGGTTGGCGCGATGATGCACGTGCCCCCCGCATCGGTAAAGGGGCAGGCCGATGTCAGATCAGGCGGTACTGCGCCGCCTTGTTCTTCAGGAACGGCAGGCCCTTGGACATCACCTCGTCATGGCTGTCGGCCACCGGGCGCCAGACAGCCAGGCCATAGCCCACCTCGGGCGGCATGTTGATGAAGCTTTCCATGGCCAGCCCGCCCTTGAACCCGATGGCGCGCAGGGTGGCGAATATCTCGTCCCAATCGCAGGTGCCCTCGCCCGGCGTGCCGCGGTCGCTTTCCGACAGGTGGATGTAGCGCAGGAATTCGCGGGCATCAAGGATACCGTTGCCCGCACCCTTTTCCTCGATGTTCATGTGGTAGGTGTCGAGGTGGATGAAGATATTGTCCGACCCCACGCGGTGGATCATGTCGCGTGCCTGCCAGCCGGTGTTGATCAGGTGGTTTTCATAGCGGTTGACGGGTTCGATCCCGAACAGGAGGCCGATGGATTTGGCATAGGCGGCGGTGGCGGCCAGCACGCGGGCGATGTTGGTCAGTTCCGCTTCCGTCGGCGGGAACCCAGTGCGTTCGCCGATGCCGCCGAAGGTGACGCCCGACAGCGCCTCGGCCCCGCAGCCCTTGGTCTTATCCAGCGCGAGGCGGAGGTAGTCGATGGCCTTGTCGGGATGGACCGAGGCCCAGCAGTCCTGCGGCAGACCCAGCGAGCAGATGGCACGCAGGCGGTTGGCCTCCAGCAGGGCGCGGGTGTGGTCGGTGTCGATGTCGCGCGGGCGCAGCATGGGGATCTCGATGAAATCGACGCCATAGGCCTTGGCCCCGTGGACCGCGCGTTCAGCCCCCTCGCGGTCCCAGTTCATCGTCCACATGGATGTGTGAACCCCGAATCCTTCCATGATGTCAGTCCTTTCTTCGGATAAGTCGTGCAATGACGTCGGACCGCAGCACCATCACCGCGATCAGGAACAGGCCCCAGACAGCGGTGGCCAGATGCTGGTTCGCGCCGATCAGGTTCAGGCCCGAGGAGAGGATCTGCAGGATCAGGACCGCCAGGATCACCGGGGCCACCTTGCCATGCCCGCCGAACGGGTCGATCCCGCCGAGGAAGATGGCCAGCACGGTGACCAGCAGCAACGCCTCGCCATGGCCGACGCGGACCGAGTTGAAACGCGCCAGCATCAGGATGCCCGCAATGGCGCAGACCATGCCGGACATGGCGTAGATCAGAACCAGCGTGCGTTTCGTGGGCAGCCCGGCGTATTCGGCGGCGCGGATGTTCGAGCCGACCATGTAGACGGCAAAGCCGTGTTTCGTGCGGCGCAAGAGGATGTGCCAGGCGAGTGCCACAAGGCCGAACAGGATCAGCGGCACGGGGAGGGCAAGAAAGGTGCCGTGACCAAGGTACGCGATGCTGTCGGGAAAGCCCGAGATGTCGCCACCGCGGGTCAGGAACTCGCCGAGGCCCCGCAGGAAGATCATCATGGCCAGCGAGACGAGGATCGGGTGCGCGCCGACATAGGCGATGACCGCGCCCATGACCGCCCCCGCCAATGCGCCCACGATCAGCGCGGCGGCGATGCCCAGCAGGATCGCCCCCGCCCCCGCCTCGGGCCCGCCGAACTGCAACAGGACCCAGGCGCAGGTCAGGCCCGCCATGTTGGCGGTGTAGATGACCGCCAGGTTGAACCCGCCCGAGATCATCGGGGCCAGCATGGCGATGGTCAGAAGGCCCAGAAGCGGGGCCTGGAAGCCCATGGATGACAGGTTGGCCCCGGTCAGGAACCGGGGGCTGGACAGGGCGAAGGCCGCAACCATGGCCGCCATCAGCAAGAGAAGGCCGAAGGTCTCGCGTCCCAGGGCCTGGCGCAGGCGGCCGATCATGTGCGCCCCGCCAGTCCGCCAAGGCGGATGTTCGAGGTCGAGATGGCGACCAGGATTGCCGCACCGATGATCATCTGGAACGCGAAGGGCGAGATGCCCAGAAGGTTCAGCCCGTTCTGCGTGACGGCCACGAACATCACCCCCAGGATGCAGCCGGTGACGGTGCCCTTGCCGCCGCCGAGCCGTGCGCCGCCCAGAACCACGGCGGCCAGCACGTCAAGCTCGCGCCCGTACAGCGCGTTCGGCACGACTTCCTTCACCACATGCACCTGCATCAGCGCGGCGATCCCCGCCATCAGCCCGCACCAGCCGAAGACCAGCCCCTGCATGACGGCGATGTTGACGCCCGCCCGCCGCGCGCCCTCGGGGTTGTCGCCGAAGGCATAAAGCTGGCGGCCGAGGTTCAGGCGGCGGATCAGGACCCAGGTCGCCAGCACGCAGACCGCCATCACCGCGACGGGCAGCCGGAGTTCGGCCCAGGTGCCATCCGCCGACTGGTGTTCCCACAGGATCATCCGCCCCGACCACCAGCCGGGCAGGGCATAGATGCTGCGCCCGGCGCTGAGGTACATCAGAAGGCCGAAGAAGGCGTTGAAGGTGGCGATGGTCACGACGATGGAAATGATGCGGAAGCCGTGGATCAGGGCGGCGTTGATCAGGCCAAGGGCGATGCCGATCCCGCCGCACAGCACGAACCCCAGCAGCCAGTTGCCTCCACCCATCCCGATCAGCAGTTTCGCCGCCACGAACTGCACCACCGACGAGGCCACGGCAAAGGAAATGTCGATCCCCCCGGCGATCAGCACCACCAGAAGGCCCACGGCCCAGATCAGGTTGACCGCGTTGTTGTTCAGCAGCGAGGTCAGGTTGCCCGGCGTCAGGAACGTGTCGGTCGCCAGCGACAGCCCGATGCACAGCGCCAGCAGCACCGCGAACAGCCGTGCCTCGACCCGGCGGTTGCGCAGCCAGTCACGCATAGATCGCGGCCTCCAGCCCGGCCACGCTGGCGCTGCGGGGGTCGTGGTGGCCGACGATGCGCCCCTGGGCCATGTGCAGGACGCGGTCGGCGTTCAGCATGGCCTCGGTCGCCTCGTCGGTGATCAGCAGGATCGCAAGGCCCCGGTCCGCCAGATCGCGCACGATCCGGAAGATGCCCGCGCGGGCCCCCACGTCGACGCCCACCGTGGGGCTGTCGAGGATCAGCAGGCGCGGTTCGGTGGCCAGCCATTTCGCCAGCACCACCTTCTGCTGGTTGCCGCCCGACAGGGTGGAGATGGCGTTGTCGGGGTGGCCGATCCTGATGCCCAGCTTTGCGACCCATCCGGTGATCAGGTCGCGCTTCTTGGCGCTGGACAGAAGGCCCAGGGCATCCAGCAGCCTGTCCAGCACCGAGATTGCCGCGTTGTCGGCGATGGACTGCTTTTGCAGCAGGCCCAGTTGCAGCCGGTCTTCCGACACATAGGCCAGGCCCTGCGCAATGGCGGCCCTGATCGACCGGGGGCGAAAGGGTTTGCCGTCCAGCCGCATCTCGCCCGCCGTGGCCTGCGTCATCCCCATCATGGCATGCGCCAGTTCGGTCCGCCCTGCGCCGATCAGGCCGATCAGGCCCACCACCTCGCCCGCGCGAATGGTCAGGTCGATGTCGTGGAACTGGCCGGGCAGGGTCAGCCCCTGCGCCTCGAACACCGCGGGTGCAGCAGCCCGGTCGCGGGCCGCGACGGTGCTTTCAAGCACATGGCCGGTCATTAGTTCGCCCAGCCGACCTTGGGTCATCCCTTCCGTCGGATAGACCCCCACCAGCCGCCCGTCGCGCAGCACTGTCACGCGTTCGGCGATGTCCAGCACCTCGGCCAGGCGGTGGCTGACGAAGACCACGGCCACCCCGTCCGCCGACAGCTTGCGCACGATGGCGAGCAGCCGGTCGGTTTCGGACTGGGTCAGCGAGGCGGTGGGCTCGTCCATGAAGATCAGCCGCGCGTCGTTCAGCAGGGCGCGGGCGATGGCCACGACCTGCCGCTGCGCAATCGGCAGGGTTTCCAGCGCCGCGTCGAGGTCGAGCGTGACGCCAAGGCGGGCCAGAACCTCGGCCGCGCGGGCCTTCATCGCGCGGTAGCCCACGCCGCGCGGGCGAAGGCCGACAAGATGGTCGAAATCGATGTTCTCGGCGACGCTCATGTTCGGAAACAGCGCCAGATCCTGCCAGATCACCGACACACCTTTGACCCGCGCCATGACGGGGGTGATGGCGTCCAGCCGCTCGCCGAACAGTTCCAGCACCTCGGCCCCGTCGGGTCGGTAGACGCCGGTCACGATCTTGATCAGCGTGGACTTGCCGCAGCCGTTCTCGCCCGCGAGGCAATGCACTTCGCCCGCGCGCACCTCGAAATCGACGCTGTCCAGCGCCTTGACGCCGCCGAACAGTTTCGACACGCGCCGCAGTCGCAGCGCAAAGCGGTCGGTCTGGGACATTGGGGTACTTTCAGGGCAGAACCGTGGGCGAAACCCTCGCCCACGGTTGCGCGCCGCGCAAGCGGGGCGTCAGAGGCCCATGGCGGCCAGGCCGTCCACCGTGTCCTTGTTCAGCTCAAGAAGGTTGTCGGTGATGATGTCCTTGTTGGCGGCATCGGGTTCGACCACGCCCAGACCGGGAATGTCGGTGCCCGATGTGATCTCGACCCCGTCGGCCACCATCTTGCCCAGCGTCACGAACACCTCGCCAGCCTGCATAGGGTTCCACATGTAGCCACCGGTCAGCACGCCCGACTGCACCATCGCGGCACCCTGGCCCGGCGAGAAAGGACCCACGACGACGATCTCGCCGCCCTTGCGGCTTTCCTCGACGGCGCGGCCTGCGCCGATGGGGCCCTGGCTACCGAAGGCGAGGAAGCCCTTGAGGTCGGGGTTGGCCGCAATCAGGTCCAGCGCGGTGGCGCGGCTGTCATCGACGTTCTCGGCCACGCCGTAGCGGTCGCCGACCGGCACTAGGTCGGGGCGGTTCGCGGCCAGCCAGGCGATGGCGGCATCGGCCCAGGCGTTGTGCAGCGGCACGGTGAGAGAGCCGACATAGACCGCGTACTTGCCGGGGCCGGGGATCTTGTCCGACATCAGTTTGGCATGCGCCTCGCCAAAGCCCGTGGCCGAGGCCATCTCGAAGTTCCAGTCGACGTTCATCAGGCCCGGCCCTTCGTGCGCGATCACCTTGATGCCGGCATCGCGGGCCTTTTGCAGCACGGGTTCAAGGGCGGCCTCGTCGTTCGGAACCACGCCGATCACCTTGACACCCTTGGCGATCAGGTCCTCGATGGCCTGCACCTGCAGCGCCGGGTCGGCCGAGGTGGGGCCGATCATCTCGGCGGTGACGCCCAGTTCGGCGGCCTTCTTCTTGATGCCCTCTTCCATGGCGTTGAACCACGGAATGCCGCCGATCTTGACGACGACGCCGATGTCCTGCGCAAGGCCCGCGCCCGCAAGTCCCGCCGACAGCGCCAAGGCGCTGGCAAACGCCAGATACTTCCTCATGGACTCCTCCCTTGGGGTTTTCCCCGTCGCTTTCCCCGTACCGCGGGGCCGGACTGTGCAATCGATTGTGCATCGTCTTCGCAGATACCTCCCTTGGCCCGGTCTCCGTCCGGGCCGCCAGCGGCAGCGTTCGCACAATCGATGTTGCAAGCTAAGCGAGTCGCGGTCATCCTGTCAAGAACGCCGCTCTCGGACGCCGCATGAAGCCCACCCAGAAACAGACGATCTACGACATCGCCCACAGCGTCGGTGCCTCGCCCTCGACCGTCAGCGCCGCGCTGAACGGCACCTGGCGCGCGCGCCGGATCAAGGAGGAAACCGCCGAACGCATCATCGGGCTGGCGCGACAGATGGGCTATTCGGTGAACCTGCAGGCGCGTGGCCTGCGCACGGCGCGGTCGGGCCTGATCGGGCTGATCCTGCCCGAGCACAACAACCGCTTCTTCTCCGACCTGAGCCAGAGCTTCACGCTCGAGGCGCGGGCGCGCGGGCAGTGCCCCGTCATCATCGCCACGCAGCGCGACCCCGAGGCCGAGGTCAGCACCGCGCAGGACCTGATGGCCTATTCCATCGACGCCCTGTTCGTCGCGGGCGCGGCGGATCCCGCGCAGGTCAGCCGCCTGTGCCATGCCGCCCAACTGCCGCATGTGTTCATCGACCAGCCTTGCCCCGACGCGCCATCGGTCATCACCGACAACCAGGCCGGTGCGCGGCGGCTGACCGAGGCGATCCTGTCCACTTTGCGGCCCCGGGGGCAGGCCGCACGTGACAAGGTCTATTTCATCGGCGGCGATGCCCGCCTGCATGCCTCGTCCCGCCGCATCGCGGGGTTCCGCGACGGCATCGAGGCGGCGCTTGGCCGTTGCGACGACGATCAGGTGATCGCCTGCGGCTATGATCCCGACCGCGCCCTGGCCGAACTGCAGGCGCTGTACCAGCGGCTCGGCGGTCTGCCTGCGGGGCTGTTCGCCAATTCGATCAACGTGTTCGAGTCGCTCTTGCGGTTCCTGATCGACCTGCCCGAGGCCGAGCTTGCCGCCATGTCGATCGGGTGCTTCGACTACGAGCCCTATGGCGCGCTCTTGCGGTTTCCGGTGCACATGATGCGGCAACGGCACCGCCAGCTGGTGCGCCGCGCCTACGAGCTTCTGGACCAGGGCACCGAAGGCAATGTCCTGATCACCGTCGAGCCCGAGCTTTGCCTGGCCCATGATAGGCCCGTTCCGACGCCCGATCCGCTTGCCCGGCCTGCGGAAAGAACGGGCTGAGGAACGCCTCGGCCTCGGCGCGCGTGGCACCCTCGGCCATGGCATGCTCGACCGCCGCCGCCAACCCGTCCGTCGTGCCCGCCGACAGGGCGCGGGTCCGGTGCCCCGACCCGAAGGTCATCGCCGTCTCGGTCCGCTGGCCGAAGACCTCGATCAGGCTCAGGATCGGCACACCCACGCTCAGCCCGAATTCCAGGGCATAGCCGATGTGCGTGCCGTCGCCGCCAAAGACCGCATGCGCCCCAATCGGGGCATCGACGAGGTCCTCGGTGAACCATCCCAGGGTGCTGATCGACACCCCCGCCATCCAGCCCGCGCCATCCATCAGCGACGGCGGCCCCTTGATGAAGGTCAGCTGCGCCGAGATGCCGGCCGAGGCGATCCAGCCCAGGACCGACGCCTTGGTGCCGTAGAAGCCGATGTTCTGGCCGGGGCCAAAGACAATGCCGACACCCGCGCTCCCGCCCTCCATCAAGCCGCCGGTGATGCTGGTGCCGACCGCCAGGGTGACACCGAAGCGGTCGCAGATGTCCAGAATACGGTCGACCGACAGAAAGGGCGCGAAAAACGCCGTCGCCGGGTTCGCCGCCATCACCGTGCGGAACGCGGCATCCAGCGCAAAGACGAACGCGCTCGACTGCCAGCCCGACAGCACCGTGGTCCCCGGCAGGTGAACCCTGGCCTCCGACAGGCTGCGCCCCGCAGGCCGGTTGACCCAGCCGCGCGGACGGGCCCCCAGTGCAAAGGACCCCACGCCGGGACGCACGTCGACACCCGCCTGGTCGATCGGCGGGTTGACCGGCAGGAACGCCTCGAAGGTGCGCAGGACATTGGCAGGCAACTCGTTCACCGTGCCCCGGCCATGGTCGGTCAAGAGCGGTGCCGTGGTCTGGATCGTCATCCCGGTGCGTTCCTGGTTTGACCGCAGGCGCCCTTCTTCCAGCAGGGTTGTGCCCTGGTGATCCTCGGTGAACCCTGCCAGATGATGGCCCACCTCGTGCGCCAGGTTCTCGCCGATCAGCCGCCCGAACATCGTGGCCGCCAGCGCAAGGTCCCCCGCCGTCAGCCTGCCGCCCGTGGCCTCGGCCTGGACATGGGCAATCTCGGGCCGGGTGTTGGCAAAGTGGTGGACCAGCCCGCGCGCCAGCACGTGGTCCTGCATCCGCCCTGGCATTGTTGTGCGTAGATGCGCCTGGCCGTGCTGTGTAGTGCGGTAGGCGGCACCGGTTTCGGGGTTCAGCACGCTGTCGCTGCCGATGACCTCGGCATATTGCACGGCGGGCAGCACCTGTACCCCACCGGGAAAGTCGGGGTCCGAGGCCAGGCCCAGGTGCAGGGGCAGCGCCTCGCCGGGGAAAACAAAACGCACGTTCACATTGCGGTACAGATGGCGCAGCGTCGCGCGCATTTCCGTATAGATCGCCGCGCGCTGCGCCGTCATGCCCATGGCGTCGAAGAAGGCGTCGGTCGTGGCATGGATCGCGACCAGCACGAACTGGGGCGACGACAGCCAATATTTGTTGCTTTCGACCGTCGTGCCGCCCGCGTCCTTGACCATCACGTCGATCGCGACCGGCCCGGCCGCCGTGCAGCGCAGCCGCGCCGTGGTGACCCCGCGCAGGGTGTGCGAGGTGCTGCTGCCATCCTCGAAGATCACCCTCGGCTGGTGGTCGGCGTGGGGCACGTTCCACACCACCGACCCGCCCGACGGCATGTTCGCCACCCTGACCGACAGGTCGGTCACGCCCGACAGGTCATGCGTCGGATGGCCGAAGGTGCGCCTGGCCACACTCATCCCGCCCCTTGCGGTCTCGTCGATAACGATCCAGTGCCGCGCCATCGGCCGGGCCCAGCCCTGTGCCTGCGCCACCGGGGCCGCCCCCGCCCGCAACAGCGGCAGCCCGCCCAGCCTGCCGTCGGTCCGCTGCACCAGCGGCAGCCCGCCCAGGGCCGACATCGCCCGCCCCCGCCGCAGCGAGAAGGTGGAAACGCTGGTGTTCCCGCCCCCCATCGCCCAGTCGATCTTGTCGGGCGTCAGCAGGACACCCCGGTTGAGTTGGCTGCTCTCGCTGGCCACATGCACGCCCATGACCGGGATCGTCTCGGGCATCTCGCCGCCCGCATCGGTGAAATAGGCGAACACGGGTGACCCCGAGTTGCCGCGCCGCGTCTGCAGGTTGTAGTCGAAGTTCTCGATGTCGGGCGTGATCGCGCGCACCCGATCTATGTCGAGATGCTGCTTGTCGCTGTCCACCTCCTCTCCGCCATAGCCGCAGACGGCAATGGGCGTGTCGGCGGCGGGCGAGTGGTTGATCAGGTGGAAGAATTCGCCGTTCGGCGGTGGCGTGGTGACGCGCAGGATGCCCAGATCGAACCCTCGGTTCGTGGCCCCCGACGCGACCCAGGTGTAATGCGCGTCAAAGTCGCTGGCATTGACCGTGAACCGCGCCAGCCGGGTGGACGCGTCCTGCTGTCCTACACTGACCACGACCTGCGTGCAGGACTCGGTGCCCGAACCGTCAGGCGTCTGGTCGAACAGGTTGTGGCCGCAGGTCAGGATCAGGTCGTCGCGGATATAGAACCCGGTACCGGTGTAGAACCCCGACGGAAACGTCAGCCCCAGATGGCAGATGGCCGAAAAGGGAAAAAACGACGTGTCAGGCACGCCCACGCTGAACTGCGCGCGGCGCAGCATGAACTGGATGATCTGGCCGACGGCCCTGATGGTGCCGGTGGCGTCGATGATCGGCTCGACGTCACGAAAGGGGCGGGCATAGGGGGGGCGGCGGGCGTAGTCGAGCGGCATGGTCATCTCTCCTCAGGTCGCGGCGGGCGCGGTGTTGGCCCCGGTGACGGGCTTGTTCGCATTGGGGTTGGGGGTGTTCTGCTGGATCTGGGCGATCACGCCGGTATCGGCAAAGCGTTCCAGCGGAAAATAGTCGGACTTGAACTGCAGGTCGACCTCGCCGGTCAGGTCGGCCGACACATCGATCTCGCTCTCCGAGTTCTTCTTGGTCGAGGACACATAGGCGACCGAGTTCTTCACCGATGCCTTCACCGGCGACAGGAACCAGCCATAGGACGCGCTGCTTTCGTGCTTCGTTTCGAAGTTCGAGGCGAATTCGGTGCTGGCGCGGTCGGTGGTGTCGATGCGGAACCCCATCGCCGCCTTGATCCGCCCGCGCGTGACGACGATGCGGTTCATCCCCATCAGCACCATCGTGGCCAGCGTCTGCTGTCGGCTTTGCGCGATCTTGCGGCGCGCGGCGGGGACCAGGGTTTCCTCGATGCTGTCGTCTTCCAGGCTGAAATCGCTGCCGACGTTCAGATCGGTCTGGTAATCAGGCGCGGGGGCGTCATCCGCCCCTTCCGCCTTGCGCAGCACCGGCTGGCCCGAGGACGTGTCCAGCCGCACCTGGCGCGGATAGGCCCCGGCCAGCCAGTCGCGGGCGTTGTTGTCGGTGATGTTGTCGGCCATGAACTGGTCCACCGTCTTGGCGACATTGGCCAAGAGAGTCCCATAGGCCTCCATCTGCTGGATCGAGGCATCGACGATGGCCTGGAAGGTGCCCTTGATGAGGTCGGCCACGAAGGTGGGAAAGGCGATGGCGTTCAGCGTGTCTTCGGTGATCTTGGCCACGTTCGACGCGGCGACGGGGGTGAACTTGCCTTCCTCGCCGCGCTGGAACCCGCTGAGGCCGGTTTCCAGCGACCGCGCTGCCGGGCGCGGCTGCGGCGTGACGCGCCCCTCGATCACGCGGCGTTCGCGCACGACCGGCGACTGGCCCATCCGTTCCGACTGGCTCCAGTCGTCATGGATCAGCGCGGCAGAGTAGCCGGCGATCTTTTCCAGGTCGGCCTGCATCCGCGCGCGGGCCGGGGCGGGCAACTGATAGAACGCCGGAGCGGCGTCGAGCAGCGCCTTCACCTGCCCCGCTGCCAGGGCCGCCACGGCGGGGGGTGGGGCCATTTCCTTGCCCGGGGCGGCGGCAAACGGGCCGGGCAGCGTGTCGGTCGGTTCCATGCCCTATCCCCCTGCCCCGACGGCGGCACGGCCCGCATCGGCGGCCACATTGATCAGGCTGCTGTCGATGGTCGGCGCGGGTTCGGCCCGGTGCGCCGCCATCCGGCTCGCCACGTCTGCCGCCGCCGTCGGCCCGGTGTCGGTGCGCGCCGTCATCCCCGCCGAATGGTTGGGAAGGTTCGCCGCCGGGTTCGGCGTGTTGCCGCGAATGCGCTCGATGCTTTCGGCGCGCGCCAGACGGTTCAGCGGCAGATAGTCGGTCTCGAAGGTCAGATCGACCTCGCCCGTCAGGTCGGCCTGCACGTTGATCGCGCTGTCGCTGTCGGATTTCTGCGAACTGACATAGGCGACCGAAGTCCTGGCCGAAAACGCCACATAGAACACCCCGCTGACCGAGTTCTGGTGGCTGAAATCGAAAGACGAGGCGTCTTCGGCTCGCGCCCGGTCGCTGGCGTCGATGTGGAACCCCATGGTTGCCCGCAGACGCCCGTGGCGGATGACGATGCGCTGCAGGCCCATCATCACCATCGAGGACAGCATCTGCAGCCGGCTTTCGGCCAGCTTGCGGCGCGCGGCGGGCACCAGGGTCTCGGTGATGGTTTCCTCGTCCAGCGACCGCACCGGATCGGGCAGGCCCAGCGTGCCCTGCATGCCCACAAGCGCTGCACTGTCGGCGCTGCTGCCCGCTTCGGTCGGCGTCACCGTCGGCGTGCCTTCGGCGGTTTCCACCTGCATCAGTCCGGGAAACGACTGCACCAGCCAATCCATCGCCTGCCCGTCGGTGATGTTGTCGCGCATGAATTCGTCGACCGTCTTGGCCACCTGGCTGACCAGGTTCAGGAAGGCGTCCATCTGCTTGATCGTGGCCCCGATGATCGCGTCGAAGGTGCCGTTGATCAGGTCGGCGACAAAGGTGGGAAAGGCGATGGCGCGCAGCGTGCTTTGCGTGATGTCGGCAACCCGGCCCGTGGCGGCGGTCTGCAGGTTGGCATTCGCCGTTGTGCGGGCCAGGGGCTTGGGGGGGGTCTCGGGGCGATAGACCGTCTCCTGCCGGACCAGCGGCGTCTGGCCCAGGCGCTTCGACTGTGCCCAGGCATCGCGCGCCAGTTCCGCTGTATAGGACCCGATCCGCGTCAGCTTTTCGCGCAGGTCGCGGCGGTCGCGGTCGGCCAGGGCATAGTAGCTGGGCGTCTGCGCCAGAAGCGCATCGATCTGACTCTGCACCAGGGCCACGGTTTCGCGCTGCGGCACCGGGCCGTCCGGGGAAGGCGCGCGGTCGTAAGGCGCGGGCAGGGCCTGGGTCATGCCACGGCTCCCATCGGACGCACGCCTGCGGCATCCAGCCATTGCTCGGCCCATCCTGCCAGCCCTGCCTCGGCCCGCACCGCGTCGATAACCCCTTGCGCATCGGCTGCCTGCACCGCCTCCAGATGCAGGGTCAGCCAGGACAGCAGACGCATCCCCGTCTGCGCCTGCGTCACCTCGGCCTGAAGGTCGGGCGCATCGGGGCCCAGAACGGCACGCACCACGTCCCAGGCGGTGCGGCCCATGAACAGCGTGGCCAGCCCCTGGTGGTTCAGCGCCGTCACCGACAGCCGCACCTGCGCCGCCAACCGTTCCGCCACCACCAGCGTGTTGCCCTGCGCCCGTCCCGCCAGATTGCCCGTCAGCGCCAGCCGCATCGCCGCCCCGGCAGGTGCGCCCCAGCCCGACAGGTCCTGCACCGTGGCCATCACCGCCGCGCAGAACCGCGCGAAACGCGGCTCGAACTCGCGGTTCACCGCCGTGTCGCCCAGGTTCGCGTCGGCCTCGCCAAGACCGAACACGCGCAGGAAGATCTGGTTGCGCAAGGCCCGGTCGATCCACTTGTCGCGCATCGCCGCCGCCAGCGTCTCCAGCGCCTCGGCCGCGCCCCGGTCGGTCAGGTTCAATGCGAACCTTTGTTCGGCAAGCGCCTCGGCCACCAGTGGCAGGCCGGTCAGTTCCACCTCTGCGGCAAAGTACAGTGCCGCCATCACCTCGAGGTCCGACCGCGCCAGCGTGCCGAACCCGTCATAGGCGGGCAGGTCGATCAGGAACCCGTCGCTGGCCGTCCGCCCGAACGCCCGCCCAGCCCGCGCGCTGGCGATCAGCGCGGCGGTGTGGTCAAGCGACAAGGCCAGCGGCAGGTGGATCATTTCGCCGGACCCCCGCCGAATGACGGAGGCGGCGGCAGGGCGGGGGGCGGCGGGGCCACGATGGCCTGCACCTGCTGCGCCTGCTGCGGCGTCGGCTGGTTTGCCACCTGGGTCAGCACCGCCTGGTTGGTGCCCAGCATGTCCAGCATCTTTTCCGACGGGAAGTAGTCGGACTTGAAGCGCAGGTCGACGTTGCCGGTCAGCTTGGTCTTCAGTTCCACCGAACTGGTCGAGGTGTCGGTCTGCCCCGTGTCCACACCGGTCTTGACGTTCAGGAACGATGAGTCACTTTCCCGCTCGTTCGAGAAGATCCACCAGCCGTTCTGTTTGCGCTTGTTGTGGGTGGCAAGGTAGTTCTCGGTAAAGCTGGTGGACCGTTCATAGTTCCGCCGCTGGATGTCCTTGGCGTTGAGGTCGAACATGACCGAGGCCTGGATGCGCCCGTCCGTCACCACGATGCGGTTGATCCCCATCAGCACCATGGTCGCCAACAGTTTCTGGCGGTCCATCGCCATGACCTTGCGCTGCTGCGGGATGACCTCGGTCTTGATCACCTCGGGGTCCGAGGTGTCCAGATCGAAGGGCAGCCCCAGCCCCTGCAGGAACCCGCCCATCTGGTCGGGGTCGGCATCGGCCCGCTGGCCGACCTGCGGCGTGTCGCCCGACATGTCGGCCTCGAACAGGTCGGGCTGGGCATTGACCAGCTGGTCCATCGCCTGTTCGTTCGACACGTTGTCGGCCATGTACTGGTCGACCGACTTGGCCACGTTGGCGACCATCGTGGCATAGGCCTCCATCTGCTGGATCGAGGTCTTTACCACCGCCTCGAACACGCCCTTGATCAGGCCGCCGACAAAGCCGGGAAAGTCCACGGCATCGATCACGTCGGTCAGCGTCTTGCCCGCGCCACCCGTGGCCGCATTCTTGAAGCCGTCGGACGCGGGGTCGAATCCCTGTTGCGCGCCGTCGGGCTGGCCCGGCTGCGGCGGCGGGGCAAACGGACGGGCGGGAGCGTTGAAGGCGGGGGCATTCAGCGCAGTGGCGGGGTTGGCGATGGTGGCCAGCATCGGCAACCCTGCCGTCTCGCCCCCGGCATCGGCGATGTAGCGGGCAACCTTGACGGTGTTGTAGGCGACCTCGCGCTGTTTCTCCGGCGTCAAGGCGCGAAAGGCGGCGGACCGGGTCAGCATCTGGCGCACGTTGTCGCGGACCACGGGCAGGGTGGTGTCGGCCTTCGGCGGCGGGGCGTGGCGCATCATCGGCCTGTCCCCCTAGAACCGCAGGCGCTGGTTGTACGACTGCGCCACCACGGGCGGCGGCGGCGGGGGCACCGGCGCTTCCGCCGGGGTCTCCTCCATCGCCACGGGGCGCAGGTACAGGGCCAGCCGGGCGGGCAGGTCGGGGCGTACGCGCACCGACAGCACCGTCACAGCGCCGGGGCCGAAGTACCCGTCCGGCGTCATCGCCGTCATCCAGGCATCCAGCGCCGCCAGGTTCTGCGGGCGTTCCACCATCGGCAGGCGCAGCAGCGGCAGCAGCTGCTCGGGCACATCGGGCAGGGCATCCAGGTTGACATCGACCCGCATCTCGGGGCCACGTGCCGTGTGCAACAGCGTCAGCACCGCCACCCCCGGCGGCAGGCTGAACCGCGCCCCCAGCACGAAGGCCAGCAGCGTCACCAGGCCACCATGCCGGGCACCCATGCCAAGCGCCTCCATCAGCGCGCGCAGCGCGTCCAGCGTGGTGTCGGCGGTCATCTCGAAGCTGATCTGCTGGCCGCCCGACATCCGCGCCGTGCGGATCGTCGTCGAGAACGGGCGCAGGCCCGGCAGCGCCGACATCGCCACCTGCGCCAGGTCCATCACCGGTGCCGGCAGCATGTCCAGCACGTCCGGCCCCCATTCATAGCTCGCCTGCACCTCGGACAGGCCGTCGCGGTCGATCCCCAGGGCATAGCGCGCGCCGAACCCGGCGGCGTGTGACCGCAGGGTGCGCGCGGCCTCGGCACGGCCATCGAACCAGTGCAGGGGGTCCGCACCGAAGTGGTCGCCGATCAGGGTGCGCACGGTGCCGTTGGTGATCTCGCGCTGATCCGACAGGCTGACGCCGCGCCCCATCGGGCGCACCTGAAAGGCCAGCGACCGGCCCGCCGTTTCGGCAAAGTTCGGCTCGAAACTGCGGTCGGCGAAGGGGCGCAGGTCGCGGTCGGCCAAGGACCAGTCGAGCGAGCGGTCCAGCGCGCGCGTAACGGTGCGGTCGGTGGTGGGGTCGGGCGTCATCAGGCGCTGCGAGGCGGAACGCAACAGCCGCTTGGCGGCGTCGGCGGCGCGGGCGGGATGCGGCATGGGCTTGGCCTCCGGTCTGGGGGAAACCGCCGGGGTCAGAACCCCGGCAGCAGGGCGTTGATCTGGTCGAGGCTGGGCGTCTGGCCGCTGGCCACCATCTGGCGCAACTGGGTGATGCCGGTCATGTCGATGCCGGGGGGGCCGCCGCTGCCCGACATGGCGGGCAGGCTGGGCGTCGGCTGCGTTTCGACCGGGGTGGAATACTCTGCCAGCATCGTGTCGCCCACGCCGGTGACGGCGCGGAAGTGCTGGCAGGCCACCATCAGCTTGCGGGTCTCGGCCTCGGAAAGATCCGACGCCGCCAGACCGCCGCCCCGCGCCAGTTCCGGGAACAGGGGCAGGTCCGAGCTTGACCAGACCGAATGACGCTCGGCGATCAGCCCCATGATGTTCTGCGTTTCGACCGCCAGCGTGCGGTTCAACACAGTGTTCACGCTGATCCCGAATTCGCGCTGCGAGATGCGTTCGACCACTTGCCAGGGGGTCTGCACGCCATAGGCGTTCCTGACCGCCGGCAGGCCCAGGATGCGGAACGCCTTCTTGACGTGCCGCGCCATCCGCTCGGCCACGAAGGCCGTGCCCGCCCAGCCGCGCAAGCTGGCATTCGCGGCAAAGTCGCGGATCGCCTTGCGCACGAACTCGCCGCTGGTGGACTGGAACCGCCGCCCGCGCGAGGCATTGTCGAAATGCGTCAGCGCGGACTGTTCGCGCTCGTACTCCGACACGGCAGAGACCACCCGCATCAGCAGCGTGTTGAACTCGGTGTTCGGCTGGATGTCGAATGCGATGGCCCCGCCCGGCGCGCCCAGCACACGTGCATAGACCGACCGGCGCGATCCTTCGTCCAGAAGATCGTCCTGGTCCCAGTACAGCGTGTCCAGCTCGCGCGCCGAGGCGTCCGAGGCGGGAATGGGCAGCAGGCCCGCGACGAACAGATCCAGAAGCCGCCCCATCGCCTTGAGCGCGAACTCAAGCTGATAGGTGGCATAGATCGTCGACACCGCGCGGATGTTGTCGGGTTCGATCTCGTCTGCCGTGCCTTGCGGGTCGTGCAGCGGGGGCAGGTCCATGTTGGCGATGCCGCCGCCACCCGCTCCACCACCGTTGCCGCCGATGTCGGCGACATCGTTGCCATAGGCCGTGGCGGCCATGGTGCCAAGGATGGTCGCGTTGCCCCGGTGGTCGTCGAACCGGTCGGCCATCTTGCGCCCGACGCGCCCGAAGGATTGCAGGAACAGCGACTTCGCCCCGCCCGCCTTGAGCAGCTGAGAGACCTGCCGGAAGATCAGTACCCGCTGGGTGGCATCGTCGGGGGCGAACATGTCGATGGCATGGCCGTCGATCTGCACCTTGGTCATCTCGACGGCGCTGCCCGCCAGTTCCACTACCACGCGCTGCAGATGGGCATAGAACCGGCGGTCGCGCGGGTCGTAGTGCCCGTCGGCCAGAAGCAGCGCCGCCGCGCTGGCCGTCCACAGCACGATGGCCTCGTCGTCGCCGTCGGCAAAGCCCTGCTGTCGGATCACGCCCTGCATGACGGCGTCAATATAGACGTTCTGGTTTTCCGGCCTGCGCAAGGCAGTCGGCAGGCCGGTCGGGTCAAACGTCATCTCGGCAAGAATGGTATTTCTCAAGGCGATGTTGTCGGGCATGGGGTCCTCCGTTCCCGGGTCAGGTGTCCCCACCGGCGGTTTCGGCACCGGCTGGACGGTTGCGCCCGATAGGGCGGATTTCACGGCGTGATCATGGGCTTCCGTGTCGTAGGTTTCGGCCAGGCCCACGGGCACCCGCCACAGTGCCTTGACGCGGGGGGCATGGCGGCTGGCGGCGGTGACGTTGCGACGGATCCACCGGTCGGACGTGGGGGCGGGTGCTGTGCCCGTGGCCTTCACCACCTGGCCCCGCAGATAGGCGACCGCAACAGCCGCCGTCAGCGCCGCCTGGGCCGCCATCACCTCGCCGTCGTCCTGCGCGGCCAGCAGCGCCTCGCCCAAGGCCGTGATGTCGGCCACGTCGAAACTGGCGGCAGGATCGGCGTCCAGGGCGCGCAGGAAGGTGGCGATCAGGGCTGCGACCTTTTCGACGGGCCAGTCGGGCCGGAGGTAGTCGGCCAGAAGCGCCAGCACGCGGTCGTCTGGGGCGGGGTCGGTGGTCATCGCGGGGTCTCCTCGGCACGGGCCAGCATGGCGTCCAGGCGGCGCAACGCGCCGGGAATGTTCAGCGTGCCCCAGCCGGTTTCGGGGTTGGGCGCGCCCCCCGTGGCCGACAGGCACAGCGCCTGCCGCGCCTGGGCCAGCGTCAGGTCATGGCCCGACCGCATCGCCCGCGCAGCCAGCAGTGCGACGGCCCCCGACACGAAGGGCGCGGCATGGCTGGTGCCGCTGCTGTCGGCATAGCCGTCCATCGCCGCCGACCGGATCGCCTCGCCCGGCGCGGACAGCGCGATGTGCGGGCCGATGGTCGAAAACGCGGCCCGCTCGCCAGTCAGGGTGCAGGCCCCGACCGCGATGCAGCCCGGCAGGGCGGCGGGATAGTAGTCCTCGGCGACACCCGAGTTGCCCATGGCGGCGACGGGGATGCACCCTTCGGCCACGGCATAGGCGATGGAGTCGGCGTGGGGCGGCGGTGCGTGCGGGTCGGTTTCCGACCGCGCGGTGCCGAAGCTCATGTTCAGAACCTTGGCCCCCATGTCCACGGCCACCTTGATCGCCGCATCCAGGTCGGACAGCGCGCCCACCCCGAACACCGGCCCCTCGCGCATCTGCGCCGCAGCCAGCGCGCGGATCGGGATGATCGGCGAGCGGCCCGCCGCACCGCGCTGCATGGCCAGGCCCCGCGCCCCGATGATGCCCGCCACATGCGTGCCGTGGCCGGTTTCGTCGCGCGCGCAGAAGTCGCGGCCCAGGCTGTCGCCGACCAGCATCACCTCGTCTGCGACGCGCCCCAGGCCGAGGTCGACGCAGTCGTAGCCCGACCGCAGACGTCCCTGGAACTCGCCATGTTCCAGCGTGACGCCGGTGTCGATCACGGCCACCGCCACCGCCCGCGATCCCGGTTCCATGGCAAGGGCTGCATCGACGCCCACCATCTCGGCGGCCCCGGCACCAGGGCCGCCCCGGTCGGGCGCACGGAACGGGATGCAGGACAAGGGTTCGGCCATCGCCCACGCGACCTGGTCCAGGTCGCGCAGGCTATCGAGGATGGCCTCGGTGCGGGCGGGATCGTCCAGTTGCAGCGTCACCACCTGCGGAAGGCCCAGGCGCTGTTCGGTCGCGTTGTAGTGCACATGCCGCGCGCCGATCCGGGTCAGGCTCTGCTGCGCATGGAAGCACCGGCGCGCGCGAAAGGCGTGGGCGCGGGCCAGGATCGCCCGGTCCACCGGCCCGCGCCCGTCGATGGCCCCCCCCGCACGGGCGGCCCCGTCCAGCACATCCAGATGGGCGGGCAGGCGGGTTTCCACCTGCGCGGCCAGTTTCATCAGGATATGCCCGGGGCGGATCATCGCGGGGTCCCCCTTGGCCGTTCCACCAGGTCATAGGCCTCGCGCCGCCCGTCGGGCAGGTCGATCACCAGCCGCCCGCCGCCCTGTCCCGGCGGCAGGGCAAAGGTCGCGGCCAAGGTGTTGGCCTCGCGCAAGTCCAGCCTGCGGCCGTCCAGATGCGCCTCGGGCGCGCGGCCCCCCTCGATCAGGTTGCGCCCGCCGACGCGGATCGCCCGCGCCTCTGGGTCGATCTCCAGCCGCCGCAGGGGCGGGTCGCCGACCGGATCGGCGATGGAGGCGCCAAGGCGCGGACCCTCGGGTGCGTTCACCATCCCCCAGCGCAAGCGGCCCAGCAGGTCATCCGGCGCGACCGCGTCGGGGCGGCGCGGCGCGGCAGGCTCGAACGGCACCGGATCGGGGCGGCGCGGGATCGCAGGCTCGAACGGCACCGGGTTCACGCGGCGCGGCGGCAGCTCCACCGGCACCGGGCGCGGCACGAAGCCCGAGGGCGGGTCGGCTTCCGCCCGGATATCCTCGACCGCCGGGCGCGCCAGGTCCAAGGCACCCCGGATGCGCATGAGGTCCACGCCGGTGTGGCGCGACAGCGTGTCGTCGCCGGCACTGCGCTGCAGGTTCTTCAGCTGTGCCCCGTTGCGCACGCCGATCTTGGCCAGTTGTCGCTGCTCGTCACCTGCGAGGCCCAGTTCGGCAAGCGTGGGTGCCTGCGCCATCTCCATCGAGATCGTGTTCTCCTCGATCATGGGCCTGGTGATGGTGGTAAAGCCTATTGACATAGTGCTCGCTCCTTCCTCGTTCGGCCCGGCGGGGCGGAAAGTGACCCGTCCCTGGTTGTCCATCTCGACAAAGACCTTCAGAGCGACGTGGAAGTCCTTGAGCGCGAAGGTCAGCGGCCGGTTGACCGCCTTGAGCCGCAGGGCATCCTGGGTCTGGTCAAGCTGGGCCGTGATGGCCTCGAGAAAATCCTCGATGGGATAGCCTGCACCGGGCGGCATCATCGCCTCCGGTCTGTGTCGTCCGGGGCAGGCGGGGTTGCGGGGACGGTGCCGGGGGGCACCGGGCGGACGGGGCCGGGGTGTGCAGGATCCGGGCGGGCGGGGTCGGGCAGTTCGGCAAAGGTCAGGCGCGCGCGGTGCGTGACGGGTTCGATCCCGGCGCGATAGGCGCTGTAGGGCGGATGGGCGATGAACACCGGACCGTCCGGCCCCCGCTCGACCAGCACCAGCATCGGCAGGGAAATCTCGGCTTCCTCCACCGTCAGGTGGTCATGGCGGGGCGCGGCCCCCTCGGCCAGCGCGGTCAGGGTCTGGGCCAGCGTCATCCGGGTCATCTGCGCCTCCCGTTCGGCAGGCCCTGCTGCGCCGCAGCGGGCGGCGGCGGCAGGGCTGGCGGGGTCGGGGCTGCGGCACCGGGGGCGGCAGGTGCCGGGGCAGCGGCAGCAGCAGGTACGGGCTGGGCCACTTTGGCATGGCTGTTGATCAGCTGGATCGCCGCGCTGTCGGCAAAGCGTTCCAGCGGGAAGTAGTCCGACCGGAACCGCACCCGCACCTCGCCCGTCAGGTCGGCGTTCATGTTCACGTCGGACTGCGCGTTGGTGGTCATGGTGTTGACCACCAGCCCGCTGGCCCCGAAGGCATTCCCCCCCAGCTTGCCCGCCAGGGTCCAGTTCGTCGGCTTGTAGTCGTTGAAGGTCAGCGACATGCTTTCGGTCGCGTCGATGTGGAACACCAGCTTGGCGTTGATCTCGCCGTCCGACACGACGATGCGGTTGATCCCCATCATCACCATCGTTGCCAGCGACTGGTGCCGCATCTCGGCCAGGGTGCGGCGCGTCTCGGGGATCACCACCTGATCGACCGCCTCGGCATCCAGATCCATCGCGCTGTCGAAGCCGAGGTCGCGCAGGAAACTGGGCAGTTGCGCGGTCGATCCGGTGTCCACCGTCATCGCCGGGCGGCCCGAGGACAGGTCCTTCTGGAACACGTTGCCATAGGTGTTGGTCAGGTGGTCCTTGGCCATGTCGTCGCTGATGTTGTCGGCCATGAACTGCTCGACGGTCTTGGCGGTCTCGGCCAGAAGGCGCGAATAGGCCTCCATCTGCTGGATCGAGCTGTCGACGATGGCCTGGAACGTGCCCTGGATCAGCGAGGCGGTGAAATCGGGGAAAGCGATGGCCCCCAGCATTTCCTTCGTCGCCCCAGCAGCGCGCTGAAAGGCGTTCTGCTTCGGCGCGGCATTCGGATCGGTCGGCGCGGCCCCCTGCGCCGGAACCGGAGCGGCTGTGGGTGCGGGGGCGGGCGCACCCCCGCGCAGCGACCCGAAGTCGGGGGCAAAGGGGCGTGCGGGGGCGTCGCCGAGAAACCCCAGCACGCGCGACAGGCTGTCGGCCATCTCGGCCTGCTGGTGCGGGGCCAGGCTGTGCCAGGCCGGGCTTTGGCGCAGGGCGGCCGTCAGGTCGGCGGGGGCAAGTGGCCGCTCCATCTAGGCCCCCTGCCCCCCGCCAAAGACCGGCGACACCCGCAGCTTCAGCAGCGCGTCGCCCAGCGTTCCCGGCCCCGCCGTGGTGACGATGGCATCCATCACCCCCTCGGCATCGGGCACCTGCATCGGGCTGTCGGGGCCCAAGCCCCGAAGTGCTGCGACCAGCGCGAAATGCGTGGCATCGTCCACCTGGTCGCCCGGCGGCAGGCCTGCGGCGTGACGGAAGGCCTCAAGATCGACATGGCCGAGCGCATCCAGCGCCGCGCCCAGGCGGGCCGGGGTTTCGAACGGGTTCGCCGCCCCGCGCAGATGGGCGATGGCCCCGTCGATGCCCCGGTGCAGGGCCAGCACCAGCCCCATGGCACGCCCCCGGTCCTGGCCCAGCCCCAGCGCCTCGAGCGCGGGTTCGATGGGGTCCAGCCGCCGCGCCACGATCTGCGCGCGCATCGCCGCCTGGAACGGCCCGTGCCGCGCCGCCTCGCGGAAACGGGCGATCCAGGGCTCCTCCCACAGATCGATGCCCGCCACCGGCTGCACCCGCGGCCCCCGGCCCCCAGGGCTGTCCAGCCCCGAAGGACCGGCGGCCCCGGCAACCGACAGCAGGGCCTCGCCCTCGGCCCCGAAGACGCGCGCAAAGGCGGCCGGATCGGCGGCCCGCATCAGGTGCAGCAGTTCGCCCAGTTCGCCCGTATCCTGCCCCGCCTGGTGCGGACCGATCCGCAACCCGTCATGCGCCCGCTGATAATAGGGGTCGGCGGTCCCCAGCCGCCCCCGGAACCCGCCGTCGAGGTTCAGCGCGTCGTACCGCCCGCCCGCCCCCTCGGCCATGACGGCCTGCACCAGCCGGTCCTCGGCCCCTGCCGCTGGCTCGGCGACAGGGGACGGGGTCGAAGGTCCGGGGTCCAGCGGCGGGATGGCCGAGGCGGGCGGCGGCACAGCCGCGGCCGGCGGCGCGGCAGGTACCGCCGGATCGCCGTCGAAGCCGTCGTCATAGTCGAACCCCAGGGCCGCCGGGGCGGCATGGTCGAGGTCGCGGAACCCCTGGCCGCTGCCACCGCCATAGGCATAGTCCTCATCGACAAAGGCCTTCTGCGACGGGCGGGCCGGGGCGGGCGGGGCAGCGGCCGAACGCGGCATCGGGGGCTGGGGTCGGGCCGCCGGTGCAGCGGACCCCAACGCGCGCATGCCCGATCCTTGCGCGGGGATCCCCGGCTGGACACGCCACCCCGGCGCTGCCGGGGCTGCCTGCGCCCGCGACAATGCCGGAGCGCGCAGCGACACCGGCAGCCCGCCGATGGACGGCCCTGTCGGCTGTACCGCCATCACCCGTCCCGCCGTGTTGACGGCACCCAGCCGGTCCACCGCCATGCCCATCACCTTGGATAGGTTGGCGGTCACAAGGTCGGCGGAAATCGCGATGTGCGGTGCCGCCCTTGCCATCTCTTTGGGGGGCACCGACCAGGCCATCGGCTGGCCCGGATCGCCCGCATAGGCCGCCGCGACATAGTAGAGGTGCGTCGGCAACGGGCTGGCCGACACGAGGTCGCGCACGAAGGCACGCGGCAACAGGTAGAACCCGATCTCGATCTCGATCGGCGCGCCCTGGAAATCCTGCCGGGACGAGCGGAAATTCTTGGGCGTCCGCCGGTGCGCGGCATCGGCGGCAAACAGCGCGGGGTCGGTCGCCACGATCACATCGAACCCCGTCGCGCCCGGTGCCGTCACCTGGAAGGACACCGTCGGTTCCGTGCGCCGCAGTTCCAGCCGCGACGGCGACACGCGCACCGGCGTGCCGGTGGTCAGACCCGGCACCGAGTGGCCGCGCGAGAGGCCGGGAAAATGTCCGGGGTCCATCCTCATGCCGATCCCTCCTTGCCGCCGGGTCGCGCCGCCCGCGCCATCATCGCCTCGATCACGCCCGGCAGGTCGGCCAGCCGGACCAGCCCCTGACGGTCGCGCGCGTCGCCGTCGGTCTCGGCCGCGCGCGGGTCGGGGATACGCTCGACCCACCCGCGTTCGACCGGCGCTGCGCCGGCGATCTCGCGCGTTTCGGCCCGCCAGACGACGACGAAGCGGTGACTGCGGGGGTGCGGGGCAGTTTGCACAGGGGTGATTCGCTGGATGTCGTGGCAGGTCATCGCCCTGCATGACCTACGGCGCACACGGCGAAATCACCGGCGGGTCACAGGGCAATCACAGGAATTTCCCTTGTCAGGCAAGGACATGGCTGCACGGCAACGCGGCAGGGATGGGTTTGAGGGTCCCGGTTGTGATGCCCGGGCCAAAGCAGTCGGCACTTGCCGCGACACATCCCCGTGGCGGGCGCGCAGGCAATCGGGGCCCCGGCCTGCGCCATGGCGATTGCACAGGGTGAACCGCAGGGGCTTCAGGACAGGGGCAGAACGCCCTACCGCCGCAGGTCGGTGCTGGCCTCTTCCAGCCAGTTGCGCGCGCTGTTCAGGTTCGACAGCGCCAGGTCCACCTTCTGCACCGGGGTGAACCGGCTGTCCTGCCGCCTTGGCGGTTCGGGCCGGGCGGCGGCGGCGCGGCCCGGCACGGCGAGAATGGTTTCCTGGATGCGCCTGGTCTCGTCCATCGGCGCAACCCCCAGTTCCTCGCGCAGCACCTGTTCGCAGACGGCATACTGGCGCATCGCCAGGGGCCGGTCGCCGTTGTGGAAATGGCAGCGCATCACCGCCCGGTGGACGTGTTCCAGCAGCGGGTCCAGCGCCAGCAGCGCCCGCCCGTGCCGCAGTCCCGCCGACCAGTCCTGCCGCGCCTGCGCCACCGCCAGCAGGAATTCCAGCGCCTCGAGATGCTGCGCGCGCAGGGTTTCGCGCCACAACAGGCACCAGTCGGAATAGACCGTCTCCAGCAGGTCGCCGCGATAGGCCGCGACCCCCGCCTCGACCTGCGCCACGGCACCGGCGTCCGCGCTCGCCGGATCGGTCGCACGGATCACCGCCATCGCCGCCCGCAGGATGCCGATATCGACCAGGTGGTCGGGATGGGGGACATAGCACACCGTCGCCAGATCGCGCGGAAAGGCGCGGTCCACATCCATGCCCACCTCGCGCAGGGCCTGCCCCAGCCGCCAGAACTCGGTGTTCAGGGCCCGCCGCGCCCGCATTTCCGGCAGGTGGCTCCAGAACTGCTCGGCCAGCCGCGCCCGGCTGAAACTGCGCCCGGCCTCCAGCACCAGGAACGCCAGCAGTTCGGTGCCGCGGTGCGTCTGCAACGCGGCCAGACGACCGCCGGAACCGCGGACCTCAACCTTTCCGAACAGTGAAATCTCGATCATGGAACGCTCTCGCAATATGAGGTGGACCGGACGGCAGGCGTTGCGCAAAACAGCTTGGCAACAGGTCACCCGGCGAAATGGGTCAGGACAAACGGGCGGATCGCAGGAACGGTGCCGGTCACAACACCGGCACGGCGCAAATCAAGGCGGCACGCACGCGCCTCCTTGACGTCAAGGAAACCACTGCAGGCGATTCCCGTCAACCGCAGATCAACCGGCGGGCGAAGCTGCCGCCGCTTTGCGCCTGTCGATGCCGCGATCTTCCCGGCGATCATGATCGTGGGGCCGTGCCACAGGCGGCGTCGATCCGGGACAGGGCCGGTCGCTGCCGAGGGGCCGGTGGGGGACGGACTTCGCCTTCCCGGTGACCACCTCACGCGAACACGGCACCACGCTGACGGTCGACAGCGTCGTTGCGTCCTGCTGTAACAACCGCTTCGTCGTTTCCGAACGGACCGGCGGCGGTTCTGCGCCGCAAGCAATCGGAAACAGTCGTGCATCCAAGAGCCATCGTTCTTGCCGCAGCCCTGTTGGGCATCAGTTGTGCCCAGGCCGCGACAGCCGAGGTTCGGGGATCCCCGGATATTCTTGTCCTTGGCGACTCGCAGCTGTCTTTCGGGGCGGGAAAGGCGTTCATCGCGCTGTTCGACGCGCTGAAAGGGGACTGTGGCCTTGCGCGCGATGCGACCGTCGGCGTGATCGGCGTGCGCTCCAGCACGCTTCAGTCCTGGACCTCGCAGGGCAAGGCGGCAAAGGGCGCAATCTGCGATGTCGATCCCAAGTGGAAGGTGAATGCGGGTGCCTATGGTACGCTGTCCCAAGGCGAGAACCCCTATGTCCAGATCGGCCGGGGGGACCAGTTCCAGTTCTGCTCGCCCGCCCGTTCGCCCCTGGAGGCGGTCTTTCATGACGGATATTACCGCCCGGAACTGGTGATCATGTTCCTGATGGGCAATGCTACCGAACGCTGGGCAGGCGACCCCGAGGCGGCCTTGCAGGACGTGCGTTCGTTTCTTGCCGATCTTCCGGCGGGCCAACCCTGCATCTTCATGACGTCGGCCCCGCCCCACGGCGAAAAGACGGTCCGCCTGCGGCAGCGGGCGCAGGACAACATCGCGGCTGCTTTTTCCAAGGCTGGCAGGCAATGCAGCTTTGTCGCCGGGTTCACCCCGGAAACCATACGGGAAAACCTTGGCAACGCCAGAAACTTCCGGCGCAACGCCTCTGGCAGGGTGAAGGACCCGTACCATCCGACCGAAGCCGCCGCACGCAGGTTCATGGCGCTTCGCCGGGTGGCCCTGTGCAAGGCCGTCACTGCCGAGCTTGCGCCTTCAAGGCCCCGATCCTGACGCCCCCCGATCACGTCAGCGCGACCGGACTGTCACAACTGTAATCGCGACGGCCCGACCCGCGAACAGACCACCAGACACAACAGGAGCTTCCCATGTTCAAGATGACTGCCCTTGCCCTCGCCTTCGCGACCGGACTGGTCGGCACCGCCTTTGCCGGTGAACAATACGTCGACAAGACAGGCTTCGCCGTGTCGGGCTATGATGTCGTGTCTTATTTCAACCTGCCGCAGTCCGACGTCGGGCAGCCGCAGCCATCCCCCCTGCCCGGCAGCGCCGCGATCACGGCCGACTACAACGGTGCCACCTTTGCCTTCGCGAACACTGCGAATCGCGACACCTTTCTTGCCAATCCGGCAGCCTTTGTGCCGCAGTATGACGGGCACTGCGCCTATGGCGTGTCCCAGGGGGGCAAGGTCCCGGGCAACCCGACCTTGTGGCGGATCGTCGATGGCAAGCTCTACCTCAACATCACCAAGAACGTCGTGGGCTTCTGGGAAAAGGACATCCCCGGCAATCTGAAGACGTCGAAAAAGAACTGGGGCCGGCTTGAAGCCGCCGCAGCTTCAACCGACAAGATCCCGAACTTCAAATCCGGGGCACCCGTCGCCAACTGATCGGACCGGGCGCTTGTCGGCCACTGATGCAAGTCACACCGGCGCGGTTCTGGCGCGCAGTCTGGGCCTGAAGCAGGCACAGCTTGTGGTGTCGGCGGCGGCTGGTGTGATTTTCGGAAACCTTGACGCATGACGACAACCGGCGCGGACATCATCGGACGGGCCCTTTCGCGGGCCGGAGCGACCCATGCCTTCGGCATTCCGGGGGGCGAGGTGCTGGCCCTGATGCAGGGACTGGACACGGCAGGCCTGCGCTTCGTGCTCGCCAAGCACGAAAACGGCGGCGGCTTCATGGCCGAGGGGCTGTGGCACATGACCGGCAGCCTGCCGGTGCTGGTGGCGACGCTCGGCCCCGGAGTGGCCAACGCGGTCAACGTCGTGGCCAATGCGATGCAGGATCGGGTGCCGTTGATTTTTCTGACCGGCTGCGTTGATGCGACCGAGGCGGAATCCTATACCCATCAGGTCTTTGACCATCAGGCGATGCTGCGCCCGGTGGTCAAGGGCAGCTTTCGCCTGGCCCCCGGCGCGGTGGGGCCGGGGATGGCCAAGGCGATTGCGCTGGCAACCTCGGGGCAGCCGGGGCCGGTCCATGTCGATGTGCCCATCACCGTGGCCGAGGGACCCGGTGCCGAGCCCCCGGTTGACCGGCTCTGGATCGCCGCCCCCGGCCTGCCGCCGCCCGCCGCACTGGCCACAGCCCTGGCCGCACTTGCCGCAGCACGACGCCCGCTGGCGATAGCCGGGGTCGACGCGGTGAACGAAGCCGCCGGTCCGGCGATTGCCGCGTTCTGCCGGGCGCACGAAATTCCGCTGATCACGACCTACAAGGGGAAGGGGCTGATGGACGAAGCCGATCCCCTCTGCCTGGGTGGCGCGGGTCTGTCGCCCAAGGCCGACCGCATCCTGATGCCGCTGATCGCCCTGGCGGATACGGTTCTGCTGCTGGGCTATGACCCGATCGAGATGCGCATCGGCTGGCGCAATCCCTTTGGCCCCGCGCAGACCGTGATCGACATCGCCCCCTGCCGCCGCGACCATGGCATGCACTGCGCCGACATTCCCCTGATCGGATCCCTTGCGCCGACCCTTGACGCGCTGCGGCATGACGCGCCCAAACGCTGGCCAGCCGGGCAACCGGCAGCGGCGCGGGCCGCGCTGAAGGCGGCCTTCGCCGGACCCGATGCGTGGGGTCCACACGCGGTCTTTTCCACCCTGCGCAGGGTGATGCCGCCCGACACCGTCATCACCGCCGACAGCGGCGCGCATCGCATCCTGGTCAGCCAGATGTGGGACTGCCCCGCCCCCCGCCTGATGCTGCAATCCTCGGGCCTGTGCACGATGGCCTGCGCCGTGCCGCTTGCGGGCGGGGCCAAGATCGGGCGGCCGGACGTGCCGGTCCTGGCCTTTGTCGGCGATGCCGGGCTGGAGATGGGGGCCGGAGAACTGGCCACACTGACCGCGCAGAACCTGCCCATCGTGATCTGCGTCCTGGTCGACCACAGCCTGACCCTGATCGAGATGAAACAACGCTCCAGCCAGCGCCCGAACCTTGGCGTCGATTTCGGCGGGCCGGGCCGGGGCACCGATTTCGCGGCCCTTGCGCGCGCCTTCGGCGGGCATGGTGTGGATGTGTCCGACAGTGCCACCCTTGCGCGCGAGGCAAGCGCGGCCGTTGGTCGCGACAGCTTTACCCTGATCGCGGCGCATATTCCCCGGCGGGCCTATGATGATGCATTCTAGGGCAGGCCGGGTAATTTTGGCGTGAGGCACGTGTGATAGTCGGTTCCACCTGTAACAAAGCCCACCCAGAAAGCGTACTTCTCTGCATCAGCGCCTGCACAGCCTGTCCCGGTTCCTGGCAGGCTTTCGTTCCGCCGAGAAAGGTTTGCACATGCCACTGTCAGACGACCTAAGTGGAATCCCCACCTCCCTTTCGCCCGACCGGATCGGGGACTGGAACCGGGTGATCAGGGGTATCCTGTCGCATGCGGCAAGCACTGGCCCCGACCTTAACCGCGTGCTGGCGGCCTGCCCGGATTTCGCGCTCGGCCAGGCGATCCGGGGGGTGTCGTGCCTTTTGCTGGGGCGGGCGGAGATGGTGGACATCGCGCGGCAGGCCTATGCCGCCGCGTTGACCGGCGCCCCGGCAACGATGCGCGAGATGGCCTTTGTTCATGCGCTGGGTGACTGGCTGCATGGCCGACCGTCCCGTGCCGCCGCACGGATACAGGTGATTCTGACCCTGAACCCCCGCGATGCCCTGGCGATGAAGATGATCCAGGCCATCCACTTCGTGATGGGCCGCCCCGATGCGATGCGCGCCTCGGTCGAGGGCGCGGTTTCGGCCTGGGACGATCACCCGGCGCGGGGCTATATCCTGGGCTGTCATGCCTTCACGCTGGAAGAAACCGGCGAGTTTGCCCGCGCCGAGCGGATCGGCCGCGCAGGTGTGGCCCTTGCCCCGGATGATGCCTGGGGCCTGCATGCCGTGGCGCATGTCTTTGACAACACCGGCCGGGCGCGCGACGGGCTTGACTGGCTGACGGGGCGTGAGGCGTCGTGGGCGCATTGCAACAACTTCCGGTTCCACGTCTGGTGGCACCGGGCACTGATGCATTTGGACCTTGGCGAATACGACACGGCGCTGGCGCTGTATGACGCCGATATCCGGGCCGAAAAGACCGACGACTACCGCGACATCTCGAACGGAGCCTCGCTGTTGGCGCGACTGGAACTTGAGGGCGTCGATGTCGGCGACCGCTGGGGCGAACTGGCCGACCTGTCGGAAAACCGCGCGACCGATGGCTGTCTGGCCTTTGCCGACCTGCATTACATGCTGGCGCTTTGCGGTGGCGAGCGGGACAAGGCGGCGGCCGCCCTGATCGCCCGCATGCAGGCGGCGCGCCCTTCGGCAAGCGAGGCGCATCAGGTCATCGCCCACCCCGGCCTGCATGTCGCCCAAGGGTTGCAGGCCTTTGCGGCAGGCGAGTATCCGGTCGCCTGGATGCACCTGCGCGCCGGCCGTGCCGACCTGCAGCAGATCGGCGGCAGCCATGCGCAGCGGGATGTCTTTGACCGCATCACCATCGAGGCCGCCCTGCGCGGCGGTTACATCGACGCGGCAAGCGCATTGCTGCATGACCGGATGGCACGGCGGGCAGGCTCGGTTGACGGCTACACCGCCGCCCGCCTGTCCTTGATCGACAGCGTCCGCGTTCAGGCCGTCTGAGATGCCCCCGTCGCCAGGACAGCGCGACCTGCGCCTTGATTTCTTTCGCGGTCTGGGCATGTTCATCATCCTGATCGCGCATGTCACCGACAACCCCTGGACCCTGTGGATCCCGGCCCGCTTCGGCTTTTCCGACGCGACCGAGATGTTCGTCTTCTGCTCGGGCATGGCCTCGGCGCTGGCCTTCGGGGCGGTCTTCTCCCGCGCGGGCTGGCTGATGGGCACGCTGCGCATCCTGCATCGGGTGTGGCAGGTGTACTGGGTGCATCTGGGGGTGTTCCTTGTCACCGTTGTCCTGATGGTGGCGCTGAACATGACCGGCCTGTTTCCACGCGACGAGGTAAGGGCGCTGAACCTGAACCCCTTCCTCTCCAACACCGGGCCGAACCTCATCGGGCTTGTGACGCTGACCTATGTGCCCAACTACTTTGACATCCTGCCGATGTATCTGGTGATCCTGGCGCTGATCCCGGTGATGATGGCGCTGGCGCAGCAGGATGCACGGCTGGCGCTGCTGGCCAGCGCCGCACTTTGGGTCGCAGGCACGGCGGGACTGAATTTTCCGGCCGAGCTGTGGTTCACGAAACCATCCGAGCGTGTGTGGTTCTTCAACCCGTTTGCCTGGCAGTTGGTATTCTTCACCGGCTTCGCGCTGATGGCCGGCTGGCTGCCCGCCCCGCCCGTCCGCCGCCCGCTGATCTGGCTGGCAGTCGGGATTGTCGTGCTTTCGGTTCCCTTCGCCTGGGGCAAGATCATCAACCAGGTCGAGGCGATCCGCGACATCCGGCGGTCTGCGGCTCCGCTGTTCGACAAGACCGACTTCGGCATCCTGCGCTATGTCCACTTTCTGGCGCTGGCCTATCTGGCCTGGGTCGCCGTCGGGCCCGGCGGCGTACGTCTGCAGCAGCGCGGCTGGATCGGGGCGGTCATTGCCCTGATGTGCCGCGTCGGCCAGCAGTCGCTTGCCGTCTTTGCCGCGTCGATGGTCATGGCGCGGGGGCTGGGCGCGGTCCTTGACCTTGCCGGGAACGGACCGCTTGCCGCGCTGGCCGTGAACCTGACGGGTTTCGCCCTGATCATCGCGGTCGCCTGGATCGCGGCCTATTTCAAGGGCCAGCCCTGGAAAACCGCCGTCGCGCGCCCGGCTGTCGCAGCCACGGATACCGCCCGGCAGGTCGGGGTGCGGCCATGACCGGCGTGTCCCGCCGCAGCCTGCTTGGCTGGATCGGGGGCCTTTCGGCCCTTGGGCTTGGCCCCGGCCGGGCCGAGGACGCCCCCGAACGCGCGGGCATGACGCTTGGTCCGGCGGCACCGTTTGACCCCGACCTGGTGGTGGCCAGGGCGCGCGCGCTGTCAGCGGCCCCCTATGTGCCGCCGCCGGCCGTGTCACAAGAATGGCTGGACCTGTCCTATGACGACTTTCGCGGCATCTGGTTCGACACCCGCCACACGCTGTTTCGCGGGCAACCGGGGGCGGTGCAGGCCGAGTTCTTTGTGGCGGGTCTCTATTTCCCGCACAAGATCGGGCTGAACGCGGTCGACAAGGGCCAGACGCGCGCCATCACGTTCGAACTGCGCACGTTTGACACCAGCGACCGGTTTCCCGATCTGCCCCAGGAGGGAACCGGTTTCGCCGGCTTCCGCCTGCTGGGCGAACTGACCACCAAGGACCGCTTTCAGGAATACGCCGTCTTTCAGGGCGCAAGCTATTTCCGCGCCATCGGTCGTGGGCAGGCCTATGGCCTGTCGGCGCGCGGCCTTGCGCTGAACACCGCAGGCAACAGCGCCGAGGAGTTTCCGGTTTTCCGCGACTTCTGGATCGAGGCGGCCAAGCCGGGAGCGCCGACGGTCATCGTCCATGCGCTGCTGGACAGCCCTTCGGTCGCCGGGGCCTACACCTTTCGGATCACCAAGGGCGAGACGACGGTGATCGAGGTCGCCGCGCGCCTGTTCCCCCGGGTCGATCTGGAAAGGGTCGGCATTGCCCCCGGAACGTCGATGTTCCTGTTCAGCGACATCAACCGCACCCGCTTTGACGATTTCCGGGAAGCGGTCCATGACAGCGACGGCCTCTTGATGCTGAACGGCGCGGGCGAAATGCTGTGGCGTCCCCTGACGAACCCGACGACGCTTCAGATCAGCGCCTTCGGTGACAACGGTCCGCGCGGATTTGGCCTGATGCAGCGGGCGCGCAACCCCGGCGACTACAACGATCTGGTGGCCCATTACCAGCGCCGCCCCTCGCTGTGGGTCGAACCCTTGGGCGACTGGGGGCCGGGTGCCGTGGTGCTGGTGGAGATTCCGACCGACAAGGAGATCAACGACAACATCGTCGCCTTCTGGCGGCCCGCCTCCCCCTTGCTGGCCGGGCAGGAACACCGCTTTGACTACCGGCTGCACTGGACGGCCAGCGCCCCCGCCGAAGGCATCGTGGCCCCGGTAAGCCACACGCGCACCGGCGCGCGGGTGTTCGAGGACGGGCGCATCTTTTCCATCGATTACGCAGCACATCCGGCCCTTGGCCCGGACCCCGCGCAGATCGAGGTGCGCGTCAGCACGACTGCGGGCAAAATCGCGTCGCCGCTGTTGCAGGTCAATCCCGCGACGGGCGGGATGCGGCTGGACTTTACGCTGAAAGGCACGGCCCCGGTGGCCGAGCTGCGGGCCGAGCTGTGGCGAGGCGGGCGCATCGTGGCCGAAGTCTGGGTGAACCGCTGGGTGACGCCGTGACCTTTTCCCCGCGCCAGCTTGTGCCCGAAGAGATCGCGCCGACACCGCTTGCCATGCCCGACCAGAACCTGCGGGCCCCCTTCCGCGACCCGCAGGCACCGGGCGTTCGCAGCGGCGGGCGGACGTCGGTCTTTCGGGCGCTGGTCCTGGCGGTGCCCCTGGCCGCGACGGTCATTCTGGGCTGGCTGTCGCTGGGCTGGTTCGGGCTGGACGGGCGGCTCACCCTTGCCGAAGCGGCGATTGCCGGGGTGTCCTGCTTTGCCCTCTTCTGGGTCGTCCTGTCGGTCGCGACCGCAACACTTGGCCTGTTCTGGCGGCCACGGAGCATTGCGCGCCCCCTGCATGGGTTGAAGGTCGCGATCCTGCTGCCGATGTACGGCGAGCCGGCCGAGGAAACCATCGGCAATGCGGTGCGCCTGCTGGCCGGTCTGTCCGGCAAGGGTCGGCACAGCTTTGCGTTGCAGATCCTGTCCGATACCCGCGCCCCCGCTGCCGCCGCGCTGGAAGAGGCGGCGGTCGCGGCGGTCCGCAGGCTGCATCCCGGCCTGACCATCGACTATCGCCGCCGCGCGCTGAACACGGACTACAAATCTGGCAACATCCGCGACTGGGTGCAATCGAGCGGACACGCCCACGACGCCATGCTGATCCTCGATGCCGACAGCATCATGGGGCCCGAAACCGTTCTGCTGATGGCCGATGCCCTGGCGCAGGAACCGGGGGTCGGCCTGATCCAGACCGTGCCGCGCGTCCTGCCGGGCCGGACCCTGTGGCAGGGCCTGCAAAGCTTTGCCTCCGAGGTCTACGGCGTGAACATGGGGCGCGGCTTTGCGATGTGGTCGGGGGCCGAGGGCAATTTCCTGGGTCACAACGCACTGGTCCGCGTCCGCGCCTTTGCCGCGTCGGCGGGCCTGCCGCATCTGCCCGGTGCGGCCCCGCGCGGCGGAGTCATCCTCAGCCATGATTTCGTCGAGGCTGCCCTTCTGCGCCGCGCCGGTTGGGGGGTCAGGATGATGCCCGAGGCCGAGGACAGCTATGAGGACACGCCCGAGACGCTGATCGGCTATCTGAGGCGCGACCGGCGCTGGTGCCAGGGGAACCTTCAGCATCTGCGCCTGCTTCTGGCCCCCGGCCTGCACCCGTTGTCGCGCTTTCACCTGTTGCAGGGGGCCATGGCCTATCTGGCCTCGGTCTGGTGGCTGGCGCTTCTGATCCTCTGGGTGCTGCCCGGCCAGGGTGGACCGATGCCCGACGTCTTCGCCGACAACCCCCTGCTGCCCACCTGGCCGACACTGCCCCCCCTGACGCAAGGCACCATCGCAGGTCTGGTCGGGCTGATGCTGCTGGCCCCCAAGCTTTTGGGACTTGCCGGTCACATGCGGCACAACGGCCTTTCCCTGGCCGGGATGCCGCGCCTTGCCGGTCTGGTCCTGACCGAGGCCCTGTTGTCCGCCCTGCTTGCCCCGGCCCTGATGCTGCATCAGGTGCGGGCAGTGCTGCGGATGGTCTGGGGCCTGGACGGCGGCTGGATGCCGCATGTCGCGGGCCGATCCGACTTGCGGGTGCTTCTGCGGTTTCATGCGGTCGAGACAGGTCTCGGCGCGGCGCTGCTGGCGCTGGCACTGGCGGGACACCTGAGCCTCTGGTTCCTGCCGGTCGTGATCAGCCTGTGCCTGACGGTGCCACTGGCGGCTTTGGTGCAGCTGCCCCTGTCCGCCTTTCAGGTCCCGCTCACCCGTCGGAGAACCGCATGATGCAGGTCGGCCTGGGTTTGTTCCTCGCAGCCGCAACGGTGCTGAGTGCCACCCCTGCCGCGGCAGACTGCAACGGTGCGCCAGAGCCGTGCCGACTGGCGAACGGCACCTATCACATCGTCCTGCCCGAAGGGACAACCGGCCCGGTTCCGGCGATCCTGCTGCTGCACGGCTATGGCGGAGAGGGGGTCGGGCTGGTGCGCAACAAGGGGATCGCCGACGTGATGCTGGCCCGCGGCTATGCCGTCATCGCCCCGGACGGCCAGCAGCGCGCGAACGGTGAGGGCCGGTCATGGGACTTTCACCCCGACCGCCCGGCCACCCGCGATGAAACCGCCTTCCTGGTCGCAGTGGCCGACGATGCGGCGGCGAAGTACGGGTTGGACCGGGATCGTATGCTGCTGGCCGGGTTCTCGATCGGCGGGTCGATGACCAGCTATGTCGCCTGTCAGGCACCCGACGCCTTTGCCGCATATGCCCCCGTTGCCGGCAGCTTCTGGCGACCACATCCCTCCGGCTGCGCAGGCCCGGTGCGCCTGCTCCACACCCACGGCACGGCGGATCGAACGGTTCCTCTGACCGGACGCGAGATCATGCCGGGCTTTGTGCAGGGCAACGTGTTCGAGGCGATGGAGATCTGGCGGACAGTCAACGGTTGCGCGCTGCCCGAGGCTGACACCACTTCCACGCTTGGCATCTACACCGTCCGGCGCTGGACGGACTGTCGGCCCGGCACCGACCTGCGGTTTGCCCTGCACGAGGGGGGCCACAGCATCCCGAAGGGCTGGGCGCAGATGGCCGTGGACTGGTTCGAAGACCGCTGACCGCCTACCAGCGCAGACTGCGCGCGCCAACCACGGTCGAGACCAGGGTCACCCCCATGATCGCAAGGCCATACCAGGTGACATAGAACAGCGGGCTGTCTTCGGTGCAGTACAGCGCGTAGGTCGCCGCAGCAAGGCCCGACCCGGCCAGACCGGCGACAAACCCGGCCCGTGCGGGTGCCGTCGTGGCACCCTGACGCAGCACATAATGCAGCGTGGTCACCGGCAGGATCGACAAGAGCGGAATCGCCACCAGGCAGTTCGTCATCGTCTTGCCGAACATCGCCATCTGGCGGGCGTCCTCGGGCGTGGTGACGTAGGCCCAGAGCAACAGCCCAAGCGCCGCAACCGCCACCGCCGTCAGCGGCCAGAGGCGCGCGGTTTGCCCCCCGTCGGGCCGCGCCAGCAGCAGGGCAAGCCGGGTGGCGGCAAGCCCCAGGACGCCGGTCAGCAGGATGCGGGCGGCCGACACCGGCGACACCAGAGCCGTCGAAAGATCGGCGCGAAAGCCAAGGCCAAACCACACCGCCAGCACGCCGATCACCAAGGAAGGAGCCAGTCCCAGCAGAAGGGTGGTCCGCAAGGCAGGCTCGCGCACGGTGTCGGCGGCCAGCGCCCGGATCAGATCGTCGGTCTTCATTCCACGTGCCTTTCCCGCAGGATGGCCAAGGTCTTCAGCGCCCGGTGCAAGGCGACGCGTACGGCACCCTCGCTCATCGTCAGCGCCTTGCCGGTTTCGGCGACGCTGACGCCTTGCAGTCCGATCATGCGGACGATCTCGGCCGACCGTCCGTCCAGCATGCCGATCATCTTTGCCATGTCCGCGGCTTCGGTCGGGTCGGGCCCGGCCTCAGCCGCCAGGACTTCGGTGAAATCCTCGATCGGCACGTCAATCCTTCGCCCCCACGCACGAAACGCGTCGACGACCTTGTAGCGCGTGATGGCGTAAAGCCAGGGACGCACCGGGGCGCCGAAGTGCCAGGTGTGCCGCTTGAGGTGGACCGCAAGCAGAACCTCCTGCAGCACATCTTCGCAGGCAGCCTCGCCCAGACCGCCGCCCTTGGCCCGGACGATGCCCCTCAGCACCGGCGTCACGGTCTGCAGGAACTGCGCATAGGCCCTGGCATCACCAGAATTTGCGGCTGCAAGCAACTGCCCCCACGCGTCGACCTGTTCAGCCATCATCACGTTCCAATTCGCGCCTTCGCCTGTTTTGTTACACCAACCCCCGCGTTCAATGTGTCGCCTCGGCCCGCACACACGCGATCGTTACAGCCGCAACGCACAGTTTCTGTTGGCGAAATGCCGCAAATGGAGCGCTCGCCCACGCGGGCAACAGCAGCGCCCGGTCCCCCACAAAGCCTACTCGGCGGCCTCGCGATGGCGGCAGCGATCCAGCAGGGCGGCGAGTTCCGGACGGCACGATCCGCATTGGGTTCCGGCCCCAAGCGCGGCCCCAAGCGCCTCGACGCTGTTCGCGCCTTGCGTGCCGATGGCGTGCAGAAGGGTGTTCAGCCCCACGTTCAGACAGACACAGACCGTGGGGCCGGGGTCGGGCTGGTTCGCACCGGGCCGCCCGGCCAGCGCATCGTGTGCCGCGTGGCCCAGCAGGCCCGCAAGGTGGCTGCGCGCCACCAGCACCGGGTCGCGCGAGACAAAGAGTGCGCCCCGAAGCTGGCCATCCCGGACAAGGCCAAAGCGGTGCAGGCCCCGTGCAGCATCCGACAGCGCCAATGTGGGCAGCGCCCCGCCGAACAGCGCACCGGCCCAATCCGACCAGTCGGCAGGACTGGCGGCACCGGCCAGTTCGGCCTGCACCCCACCCGCAACCGGGGCCTTGACCCAATAGTCGCAATCGAGGTGCAGATCATCGCGCGACACGGCAAAGCCGTACCAACCCGCCGCAAAGGGGCGGATCGCGACGGCGCTCGATTTGCTTGCGGGCTGGCCCGAAACCGGGTCGGTCGTTGCCGCCACAAGCGCATCCACGCGCCCCGAAGGGGCCGTCTCGTTGGTCCAGTGCATCGGCGCGAAGGGGTGGCCGGGGGCGACATGGTCGCTGATCATCACCCGCAGGATGGCGCGGCCTTGCGGGCTGGTCACCTCGGCCAGGGTGGCCGGGGCCAGGCCAAGGCGCGCGGCATCGGCAGGGTTGATCTCCAGATAGGGTTCGCCCAGATGCTGTGACAGGCGCGCGGCCTGGCCGGTGCGGGTCATCGTGTGCCACTGGTCGCGCACGCGCCCGGTGTTCAGGCAGAACGGATGCTCGGGCGTCGTGGCGGCCCAGGCGCGCGCGGTGACAGGCACCATCCGCGCCCGCCCGTCCGGGGTGTGGAACTGTCCGTCGCCGAAGAACCGCCCGCCCTTTCTGGCCCCCTGCGGCCAGACCACCGGGGCCAGGCCGTCATAGTCCGCGTCCTGCAGGCCCGAAATGTCGAAGTCGCTGCCCAATTGCCCCGCAACCCCCGACAGCGCCGCGTGCTCGGCGAAAATCTCGGCGGGCGAGGTCCAGTCGAACCCGGAAAACCCCATCCGCCGCGCCACCTGCGCCAGGTGCCACCAGTCGGGCCGTGCCTGACCTGGGGTCGGCAGGAAAGCCCTCTGGCGGCTGATCATCCGTTCCGAGTTGGTGACGGTCCCGTCCTTTTCGCCCCATGCGGTGGCCGGCAGCAGCACATGGGCCAGGCGCGCGGTGTCGCTGGTGGCCCAGATGTCGCTGACCACCACGAAATCGCAGGCGCCGATTGCGCGGGCCACACGGTCGGCGTCGGGCATCGACACGGCGGGGTTCGTGTGCAGGATCCACAGCGCCTTTATGTCCCCATCTTCGACCGCGCGGAACATGTCCACCGCCTTGCGTCCCGGCCTGTCGGCGATGCGCGGACTGCCCCAGAAGCGCTGCACCGCCTGTCGGTGCGACGGGTCTTCAAGATCCAGATGACAGGCGAGCATGTTGGCCATCCCGCCCACCTCGCGCCCGCCCATGGCATTGGGCTGGCCCGTCACGCTGAACGGCCCCATGCCGGGCCGACCGATGCGGCCCGTGGCCAGGTGGCAGTTCACGATGGCATTCACCTTGTCCGTGCCCGTGTCGGACTGGTTGATGCCCTGCGAATAGACAGTGACGACCTTTTCCGATGCGGCCCACAGGCGCAGGAAATGCCGAAGGTCCCCGGCACAAAGACCCGTCGCGGCGGCACCGCTGGTCCGCGCGGCGGCCAGGGCGGCGTCCAGCCCGGCGACATGCGGCAGAAACCCCCGGTTCAGATGGCCATGATCGGCCAGGTGGCACAGCAGCAGGTTGAACAGATGCGCGTCCGCCCCCGGTGCGACGGCCAGATGCAGATCCGCCCCTTCGCAGGTTGCCGTTCGGCGCGGGTCGATGACCACGATCTTCGTGCCGCGCGCAGCCTTGGCCGCCATAAGGCGCTGGTGCAGGACAGGGTGGCACCAGGCAAGGTTCGACCCCACCAGAACCACCAGATCGGCAAGCTCGAGGTCCTCATACTGGCCCGGCACGGTATCGCTGCCAAAGGCCCGGCGATGCCCTGCCACCGACGAGGCCATGCAAAGCCGGCTGTTGGTGTCGATGTTGGCGCTGCCGATGAACCCCTTCATCAGCTTGTTGGCAACGTAGTAGTCTTCCGTCAGCAACTGCCCCGAGACATAGAGCGCAACGGCGTCTGCGCCGTGTTGCGCGATGGTCTCGGCAAATCGCCGGGCCACCAGATCAAGCGCCGCGTCCCACGAGCTTTGCCGTCCCGCAATGCGCGGGGCGACCAGCCGGCCCGAGGTGGACAGGGTTTCCCCCAGCGCCGCGCCCTTGACACACAGCCGCCCGCGATTGGCGGGATGGCCGGGATCGCCCGCGATGGCAATCTTGCCCTGCCCGTCGGCCCTGGCAATCACGCCGCACCCCACGCCGCAATAGGGGCAGGCCGTCTGCACCGCCCCGCACCCGCGGGGGGGCACCGGTCCCGTGACGGTCGGCCCGGTCGTCATGCGGCGCTGCGCCGGACAAGGCGGCTGGTGTCCAGCAGGATGCGCCCATCCTCCAGCCCGACGGCATAGGTCCTGACCTCGCCCTCATCCGCCCCCAGCGCCCGCCCGGTGTTCAGGTCGAACACCCAGGCGTGCAGCGGACAGGTGACCTGGGTGCCATGCACGATCCCTTCGGACAGCGGACCGCCCTTGTGCGGACAGCGGTCTTCCAGGGCAAACACCTCGTCCGCGGCGGTGCGAAAGACGGCGATGCAGCCAAGCCGCGTCCTGACCACGCGCGCGCCCTGACGCGGGATGTCATCCAGGCCCGCGATGTCGATCATGCTCATTCTGCGGCCCTCAGGGTCAGGTCGGCCACGGGGGCCCAGTCGGCGGGCCGGGCGGCATGCTCGGCCCAGGGGTCCACCTGATAGACGGACTGGGACAGCATGAAGCGGTCACACAGCGCGCGGCGGTTGGCCGGGTCCTCGACCTGCGCGCGGCACCAGTCGAGACCCACCTTCGCCACCCACTTGTAGATGCGTTGCAGATAGCGGGCGTTCTCGCGGTATGCTTGCGCAAAGGCCGCGACCACCTCCAGCACCTCGGCCTCGGTCGTGGCCTTGTACAGGAATTCGGTCTCCTTCACGTCCATGCCTGCGGCCCCCGCGACGCTGATCTCAAAGCCACTGTCGATGCAGACCACGCCGATGTCCTTGCAGGTTGCCTCGGCGCAGTTGCGCGGGCAGCCCGAGACCCCCAGCTTGACCTTGGCCGGCGTCCAGGACCCCCAGAGCAGTTTCTCCAGCCTGATGCCCAGCCCGGTCGAATCCTGCGTGCCAAAGCGGCAGAACTCGGACCCGACGCAGGTTTTGACCGTGCGCAGCCCCTTGGCATAGGCATGGCCCGACACCATCCCGGCGGCGTTGAAATCGGACCAGATGGCAGGCAGGTCCTCTTTCCGGACGCCCAGCAGGTCGATCCGCTGTCCGCCCGTCACCTTGATCATCGGCACGGCGTATTTCTCGGCTGCGTCGGCGATGGCGCGCAGTTCGGCGGGGTTCGTCACCCCGCCCCACATGCGCGGCACCACGGAATAGGTGCCGTCCTTCTGGATGTTGGCGTGATTGCGCTCGTTCACGAAACGCGACTGGCGGTCATCGACATACTCGGTCGGCCAGTCCGCGATGAGGTAATAGTTCAGCGCGGGTCGGCAGGACGCACAGCCGCCCACCGTCTTCCAGCCCAGGTCCTGCATGACCGCCGGAACCGACTTCAGCCCCATCGACTTGATCAGCCGCCGCACGTCTTCATGCGTGTGATCGGTGCATTTGCACATCGCCGGATTGGCGTTCACGGTGAATCCGTCGCCCAGGGCCAGCGCCATCACCTGCTCGACCAGCCCGGTGCAGGTGCCACAGGACGACGAGGCCTTGGTTGTCGCCCGAACCAGGTCCAGCGTCGTCGCACCGCCTTCGATGGCGGTCACGATCCGGCCCTTGCAGATGCCGTTGCAGCCACAGATTTCCGCCTCAGGCGGCAAGGCTGCAACGGCTGCCAAAGGGTTTGCGGCGGCCCCCCCGGCAAAGGCGGGGCCGAAGATCAGCGTGTCGCGCATGTCCGACACGTCGCGGCCCTGCTTGATCAGGTCGAAGAACCACGATCCGTCGGCCGTATCGCCATACATGACAGCCCCGATCAGCCGCTCGCCCTCAAGGATCAGGCGCCTGTAGACCCCCCGCCCCGGATCGCGGAACACGATGTCCTCGCGCCCCGGTGCATCGGCAAAATCGCCGGCGCTGAACAGATCGACCCCGGTGACCTTCAGCTTGGTCGCGGTCTGCACCGGCGTGAACGCGGCGTCCTGCCCCAACAGGATCGCCGCCAGCACCTTGGCCTGATCGTACAGCGGCGCGACCAGGCCAAAGAGTTGCCTGTCATGCTCGACACATTCCCCCAGCGCAAAGATCGCGGGGTCGGTGGTGCGCAGTTGGTCATTCACCGTGATGCCGCGACCGACCTCCAGATGCGCGTCATTGGCAAGGCGCACCTCGGGGCGGATGCCGACGGCCATGCAGACGAGGTCAGCGTCATAGACCGTCCCGTCCTCCAGCAGAACCGCTTCGACGTGATCCTTGCCGAGGATGGCCTTGGTGGCCCCCCTGCAGTGAATCCGGATGCCGCGGCTCTCGAGGTCATTCTGCAGAAGATACCCCGCCGCCGGATCAAGCTGGCGTTCCATCAGGTGGCCCATCAGGTGGATCACCGTCACCTCGGCCCCGCGCGCAGCCATGCCCGCAGCGGCCTCCAGCCCCAGAAGGCCGCCGCCGATCACCACGGCTTTTGATCCGGGCTTCGAGGCCGCAATCATCGCGTTCGTGTCCTCGAGGTCGCGGTATGTGCAGACGCCTTTCAGGTCCTTCCCCGGCACCGGAATGATGAACGGGGCCGAGCCCGTCGCGATCACCAGCGCGTCATAGGGGACGCCGCCCTGTCCCGAATGGACGACGCGGTTTTCCCGGTCGATCCTGACGACGGGCTCGCCAAAGCGGCAGGCAACGCCATGGCTTTCGTACCAACCGGCATCATGCGTGACGATCTGGTCATAGGTCCTTTCGCCCGACAGCACCGGCGACAGCATCAGGCGGTTGTAGTTGCCGCGCGGCTCGGCGTTGAACAGGGTGACGTCAAGGTCGCCGCCCGCGTCGAAGATGTGTTCCAGCATCCGGCCCGAGGCCATGCCCGCGCCGATCACGACAAGTCTGTGTTTCATGTCTGTTTACTCCGCCGCTTCGACAAAGCGGTGACGTTCATAGAGGAACCGCAGCACGGCCTCGCGGGCGCGGACGTAATCAGGGTGGCTGGCCAGCGCGATGCGGTCGCGCGGGCGGGGAATGGTGACGGGCAGCACCTCGCCGATGGTCGCCGCAGGGCCATTCGTCATCATCACGATGCGGTCGGCCAGCAGGACCGCCTCATCGACATCATGGGTGATCATGATCATCGTGTTCTTCAGCCGGGCGTGGATGTCCATCACCGCATCCTGCAGGTGTGCGCGCGTCAGCGCATCCAGCGCGCCAAAGGGTTCGTCCAGCAGCAGGATCTTCGGCTCCATCGCCAGGGCGCGGGCAATCCCCACCCGCTGCCGCATGCCGCCCGAGATCTCTCCGGGGCGCTTGTCGGCGGCATGGGTCATCTGCACCAGATCAAGGTTCTGCACGATCCAGTCGTGCCGTTCGGCCCTGGTCCTGGTGCTGCCGAACACCTTGGTGACCGCCAGCTTCACGTTGTCATAGACCGACAGCCAGGGCAGCAGGCTGTGGTTCTGGAACACCACGGCCCGGTCGGGGCCCGGTGCGTTGACCTCGCGCCCCTCCAGCTTGATCGCGCCGGTCGTCACCTGCGTCAGCCCGGCGATCAGGTTCAGCAGCGTCGATTTTCCGCAGCCCGAATGGCCGATGATCGACACAAACTCGCCCCGGTCGATGCTCAGCCGGATGTCGGCAAGAACGTCGGTGGTTTTCGGTCCCTTGGCATAGCTTTTGAAGATGCGGTCGATCTTGAGGTAGCTTTGATCCATGGGTCCTACTCCGTTGTCCCGCGCGAGACGACGCGGCCGAGCCAGCCCACCAGCCGGTCAAGCACGAAGCCGGTCACGCCGATGTAGACGAGCGCCACGATGATGTCGGTCAGGCGGCTGCTGTTCCACGCGTCCCAGATGAAGAACCCGATCCCCACGCCGCCGGTCAGCATTTCCGCCGCGACGATGGCCAGCCACGACAGGCCGACGCCGATGCGCAGGCCGGAAAAGATGTAGGGCGCGGCCGAGGGGACCATGATCTTCCGGAAGAACTCGATCTGGTTCAGCCGCAGCACGGCGGCCACGTTGCGATAGTCCTGCGGAATGGCGCGCACGCCCGCAGCGGTGTTGATGATGATGGGCCAGATTGCGGTGATGAAGATCACGAAGATCGCCGAGGGTCGGCTGTCCATGAAGGCGGCAAGGCTGATCGGCAGCCAGGCCAGCGGCGGCACGGTGCGCAGGACCTGAAAGATCGGGTCGAACCCGCGCATCATCAGCGCCGACTGGCCCAGCACGGCCCCGACCAGCACACCGGCCACCGCCGCCAGGCCGAACCCGTAGGCCACCCGTTCAAGCGAGGTCAGCACCCGCCAGCCCAGGCCGATGTCCTGGGTTCCATAGACAAAGAACGGGTCGACGATCAGGTCGCGGCTTTGTTGCCAGACATCGGTGGGGGCCGGAAGACCCGACCCGCCGCCTGAAAAGGACAGCTGCCAGACCAACAGCAGGACGGCCAGCACCACCAAAGGGGGGGCCACCCGTTCGGCGGCAAACCGGCCGACTGCGGCCAGCCGATGTCTGGTCAGGGGGGCGACGGGCAGGGCCACCACCTGCGCCGCAGGTTTGGCCGTCGGCAGGTCGCGGGGTTTCAGCGCGGTGACAGTCATCGCCGCGCCCCTTACGCCATGACCTTGATCGACAGGCTGTCGAGATAGGCCTGCGGATCGGCCATGTCGAAGCTCTTGCCGTCAAAGAAGGTCTCCACGCCCCGGCTGTCGCCAAACCCCGAGGTGTCAAGCCCAAGCCCCGCCGCCGCCACCAACCACAGATCGCTGCGGTTGGTGCCGTTGACCAGCGCCGCCGTGTCCAGATCGCCGGGCAGATAGCCCCAGCGCTTGTTCTCGGTGATGAACCAGGTATCCAGCGACTTCCACGGAAAGGACGTGGCCCCGCCGCGCCAGAACTTCATCGCAAGCGTGGGGTCGGATACCTTGCGCCCGTTGCCATAGTTGATGTCCCCCCTGATGCGACCGCTGATGTCGCCCACCGGCACGTTGTACCACTGGCGGCGGCCGATGATCTCGGCCATCTCGTCCTTGTTGGCGGCGTCCTCGCACCACATCTGCGCCTCCATCACCGCCATCATCAGCGCGACGGTGGCGTTGGGATGGGCGTCCACCCATGCGGCGCGCATGCCCAGCACCTTCTCGGGGTGCGTCTTCCACAACTCGCCCGTGGTGGCGGCGGTAAAGCCGATGCCCTGGTTCACCAGCTGTTCGTTCCACGGCTCGCCCACACAGAAGGCTTCCATGTTGCCGACCTTCATGTTGGCAACCATCTGCGGCGGCGGCACCACGATCAGATCGACGTCCCTCGTCGGATCGATCCCCCCTGCGGCCAGCCAGTAGCGCATCCACAGGTCATGCGTGCCGCCGGGAAAGGTCATGGCGACCGGCACTTCGCCGCCGGCGGCCTTCTTTGCGGCAAACACCTCTTTCAGCGGCGCGGAATCAAGGCCCGCGCCGGTGTCGGCATAGGCTTGCGCCACCGAAAGACCCTGGCAATCCTCGTTCAGGTTCAACAGGGTATACATCGGCAGCGGCTGGTTGTTCTGCATCACGCGGCCGGTGGCGTAGAGATGCACCTTGGGCCGCAGGATGTGGCCGCCGTCGATGCCGCCATTGGCCGCGCCAAGCGCCATGTTGTCGCGCGTGGCCCCCCAGCTGGCCTGCTTTTCCACCAGCACATCGGGCATGCCGTGCCTGGCATAGAACCCCTTTTCCAGCGCGATGATCAGCGGCGCGCTGTCGGTCAGCGCGATGTAGCCCAGCTTGCAACCGGTCACTTCGGGCATGGCCGTCGCGGCCCATGCCCCGCCCGGCAAGGCGAGCTTCGCGGCTGCGGCGGTGGCCACGGCACTTGCGGCGGACTTCAGGAAACTGCGACGGGTGGGCTGAATCAGGGTCATGGGACGTGTCCTTTTGGCAATCGCCCCAGATCGGGGGCCAGAATCGGGGGCCGGACGAGGTTGGAACGGCAAAAGGCCACCGCTCTCTCTGGCCAGACGGCGCAGGAGGGGTGGCGTCATTGCCATGTCGGGAACCCGCATCTTTGCGGAGGGCAGCGCGGCCAAGCGTCGTTGCTGGTGCGTTGAGATCATGTTGCAGTTGCAGCATCGATGATGCAAGTGCGGCGTAACGGAATTGGCCGTGCAGCATCTCCTTTCCGCAGCGGGCACCCGGCACGCCCAAAGTTTCAGCGTGCGACAAAAGCCGGATCGAAGGTTTCGCCGTCAAAGAACGCATCCGGGCCAAGAATCATCTGGCCCTTCTCCGATGCGACCGCCGTCGGATGCTGCATCGCGCCTTCGATCCGGGCGGATGCTGCGGGCAGGTCGGCCCCGGTGCTGCGCAAATGCTGGCGATACAGGTCCGTCCGGAAACAGCCCACCGCCTGCCCGATCGCCGCATCCGCATCCAGCCCGTGCCGCACCGCGATGCGTTGCGCCAGCAGGGCCGCCAGGCTGCGCCAGGGAAAGTTCGCAGCCGCGTCGTGAAAGCGGATGAACCCGGGAAAGTGCCGCACCTCGCCGGCCGCGCTGACATGAAGCCGGCCCAGCAGGCCGCGCTCGCTCAGTTCCGGCGGCAGGTTCAGGTATTCGGGCCGCGACAGGATTTCGGCCGCCGTGCCCCGGTTGTCCGGCCGGTCCAGCCACCGGCAGGCCCGCCAGACCGCCCGCATCATGCGCCCCGTTTCCTCGGGCCAGGTCTCGGCAAAGTCGCGGGTCAGCACCAGCCCCTTTTCGGGGGGCGAGGCCCAGATTGACCGCCCGGCAAGCACCAGCGCGCCCACACCCCGCTCCACCGCATATGACGCCCAGGGCTCGCCCACGCAAAAGGCGTCCACCTCGCCCCTCTCCAGAGCATCGGCCATCAGCGGCGGCGGCACGGTATGGATGGTCAGCCCGGCAGCCAGGTCCGTGCCACCCAGCCACCGCAGCACCAGTTCGGTATGGGTCGAAAACGGGAACGGCACGCCGACGCGCAGCCGCCCGCCCGCCACCGCCTGCAGCGCCGCCCGCGCCGACAGGGGGTCATCAAAGCCAAAGCCGTGGCCCGCTGCCCGCATCGCATCGGCCAGCGCCGCGCTGACGGCAATCGCCTCTCCCCCCACCGACAGGACCATCACCAGATCAAGGCGCGGATAGGTCGGGCCCAGCCCCAGCGCCTGCGCGACCGGCAAGGGCACCAGCATATGCGCGGCATCGATGCTGCGCAGGCCCAGAAGGTCACGGCATTGCGCCCAGCTTTGCAGGCGGACCAGATCGAAGGCCAGTCCCTCTTCGGCATCGAACCCGAGCTCGCGCGCGACGATCAGCGGGGCTGCGTCGATCAGCGGCACATAGCCCAGGCGCAAGGTGGCCAGCGTCACGTCAGCAACCCCGCGGCCATCACCAGCTGTTGCGCGATGTCGGCCACCCGGCGCTTCTGGTCCATCGCCGCCTTGCGCAGCAGGGCATAGGCCGCCTCTTCATCGATCCCGCGCGCCTTCATCAGGATGGCCTTGGCGCGGTCGATGATCTTGCGGTCCTCCAGCGCCGCCTTGGTGGCGGCAAGTTCCGCGCGCATCTTCTGGAACATGTGAAAGCGCGCGATGGCGGCATCGAGGATCGGCTTGATCCGCTCGGGCTGCAATCCGTCGACGACATAGGCCGAGATCCCGGCTTCGATCGCCGCGCGGGTCAGCTGTTCGTCGGACCGGTCCACGAACATGGCAACCGGGCGTTCCATCGGGCCGGACACCAGCGCCAGGTCCTCCAGCACATCGCGGAAAGGGTTGGCCACATCGATCAGCACGATGTCGGGTTTCTGCTGGGCGATCCGACGCGCCAGGCCGGTCTCCTCGGCAATCACCGTGATCGCGTGGTCGCCGGACGCCATCAACCCGTCGACGATGCGCAAGGCGCGCTCACGGTCGCGCTCGACAACGATAATGGACAGACGCACCATGCGATCTCATCTCCGGCTCCCTCCGTGTTCTGGTGAATGGGTGCCAAGGCAACCCAGGCCAGCGGGCGCAGGCGCGCGCCAGCGGAAGACTGCCTTGCTTTGAGGCAATCTGCATGCCAACGGCGAATTTATGGGCGGCTGTTTTCCGGGTTGCCGCCCAAAGCATCGGCGACACCGCCAACGGGCGAGCCGCGCCTAGACCGGCATCGCCGCGCGCGGGATGATCGCGCCGTGGTGGCCGATCACGGTGCTGGCCAGGCAGTGCCCGGCCCCTGCCGCCTGCTGCGGTGGCAGGCCCTGCAACCGCGCCGCCAGATAGCCCGCGTTGAAGCTGTCACCGGCACCCGAGGTATCGACAACCTGCGCGGCCCGGGGCAGCTCGAGGTGACCGGTCTGCCCGTTCGCCCGGATCAGCGGACCCTGCGCGCCGTTCTTCAGCACCACCTCGACAGGGCCGAGCGCGGCAATGCGGTCGATCACCTGTTGCGGCGCAAGGCCGGGATACAGGCGTTGCTCGTCCTCGCATGACGGCAGGGCGATGGTCGTCGCGGCCCACATCGCATCGAAACTCGCCCGTGCGGTCGCCTCGTCCGGCCACAGCCGGGGGCGGTGGTTGGTATCGAACAGGATCTGCCGACCCTCGGCCTTCAACGCCCCGGCCTTGTCCGTCAACGCGGTACGCACGTCGCCCGGCAGGATCGCCAGCGTGATGCCCGACAGATAGACCACGTCGAACCCGTCCAGATCGGCCAGATCGGCCCCCACACCGGAAAACAGCGTCCGCGCCGCCGACCCGTCGCGCCAGTAGCGGAACGAGCGTTCGCCCCCCGCGTCCGTCTCGATCGAATAGAGGCCGGGCAGCCGCGTGTCGTGCCGCCCCACAAGGCCGCTGTCGATGCCTTCGTCCGCCAGGATCGCCAGCATGCGGTCGGAAAAGGCGTCCCGGCCAAGGTTGGTGACATAGCTTACATCCTGGCCCAGACGCGCCAGATAGACGGCGGTGTTGAACGTGTCCCCGGCAAAACCGACATGGGCCGTCCCGCCCGCAAGGTCCATCCGGCTCAGCTCGATCATGACCTCGCCGATGCAGGCGACCTTCGGGCGACGCCCGGCGCTATCGGCGGTCCACATAGCTGTCCAGCACGTCGCCCGCATCGGCAGCGAAATAGTCGCGGCGTTCGACGATCAGGCGACGGATCATGGTGAAGACGCGGTCGACATGCACCTTCATCGCCGCCGCCGCCGCATCGGGATCGCGCTGTTTCAGCCCGTCGACCACGGCGACATGCTCGGTCAGCACGGTGTCGAGGTGGCTGACCAGCGGATAGGACATGCGCCGCACGCGGTCGAGCTGCGCCTTGGCACCGTTGATGATCTTCCAGATATGGGCGGAGGCACCGAACCCGCAGATCATCGCGTGAAACGCCTCGTCCAGCGCATAGAACCCGTCATAGTCCTGATCGGTGGCCATGCGTTTCTGCTGGTGGATGTTGAAATCCAGGGCCCGCTCGAACTGGGGTGTCATGCGTCCGGCAGCCAGCCGCACGACCTTCAGCTCCAGCGCTTCGCGCACAAGCTGCCCGTCGAACACCGACTGAAGGTCGATCTTCGAGACATAGGTGCCCGAATTCGGCACCACCGAAACCAGGTTCTCGGACTGCAACTGCAGGATCGCCTCGCGCAGGGGCGTGCGGGAAATGCCCAGCTGGTCGCAGATCAGCTTTTCGTTGACGTTGCTGCCGGGTGCCAGGTGCAGGTTGACGATGGCCGCGCGCATGATGCCATAGACCTGCGCGGTCTTGGGCAGGGCGGCGTCGATCTTGCTGATCAGGTCGGGCGGCAGGCCCGATATGCGGGCATCGGACGCAACCTCGACCTGGGGGTCCTGCTTCTTGGGTCGAGCCATGGGTCCTCCCTTGACGTTGCAATTCTGTTAGCGGTCGGCGGGTGTGGTTGCAATCTCTCCGACCTTTGGCGTCCCCAGCCTGCGACACGACTGCCGCAGGCGTCAGCGGCGCGTTGACAGGCATAAAATACCAATATATTGGTTAGTGATCAAGTCTGTACTTTCAGGCCCGTTGCGGTCCGGCTGCGTCGCCGGAGCAGGGGATGCGGGACCGAAAACATGGTGCTCTCGGGAAAGGTCGCGCTGGTCACGGGCGCGGCAGGTGCCATCGGAAAGGCCACGGCGCGCGCCTTGTCGGGGGCGGGCGCGATGGTCGTGCTGGCCGACATGGCAAGCGGTCCGACCGGGGACCTGGCGCAGGAACTGGGTGCCTCGGCAGAGCAGGTCGACCTGTCCGATCCGGCTGCGGTGGCGGCCATGGCGGCGCGGGTGCTTGTACAGGTGGGGCGCGTCGACATCCTGGTCAACAATGCAGGCATCCTGAACACCGCCAAGATCGCCGCCACCCCGCTGCAGGAATGGCAGCGCGTGCAGGCCGTCAACGTCGAGGCCGCGTTCCTGCTGGCGCAGGCGTTCCTGCCCGGCATGCGTGCCGCCCGCTGGGGGCGGGTGATCAACATGTCCTCTTATGCGGCCAAATCCGGCGGGCTGACGGCGGGCACGGCCTATGCGGTGTCCAAGGCGGCGATGATCGGGCTGACCTTTTCCATCGCGCGCGAAGTGGCGGGCGAGGGGGTGACGGCCAATGCCATCGCACCCGCCTATGTGATGTCGCCGATGGTGTCCGAACAGATGACAAAGTCGCAGCGTCAGACGCAGTTGGCGGCGATTCCCGTGGGCCGGTTCTGCGAACCCGAAGAGGTGGCACATGCGGTCATGTTCCTCGCCTCGCCGCTGGCCGGCTTCATCACAGGCGAGGTGATCGACATGAATGGGGGGATGCATTTTGACTAGATACGGCATGGTCATCGGCCTGAAACCCGACCGCGTGGCGGACTACAAGCGGCTGCATGCCGATGTCTGGCCGGGCGTGCTGGATGCGATGCGCCGCAACGGATGGCGCAACTTCGACATCTTCCTGAAAGAGCCCGAAAACCTGCTGTTCGGCACCTTCGAGTATCACGGCGACGACTTTGCGGCCTCGGCCCGCGCCATCGGGGCCGACCCCGAGACGCAAGCCTGGCTGCGCGAAACCGATCCCTGTCAGGACCCCTTCGCCACGCGCAAGCCCGGCGAATGGTGGGCCTCCATGGACAACATCTTTCACATGGACTGACCGATGATCCCCGCCATCGACGCCCGTCATCGAGTCTGGAACCCAAAGCTGGGCGGGGTCCGGCAGTGACACGCCTGTCGCAGACCACCCTGCCGGGCCTTCCCGCCGACGTCGCCCGCCCGCGCTATGACCGGGCGGCGGTGCGGACGGGCATCGTCCATCTGGGCGTCGGGGCGTTTCACCGGGCGCATCAGGCGGTCTTTGCCGACGACTGCCTGAATGCGGGCGCAACCGACTGGGGCATCGCGGCGGCGTCCCTGCGCAGCCCCGACACCCGCGATGCGCTGGCCCCGCAGGATGGGCTCTACACGCTGGCCCTGCGCGAGAACGACCACCAGTCGCTGCGGGTTGTCGGGTCCATCGCGACCTGCCTTGTCGCCCCCGAAAACCCGGCGGCCCTTCTGGCGGCGATGGCCGACCCGGCGGTGCGGATCGTGTCGCTGACCGTGACCGAAAAGGGCTATACCGCCGATGTGGCGACCGGCGACCTGCGGCTGGACGACCGGGACGTGCAGCACGACCTGGCCCACCCGGATGCGCCGCGCACCGCCCTGGGCTTTGTGATCCGCGCACTGGCCCTGCGGCGGCGGGCGGGGCAGCGGCCATTCACGGTCCTGTCCTGCGACAACCTGCCGGGCAATGGCCATCTGACGCATCGTGCGCTGGTGCAGTTCGCCGCGGCGGCCGATCCCTCGCTCGGCCGCTTCATCGCGGACGAGGTTGCCTGTCCGTCCTGCATGGTGGACCGTATCGTGCCCGCGACGACAGACGCCGACCGCGACATGATCGCCGCCCGGCTGGGTGTCCGCGACGCCTGGCCCGTGCTGGCGGAACCCTTCTTCCAATGGGTGATCGAGGACCGCTTTCCTGCCGGTCGCCCGGAATGGGAACGCAGCGGGGTCGAGTTTGTCACCGATGTCGCCTCTCACGAGGCGATGAAGCTGCGCCTCTTGAACGGTGCGCATTCGACGATTGCCGCAATGGGGCGGGTGGCAGGGCTGGCGACAGTGGCCTACGCGATGGCCGATCCGGCAATCCGCGCCACGATCCGCGCCTATTGGGCCGAGGTCGCGCCCGCCATCGCGCCCGGCATCGACGTCGCGGCCTATACCGCGCGGCTGCAGGCGCGGTTCGACAACTCCGCGCTGCACCACCGATGCGCCCAGATCGCCATGGATGCGAGCCTGAAGCTGCCGCAGCGCATCGTGGCCCCGTTGCGCGAACTGCACGGCAAAGGGCGCAAAACGCCGATGCTGACCTTTGCACTCGCCGCCTGGATGCGGTCTTGCCAGGGGGTCGCCGAGACGGGTGCGGCGATGCCCCTGTCGGACCCCCCGTTGCAGGGCTGGACGGGCCTGCCGGGCCCGGACCTGCCCGTCGATCAAACGGTGCGCGCCTTTGCCGGCTTCGCGCCGGTCTTCGGGCCGGGGCTGGAGGCGGACCTTGCTGCCGGCGTCGCGGCGGCGCTGGCCGACATGCGCCTGCACGGCATCCGCGCCGCCGCCACGCGGCGCCTTGCCACGCTCACCTGAAGGACCTGCACCATGAACCGCCCCCTTGGCACCACCGGCCTGCACCTCACAGAACTTGGGTTCGGCGGCGCGGCCATCGGCGGGCTTTATGCTCCGGTCGGGCGCGAGACGGCGATGGCGGCAATGCAGGCCGCCTGGGATGCCGGAATGCGCTACTTCGACACCGCGCCCTTCTATGGCCATGGCCTGTCGGAACGGCGGGTCGGCGATTTCCTGCGCGACAGGACCGGCCATGTGCTGTCGACCAAGGTGGGCAAGCTGTTGCGCGCCGTGCCGCAGGATCAGGTGCCAGACCACGGCTTTGTCGACCCGCTGCCCTTTGCGGTCGATTTCGACTATTCCCGTGACGCGATCCTGCGGTCGTTCGAGGCGAGCCTGGCGCGGCTGGGGCTGAACCGCATCGACATCCTCTATGTCCACGACCTGGAACGGCGCAGCCTTGGCGACAGCTATGACCGCCACTTTGCCACCTTCATGGACGGCGGGCTGAGGGCGCTGGACGATCTGAAATCTCAGGGCGCGATCTCGGCCTATGGTCTGGGCTTCAACGACACGTCCGCCGTGCTGAACGTCATCGACCGCGTGCGCATCGACTGCCTGCTGCTGGCAGGGCGCTACACGCTGCTGGATCGTTCGGGTGCGGCCAAGGTGATGCCGAAATGCCTGGCGGCCGGGACGGGCGTGGTGATCGGCGGGGTCTTCAACTCGGGGATCCTCGCGACAGGTGCCGTGCCCGGCGCGCATTTCGACTATGGACCGCCCAGCCCCAACATCGCCGCCCGCGTCACCGCGATGCAGGCCGAGGCGCAGCGTCAGGGCACCACGCTGCCCGCCGCCGCGCTGCAGTTCGTGCTGGACCATCCGGCGGTCGCGTCGGTGCTGGTCGGCTCGGCCAGGGCCAGCAGCCTGACCCGCAACGCGGACCTCCTGCGCGAGACACCACGCCTCGATTGGTCGGGCTTCGATGCGCTTGCCATCGGCTGACGGCCCGTGTCCGCCTGTGCCGGAAAGGCGAGAAACCTGTTGCAATCGAAAACCGATATATTAGTATCAGCGAAGGCCGAAGACGGCCTGTCCTCGGGAGGGAACCCAATGAAAACGATGTCCAAGGCAGCCGCCGCGCTGCTGCTGACTGCGCTTGCCTCTGTGCCTGCGTCTGCTGACGAGGGGACCAAGGTTGCCCTCGTGCCGGGCGGCCCGCATCCCTATTTCGCGGCCTGGGAACAGGCCGGGGCGGACGCGATGAAGGAATTCGGCCTGGGTGCCGGCGACTACCGCGTTCCGGCCAAGTGGGAACTCAGCCTGCAAAGCCAGCTTCTGGAAAGCCTGCTGACCCAGGGCTACAATTCCTTCCTGATCTTCCCCGGCGACGCCGTCGGCACCTCTTCGGTCGCGCAGGAACTGGTCGACAACGGCGGCCAGGTCATCGCCACCGCAGGCTGCCTGAAGGACCCCTCGCCCGCGCTGTTCTGCCTGGGCACCGACACCGGCAACTCGGCCTATCTGGGGGCAAAGGAGCTGATCCGCGTCATGGGCGGCAAGGGCCGGATCGCGCATTTCACCGGCTTCCTGGTCGATCCCAACACGCAACTGCGCATCGACGCGGTGCAGCGTGCGGCCGATGAAACCAATGGCGCGGTCGAGGTGGTGCAGGTCATCGCCGACATCGACGCGCCGCAACCGGCCGAGGAAAAGATCAACGCCTACCTCGCCGCCAATGCCGCGAACGTCGACGGCATCGTCACCACCGCCTGGGTGCCCGCCGTGGTCGCCGCCAACTCGCTGCGCAAGATCGGCGACAAGCGCATCAGGATGGTCGGCATCGACCATGACGAGGTTGTCATCAAGGCCATCGCCGACGGCTTTGTCGACGGCACGATGCTGCAGAACCCCTACGGCCAGGGCTTCATCGGATCCTACGTGCTGGACAAACTGCGCTCGGGCTGCACGCTCAAGGACGATGGCCCGTGGAAGTCGAACGCCCTGACCACTCGGTTCGTCGACAGCGGCACGGTGTTTGTCGATCAGGCCTCGGCACCGACCTATGTCGATGCCATGGTCGGCATCACCACCAACCTGCTGGCCAACTTCGAGAAAGACTTCATGACCTGCTCGTAAGGCGTCTCCCCGCCTTGCAGGCGCGGTGGCGGCCGCCCGTTTGCGGCTGGCCGCCACCCTTTTTTCCTGCTGGAATCTGATCCCGTGACCGAGGCCCATGCCGAACCCCTGACCCACACGGCCCCGGCGCGCCTGGTGCCCGGCATGCGGCTTGTCCTGGGCAACGAGTTCGGCCTTGGCATCCTGATCCTGCTGACCGGAACCGTCTTTGCCCTGACCCTGGACGGGTTCACGTCACCCTTCAGCCTGTACACCATCGGTCGCCAGATCGGCATCGACACGATGATCGGCCTCGCCATGATGGCGGTGATCGTGACCGGGGGGCTGGACCTGTCGGTCGGTGCCATCGGCGTCTGTGCCGCGATGGTCTTCGGCTGGATGGCGCAGGTCGTGGGCCTGCCGCTGGGCCTGGCCGTGCCGCTGGCGGTGCTGTTCGGCGCGAGCCTCGGCTTCGTCAACGGCGCGGCTGTCGTCGTCTCGGGCGTCCACAGCTTCATCATCACGCTGGCCAGCATGAGCATCTTCTTCGGCGTGATGATCTTTCTGACCAAGGCTGCCGCCTTCAACGGCCTGCCGCCCGAGGTGCGCGATTTCGGCAAGTTGCGCATCCTGCCCGGCACCTCGCCGCTGTTGCTGATTTCGGTCGCCACCTGCGCGGCGCTGGTGGTGTTCTACCGTTTCACTACGCTCGGGCGGCAGATGCTGGCCGCCGGGGCCAACTCGCGCGCAGCGGAACTGTCGGGCATCCGCACGGGTCGCGCCATCATCGCCTGCCACATGCTGACCGGGCTTCTGGCCGCCATGGCGGGCCTGATGGTCACCGCCCGCACCGGGGCCGCCGTGCCGTCGATGGCGGGGCAACTGGGGCAGGACTGGCTCTTGCCCGCCTTCCTTGCCCCCGTCCTGGGTGGCACGCCCTTGTCCGGCGGGCGCGTGTCGGTCATCGGCACGCTTCTGGGGGCGGCCTTCATCACCATCATGACCTCGGGCCTCCTCCTCATGCGGGTGGGTGAGTTCTGGATTCTGGCGTTCCTCGGCCTGATGCTCCTGGTGGCCGTGCTGGCCGACCGGGCACGGCAGGCGTTCCTCAAATCGCGGGGGATGATCTGATGGCCGCCACCCGCGACAGCGCCCTGACGCGGGCCTTCGACAACGACTGGATCGGGCCGGGGCTGGTCAGCCTGATTGCCGTGGTCGCGATCAGCGTGGCGCAGCCCGCCTTCCTGTCGCCCTTCAACATCTTCGTGCTGATGTCGGCCATCTCGGTCAACACGGTGATCGCGCTTGGTCAACTGGTGATCATCGGCCTGGGCCAGATGAACCTGGCGCTCGGGTCCATCGGCGGGCTGGTCGCGATCAGCTTTGTCGGCGTGATCGAGCGGTTCGGCGTCCCGGTGCCCCTGGCCCTGGCCTTTGCCCTGGGGATCGGTGTCGCGGCCGGCATGGCCAGCGGCTTCATCATCGCCCGCACGATGATCTCCGCCTTCATCATCACCCTGGCGGGCCTGCAGATCTTCAAGGGCATCAACCTGGGGCTGACCGAGGCGCAGCCCTTCTACGGCGTGCCCGACATGGTCAAGGCCTTTGGCCAGGGCTCGGTCGCAGGCCCCCTGCCCTGGCTGGTCGTGCCCATGGTCATCTGCGCGCTTGGCATGTGGTACCTGTTCAACCGGATGCGGATCGGGCGGCACATCCTGGCCATGGGGTCGAACCCCCATGCCGCCGAACTGTCCGGCATCGACCCCAAGGCCACGATCATCTGGGCGCATGCCATCTCGGGCCTTCTGGCCGCTACGGCGGGCATCATGCTGGTGGCAAAGCTGCAGATCGGCCAGCCGACCATCGGCGACGACTGGCTGATCTCGTCCTTCGCCGCCCCGGTGATCGGCGGCGCGGTGCTGACCGGGGGCCGCGTCTCGGTCGCGGGCACCTTCTTTGGCGTCGTGATCATCGCGATCATCACCCAGGGGCTGGTCATGTTCAACATCGACCCCTTCGTCGTGCAGATCGTGCTGGGCGCGCTGATCCTCTGGGCCGTCGCCATCAACCGCCTGCGCGAGGTGCGCATCGCCAGGGTCCAGGCACGGGAGACAGCGGCATGACCGCGCTGCAGGTGTCCCGTGTCAGCAAGTCGTTCCCCGGCGTCCGCGCGCTCGACGACGTGTCGATGACGATGCGGCCCGGGTCGGTCCATGCCCTCTTGGGCGAGAACGGCGCGGGCAAATCGACGCTGATCAAGATCGTCACCGGCATCCACAAGCCCGACGCGGGGCTGGTCACGATGGACGGAACACCCGTGCGCTTTGCCAACCCGCGCCAGGCGGCCGCCGGGGGGCTGGGCGTGGTGCATCAGGAACGCAACCTGGTCACCCGCTTTTCCGTGGGCGAGAACATCCTGCTCGACCGGCTGGGCAGCCATGCCCTGTCGACCGTCGATTACACGGCGCTGCACCGCGAGGCCGAGACGTGGCTGAAACTGCTCGACCTCGACGTCGATCCCCGCACCATCGTGTCGCGCCTGTCGGTCGCGCAGATGCAGCTGGTGGAGATCGGCAAGGCCTTGTCCCTGCAATCGAAGGTGCTGCTGCTGGACGAACCGACCGCGTCCCTGACCCCCAACGAATCGACCGTGCTGTTCCGCATCCTGCGGCGGCTGCGCGATGACGGCGTCGCCATCGGCTTTGTCAGCCACAAGCTGGAAGAGGTGTTCGACATCTGCGACCGCGTGACCGTGCTGCGCGACGGCCAGAACGCCTGTGACAGCGCCGACCTTGCCACGCTGAACCGGGCCGACGTGGTGCAGATGATGATCGGCCGGGCCGAGCGCATCACCACCCGCGCGCCGCGCCCAAGGACGGATGCCGCGCCCTATCTGGAACTCCGGGGCTACGCCTCCGGCCTCGGCCACCGCGACATCGACCTGACCGTCCGCCCCGGCGAGATCGTCGGCCTCTACGGCCTGGTCGGGGCCGGGCGCAGCGAACTGGCCCGCGCGATCCTGGGCCTGTCGAAACAGACCGGCGGCGCGGTGCGGGTCACGGGCCGGCCCGTCCGCATCACTTCGGTCGCGCAGGCGCTGCACGACCACGGCATCGGCTATGTCTCGGAAGACCGCAAGGCCGAGGGGCTGATCCTGATGCATTCGGTGCTGGCCAACGGCGGCATCACCGTCTGGCGCAGGCTGGCCAACGCCCTGGGGTTCCTGCGCGACGGCACGGTCGCGGCCGAGGTCGGCCCCGTGCTGCGGCGGCTGGAACTCAAGACGCCCTCGGTCCACCAGACCATCGGCAACCTGTCGGGCGGCAACCAGCAGAAGGTGTCGGTCGCGAAATGGATCGCCGCCGGGGTCCGCCTGCTGATCATCGACGAACCCTCGGTCGGGATCGACATCAAGACCAAGGCCTACCTGCACGACCTGATCCACGAACTCGCCGAGGCGGGCACGGCGGTGCTGCTGATCACCTCCGACATGCCTGAGATGATCGATGTGGCCGACCGCATCCTGGTGATGGACGGCTACCGCATCAAGGGCGCGGTGGAAAACGACCGCCGCTACGATCCGGTGTCGAAGGCGATCATGGGCCTGATCCATGCCCGGTCGGCGGCCTGACATGGCACGGATCACCCGCATCGATGCATTGATGGTGGACCTGGTCCCTGCGGTCAGACGCACCGATGCCATCCAGTCCTTCGTCAGCCAGGAAACCCCGATCCTGCGCATCACCGATGCCGACGGCGCGGTGGGGACCGGCTACACCTACACCATCGGCACCGGCGGCCCGGCGATCCTGTCGCTTCTGCACCGCACCCTCGCCCCCGCCCTGATCGGACGTGACGCGGACGAGGTCGAACGCCTCTGGCGCGACCTGCTGTTCCTGACCCACGCCACATCGGTCGGCGCGATCACGTCCCTGGCCCTGGCCGCCATCGACACGGCCCTGTGGGACCTGAAGTGCCGCAAGGCGGGCCAGCCCCTGCACCGCATGGCCGGGGGGGCCCAAGACCGCATCCCCCTTTACACCACCGAAGGCGGCTGGCTGCATCTGGACACCGCCGCCCTGGTCGAGGATGCGCTGCGGGCCAGGGAGGCCGGTTTCGGTGGGTCCAAGATCAAGATCGGCCGCCCGCATGTGTCCGAGGATGTCGCCCGCCTGACGGCGGTGCGCGACGCCGTGGGTCCGGCGTTCGAGATCATGACCGACGCCAACCAGCGCTTCACCGTGGACGAGGCGATCCGGCGGGCAAGGCTTCTGACGCCGCTCGACATCGCCTGGCTCGAGGAACCCCTGCCCGCCGATGACCTGTCGGGCCATCAGCGCCTGTCCGACAGCACCACCCTGCCCATTGCCGTCGGCGAAAGCCTGTACTCGCCCCAGCATTTCCGCGAATACCTGCAGCGCGGGGCCTGTTCCATCGTGCAGGTCGATGTCGCCCGGATCGGCGGCATCACCCCCTGGCTCAAGGTCGCGCATCTGGCCGAGACGTTCAACGTGCCCGTCTGCCCGCATTTCCTGATGGAACTGCACGTCGGCCTCTGCGCCGCCGTCCCGAACGCCCGCTGGGTCGAATACATCCCCCAACTGGACCGGCTGACCACCGAACCCATGCGGATCGCGGACGGCCACGCCATCCCGTCGGACGCGCCGGGCCTGGGCATCGCCTGGGACACCGCCGCCATCGACCGGCTGGCGGTGCCGGGATCGGCCTTTGCCGTCACATGAGGGGCGCGCACCCATGAGGGCCTTTCTGCTGCACGGCCCGCAGGACCTGCGCCTGACCAACCTGCCGGTGCCGGAGCCAAAGCCGGGCGAAGCGCTGGTCGCTGTCCGCCGCGCCGGCATCTGCGGGTCCGACATGCACTATTACCGACAGTTCCAGATCGGCAGCTTCATCCCCAAACGCCCCTTCGTCCTCGGCCACGAATTCGCGGGCGAGATCGTCGCGGTCGGGCCAGGCGTTCCGGCGGCCCGGATCGGCCAGCGCGTCACGGTCGATCCGTCAATCCCCTGCGCGACCTGCGCCGACTGCCGCAGCGGACGCTACAACCTGTGCCGCGACATGCGCTTCTTCGGCTCGGCCAGTTGCGATCCGCATATCAACGGCGGGTTCGAGGAATTCGTGACCGCCCCGGCAGCGAACTGCCTGCCCCTGCCGGATGCGCTGGACTGGGGACAGGCGGCGATGATCGAACCGCTGTCGGTGGCGGTCCATGCCGTCCGGCGGGCGGGCACGGTCGCGGGCAGGTCCGTGCTGGTGACGGGCGGCGGCACCATCGGCCAGTTGACCGCGCTCGTCGCGCGGGCCTTCGGGGCGTCGCACCTTGTGGTCAGCGACATCGCGGCGGGTCCGCGCGCCTTTGCGGTCACCCGTGGTGCCGATGCCGTGCTGGATGCCGCCTCCGGCGATTTCGCGGCGCAGGCAGAGGCGCTGGTCCCCGGCGGCTTCGATGTGGTGATCGAGGCAGCAGGCTCGGCGCAGGCGCTGGACCAGGGCCTGCATGCGGCCCGCCGGGGCGGCACCATCGTGCAGGTCGGAACCCTGCCCGCCGCGGTGACGCTGCCCCTGAACATGGTGATGGCGCGCGAACTGGCGCTGCTGGGATCGTTCCGCTTTGCCAACGCGTTCCAGACCTCGATCGACCTTCTGGCCAGCGGCCGGATCGATGTGAGACCCCTGATCACGGCCGTTCATCCACTTGCCGACCTGCCTGCCGCGATAGAGGCCGCGATCCATGACCGCCGCAACATCAAGGTCCAGATCGCACCCTAGCTGATCGTGATGTGCGTCTGCCTGACGTTGCTGAACGACCGCTTCCTGACCACGACCAACCTTCTGGACATCGGGCGGCAGGTCTCGCTTCTCGGCATCATGGCCGTCGGCATGACCTTCGTGCTGATCTCGGGCGAGGTCGACCTGTCCGTGGGCTCGACCTATGCCTTCGCGGGTCTGGCGACGGGGATGATCATCCTCTTGGGCGTGCCCCTGCTTCCGGCCATTCTGGCGGGTCTGATCTGCGGGGCGGTGATCGGCCTGATCAACGGAGTTCTGTCCACCCATGGCCGCCTGCCTTCGCTGATCGCCCCGCTTGGCACGCTCAGCATGGTGCGGGGCGCGGCGCTGATCCTGACCGATGGCCGACCGGTCACGGTGAACGAACGCAACGGCGGCGACCCCGCCGTGCTCGACCAGTTCAGCTTCATCGGGCAGGGCTGTCTCGGCGGCGTCGTGCCGATGCAGCTGGTGTTCTTCGTCGTCGTGGCCGCACTTGGCTGGCTCCTGCTGTCGCGCACCATCCTCGGCGTCCTCATCATCGGCGTCCTGCGCAACGGCCTGGTGCTGACCGGCGTGTCACCCTTTGCCCAGGAATTCCTGATCGGCCTCGTCATCGTCGTGGCCGTCGCCATCAACAAGTGGACATCGCAGCCACGCGGGGCCTGAGAGCCCGAAAGCAACGCAATCCAAGGGAGGATACCACGAATGAAACGATTTCTGATCACCACGGCCTTCGCCGTGCTCGCGCCCGGACTGGCCCTCGCCGATCCGGTCAGCGTCAAGGACTTCCCCCTGGCCGAGCGCATCGCCGCCAAGGTCGCCGACGTGCAGAAGTGACGCCCCCTGCCGGGGCGGCGCTCCCCCGCCCCGGCACCGAAAGGACAGGCGCGATGGCCCCGCTCGTCGAAGTCCGTGCCGTTTCAAAGCGGTTTCCCGGCGTTCTGGCCCTGTCGGACGTGTCGCTCGACCTGCGCGCGGGCGAAGTTCACGCCGTGATCGGCGAGAACGCCGCGGGCAAGAGCACGCTGATGAACATCCTCGCCGGGGCGCTGCAACCCGACAGCGGCACCCTGCTGCTGGACGGCGCGCCGGTGCGGATACCGACCCCGCAGGCCGCCCGCGCGCTTGGCACTGCGGTGGTGTTCCAGGAACTGTCGCTGTGCCCGAACATGACGGTGGCCGAGAACATCGTCTCGGCCTCTCTCGCGCGGTTCACCCGGATGGGCTGGCTGCAACGCCGCCGGGTGCGCGCCACGGCCGGCGACGATGCCCGCCGCCTGGATGCCCGCATCGCAGGGCTGACGCAGCGGATGGGCACCCTCAGCGGCGGCAACCAGCAGAAGGTGATCCTCGCGCGCGGCCTTGTCACAGCACCCCGCGTGCTGATCCTGCACGAGCCGACGCGCGGCATCGACGTCGGGGCCAAGGCGGAAATCTACGACATCCTGAAGGGGCTGGCGACGGACGGGCTGGCGGTGCTGATGATCTCGTCCGAACTGCCCGAGATCGTGATGCATTCCTCGCCCGTGATCGTGATGGCGGACGGCGCGATCACGGCAGACCTGCGCGGGGCCGCGATTGCCGAGGAATCGGTGATGCAGGCCGCTACGGGCACCAACCGGCACGCGGCGGAATAGGGGGAAACCAATGGCACCGAAAATCACCGTGGTCGGCAGTTTTGCCGTCGGCATGACGATCCGCACCCCGTCGCTGCCGGTTTTCGGGCAGACGCTGCTCGGGTCCGACTTCGACATGGGGCCGGGCGGCAAGGGGTCGAACCAGGCCGTGGCGGCGGCGCGGCTGGGGGCGGATGCGGCGCTGGTCGCCTACCTTGGCACCGATGCACTGGCCCGCGTCGCGACCGACCTTTACGCCGCCGAGGGGGTGAACACCCGCAACGTGCGGGCGTTGCCGGATCGCGCCACAGGCGTCGGCTTCATCATCCTGAACCGCGAGGGCAACAACTTCATCATCCTCGACATGTGTGCCAACGACGCGCTGGACGCGGCGGCGGTCGATGCCGCAGGCGACCGGATCGCGCAGTCGGACGTGGTGATGACGGTGCTGGAGATTCCGCTGCCCGCCGCGATCCGCGCGATGGAACTGGGCCGGGCGGCGGGCGCGCGCACCATCCTGAACCCCGCCCCGGCCAGGCCCCTGCCCCCCGGCATCTTTCCCCTGATCGACGTGCTGACCCCCAACGAAAGCGAGCTGCGCATCCTTCTGGGCCTTGCGCCCGACGATCCGCGCTCGTCCCGCATCCTGGCGGGCATGCTGCGCGACGGGGGGTGGGCACGGTCGTCGTCACCCTGGGCCGTGCCGGTGCGCTGATCCTGGGCGAGGGGATGGGCCTCATGGTCCCGTCGCTGCCGGTTCCCGTCACCGACACGACCGGCGCGGGCGACGCCTTCAACGCCGGTCTGGCCGTCGCTCTGGCCGAAGGGCGCGACCTGCCCGCCGCCGTGCGCTTTGCCGTCGCCTTCGGGTCCTACGCTTGTACCCGCCTGGGCGTCGTCCCCTCGCTGCGCGCGGGCAAGGGCCGTCCTGCCCGCCACGCCCAGGTCACGGCGGATACCGAGGACGAGGCGGCGGCGGCGGAATCCGCCGGGATCGAGAAGGTCGTCTGCCGTGCCGCCAATGTCGGCGCGGTGCGGCGGGGTTCGGCCAGGGTCTTTGTCACTGCCGCCCTGGGCTTTGCCGAATCGGTCACCGATGACGAGATCCTGCGAACGGCATTCCGCGCCCTGACCGACGGGGCCGATGCGGTCATCACCGCGCGCCGCCTGTCGGTGGTCAGCCTGCTGGCGTCCGAGGACATTCCCGTGATGGGCCACCTTGGGTTTGTGCCGCGCAAGTCCACCTGGGTGGGCCGCACCCGCGCGGTCGGCAGGACGGCAGACGAGGCACTGGCGCTGTGGCACCGGTTCCGCCGCCTGGAAGAGGCCGACGCCTTCGCGGTCGAGGCCGAGATCCTGCCCGACCGGCTCCTGGCCGGCATCACGGCGAGAACCGGCCTTGTCACCGTGTCGCTGGGATCGGGCGGGGGCGCGGATGTCATCTTCCTGTTCGCCGCCGACATCTGCGGCGACGGCCCGCGCCCGCGCCACGCCCGCGCCTGGGGCGACCTGGCCAGCCTGCGGGGCCGGATCAGGGACGAACGGCAGCGGGCCTTTGTCGGCTTTCGGGCAGAGGTCGCGGGTGGCACCTTTCCGCTGAAACCCGAAAGCGTGGCCATGCCCGATGACGCCTGGGCCGAGGTGCTTGCGGCCCTGGATGGCCCTGCCGCACCGAACGGCTGATCGCACGAGGTCCTTTCGATCCGGTTAACGGCCGCATAACAATTCAGCAAAACCAATGTCTTGATCCACCTAACACGCGTGTTAGGCCAGGGCTGACCCTGCGTCCCAACCGCAACCAGCTTCCCCCTTAACGGCACGAATTGCCACGGGCCGGGGAACAACGGGCCCAGTCGCTGGTTGAGGTGGGCATGGCGTCGGTGATGACGCCGGACACATTTCTTCCTGAGGAGAGACTGATGAAACACCTCTTGATCGGCACGGCCCTGGCCCTGGTGACGTCGGTGCCCGCCCATGCGCAGCAGGACATCTTCCTGCCGTCTTCCGACGGGGCCATGATCCTCGCGTCCGACTTCATCGGCATGCGCGTCTACGCCGCCGAAGCCGCTGCGGATGCCGACACCTATGCCGGTATCCAGGAAGGCTGGGACGACATCGGCGAAATCAACGATGTCATCCTGAGCCGCGACGGCAGCATCGAGGCCGTCCTGGTCGACATCGGCGGCTTTCTGGGCATGGGCGAGCGTCAGGTTGCCGTCGACATGAGCGCGATCCGCTTTGCCGCCGACAGCTCGACCGCGGACGACGATGGCGACTTCTTCCTAGTGATGAACGCCAACCGCGCCCTGCTGGAAGGTGCCCCCGCCTATGAGCGCGGCGCGACCGGGATGCCCGCAGCCGACGGCAGCGCCACGCCGACGCAGGACACCGCAGCCGCCGAAGGCACGACGACCGGCACCGACACCACCACCACTGCACCGATGCGCGAAGGCTATGCCGCGACGACGTGGGACGAGATCACCACCGAAGACCTGACCGGCGTGAACGTCTATGGCAGCGACGAGCAGTCCCTGGGCGAAATCTCGAACTTCGTGCTGGCCGAGGACAACAATATCTCGCAGGTCGTGGTCGATGTCGGCGGGTTCCTGGGCATCGGGGCCAAGCCGGTGGCCATCAATGCCGCCGACCTGCAGGTGCTGCGGGCCGAGGGCGACGGCGCGCTGAGGGCCTATGTGTCGATGACCCGCGAGCAGATCGAACAACTGCCGGACGCCGAACTCTGACACGTCGGGCCTGGCCTGCAACCGGAAAGGCCCGCCCGACGGCGGGCCTTTTCATGTCCTGGCTGGCGTTTCCACAATGTGCACAGGCCCCTCTAGCGTCAGGCCGTAGACCGCTCGGTGCGTCGCAGCGCTGATTTCGGAGCGGCCGCAGGGGGCACCGAGGTGAGGTCGTCGACGACCATGCGGCGCGCGCGGTTGATGCGGCTCTTGACCGTCCCGATGGCGCAATCGCACAGGTCTGCCGCTGTCTCGTAGCTTTCACCCAGCATCACCACCAGGGTCAGCATCTCGCGATAGGCGGCGGGCAGGCGGTTGATGGCCGCAAGCACCTCTTTGTGGGCGATGACGGTATCGTGGATCGGCGCAACGGCGACCTCGCCGGAAACGCAGTTTTCAATGCCCGGACGTTCGCGGTTGCGTTTCTTGACCGCCGTGAAATGGGTGTTGCGCATGATCGTGAACAGCCAGGCCTTGAGCTGCGTCCCCTCCTCAAAGCGATCCTGATGGCGCAGCGCCTTGGTCAGCGTATCCTGCACCAGGTCGTCGGCGTCTGTCACGTTGCGTGTCAAGGCGCGGGCATAGATGCGCAGGCGCGGCAGAAGGTCGATCACGCTGTCGCTGAAGCTGGAACGGGGTGCCATGCGTCATCCTTGGCGGCATCGGGGGGTCGCGGGACAACGCCGTGCGGATGCTCCGGGTTCCGGCGGGGGCCGCGCCCGTGGATTGCGTGGCGCACCGGACCGCGAGGCAGAAAGGTCGGGTGTCCGCCGTTCGGACGCGGAAAGGTTGACGTCGGCGCAGATCAGGGCAAGCTGCTGGAAAAGCCGCCCGGACCCGATGCGCCATAAACCCGACACCGATCCGACGCCTGCCCCCCCGCCCGATGGTGACGCCCTGGCTGTCGCGGCGCGCGACCTGCTGGCCGCAATCCGGGCCGAGCCCATGCCGCCAAACCTGATCGACCTGGCGCGCGCGCTGGAAAACGCTTTGGGGAAACGCCCGCCGCCCTGACCTGTCCTGTCCTGCCGGAACAATTCGCACGCCTGGCGAGTTTCCCTGTCGCACCGCCGTACCAAACCGGTCGTGCGGGAAACCCACATCAGGAGACAGCGCGATGAAGACCCCCAACCTTGAAGGCCTGTTTCACGACATGCTGCGCGACATCTACTATGCCGAGCGGAAAATCCTCAAGACACTGCCCAAGATGATGCGCGCAGCCCAGTCGGCCGAACTGAAGGCAGCCTTCGAAAAGCACAAGGCCGAGACCGAGGTGCAGGTCGAGCGGTTGCAGCAGGTGTTCGAACTGATGGGCAAGCGCGCGCAGGCCAAGACCTGCCCGGCCATCGACGGCATCATCGAAGAGGGCGAAGAAGTGATCGAGGCCTTCAAGGGTTCGCCCGCGCTGGATGCCGGGCTGGTCGCCACGGCGCAGGCGGTCGAGCACTACGAGATCGCGCGCTACGGCACGCTGTTCGGCTGGGCCAACGTGCTGGGCATGGCCGACGCCGCGGGACTGCTGGACCAGACGCTGACCGAAGAGAAGGCGACGGAAAAGGCCCTGTCGACCCTGGCCAAGGCGTCGGTCAACCCGTCGGCGATGAAGGCCGCCGCCTGACCTGTCGGGAAGGGCGGGCTGTCGCAGGGCAGCCCGCCTACAGGCGGAAGTTCGGCACCGGCGACTGCAGCACCTGCAGCGCCTCGACCGGCTCGCCCGCGATGCGCCGCAACAGCAGTTGGCCCAGCGTCTCGCCGGCCGCGCGAATGTCTTCATAGATCGTGTCGATGTGGGGCCGGTACAGATCGAAGGTCTGGCTGGTCTGCTTGGCGATCACATCGACGTCGGTGCCGATCCGGGCATGATCGTCCTGCAAGCCCGCCAGCATCGCCATCGCCGACACCTCTCCGGGGCAGATGAACCCGTCCACCCCACTGGCCCGCAGGCGCGCTGCGGCAGACTGCAGGCGCGGCGGCAAGGTGGCCAGGGTGATGTCGTCCTCCAGCACGGGCTGCGCGCCTGCGGCGGCGCAGGCCCGCAGGAACCCCTCGCGCATGTGGCGGGCAAAGGTGCGGTCGGTCGCGGGCGGGATCAGGAACAGCCGCCGCCGCCCGCGCGCCACCAGTCGCGCCACGGCCATCGCCGCGAAGGCGTCGTTGTCATAGTCGCACCAGGCATGGGGGCCGACGCTATCGGTTCGCCCATGGCAGGCAAAGGGGAACCCCTGTTCCGACAGGAAGGCCACGCGCGGGTCGTCGGGCCGCGTCCCCGAGAAGAGGATGCCGTCGGCCAGCCCGTTGCGCACGATGTGGCGGACCGGGACCATGGGGTCGGCGTCGCCCACATAGGGCGTCATCGAGATATGGAACTGCGTCCCCTCGATGCCCTGCGCCAGCCCGGCGATCATCGAGCCCCGGAAGCCCAGGATTTCCTCGTGCGGCGACAGCACCAGGGCGATCACGTTGGTGCGCCCGGTGCGCAGCCGCTGTGCCGCGCGGTCAGGCACATAGCCCAGGGTCTGCGCGATGTCGGCCACTTGACGACGGGTCGCCAGCGCGATCTTCTGGTCCCCGGCCAGGGCGCGCGACACCGTCGTGACGGCGAATCCGCTGGCGTCGGCGATGGTGCGCAGGGTCGGGCGCTTGTGCATGGCGGGTTTCGGGACCAGTCTGCCTTCGGGCGTGGGTTGCAACGTTACATACGATCAGTCTTTGCGACATTCCCCGGTTTTTCAAGGAAAAGATTTCGCTGTGGAAAAGTAACTGTCTATTGACTTGAGGGGTAGTTGCAACGTTACAATGCCGCCAGTCGGATGGGAGCCGACGATCAGGGAGAAAGACATGAAAACCATGATGAAGGGATTCGCATCCGTCCTGGCGCTGAGCGTGGCCATGGGTGGTGCCGCCCGTGCCGAAGACGTCGAGGTGCTGCACTGGTGGACCAGTGGTGGCGAGGCGGCGGCGCTGAACGTGCTCAAGGACGACCTTGCCACGAAATCCATCGGCTGGGTCGACATGCCCGTCGCGGGCGGCGGCGGCGAGGCAGCGATGACCGCGCTGCGCGCCCGCGTCACGGCGGGCGACCCCCCGACGGCGGTGCAGATGCTGGGCTTCGATATCCTCGACTGGGCCGCCGAGGATGCCCTGGGTGACCTGACGGCGGTCGCGGCGGCCGAGGGCTGGGACGCCGTGGTGCCATCGGCGCTGCAGGGCTTCTCGAAGTTCGACGGCAAGTGGATCGCGGCGCCCGTGAACGTGCATTCGACCAACTGGGTCTGGATCAGCAAGGCCGCGCTCGATGCCGCCGGGGGCAAGGCCCCCGAGACCTGGGAGGAACTGGTCGCCGTGCTGGACGCGATGAAGGCCAACGGCATCACGCCCCTGGCCCATGGCGGGCAGGCCTGGCAGGACGCGACGGTGTTCGACGGCGTGGTGCTGGGGCTGGGCACCGATTTCTACAAGGCCGCCTTCATCGACCTCGACCCCGCCGCCCTGGGGGGCGAGCAGATGGCCGAGGCGTTCAACCGCCTGATGAAGCTGCGCACCTATGTCGATGACAACTTCTCGGGGCGCGACTGGAACCTTGCTTCGGCCATGGTGATCAACGGCGAAGCGGGCATGCAGATGATGGGCGACTGGGCCAAGGGCGAGTTCCTGAAGGCCGGAAAAGTGCCGGGCACCGATTTCGTCTGCATCCGCTTTCCGGGCACGCAGGGGGCGGTGACGTTCAACAGCGACCAGTTCGCGATGTTCGGCGTGGACAGCGACGAGGCCAAGGCGGCGCAGGCGGCAATGGCGACGGCGATCATGAACCCGGTGTTCCAGTCGGCGTTCAACGTGGTGAAAGGCTCGGTTCCCGCCCGCACCGACGTGCCGAACGACGCCTTCGACGACTGCGGCAAGAAGGGCATGGCCGACCTGGCCGAGGCCAACACGGCGGGCAAGCTGTTCGGGTCGATGGCGCATGGCCATGCCGCCCCGGCGGCGGTGAAGAACGCCACCTACGACGTGATCACGGCGGCCTTCAACGGCGAATACGCCGACGGCGCGGCGGCGGCCACGGCCCTGGCCGAGGCGGTCGCGGCGGCGCAGTAGTGCGGCACACGGTGGGGGGCGGCTGACGCCGCCCCCCTGTTCCTTCAGAAAACAGTCTGACGCGCCGGTTCAAGGGCGCGCGAGGGGGAGGGGTGGCCATGGCCGAGACGGTCGATTTCCGCACGCGATTGCAGAACTGGCTGCCACGGCTGGTGCTGGCCCCTTCGTTCGCGGTGACACTGTTGTTCGTCTATGGCTTCATCCTGTTCACGATCGTGCTGTCCTTCACCGGATCGAAGATGCTGCCCAAGTTCACCTGGGTGGGGTTCGAGAACTACGAGAAGCTGTTCGCCCTGAACCACTGGAACACGGCGGTGACGAACATTGCCGTCTTTGCCAGCCTGTACATCGTCATCTGCACCGCCATCGGCCTGATGCTGGCGATCTTTCTCGACCAGAAGATCCGTGGCGAGGGGGTGCTGCGGCCGATCTACCTGTATCCGATGGCGCTGTCCTTCATCGTCACCGGCACGGCGTGGAAGTGGTTCCTCGACCCCGGCATCGGGCTGGAACGGGTGATGCGGGAATGGGGGTGGACCTCGTTCAGCTTTACCTGGATCAAGGACAACGACATGGCGCTGTACTGCATCGTCATCGCGGCGGTGTGGCAGACCAGCGGTTTCGTCATGGCGATGTTCCTGGCAGGGTTGCGGGGGATCGACAACGAAATCCTCAAGGCGGCGCAGATCGACGGGGCGTCGAACTGGCAGTTGTACCGCCGGATTGTCATTCCGCTGCTGCGGCCCGCGTTCCTGTCGGCCTTCGTCATCCTCGCGCACCTCGCGATCAAGTCCTACGACCTGGTCGTCGCGCTGACCGGCGGGGGGCCGGGCCGGTCGACCGAGATGCCCGCGACCTTCATGTATTCCTACACCTTCACCCGGAACCAGATGGGCATCGGCGCGTCGTCGGCGGTGATCATGCTGATGACCATCGCGGCGATCATGGTGCCCTACATCTATGCCGAACTGCGGGAGAAGAAGTGATGGCCGCCGTCACCGAAGGTACCGCCGTTTCCACCGGGCGCATCACGCGGGCCTTCATCTATCTGGTGCTGCTGTTGTTCGCGCTGTTCTACCTCTTGCCGCTGTATGTCATGGCCATCAACTCGGTCAAACCGCTGGCCGAGATCACCGGCGGCAACATGATGGCGCTGCCGCAGGACTGGACCTTCGCCCCCTGGGCCAGTGCCTGGTCCACCGCGCAGATCGGGGTCGAGCCGACGGGGCTGCGGCCCTATTTCCTGAACTCGATCCTGATGGTGGTGCCTGCCGTGGCGATATCCACCATCGTCGGCGCGCTGAACGGCTATATCCTGACCAAGTGGCGGTTCCGGGGCGATACCTGGGTGTTCGGGCTGATGCTGTTTTCCTGCTTCATCCCGTTCCAGATCGTGCTGATCCCGATGGCGATGGTGCTGGGGTTTCTCGGGATGGCGGGGTCGATCCCCGGCCTGATCCTGGTGCATGTGGTCTACGGGGTCGGGTTCACGACCCTGTACTTCCGCAACTACTATGCCGCCTTCCCGACCGAGCTGGTGCGGGCGGCGCAGATCGACGGGGCGGGGTTCTTCCAGATCTTCTGGCGCATCCTCTTGCCCGTCAGCGGCCCCATCGCGGTGGTGTCGATCATCTGGCAGTTCACCAACATCTGGAACGACTTCCTGTTCGGCGCGTCGTTCGGGGGCACGTCGCAGCCGATGACGGTGGCGCTGAACAACCTGGTGCAATCCTCGACCGGCGTGAAGGAATACAACGTCCACTTCGCGGGCGCGATCCTGGCCGCCCTTCCGACCCTGGTCGTCTACATCGTCGCGGGCCGCTACTTCGTGCGCGGGCTGATGGCGGGCAGCGTCAAGGGGTGAGGCGTGGCGACGCGAAGCGGCAGCGAGGCGTCCAGTGGACGCATCGCAACAACGAACGCCCGGAGCGCAAGCGAAGGGCCAAGCCGACCGCCGAAGGGTTGCAGCCCTTCGGCGGTCATGTCCGAACCCAGGCCCACATTGCAAGAGACACGGGCGAACACCTGAAAGGAACACGAGAGTGAACCGAATGTCCATATTGGCGCTGCTTCTTGTCACCGCATCCCCCGCTCTGGCCGAACCTTCGGTCGAGGTGATGCATTTCTGGACCAGCGGGGGCGAGGCTGCGGCCCTGTCCGCCGTGCGCGACAAGGTGGTGGCGGGCGGCGTGGCCTGGACCGACGCGCCCGTCGCGGGCGGCGGCGGTGACGCGGCCAAGACGGCGCTGCAGGCCCGGATCGCCAGCGGCAACCCCCCGGCGGCGATGCTGATGCTGGGCCAGACCATCCTGGACTGGGCGGGCGAGGGGCTGCTCGGCAACGTCGATGCCGTGGCGGCGGCCGAGGGGTGGGATGCCGCCCTGCCGCAGGCGGTGAAGGATTTCACCAAGGTCGACGGCCACTATGTCAGCGTGCCGACGAACGTGCACCGCACCGACATGATCTGGGCCAGCAAGGCCGCCTTCGACAAGATCGGCGCGGCCTATCCGACGACGTGGGAGGAACTGAACGACCTGGCCCCCCGGTTCACAGAAGTCGGCATCATCCCGCTCGCCCACGGCGGGCAGGCCTGGCAGGAGGCCTATATGTTCGAGGCCGTGGCGGCGGGCGTCGGCGGGGCGGCGTTCTATCGCAAGGCCCTGATCGAACTGGACGACGCCACCCTGCGCGGGCCCGAGATGGTGGCCGTGTTCGGGCAGATGGCGGCGCTGCGTGGCATGGTCGACCCGAACTTCCCGGGCCGCGACTGGAACCTCGCATCCGCCATGGTGATCAAGGGCGAGGCGGCGATGCAGATCATGGGCGACTGGGCCAAGGGCGAGTTCACCAATGCGGGCAAGGTTCCGGGCGACGACTATGCCTGCATCCCGGTACCCAAGGCCAAGGGGGATTCGTTTGTCTACCTCGTCAACTCGCTGTCGCTGTTCACCCAGACCGACGCCGACCTGATCAAGGGGCAAGAGGTGCTTGCCTCCGCGATCATGGACAAGGGCGTGCAGGTGGCCTTCAACGTAGCCAAGGGTGCCATCCCTGCGCGCAGCGACGCCGACCTGTCGGGCCTGGACGCCTGCGCGCAGGCGACTGCCGCCGCGATGACGGCGAACGACGGCGCAGGCACCGCCGTGCCGACCTTTGCCGGAACCCATGCCGCCAATTCGGCGGTCGTGGGGGCCGCGACCGATGCGATCACCGGCTTTTTCAACTCGGACATGACGGCAGAGGACGGCGCGGTTGCGCTGGCCGATGCCATCGCCGCCGCGAGATAGCCGGGGCAGGCCCCACCCCGGCCCTCCCTCCGGGGTGGGGCCAACCGACGACACCAAGGAGCGAACAGATGGGCTTTCTCGACATCCGCAACGTCACCAAATCCTACGGGGCGGTCGAGGTGCTGCACCGGGTGGACATCGCCGTCGAGGAGGGCGAGTTCCTGGTGCTGGTCGGCCCCTCGGGCTGCGGCAAGTCCACGCTGCTGAACATGATCGCGGGGCTGGAAGGCATCTCGGGCGGCGAGATCGCGATCAAGGGGCGCGTGGTGAATGGTGTCCATCCGTCGAAACGCAACATCGCGATGGTGTTCCAGAGCTATGCGCTCTACCCGAACATGACCGTCGGGCAGAACATGACCTTCGGGCTGGAAATGCACGGCGTGCCCAAGCCCGAACGCGACAAGGCGCTCGCCTCGGTCGCGAAACTGCTGCAGATCGAGCAATTGCTGGACCGCAAGCCGGGGCAGCTGTCGGGCGGGCAAAGGCAGCGCGTGGCGATGGGGCGGGCGCTGGTGCGGAACCCCGATGTGTTCCTGTTCGACGAGCCGCTGTCGAACCTCGACGCCAAGCTGCGCGTGGACATGCGCATCGAGATCAAGAAGCTGCACCAGAAGCTCAAGACCACCATCGTCTACGTCACCCACGACCAGATCGAGGCGCTGACCCTTTCGACCCGCATCGCGGTGATGAACAAGGGTCATGTCCAGCAACTGGGCCGCCCGAAGGACATCTACGACACCCCCGCCAACCTGTTCGTCGCCACCTTCATGGGGTCGCCCGCGATGAACATCATCCCCGCGCAGGTCGTGCTGGACCACGGCGCGCCCCATGCGAAGATCACGGATTCCGAAGGGCAGGTGCGCCTCTTGCGGTTCGGCCAGGCCAACCTGACGGCCTGGGCGGGCCGCGACATCCTGCTCGGCATCCGCCCCGAGGCGATCACCGACCCCGAGGGGGCGGACCGCAAGTCGGCCAACATCCAGTCGCTGACCAATCGCGTCACGGTGACCGAGCCGGCGGGGTCGGACACGTTCGTCACCATGACGCTGTCCGGCAAGGACGCCATCGCCCGGATGCGGGCGGATGCCGATGTGGCCCCCGGCCAGATGTTCGACTTTGCCGTGAACATGGAGAAGGCCGTGGCCTTCGACCCCGCGACCGAGGCGCGGATTGTCTGAAGCGGCCGATGTCGTCATCGTCGGCGGCGGGTCGGCCGGCTGCGTGCTGGCCGCGCGGCTGAGCGAGGACCCCGCCTGCCGCGTGCTGCTGCTGGAGGCGGGCGGTCAGGACAAGGGCGTGCTCTTCCACTGGCCCGCCGGTTTTGCCCGGATGACCAAGGGCGTGGCCAGCTGGGGCTGGTCCACGGTGCCGCAGCGGCATCTTGGCGGGCGCAGCCTGTGGTTCACGCAGGCCCGGGTGATCGGCGGCGGATCGTCGATCAACGCGCAGATCTATACGCGCGGCAATCCGGGCGACTATGACGGGTGGGGGCAGCCCGGCTGGTCCTGGGCCGACGTCCTGCCCTATTTCCGCCGGGCCGAGGGGAACGAGCGGTTTGCCGACGCCTTTCACGGCACCGACGGCCCGCTCGGCGTGTCGAACCCCCGCGCCGCCCTGCCGATCTGCGAGGCGTTCCTGCGGGCGGGGCAGGAGTTCGGCCTGCCCTACAACCCCGATTTCAACGGGCGGGAACAGGCGGGCGTCGGGTACTACCAGCTGACACAGCGCGATGCGCGACGCTCTTCCGTCGCCACGGCCTATCTGCGGCCCGCCATGGGGAGGGCCAACCTGGCGGTCAGGACCGGCGTGCAGGCGCGGCGGATCGTGGTCGAAGCGGGGCGGGCGGTCGGGATCGAAACGATGGCGGGCGAGGGCATCCGCGCCACCCGCGAGGTGATCCTGGCGGCAGGGGCCATCGGATCGCCGCGCCTCTTGATGCTGTCGGGGATCGGGCCGGCGGATCATCTGGCATCGGTCGGCGTGCCTGTGGTGCACGATCTGCCGGGCGTGGGCGCGAACCTGCAGGACCATCTGGACCTGGCGGTGCTGGCCGAATGCACCGGCCCGCACAGCTATGACCCGGTCAAGCGGCTGGACCGCACGGTGCTGGCCGGGCTGCAGTACCTGCTGTTCCGGTCGGGGCCCGTCGCGTCGTCGCTGTTCGAGACCGGCGGCTTCGGCTTTGCCGACCCGGCGGAGCGCCACCCCGACAGCCAGTTCCATCTGGGCCAGGGGTCGGGCATCGAGAAGGGCATCGCCACGGTTCGGGGGTCGGGCATCACGCTCAACTCGGCCTACCTGCGGCCCCGGTCGCGCGGCACCGTGCGGCTGGCGTCCGCCGACCCGGCGGCGGCCCCGCTGATCGACCCGAACTACTGGGCCGACCCCCACGACCGCGCGATGTCGCTGCGCGGGCTGGACATGGCGCGGCAAATCCTGGCGCAGCCCGCGCTGAAGCCCTGGCTGCGGCGCGAGGTGCTGCCGGGCAACCTGACCGGCGATGCCCTGTTCGACTATGCCTGCCGCATGGCCAAGACCGACCACCATCCGGTCGGCACCTGTGCCATGGGCGATGTGGTTGGGGCCGACCTGGCGGTCAGGGGGGTCGAGGGGTTGCGGGTCTGCGACGCCTCGGTGATGCCGCGCGTGCCGTCGTGCAACACCAACGCGCCGACGATCATGGTGGCGGAAAAGGGGGCAGACATCATCCGGGGAATGCCGCCGTTGCAGAAGTTGTAGGTCGGGGCTTGCCCCGACTCGTTGTGCGAATGAGTCGGGGGCAAGCCCCGACCTACAGCTTCCACCGTGCAGAACCGCCGCCGGTCATCCGATGATCTCGAACCTATCGACGTCGACCAGCCCCATGTCGGTGATCTTGAGGTGCGGGATCACCGGCAGGCACAGGAAGGCCAGTTGCAGGAACGGCTCTTCCAGCGTCACCCCCAGCCCCCGCGCCGCCGCCCGCAGCGCGACCAGGGCATCGCGCAGCGTCTCGAACGGTTCCAAGCTCATCAGCCCGGCCACCGGCAGCGCCAGTTCGGCGAGCACCCGGCCCCCCTCGGCCACCACGAACCCGCCCTCGATCTCGGCCAGCCGGTTCGCGGCCAGGGCCATGTCGGCATAGTCGGCACCCACCACCGCGATGTTGTGGTGGTCGTGGCAGACGGTCGAGGCGATGGCCCCGCGCTGCAGGCCGAAGCCCTTGACGAACCCCGTCGCGCGGTTGCCGCCCGCGCCATGCCGTTCGATCACCGCGATCTTCACCAGGTCGCGGGCGGGATCGGGGCGCTTGTCGCCATCCCCGGGGGGGATGTCGAAGGACAGGTGCTCGGTGATGATCTTGCCGGGCAGGATGCCGATGACCGGGGTTTCGGCACGGTTGCCGCCGGTGCGGAAGTCGGTCGCGGCCATCAGCGGGGCCTTGACCGAATGGCGGGCGACGGGGGCGATGGTCCGGCGCGCGGCAAAGGCCGCCGCGTCGGCCACCACGCCCCCCGCCAGCACCATCGACGCATGGCACCCCTCCAGACTGTCGATCACCGCGATATCGGCGCGCTTGCCCGGTGCGATCAGGCCCCTGTCCTTCAGCCCGAACGCCTCGGCGGCGGACAGGCTGGCGATGCGGTAGACCGCCAGCGGGTCGGCCCCCTGCGCGATCGACCAGCGGATGACATGGTCGAGGTGGCCGTGTTCCGCGATGTCCAGCGGGTTTCGGTCGTCGGTACAGAGGCACAGGTAGGGCGCATAGCGTTCCACCATCAGCGGGTGCAGCGCCGCCAGGTCCTTGGACACCGACCCCTCGCGGATCAGCACGCGCATCCCCTTGCGCAGCTTTTCCAGCGCCTCTGCCGCTGTCGTCGCCTCATGCTCGGTGCGGATGCCGGCGGCGATATAGCCGTTCAGGTCGTTCCCGCGCAGCAGGGGGGCATGCCCGTCGATGTGGCGGCCCTGAAACGCCGCCAGCTTTTCCAGGCAGCCCGGATCGCCCATCAGCACACCGGGAAAGTTCATGAACTCGGCCAGGCCGATCACACGGGGGTGGTCCATCAGCGGCACCAGATCGGCCGCCTCCAGCCGCGCGCCCGCCGTCTCCATGTGGGTCGAGGGCACGCAGGACGACAGCTGCACGCGGATGTCCATCAGCGTCAGGGCCGAGGCTTCGAGGAAATAGGTGATTCCGGCCAGCCCGCAGACATTGGCAATCTCGTGCGGGTCGCAGATCGCGGTGGTGACGCCGCGCGGGGTCACGCAGCGGTCGAACTCGAACGGTGTCACCAGCGAGGATTCGATGTGCAGATGGGTGTCGATGAAGCCCGGCACCAGCACGCGGCCCGACACGTCGATCACGCGCTGCCCCTGATAGTCGCCGAACACCCCCACGATGGTATCGCCGCAGATGGCGACGTCGGTTTCGACCAGATCGCCGGTGATCAGGTCGAACACGCGGCCGCCCTTCAGCATCAGGTCGGCGGGCACCAGACCCCGGCCTTGGGCGATGCGGTCGGGCAGGGGGGCTTTGGTCATGCTTTCACTCCGCTTGGGTAGGCACAGTTTTCCCCGTTTGCCGCCGCGATGCCAAGTCCCATGCGCCAGCCGCATGGCGGGATCGCGCCTGATGAAGGTTGCCCCGAACCCACGCGCACCGCATTCTGCCCGCATGCGACCCCTGCGCGGCATCCTGCTGAAACTCGGCTCGGTCCTGGTGTTCATCGCCATGGCCAGCCTGATCAAATCCGTGTCCGACCGCGTGCCGCCGGGACAGGCGGTGTTCTTCCGGTCGTTCTTCGCGATTCCCGTCATTCTGGTCTGGCTGGCACTGCGGCAGGAACTGCACCGCGGGTTCCGCGTGGCCGATCCGATGGGGCATGTCTGGCGGGGGGTGGTCGGCACGCTCGCCATGGGCCTGGGGTTTGCCGGCCTCGCATGGCTGCCGCTGCCCGAGGTGACCGCCATCGGCTATGCCGCACCCCTGCTGACCGTCGTCTTTGCCGCGATGTTCCTGGGCGAGGATGTGCGCCTGTTCCGCATCAGTGCCGTGGTGCTGGGCATGGTCGGTGTGCTGATCGTGCTGTCGCCGCGCCTGTCCATCGTGTCCGGCGAAACCGTGCGCGCGACCGAGGCGTTCGGCGCGATGCTGGTGCTGGGCGGGGCCGTGTTTGCCGCGCTTGCTCAGGTGTTCGTGCGCAAGCTGGTGAACACCGAGCGGACCTCGGCCATCGTGTTCTGGTTCTCGCTGACCGCGTCGATCCTGGCGCTGGTGACGGTGCCGTTCGGCTGGGTCTGGCCGACCTGGCGCGAGGGCATGATCCTGGTGGCCTGCGGGCTGCTCGGGGGGCTGGGGCAGATCCTGCTGACCTCGGCCTATCGCCATGCCGATGCGTCGCTGGTCGCGCCCTTCGACTATGCCTCGATGCTGTTCGCCATCGCCATCGGGTACTGGGTGTTCGACGAGGTGCCGACGCTGACCGTGCTGGCCGGGGCGGCCCTGGTCGTCACCGCCGGCGTGCTGATCATCTGGCGCGAACGCCGCCTCGGCATCCAGCGCGCGCGCCAGCGCAAGGCGATGACGCCGCAGGGCTGAACCGGGCGGCGATCAGGTGCCCTGACCCTGCGCCGCGACATCGCCGATGCCATAGCCCTGAAGGTACAAGAGCGCTGTCAGGTCGCCATGGTTGATGCGCAGGTCGCAGGCGGCCTGCACGGCGGGCTTGGCGTGCAGCGCGACCCCCAGCCCTGCGCGGCCCAGCATGCCAAGGTCGTTCGCACCGTCGCCCACGGCGATCACGTCGGCGGGGGCGATTCCCAGACGCAGGGACAGGTCTTCCAGCGCCTGCACCTTGGCCGCCTGCCCCAGGATCGGCTCGGCCACGGTCCCGGTCAGGTGGCCGTCCGCGACCTGCAGCACGTTGGCGCGGTGTTCGTCGAACCCCAGGGCGGCAGCCACCCGCGCGGTAAAGGCGGTAAAGCCACCCGACACCAGGGCCGCCATGGCCCCCCCCGCGCGCATCGTCGCGACCAGGGCCTGTGCCCCCGGCATCAGCGTGATGCGGTGGTCCAGCACGCGGTCGATGACCGCGAAGGGCAGCCCCTTCAGCAGGGCCACCCGTTCGCGCAGCGCCCCTTCGAAGGGCAGCTCCCCGTTCATCGCCCGTGCCGTGATTGCCGCAACCTGCGCACCCACCCCCGCCTCGGCCGCCAGTTCGTCGATGCATTCCTGCCGGATCATGGTCGAATCCATGTCAGCCAGCAGCAACCGCTTGCGCCGCCCGGCAGCAGGGACCAGGCACAGGTCGATGCCGATCCCCTGCAACGATTGCCACACGTCCCACCGGTTGGCCGGCACCTGCGGCAGCGGAAACTCTGCCGCAATGCCGGGGTTCAGCCAGACAGCGTCACCCCCGCCCCAGGCATCGCGCAGCGCCTCGACCGTGGCCCGGTCAAGCGCGGGGCGCGCGGGGTCGGTGATCAGGATGGCCACATGCATGGATCGTCTACCTCGTGCCACAAAGCGCGCCCTTGCCGGGCCTTAGCGCCGTTTGCCGTCCCGTGCCAGCCGGAAGGGTGCGGCGCGCGGGCCGTCAGGTGTAGGTCAGACCCTTGGCGGCCAGGGCGGGGCGCATGCCATAGATGTCAATCCCCAGTTCCCCCGCAGCAAAGCGCGTGCGCAGGTGGGCTTCGTGGTCTTCCCGCGCCTGCGACAGGGCGCAGACCGCCTCGGCCTTGTCGCGCGGCACCACGACGACGCCATCGTCATCGGCCAGGATGCAGTCGCCGGGCCGCACGATCTGTCCTGCACAGACGATGGGAACATTGACGGACCCCAGCATTTCCTTGACGGTCCCCTGCGCGGAAATGGCGCTGGACCAGACCGGGAATGCCATCTCGCGCAGCATCGCCGTGTCGCGCACGCCGGCGTCGATCACCAGCCCGCAGACCCCGCGTGCCTGGAACAGCGTGGCCAGCAGGTCGCCGAAGTACCCCGCGTCCGACGGCGAGGTCGGTGCCACCACCATCACGTCCCCCGGTCGGCACTGCTCGATCGCGACGTGGACCATCCAGTTGTCGCAGGGCGGGACCGATACGGTGACCGCGGACCCCACCAGCCGCGCCCCCGCCCAGACCGGGCGCATCCGGGCCGCCATCAACCCGCTGCGGCCCTGCGCCTCGTGCACGGTCGCCACGCCGTAGCGGGAGAGGGCTGCCACCACAGCGGCGGGCGTTCGGTCGATGGTCTGGACGACAACGGGCATGGGGCTGGCTCCGACAGAAGTGGCCTGCGATGTGGCAGGGCGATCCGACCGGAAGATGCCGTGACCCGTGGCAGCAGCGCAAGGCGGACGCCGCAACCCCACAGGTCCGCATCGGCCCGGTCCGCCCGCGCGAAACCGGGCTGGCGCGGCCCGCGAAACGGGGGCATTACCGCAAGGACAGCCGTCGGCGCGGCGGCCGCCTCATCGCATCCTGGGACGCCCGATCCATGCCAACACCCTGCATCATCTGCGTTGCGATCACCGGATCGCTGCCGACGAAAGCGAACAACCCGGCCGTGCCGATCACGATTGCCGAACAGGTCGAAAGCACCCAAGCGGCGTTCGAGGCCGGCGCGACCATCGCCCATTGCCACATCCGCGACGACGAGGGCAAACCCACGGCGGACCCCGACCGCTTTGCCCGCCTGATGGAGGGGCTGCACCGCCATTGCCCCGGCATGATCGTGCAACTGTCCACCGGTGGCCGGTCGGGGGCGGGCACCGCGCGGGGCGGGATGCTGCCCCTGCGGCCCGACATGGCCAGCCTGTCGGTCGGGTCGAACAACTTTCCCACCCGCGTCTACGAGAACCCGCCCGACCTGGTGGACTGGCTGGCCGCCCAGATGCTGACCCACGGCGTCAAGCCCGAAGTCGAGGCCTTTGACCTCAGCCATATCCTCAAGGCGCACCAGATGTGGACGGCAGGCCAGATCAAGGACCGCCCCTATGTGCAGTTCGTCATGGGCGTCAAGAACGCCATGCCCGCCGACCGCGACGTGTTCGACTATTACATCCACACCGTGAAGCGGCTGTTCGGGGCCGATGCGGCCTGGTGTGCGGCGGGGATCGGACCGAACCAGATCGTGCTGAACGAATGGGCGGTGGCGGCGGGCGGACACGCGCGGACGGGCCTGGAAGACAACGTGCGCCTCGACCGCGACCGGCTGGCCCCGTCGAATGCCGCGCTGGTCGAACGGGTGGTCGAAATCTGCGGCAGGCATGGCCGCCCGGTGGCGACATGGCGCGAGGCGCGGGCGATCCTGGGGCTGCCCCTGCCCGCGTGACGGCACGTTCCCGAGGTTGCCGCACCGTCAGGTGAACAACCCGAGCTGACGCAACAGCCCCGGCCAGGCCTTCATCCGGGCGCGGCTGCCCTCGGGGTCATGCGCCGCCTTCGCGAACATCGGCCCCGGTTTCCTGTTGTCGAAGGAAGACCCGGATTCGTCCTATTGCCTGCCCTATGCCTGGGGCACGGTCGGCATCTTCTACAACGAGACGGTGACCGGCCCGGTGGCCGGCTGGGCCGACTTCTTTGCCATCCCGGACAAGACCGGGGCCAAGATCGCGCTTCTGGACGACATGCGCGAGGTGCTGGGCATGGGCCTGATCATGACCGGCGCTTCGGTCAATTCCACCGACCCGGCCGAGATTCAGGCGGCGGCGGAGTATGTGATCGGCCAGCGCGGCAAGGTCACGGCCTTTACCTACGAATCCATGGCGCTGCTGACCTCGGGCGACCTGGCGGCGGCACAGTATTTCGTCGGCGGCAACGTGTTCTTCACCCAGACGCCGAACATCAAGTACGTGATCCCGGCGGAAGGCGCGACGCTGTACCAGGAAAACATCTGCGTGCTGAAGGATGCGCCGAACAAGGCCGCCGCACAGAAGTTCATGGAGTTCTACCTGCGCCCCGACATCGCGGCCCTGAACGTGGCGCAGCAGTTCAACGGCACGCCCAATGTGCCCGCCAACGACCTGACGCCCGATTTCATCAAGAGCAATCCGAGCATCAACGTGCCTGCCGAAACCATGTCGCGCCTGCAGATATTCGAAGACCTCGGGGCGGCGCTCAAGGCCTATGACCGCGCCTGGAGTGCCATCAAGACTGCGCAGTAAGGCAACCGGGCGGCCCTTTACGGCCGCCCTTTCCTGCAAGGGATCGCCCATGCCCGACTTCCTGACCATCGCCGCCGTGCGGCGCGCCTTCATCACACCCGAAGGCCAGTCGTTTGCCGCGCTCGACGGCATCGACCTGGCGGTCGGGGATGGCGAGTTCGTCACGCTGCTGGGCCCCTCGGGCTGCGGCAAGACCACGCTGCTGCGCGCCATCGCCGGGTTCGAACGGATCGACAGCGGCAGGATCGCGCTGGACGGTCGCGACCTGACCGGGCTTGCCCCGCACCATCGCCCGGTGAACACCGTGTTCCAGAGCTATGCCCTGTTTCCGCACATGACGGTGGCGCGCAACGTGGGCTACGCGCTCGAGGTGCGCGGCGCTGCGCGGGCCGAGCGCGAGGCGCAGGTCGCCGATGCCCTGGGCAAGGTCGGGCTGACCGGCCTGGAAAGCCGCAAGCCCAGCCAGTTGTCCGGCGGCCAGCGGCGGCGGGTGGCGCTGGCCCGCGCCATCGTGGCCAGGCCCCGTCTTCTGCTGCTGGATGAACCGCTGTCGGCGCTGGACCGCAACCTGCGCCAGGCGATGCAACTGGAACTGAAGGACCTGCAGCACCGGCTGGGCATTTCCTTCGTGTTCGTCACGCATGATCAGGAAGAAGCCCTGACGATGTCCGACCGGATCGTGGTGATGCGCGCGGGCCGCATCGAACAGGTCGGCACCCCGCGCGACGTCTTTCGCCATCCGGCGACTCGTTTCGTGGCCGAGTTCATCGGCGAGACCAACCTGTTCCCCGGCACCGTGGATGGCGTGACGCTGGTCACCGACTATGGGTTGCGCCTGACCATCCCGCGCGGACCGGCGCAGGGCAGCCGGGCCACCGCCGTCTTGCGTCCCACCGATTTCGCGCTTGGCGTCGAGGCGCAGGAAGGCCGGGGCATTGCGGGCCAGGTGACGCGGGCGGTCTACCTTGGGGCAGACCTGCATCTGCATGTCGCACCCGAAGGCGGCGGCCCGGCCATCGGCGTCATCGCGCGCGATACCGCCGCCGCCCCGCGCGAAGGGGCAAGGGTCACCCTGACCTATGACCCGGCGCGGCTGCATGTGATGGTGGGCGCGGCATGATGCCCCGCGCAAGGGCGCAGCTTCTGCTGCTCTTGTCGCCCGTCACGCTGTTTCTGGGCGTGTTCTTTCTGGAACCGCTGATCATCATCGCGGTCTATTCCCTGCTCGCCCCCGGCCTTTATGGCGGGGTCGAGTGGACGTTCTACCCCTGGAATTTCGGCCGCATCTTCGGCTGGGCGGACGGCATCAACGAGGTGTTCGAGCCGGTCTATCTGCGCATCCTTGGCCGGTCGCTGGGGCTGGCGGCGCTGACGGTGCTGGTCTGCCTGCTGGTCTGCTATCCCGTGGCCTTCTGGATCGCCCGCCTGCCGCAGCGCTGGAGGATGGTGTTCCTGTTCCTGATCACGCTGCCCTTCTTTGCCAGCCTGATCGTGCGGCTTTATGCCTGGCTGTTGATCCTGAAGCCGTCGGGCCTGCTCGGCAGCGCCTTCGGTGCCCTGGGATTCGAGGCACCGGAAATCCTCTACACCCCGGCTGCGGTGATCCTGGGGATGGTCTACATCTACATCCCCTTCATGTTCCTGCCGCTGTTCTCGTCGGTGGACAACCTTGACCGCGCCCTGGTCGAGGCTTCGGCGGACCTTGGGGCGACGCCGTTCCAGACGTTTCGTAAGGTGATCCTGCCGCAGACCCTGCCCGGGATCGCGGGCGGATCGGTGATCGTGTTCATCCCGGCCGTGGGCAACTTCGTCGTGCCCGACGTGCTGGGCGGGGCCAACGGGCTGATGATCGGCAACATGGTCGAACAGCAGTTCCTGTCGTCGCGCAACTGGCCCTTCGGGTCGGCACTGGCGATGGTGATCATGGCGGTCGTGCTGGCCCTGCTGGTCGCCTTCACGGCGCGGGCCGCGCGGGCGGGGACCAAGAGATGAGAGGCTCGCTCGCCGTCTTCTCGATCGTGTTCTTCGCCTTTCTCTACGCGCCGCTGCTGGTGATCGTGGTCTATTCCTTCAACGCCAATCCGGTGAACATGCTGGTCTGGGACGGCTTCACCCTGGACTGGTACAAGGGCCTCTTCGGCATCGGCACGCGGCAGCTCGACCCCAACCAGCGCGCCATCTATCTGGAATCGACGCCGCAGCTGATGGCCGCGCTGAAATCCTCGCTCATCGTGGCGGCGGTCACGACCGCCGTCTCGACGGTCATCGGCACCGCCACCGCAGTTGCGGTCACGCGCCACCGGTTCCGCGCGCGGGGCCTCTACACCGGGGGCATGATGCTGCCGATGATGATGCCCGACATCGTGCTGGGCATCGGCCTGCTGATCTTCTTCTCGACCATCGGGATGCAGCTGTCGCTGCTGACCATCATCATCGGGCAATGCACCTTCCTGATCTCGTATGTCTTCATCGTGGTGCAGGCCCGGCTGGCGGGCCTTGACCCGATGCTGGAAGAGGCCTCGGCCGACCTCGGCGCGGACGAATGGACGACCTTCCGCAAGGTGACGCTGCCGCAGCTTGCGCCGGGCCTGCTGGGCGGGGCGCTGCTGGCCTTCATCATCTCGATGGACGACCTCGTGATCACCTACTTCATCTCGGGCACCGGATCGCAGACCCTGCCCACCTTCATCTTCTCGATGGTGCGCCGGGGGGTGAAGCCCGAGATCAACGCCATCGCCACGCTGATCATCCTGGCCTCGGTCATCATCGCGGGCACCGGCCTTTGGCTGCATGCAAGGGGCGACCGGACATGAAGCCGCGCGCCCGCGATCTCGGCCTGCCGTTCCCCGGTACGCCGGGGCCGTTCAATGCCATCACCGATGTGCCGGGGGTCGAGGTGGGGTTCGTGACCCTGACCGACGCGGACCAGGGCCTGCGCACCGGCGTCACCGCCATCCTGCCGCGCGGCCACGGCCCCGACCCGCACCCGGTGCGCGCCGGGCACTACGCGCTGAACGGCAACGGCGAGATGACGGGAACGCACTGGATCGACGATTCGGGCACCTACCTCGGCCCGATCCTGATCACCAATACCCACGGCATCGGGGCCTGTCACGAGGGCGCGGTGCGCTGGATGATCGACACCTACGCAGACCACTTCCGCCAGAACCACGTCTGGGCGATGCCGGTCGTCGCCGAAACCTACGACGGCGTGCTGAACGACATCACCCGGCTGGCCGTGACCTCCGACCATGCCCTGCAGGCCCTGCGCGCGGCCCGGTCCGGCCCGGTGGCGGAAGGGTCCACGGGCGGCGGCAACGGCATGATCGCCTATGAATTCAAGGGCGGCACCGGCACCGCGTCGCGCCGGGTCACCGTGGGCAGCGACTGGACCGTGGCGGCCCTGGTGCAGGCCAACCACGGCATCCGCCCCTGGCTGACCGTCTGCGGCAGGCCGGTCGGCCCAGCGATGCCCGAGGGTCGGCTGACCGAGCGCGAAACCGGGTCGATCATCGTCATCCTGGCCACCGACGCGCCGCTGTCGCCCCTGTCGCTGCGCGCCCTGTCCAGGCGGGCGGCCCTCGGCATCGGGCGGGGGGGCACGCCGGGCGGCAACAACTCGGGCGACATCTTCCTGGCCTTCTCCACCGCCGATGTGGCCAGCGGGGCACAGCGGCACGACCCGCTCCACACCGTGACGCAGATGAACCAGGACCACCTCGACCCGCTGTACCTGGCCGCCGTCGAGGCGGTGGACGAAGCCGTGATCAACGCCCTCGTCGCCGGTGAGGATGTGCCGACCGTCAAGCCCCCCGGCCACATCTGCCGCGCCATCGATACGGCTCGGCTTGCCCGCCTCGTGCTAGGCCGCTGACGGGCCAGTGCCGACGGTCGGCTGCAATGTTCCTTGACGGCTTTCGGGGGATTTCGTACCCCCGGCCTTGGGACACCCTTCCCCAACGAAGGGCAGCTATCTGGAAGGATACCATGTCTGATCTGCAGACCCCGGCGGCGCGCCCGGTCAATCCGCGCTTTTCCTCTGGCCCCTGCGCCAAGATCCCCGGCTTCACGCTTGACCTTCTGTCCGATGCGCCGCTCGGGCGGTCGCACCGCGCGACGGTCGGCAAGGCGCGGCTGTCGCATGCCATCACCCTGACGCGCGACATCCTGGGCGTGCCTGCGGATCATCGCATCGGCATCGTGCCTGCGTCCGACACCGGCGCGGTCGAAATGGCGATGTGGTCGATGCTGGGGGCCCGTCCGGTCGAGATGCTGGCCTGGGAAAGCTTTGGCGAAGGGTGGGTGACCGACGCCGTCAAGCAGTTGAAGCTGGACGCCAAGGTCAAGGTCGCGCCCTATGGCCGGATCGTCGATTTCGCGACCGTGGACTTCGACAGCGACGTGGTCTTTACCTGGAACGGCACGACCAGCGGCGTGCGCGTGCCGGGTGGCAGCGCGATTCCCGCGGACCGCAAGGGCCTGACCATCTGCGACGCGACGAGCGCCGCGTTCGCCATGGACCTGCCCTGGGACAAGCTGGATGTGGTGACGTTCAGCTGGCAAAAGGTGCTGGGGGGCGAAGGGGCGCACGGCATGCTGATCCTGTCGCCCCGCGCGGTCGAACGGCTGGAAACCTACACCCCGCCCTGGCCCTTGCCCAAGATTTTCCGCCTGACGGCCAAGGGCAAGCTGATCGAGGGCATCTTTGCGGGCGAGACGATCAACACGCCTTCGATGCTGGCGGTCGAGGATTATCTGGTCGCACTCAACTGGGCGCATTCGGTGGGCGGCCTGCCGGGGCTGATCGCGCGGGCCAGTGCGAATGCGCAGGTCATCCGGGATTTCTGCGCGGCAAACCCCTGGCTGGCCAATCTGGCCGAAGACCCGGCGACGGTATCGACCACCAGCGTCTGCCTGCGCTTTGCCGACCCCCGGATCAGCGACGGCGCGGCCTTTGCCAAGGCCGTCGTGAAGCGGCTGGAAACGGCGGGCGTGGCGCTGGATGCGGGGGCTTACCGCGATGCCCCGCCGGGACTGCGCATCTGGTGCGGCAGCACCGTCGAGACGTCGGACGTGGCCGCGCTGATGCCGTGGATCGACTGGGCGTTCCACGCCGAGATCGCCGCGCTGTCGCAGGCGGCGTGAGCGGAGAGTCGGGGGGGGCGCCCCCCCCCAAAACCCCCGCCCCACCCAAAAGCGCAGGGCGCCCCACGCCGCACCAC
>JBQTJI010000013.1:0-107939 GCA_052387255.1 Gemmobacter sp. | reverse complement strand
GCGGGGGGGGGCGGGGGGGGCGGGGGGCCCCCGGGGGGGGGGGTGTTTTGCGGGGGGCCGCCCCCGCCGGCGCCACGACCGGGTCGGGGGCTGAACCCGAGGGAACGCAACATGTTCCAGGCTGATCCGCGCCGCTTGCGAACCCCCTGCGTCCCACCCGATCCGAAACACCTGCGCCGGGGCGACTGCACCCGGTGGGCAGCCCGGGGTTCACGAAAGCACCCGACCGTTGCCAGCGGACCCGCCGCCCTACGCCCTCGGCACCGCGACGATCCCAAGCGCCCGCGCGCTGTCCAGCGACAGCACGTCGCTGTCCAGCCCCCTCGGCCGCTGCCAGGCCCGGATCGCCGCCCGCGTGGCGGCGTCCAGCGCGCCGGTCAGCGGCGCGCCGTACAGCCCCCGCGCCTTGAGCGCGCGCTGCAGGGTGGCGACGAACTCGACGTCCACGGCCTCGGGGCAGGGGGTCTGGAACCACACCGCGCGCCGGTCGGTGACGATCTCCTGTCGCGTCTCGGTGCGGAAGCTGGCAGGCTCGATCACCGCCCCGTCCGGCCCGCGCCGCTCGGGCGTGGCCATGACCTGCTCGGTCACCGTCTCGATCACCGCAGGGGTCACCGCGCGTTCCCAGCACGCCCCTTCGGGTGCGGCGGGCGGCGTCGTGCCGGTGGCCGGGACCAGCCCCGCCGACAGATCGACGCCGACCGCCGCAGGTGCCGTGCAGGCCGCAAGCGCCACAGCCAGCACCAGCGCAAGTCGAAAGGGCGGAAACTGCATCGGGGCCGGGCTGCCTGACTTTTCTCGTTGGGCGCGACCATAGCGGCTTTTACGCGGCGCGGAAAGTGCGCCCCTCCGCTCGCCTCTGGCGCGGCCCCGCGATTTGGCCTATGTCGCCCAAGAGGACGGGACTGGCGCGCGAAGAAGGGCGGACGATGGCGAAGATCACCTATGTGGAACACGGCGGACGCGAACATGTGGTCGACGTGCCGAACGGCCTGACCGTGATGGAAGGGGCCCGCGACAACGGCATTCCCGGCATCGAGGCCGACTGCGGCGGGGCCTGCGCCTGTTCCACCTGCCATGTCTATGTCGATGCCGCCTGGGTCGACAAACTGCCGAAGAAAGACGCGATGGAAGAGGACATGCTGGATTTCGCCTGGTCCCCCGACCCCGTGCGGTCCCGCCTGACCTGCCAGCTCAAGGTCGGCCCCGCGCTGGACGGCCTGCGGGTGCAGATGCCGGAAAAGCAGATCTGATGCGCCTTGCGGCAGCGGTCGGGGTGGTTGTCCTCGCCCTGCCGACGCTGACTGTGGCCCAGACGACCGAACGGCACTCCGCCTGCATCGCCGGAGACGGTGGCTGGATCCGCAAGGTCTGTTTCACCGAATCCGACGACCCCGCCCGCTATGGCCATTCCGTCCTGGGCGAGACGCCGGAATGGACCGCGATCACCGTCTTCAACGGTCCAGAGGCAAGGCTGGCCGCCGACGGCAACCGGCGCGCCAACACGATCATCGGCCCCCCCGACCATATCTTCGAGGATATCGCGCCGCGCCTGGCCGATCTTGATGGCGACGGGCGGCCCGAGGTCATCACGGTGCAAAGTTCGTTCGACAAGGGCGCGCGGCTGGTGGTCTACGCGGTCACCCCCGAGCCCCGGCAACTGGCCGCCACGCCCTACATCGGCCAGCCGCTCCGCTGGCTGGCCCCCGCAGGGGTCGGCGATTTCGACGGCGACGGGCGGCCCGAGATCGCCTATGTCGACCGGCCCCACCTGGCGCGCGAGCTTGTGTTCGTGCGGCTGCAAGGCAATCGCCTGGTCGAGATCGCCCGCCTCCCCGGCCTGTCCAACCACCGCATCGGCGAGCGCACCATCACCGCCGCCGTCCGCACCTGCCCCGGCGGGACCGAAGTCGTCCTGCCCGATGCCGCCTGGACCCGCCTGGTCGCGGCCCGGCTGGATGGCGCGCGCATCGTCACCCGCGACGCAGGGCCCTATCGTGGCAAGGCCAGCCTGGCCCGCGCCGCCGCCTGCTGAAATCAGTTCACCTTGCCCGCCGGCAGGAACGGCAGGGGGGCCACCGGCACGCCATCCTCGATCAGCGCCCGCGCCTCGTCGGGCCGCGCCTCGCCGTGGATCGCGCGTTCGGGCGCGTCGCCGTCGTGGATCGCCCGCGCCTCGGCGGCGAACCGCATCCCCACATATTCGGACTTCTCGGCGATGTGCCGCCGCAGATCCGCCAGCGCCGCCTCGCGCCGGGTCGCCGGAGAGGTCAGCGCACGCCCCTCGGCCCGCACCGGCTCGGGCGCGACCGACGGGGCCATCAGCGCCTTCGCCACGCCCGTGCCGCCGCAATCGGGACACGCCACCCGCCCGGCCCCGACCAGCGCATCGAAATCGGCAGCCGAACGGAACCAGCTGTCAAAGGCATGGTCCTTGTCGCAGCGCAGGGCATAGCGGATCATCGGCAACCGTCAGGGTCTGGTCGCCCCAACATGTCGCCCGGCCTGGCGAAATCAACCCCCGCCAGCGCCGTCACCCCGCGCCGCCCGGATCGAACCCGGCAATCAGCACGGCCAGTTCCGGTTCCAGCACCTTGCGCGCCGCCTTTTCGGGCGAGAACCACTTGGTCCGCCGTTCGTCCGCCTCGGGGAATTCCTTGCGCATGGCCGTCACCTGCATCGGGTACACCGCCACCACGCAGGGCAGCGACGTCGGCACGGCCCCGTCCCGGTCCAGCACCTTGTCATAGGAATAGACGCCCAGGCATTCCGCCCCGATCTCGCCCTTGACGCCTGCCTCTTCCCAGGCCTCGCGCGCGGCCCCTGCCGTCGGCGGCAGCCCCTCGATGGGCCAGCCCTTGGGGATCACCCAGCGCCCGGTCTCGCGGCTGGTGACCAGCAGCACCTCGATATGCCCCTGCACGCGCCGCCAGCACAGCGCCGCGCACTGGGTACGGGGCTCGGACGGCCCCTCGGGCCGGAACGACTGCACAGGGCTGCGCTTCACGTCGATGCCTGTTCGATCTGGGGCCATTCCGGCCGTTCTTTTTGTCGGGGTGTGGGGTCGCGCTATGTTGCAACGCTCCAGGTTAAGATGGCATGAGTCGGCGTGACTTCCCAGATGCCGGGACAAAGAAAGTCGGGATCGCCCGGCAAAGGTGCCGATGTGCCGCAACCCCCCGTGACACCCGGCCCGACTGCAACCGGCCCGACCGCAACCGGCGCGCTTTTCATCGGATCGGACATCTACCGGGGGTCCAGCTTCGGCTCCCGCCATCCCCTGCGCGTGCCCCGCGTGTCCACCGTGATCGACCTCGCGCGCACGCTCGGCTGGCTGCCGCCCGACCGCTGGCGCACCAGCCCCCGCGCCACCCCCGCCGCGCTGGCTGCCTGGCACACCCCCGCCTACATCGCCGCCCTGCAACGCGCCGAGGCCGATGGCCAGGTCTCCGACGCCGTCCGCGCGCGCCACAACCTAGGCACCCTGTCGAACCCCGTCTTCGCCCAGGTCTTCCGCCGCCCCGCCACCGGAGCCGGGGGGATGATCCTGGCCGCCGACCTTGTGCGCGACGGCGGGGTCGTGCATGTGCCGGGGGCGGGCACGCATCACGGCCTGCCCGACCGCGCGAACGGGTTCTGCTACATCAACGACGTGGTCCTAGGCATCCTGGCACTGCGCCATCACGGCGTCACCCGCGTGGCCTATGTCGACATCGACGCCCACCATTGCGACGGGGTGGCCCTGGCTTTTGCCGACGATCCCGATGTCCTGATGATCTCGGTCCACGAACAGGGCCGCTGGCCTTTCACCGGGGCGCTGGACGATGCCTGCTGCGGCAACGCCTTCAACCTGCCCGTCCCTGCGGGCTTCAACGACACCGAGATGCGGGCCGTCCTCGACCGCCTGATCCTGCCCCGCGTCGCCGCCCATGCGCCGCAGGCCATCGTGCTGCAATGCGGGGCCGACGCGCTGACCGAAGATCCGCTCTCGCGCCTGACCCTTTCGAACAACGCCCACCGCGCCGTCCTGCGCCTGCTGCGGCCGCTTGCGCCCCGCCTGCTGGTCACGGGCGGCGGCGGCTACAGCCCCTGGTCGGTCGGGCGGCTCTGGACGCTGATCTGGGCCGACCTGACGGGGGCCGAGGTGCCCGACCGCCTGCCGCCGCAGGCCGCAGGCGTTCTGCGCGCGCTGCACTGGCACGGCGGCACCCGACCCCTGCCGGATCAGGCGATGCTGACCACCCTCGCCGACCCGCCCCGCGAAGGGCCGGTCCGGCCCGACATCGCCGACCGCCTGACGCTGCTGGAGGGGCGATGATCCGCGCCTTCCTCGCCCTGGCCCTGCCGCCACAGGTGCGTTCGCGCCTCGAGGTGCTGCAGCATCTGTTGCCCCTGTCGCGCGCGGTCGATCCCGACACGTTCCACCTGACGCTGGTGTTCCTGGGCGAGGTGCCCGATCCTGTGCTGGTGGCGCTCGACGACGACCTGCAGCGCCTGCGCCTGCCCCCCTTTGACCTGACGCTATCGGGCGTGGGCCTGTTCGGGGGTGGAAAACCGCGCGCCGCCTGGGCCGGGGTCGCCCCGTCCGAACCCCTGACCCGGTTGCAGGCCAAGCTCGACCATGCCGCCCGCATGGCCGGGGCCCTGCCCGACGCGCGCCGCTTCCGCCCCCACGTCACACTTGGCCGCTTCGCACCGCCGGACCCCGAGGATCGCCTGCGCCTGGAACGCGCCGTCGTGGCGCAGGCCGGGTTCGCCGCCGGTCCGTTCGTGGTGGATGAGGTGACGCTCTACCGCTCCCATCTCACCCGGTCGGGCAGCGAGTATCAGGTGCTGGCGACCTATCCGCCCCGATTCGATGGACAGGGTTAACGCGCACGACCGCCTCGGCGCATGTGGACCGGGTGTGCATGATGTGTGCACGGAACGTGCATGTCGATTTCTGCCCCGGAACGTCCAGTTAATCCAGCGTTCGCAAAGAGTTGCGCCTAAACCAGCGGCGGCCGTGCCCCCGGCCAGTCCGTCGCCCGGTGATACGCCTGCCCGATGGCCAGGATGCGGGCATCCGCCCCCGCCGGCCCGAACAGCTGGAGCCCCATCGGCAGCCCGCCCGCCCCGAACCCCGCCGGGCAGGCCAGCGCCGGCAGCCCCGCCAGCGACACCGGAACGACCACCTCCATCCAGCGGTGGTAGGTGTCCATGGCCCGGTCCCCAATCGCTTGCGGCCACCGCCATTCCACCGGAAAGGGCCAGACCTGCGCCGAGGGCAGGACAAGCGCGTCATAGGTGCCAAACAGCCCCGCCGCCGCCGCATACCACTGCGACCGGACCACGCTGGCCGCATGCACGGCTGCGGCGGACAGGCCAAGCCCTTGTTCTATCTCCCAGATCGTCTCGGGCTTGACCTGCGCGCGGCTGGCCGGATCGGCGTAAAGGTCGCGCTTTGCATTCGCATTCAGCATCGCCCGCAGCGTCGTCCAGGCCTGCCAAAGCGCCTCTGCCGGGAACGGCGGTGCCACGTCCTCGACCACGGCCCCGAGTTCAGAGAACACGCCAAGCGCCTGTTCGCAAAGGGAAAGAATGCCAGGCTCGGCGGCATAGGCCCCGCCCCAGTCACCCAGCCACCCGATCCGCAGGCCCTTGATGTCGCGGTCCAGCCCGGCCGTGAAATCCTGCCCCGCCCGCCCGAACGGCACGCCCGGATGTTCGCCCGCCAGCACCGTCAACAGCCGCGCCACATCCTCGACCGTCCGCCCCATCGGCCCCTCGGTCGCCAGCGTGGACAGGAACGTGTCGCCGATCGCATCGGGTGGTACCAGCCCGTAGGTTGGCCGCAACCCGTAGACATTGCAGAACGCCGCCGGGTTCCGCAGGCTGCCCATCATGTCGCTGCCGTCCGCCACCGGCACCATCCGCGCCGCCAGCCCCGCCGCAGCGCCCCCCGACGATCCGCCCGCAGTTCGCGCAAGATCATAAGGATTGCGCGTAACCCCATGAACCGGGTTGAAAGAATGGCTTCCGTGCCCCCACTCCGGCGTGTTGGATTTGCCGACAAAGATCGCCCCTGCCGCCCGCATCCGCGCCGCCACCAGGTCATCGGCGTCCGGCACATGGTCGGCGTAGAGCGGCGACCCCCAGGTCGTCCGCAGCCCCCTGGTCGCCACCAGATCCTTCACCGCCACCGGCAACCCATGCAGCCACCCCATGCGGCGACCGGCATCGCAGGCCCGTGCCTCGGCCATCAGGTCATCGGGATTTCGAAGCGAAACCAGGGCATTGACGCCCGGATTTGATGTAGAGATCCGGTCCAGATGGGCCGCCATCACCTCGGCGCAGGACACCTCGCGCGCGGCGATCATGGCCGACAGTCGCGATGCGGACAGATCGGTCAGGGCCATGCCACGTCCACTCCGAAGGGGCTGTGGTGGGGGGCATAACCCCCCGCCACAGCGCGATTATTTCTGCAGTTCGGTCCAGATCGCGGTGATGTAGTCCTGCGCCTTGCCGGTGCAGGTGCCGAGGAACACGCCCTTGTCCGCCAGTTCCGCCGGAATGACGATTTCCGGCGCGTCCTTCATGTCGGCGGGCATGAAGGGTTCCGACCCCGCGATGCCGTTGGCATAGCGCGCAAACGCCGAGTTCATCGCGGCATTCTCGGGAATCGCAATGAAATTCAGGAACTTGTAGGCGTTTTCCACGTTCTGCGCATCCGACAGCAGGGTCACCTGGTCCATCCACAGGATGAAGCCTTCCTTCGGATAGCCGTACTTCACATCCGGGTTCAGCAACCGCGCGCGAAAGATCGCCCCGTTAAAGTAGAGCGAGGCCATCACGTCGTTGGCGGCCATCTTTTCCGTCATGCTGTAGTCCATCGACTGCCATTTCGGCTTGGCTTCCAACAGCTTGTCGCGGACCTTCTTCATCAGGTCGGCGTCGTCCGAACAGGGCTGGCCGCCCATGTACATGGTCGCCAGGGCCAGGACGTCGTTCATCTCGGGGGTGACATTGACCTTGCCCACCAGTTCCGGGGGCGGATCCATGAAGATGGCGCTGGTGTTCACGTCGCCCGCATAGGCCGTCTGGTTCACCGCCACGCCCGTCGTGCCCCATAGCCACGGGATCGAATACTTGCGACCCGGATCGTAGTCGACGTTCATCCATACCGGCGCGATGTTGGCGTGGTTCGCGATCTTCGACAGGTCCAGTTCCTGGATCAGCCCCTTTTCGGCAAGGATTTTCAAATAGTTGGCCGACGGCACGACCAGGTCGAAGCCGTGCCCCCCGGCCTCGATCTTGGCCAGGGCGGTGTCGTTGCTGTCATAGTCGGTGACCGTCACGTCGATGCCCGTCTCGGCCTCGAACTTGGCGATCAGGTCGGGGCTGGTGTAGTCGCCCCAGTTGTACAGTTGCAGCACGCCCTCTGCCTGGGCCGCGCCTGCCAGCAAGAGGGGCAGCGCGGTTGCGGTCAGCAGTCGTTTCATAAGTGGTACTCCCGGTTGGATTTTTGGCATTCCGGTTCAGTCCGGTTTGCGGGTCAGAAGGAAAAAGGCGGTCAGCAGGATCACCGTCAGGCCCAGAAGCAGCGTCGAGACGGCATAGACCTCGGTGGTGATCTGGCGGCGGATCTGGCCCAGCATGAAGGTGGGCAGGGTGTCCTGTCCGGCCGATTTCACGAACAGCGTGATGACGACATCGTCGAGCGAGGTGACGAAGGCCAGCATCATGCCCGCGATCACGCCGGGCAAGAGCAGGGGCAGGGTGACCCGGCGGAAGGTCTGCCACGGGGTCGCGTAGAGGTCGGCGGCGGCGGTTTCCAGCGTCAGGTCCATCCCTTCCAGCCGCGCCCGGATCGGCAGGTAGGCGAAGGGGATGCAGAAGGCCGAATGGGCCAGGATCAGATAGCCCATGCCCTGGTATCCGGTGGCGACCTTGACGCCCGCGAAGACGATCAGCAGGGCCACGGCGGTGACGATCTCGGGCACCATCAGGGGCTGGTTGATCGCCACATAGATGAAGGTCTGCCCCTTGAACGCCCGGCGGCGGGTGGTGCCGAGGGCGGCCATGGTGGCGACCGTGGTGGCGATGACGGCGGCCGAGGTGGCCAGCACCAGCGAGCGGATCGTTGCCTCGCGGATGGCGTCGTTGGCCCAGGCCTTGGCGAACCATTCCAGCGAAAAGCCCTGCCAGTCGGCCACCGACCGGCCCGCGTTGAAGGAATAGACCACCAGCATCAGGATCGGCAGGTACAGCACCACGAAGACCGCGATGGCGACGGGCGTGAACCCCGGCAGCCGGACGGGCGAGAAGGCGCGCTCAGCCATGCGCGGGCCCCCGGTTCGCGGCCCGCACATAGGCCAGAAGCGCCACCGTCACGATCACCAGAAGCATCACCGACAGCGCCGCCCCGAGCGGCCAGTTGCGGCCCTGCCCGAACTGCAGTTCGATGAAGTTGCCGATCATCATGTTCTTGCCCCCGCCCAGGATGCGCGGCGTGACATAGGCCCCGAGGGCCGGCACGAAGACCAGGATCGACCCGGCGACGATGCCGGGCTTGACGATGGGCAGGATCACGCGGGCCAGCACCTGCCAGCGGCCGGCGTAGAGGTCATAGCCCGCTTCCAGAAGCCGCATGTCGAAGCGGTCGATGGCGGCGAACAGCGGCAGCACCATCAGCGGCAGGTAGACATAGGTCATGCCGACGAACACGGCGAGGTCGGTGTAGATCAAGACCAGCGGCGTGTCGATCACGGCCAGGTTCATCAGGATGCCGTTCAGAAGCCCCTCGCCCCGGATGATCTCGTTGATCGCGAAGGTGCGGATCAGAAGGTTGGTCCAGAACGGAATCGTGATCAGGAACAGCCACAGTGCCCGCTGGCGGGGGGGGCGTGTGGCGATGAACCAGGCGGTCGGGAAGCCCACAAGGAAGGTGAACACCGTCGTCAGCAGCGACAGCCGGACCGACCGCCACAGGATCGTCAGATGCGCGTCGGCCAGACCGAGCGTGTCGTCGAACACGTCGCGGGTAAAGAAGATGCCGACCCAGCCGTCCAGGCTGAACATCCACTCGACATTGCCGTATTCGCCGGGCGTCAGGAACGAATAGACCAGCATCACCATCAGGGGCAGCATCGCCCCGCACAGAAGCACGACCAGGGCCGGGGCCGACAGAAGCCAGCCGTCGCGGTCGGCCCGTGCAGCGGCGGCGTCCTCGGCGGTGCTCATTCAGTCCTCCAGCACTTGGGCTGCACCGGGGGGAAAGCGCAGGCCGACGACCTGACCGGGCGCGAACTGCGCTTCGCCGCCGACGGCGCTTTGCACGCGCGCCACCACCTCGACCCCGTCGGACAGGCGCAGATGACAATGCGTGTCGGTGCCGAAATAGACGAGGTCGGTCAGGGTGGCGGGAATCGCGCCGGGTTCGTCCGCCGCCACGATGCGCACCTGTTCGGGGCGCACGGCGACGGTGACGCGGCCGGCCTTCGGGACACCCTGCACCTCGACCGTCACGCCGCAGCCCAGACGCGCGCCGCCGGGCGCGGTGGTGGCGGGCAGGAAGTTCGTCTCGCCGATGAAGCTGGCGACAAAGCGGTTGGCGGGCCGGGTGTAGATGTCGCGGGGGGGGCCAAGCTGCTGGATCTTTCCGGCGCTCATCACGCCGATCCGGTCGGACATGGTCAGCGCCTCTTCCTGGTCGTGGGTGACGAAGACAAAGGTGATGCCGGTTTCGTGCTGCAGGCGCTTCAGTTCGATCTGCATCTCCTTGCGCAGCTTGAGGTCGAGGGCCGACAGCGGCTCGTCCAGAAGCAGCACCTTGGGTTCGGGGGCCAGGGCGCGGGCGAGGGCCACGCGTTGCTGCTGGCCGCCCGACAACTGGCTGGTCTTGCGGCCTGCGAGCGCCTCGAGCTTGACAAGTGCCAGCATGCGGGCGGTGCGGGCGGTCACCTCGGCCCTTGGACGGCCCTGCATCTCCAGCCCGAAACCCACGTTCTGGGCCACCGTCAGATGCGGGAACAGCGCATAGGACTGAAACACGGTGTTCACCGGGCGGCGGTTGGGGGGCAGGTGGGTGATGTCCTGCCCGTCGAGCAGGATCGAGCCGCTAGTCGGTGTCTCGAACCCCGCGATCAGGCGCAGAAGCGTGGTTTTGCCGCAGCCGGACGGCCCCAGAAGGGTGAAGAACTCGCCCTTGCGGATGGCGACCGAGACATTGTCCAGCGCGCGGACCGCCGTTGCCCCATGGCCGAATGCCTTGACGGCCTCGCGTGCCTCGATGGCCGTGTCCGCGGTCACATGCATCCCCGATTGCCCCGTCCAAAGGTTAAGCGTCGGCTGGCGCGTCTGTCCAGCCATTCAGGCGATCAGGGGCGGCAGGCGGTGCGCCCAGGAGGCTTCGCGCTCCAGTTCCGCACAAAGCGCGATCAGCGTCTCGTCATGGCCGAAGGGGGCGGCGAGGTGGATGCCCACGGGCAGGCCGTCGGCGGTCATGCCGAGGGGGACCGAGGCGGCAGGCTGTCCGCTGGCGTTGAAGACGGCGCAGAAGGGGGAATAGGCGAACACCCGGCCGGGACCGATGCGGAAGTCGACGTAGTCCGGGGTGTCATGCGCGAAGCGGCCGATCCGGGCGGGCGGTTCGGCAAGGGTGGCGGACAAGAGGATGTCGATCCCGTCGAAGGCTGCCGCCATCTGCCGCCCGAAGGCATGGATGTCGCCCACGGCCTGCAGGTAGCGCGTCGGGTGCAGGGTTTCGGCATGGGCAAGTGCGCCGCGCCCCAGGTTTTCGACCAGGTCGCGGGGGTCGCGGCCCTTGAGCGCGGTGCGGATCGACAGCGCCGTGCCGACCGCGACGATGTCGGTCCAGGCCCGCATCATGCCCGCGATGTCGGCGGTGGGAAGGCCCGGTTCTACGTGGTGGCCAAGGGTTTCCAGCAACCGCCCGGCGTCCAGCACCGCCTGCCGCACCTGCGGGTGGATAGGGTCGCCGGTGAACGAGGTGTCGCACAGCATCACCCGCAGGCGGCGCGGCGGGCGGCTGATCGCCTGGGCGTGGCCATGGGACAGGGGCGGGGCGACGTAGGGCGCGCCCGGATCGGCCCCGGCGCAGGCGTCCAGCATCACGGCGGTGTCGCGGACCGACCGGGTCAGGAAGCCGTCGATGGCCATGCCGGCCCAGCCCTCGCCGGCGTAGGGCCCGTCGGGCAGGCGGGCGCGGGTCGGCTTGAACCCGAACAGCCCGCAGCAGGATGCCGGCATGCGCACCGATCCGCCGCCGTCCGACCCGTGGGCGAAGGGCACGATTCCGGCGGCCACCGCCGCCCCCGCGCCACCCGACGACCCGCCGGGCGTGTGGTCCAGGTTCCAGGGGTTGCGCGTCGGGCCGCCATAGACGGCAGCCTCGGTCGCCGGGCCGATCCCGCCCTCGGGCGCGGTGGTGCGGCCGAAGGTGACGACCCCGGTGGCGCGGATGCGGTCGAAGATCGCCGAATCCTGCGCGTACGGCGTATCGGCAAATAGCCGCGATCCGTTGTGCGAGGGGAACGCCGCCGCCTCGGCCCCGAGGTCCTTGAGCAGGAATGGAACCCCCCGGAACGGCCCCGGCGGCAGGCCGTCGGCAATCGCCTGCCGCGCGGCCCCCTCTTGCACCAGCACCACGGCGTTCAGCGCGGGGTTCAGCCGCGCGGTTGCGGCAAGTGCGGCGTCCAGCAGGTCGGTCGGGCTGGCCCCGCCACGGGCGACAAGGGCGGCAAGGTCGGTGGCGTCGGGCAGGGCGGGCATGCAGGCTACCTCTGTGGAAGGGCGGAACCCAGTGTCGGGCGGGCTTGCGCGCGGGTCCAGCCCGTTTCGGCAGGGGGCGCTGTCGTTTTCCGCACCGGGCCTGAGCGCCCTCAGGCCGCCCCGACCCTGCCCGCGCCCATCACCGCGGCCAGCGTGGCGGCGACGCGGTCGGGGGTGACGGGCTTGGCCAGATAGCCGTCGCAGCCCGCCGCCAGATAGGCCGCGCGCCGGGCCTCGCCCGCGTCGGCGGTCATGGCGATGACCTTGACGCGGGCGACGGCCCCTTCAAGCTGCCGGATCCTGGACAGCGTCGCCAGTCAGTCCAGCCCCGGCATGTTCATGTCCAGAAGGACCGCATCGAACGGCCCCTCGGCAAGCTGGCGCAGCGCCGCCGTGCCGCTGTCGGCCTCGACCGCCTCGACCCCGCCCAGGCGCAGGCAGCTGACCGCCACCAGCCGGTTGGTGGCGATGTCGTCCACGACCAGAACCCGCGCCGTTTGCGGGGGTGGGGCGGGGACAGCAGCGGGCCGTTCGGGCCGCGTCGCCGGGACCGGGGCCAGATCGATGGTCAGCCGGAACACCGCGCCGCGCCCCAGCGGACCCGGCGGCAGCAGCACCAGATCGCCCCCCATCAGCCGCGCCAGCGACCGCGCGATCGACAGGCCCAGCCCCTGGCCCTGCCGACCGCCGTTCGGGGGCGGACCGGCCGACCGGGCGAAGGGTTCGAACAAGCGGTCGCGCAAGGCATCGGGCACACCGGGGCCGTCGTCGGCGACGGTCAGTTCCAGCATGGCCCGCCCGTCTGCGGCCACCACCCGGTCCCCCGTGACGCGCACCGCCGCCCCCCGCGCGTGCCGTTGCGCATTCGACAGCAGGTTCGACAGCGCCTGCCGCAGCCGCTGTGCGTCGAACATCGCCGGTTCGGACAGGCCCGGGGCAAGGTCCAGCGTCATCCCCGGATCGGCGGCGCGGCTGCCGTGGCGGAACAGAAGGAAGGTCGCGGCGATCTCGTCGGCGGGCCGCCACACCTCGGGCCGGATCGCCAGCCGCCCGCCCTGCGCCGCCGACAGGTCCAGGATGTCGTCGAGGATCGTGCTCAGCCCCTCGGCCGAGGCGACCAGCACCGCCAGCCGCGCCCGCGCCTCGGGCGACGCGGCCTCGGCCAGTTCGGCGTGCCCCATGCCGAGGATGCCGTTCAGCGGCGTGCGCAACTCGTGGCTGATCGTGGCCAGAAGCCGGTCCTTGGCCGCCGAGGCCGCCTTGGCGGCATGGTGGTCGGCGGCGGCCAGGCGGTGCACGTGGTGGTTCGACACCATGGCCATCATGAAGTACCCAAGCGCCGTCGCGGCACAGACCGTCGACACGCTCAGCGCCAGCCACTCGCCGCGCGGTGCCCAGTAGGCCGTGTTCGACACCAGCACCACCAGCGCCAAGGCCAGGCCCCCGCAGATGCCCTGCGGCAGGTGGATCGACCGCACCGTCGACAGGTGCATCATGGCGCTTGCCGCCAGACCGATGGCCAGCGACTTGGCAAAGGGGTCGTCCTGGTGCCACATGATGCCCCCCGGCAGCACGAAGGTCACCTCGATCAGGAAGACCGTGGCGATCACCGCCGCGCGGCGGCGCGCCGAGGTCGCCAGCCGGTCGAGGTCGCGGAACAGCAGGCTTCCGCCCAGGTCGGTGGCCAGGTTGATCGCCGCCAGCGGCAGGACGATCCACGGCGGCAGGTAGATCAGCCCCATGGCAAAGCCGAGCATGGTCGCGGTCAGGCGGACCCACCGCTCGCGGTCAAGCTGCAGGCGCTGCTGGCCCAGTTCATAGCGCAGCGATTCGATGTCGGGCATCGGCAGTGTGGTGGCAGGCCCGGTCATGCGGGGGCGCGGGGGCGGTACATCCTGTGATTGCACCCCCAAGCGGCGCGCAGGGTCAAGCGATTCTGCGACGACCCGGTCAAGGGGCGGGCAGCAGCGGGACGTCCTGGCGCAGCCGGCCGTCGGGGGCGTAGATCAGGATCCGCTCGGCCCCGTCCGCGCCCTGGCCCACGACGGCGATCCACCCCGCGCCGAAGGTCACCGCCCCGGCGGTCACGCCCGGCGGCAGCGTCAGGGCTGCGGGCAGGGCGGGGGGGGCGACCTGCCCGAAGGTGTCCGGGATGCGGGTGACAAGCACCGCGACGACCGTTATGACCCCCCCGATCATGGTGAGCGTCAAGAGGATCACCAGCCATTTGAGAAACCGAAGGCTGGGCGGAAGCCCATCCGGTGCCGGAGCCTGATCCATGGTTCGTCCTTTCGACGGGGTGTTGTCCGTCACGCTGGGGCCGGATGCCCCGGACCGTCTGGATAAGGCACTCGCCCGTGCCGTGCCAGAGGCCGCCGACCTGTCGCGCAGCCGCCTGATGCGGATGATCGCCGAGGGCGCGGTGACGCGCGACGGCGTGGCCGTGACCGACCCAAAGGCGCGGGTGCAGGCGGGGCAGGTGTTCGTGGTGCAGATCGACCCGCCGACCGAGACGCGGACACTGGCCGAGGCCATCCCGCTGGCGGTGGTGCACGAGGATGCCGACCTGATCGTGATCGACAAGCCTGCGGGCATGGTGGTCCATCCCGCGCCAGGGTCGCTTTCCGGCACGCTGGTCAATGCGCTCTTGGCCCATTGCGGCGACACGCTGTCGGGGGTGGGGGGCGAGCGGCGGCCCGGCATCGTGCACCGCATCGACAAGGACACGACGGGCCTTCTGGTGGTGGCCAAGTCGGACCGGGCGCACCATGGCCTGGCCGCGCAGTTCGAAGCCCACAGCGTCGAGCGGCGCTATCTGGCCGTCTGCCATGGCGTGCCCGATGCCGCCGACCCCCGGCTGCGTGGGCAGCGGGGCGTGTCGTTCGAGGCGGGCGGTGTGATCCGCATCGCGACGGGCCTGGACCGGCACCGCACCGACCGGCAGCGCCAGGCCGTGGTGGCCGACGGTGCCGGGCGGCATGCGGTGACGCGGGTGCGGGTGACCGAGGCTTTTGCGGGCGTGGCGGCGCTGGCCGAGTGCTGGCTGGAGACGGGGCGGACGCATCAGATCCGGGTGCACATGGCCCATGCGGGGCATGGATTGCTGGGCGATGCGGTCTACGGCGGCGCGCGGCGGTTGTCGGCCAGGGCGGTCGGAGAGCGGGCCGCCGAAGTGGCGAACGGCTTTGCCCGCCAGGCCCTGCACGCCGCCACCCTGGGCTTTGTCCATCCGGTGACCGGCGCGCAGATGGCCTTTGCTGCTGCCCTGCCTGCCGACCTGGCCGACCTGATCGCGGCGCTGCGGGCCGGGGCTGCGGCCTGACCGCCCGAATCTGCCGCACCTGGCCTGACATCCGCGTGAACGGAATGTTACAATGCTTTACTTGCGACGGAGTCGCAAACACCTGACGTTAAGGTCGATGCCAGAGAACGGGGACTTGCAGGAACGGCCTGCGAGCCTTAGGGTCTTCGGCCCGCCCGGGGGCGCAAGGCACCGGCGGAGATCAGGGGGCACGAGATGAGCACCTACACGAACCTTCCCGCACCCAGCCCCGAACAGGGGCTGAACCGCTACATGCAGGAGATCCGCAAGTTTCCGCTGCTGGAGCCGGAAGAGGAATACATGCTGGCCAAGCGGTGGGTTGACCATCAGGACACCGAGGCCGCGCACAAGATGGTCACCAGCCACCTGCGCCTGGCCGCCAAGATCGCCATGGGCTACCGCGGCTATGGCCTGCCGCAGGCTGAGGTGATTTCCGAGGCGAACGTCGGGTTGATGCAGGCGGTGAAACGGTTCGACCCCGAGCGCGGATTCCGTCTGGCGACCTATGCCATGTTGTGGATCCGCGCCTCGATCCAGTAGTACATCCTGCGGTCGTTGAGCCTTGTCAAGATGGGCACCACCAGTGCCCAGAAGAAGCTGTTCTTCAACCTGCGCAAGGCCAAGGCCAAGGTCGGCGCGCTGGAAGAGGGCGACCTGCGCCCCGAGAATCTGGCCCAGATCGCCCGCGACCTGTCGGTCAGCGAGGACGAGGTGATCGACATGAACCGCCGCCTGTCGGGCGGCGATGCCAGCCTGAACGCGATGGTCGGCAACGACGGCGACGGCGGCACGCAGTGGCAGGACTGGCTTGAGGATGAAGACAGCGACCAGGCCGGGGCCTACGCCGAGCGCGACGAACTGGATGCCCGGCGCGAGTTGCTGATGCAGGCGATGGCCGTGCTGAACGACCGGGAAAAGGACATCCTGGTGCAGCGCCGCCTGGCCGACACGCCGGTGACGCTGGAAGAACTGTCGGAAAGCTACGGCGTCAGCCGCGAACGCATCCGCCAGATCGAGGTGCGCGCGTTCGAAAAACTGCAGGACCGCATGCGCGAACTGGCGCGCGGCAAGGGCATGCTGATCCCGGCGTGACATCGGCCTTCTACCCCGCCCCTGGTCGGGCGGGGTTGCCGGGCCACCTGCGCCTAGGCCACGAATTCCAGCCCATAGTGGGGGGCCAGTTCGGCAAAGACCTCGGGGCCGGTCGCGGGATCGCGGGCCAGTCGGTCACCTGCCTCTGCCAGCATCCCCTCGAAACCGCCCGGCGTGCAGACGACCAGTGCGCGAGCATCGCTGCCGCTTTCGTTCAGGAAATGGTGGCGAACGCCGCGCGGCAGAACGGCAGTCGCGCCCGTTCCCACCTCGAAGGTCTCGTTCCCGCACCAGATGCGAAGACGGCCCTCCAGAACATGGAAAAGCTCGTCCTCGCGATGGTGGATGTGGGGCGGCGTTCCTTCGCCGGGGCCGACGATCTCTTCCCAGGCCGAGATGCGGCCGCCGGTCTGGGCGGCGGTGACGTGGATGCGGCGTCGCCCGAAGGCCAGGCTGAGGGGGATTTCGGCGGGCAGGGCAACGGCGGCGTCCTGAAAGGGGGTCGTGTCGAGCATGGTCGGTCTCCTTGGCTCTGATGGTCCGTGGCCTAGGGCATACCCCACCCGCCGCGCGCGAGAAGACACCGGGGACTGGACAGGATGTTCGGTTTGGCCGAACAATGCCGCGTGGCGCTGTTCGACGATCTGGAAATCTTCGCCCGCGTGGCCGAGTTCGGCAGCTTCAGCAAGGCGGCCGAGGCGCTGAACCTGTCGCGGTCGCGGGTCAGCGAGGCGGTGCGTGCGCTGGAAACCCGCGTCGGTGCGCGGCTGTTCGATCGCACCACCCGTCACGTCACCGCGACCGAGGCAGGACGCGCCCTTTACACCCGCGTGCGCCGCGCCATCGACGAGGCGCAGGCCGGCCTGAGCGAGATCGCTGCCCAGGCCGAGGAACCGTCCGGACGCCTGAGGATCGGAGCGGTCGACGACTTTGCCGACCGCTATCTGGTGCCCGCGCTGGTCGGGTTCCTGCGGGCGCATCCCCGGCTGTCGGTCGAACTGGTCGAGGATGTGCGCCAAATCGACCTGGTGGCCCGTGGCTTCGACCTGGCGATCCGCATTGCCATCGACCCTGACCCCGGACTGATCGTTCGGCGGCTGGGGACGTCGCGCCCTGTCATCGTTGCAGCCCCTGCCTATCTGGCCGGGGCAGGGGTGCCGGGGCATCCCCATGACATGCCGCGCCACCGGCTGATCGGGTTTGCGCCTGTGTTCTGGGGCCGGGAGTGGCGGTTTCGCGGGCCGGACGGGCCGGTCGTCGTGCCGGTGGCCCCGGCGCTTCTGACCCATGCCACGGCCTCTCTGCGGCAGGCTGCGCTGGACGGGTTCGGGCTGACGGCGCTGCCGGACTGGGCGGTGACGCGCGAACTGGCCGAGGGGCGGCTGGTGCGCGTGCTGGCCGACTGGGCAACGCCCGAGGCAGGCATCTATGCCGTCTACCCTTCGAACCGGCTGATGGCCACGCGCGTCAGGGCCTGTGTCGACCATCTGGCGCGGCATCTGGCCGGGGCGCTTCCGGCAGGTCCCTGACAAGACAGGTTGCGCGGCCGGGGGCCTGCGGCCTAGGAATACGGGCAAAGGGCAGGTCAAAGGGGGCGATCCATGACGCAGACGGTCAACTGGGGCATTCTGGGGGCCTCGAAGTTCGCGCGGGAGCAGATGGCCCCGGCCATCCATGCCGCCCATGGCGCGCGGCTGGCGGGGCTGGCCACGTCGGATGCCGCCAAGGCCGAGGGGTATCTGGCGTTCTCGCCCGACACCCGCGTCTTCGGCAGCTATGACGACCTCTTGGCCGATCCGGGGATCGATGCGGTCTATGTGCCGCTGCCGAACCACCTGCACGTCGAGTGGACGCTAAAGGCGCTTGCGGCGGGCAAGCATGTGCTGACGGAAAAGCCGATCTCGCTGACCGCCGCCGAGATCGACACGATCATCGCCGCCCGCGACGCCAGCGGCCTGCTGGCCGCCGAGGCGTTCATGATCGTGCATCATCCGCAATGGCAGCGGGCGCGCGACCTGGTGGCGGAAGGGGCCATCGGCACGCTGTGCCAGGTGGACGGGGTGTTTTCCTATGACAACCGCACCGACACCGGCAACATCCGCAACCGCCCCGAGACGGGCGGCGGCGGCATCCGCGACATCGGCGTCTACACCTATGGCTCGGCCCGGTTCGTGAGCGGGGCCGAGCCGGTGCTGGACAGTCTGGCGGCCCGTGCCGTGTTCGAGAACGACGTGGACGTCTGGGCCGAGGTCACCGGGCTGTGCGAGGGCAACGGCCACCGCTTTCCCTATGCCGCCACAACCTCGATGCGGATGTTCAACCGCCAGGAGATGACGTTCCACGGCGACAGGGGCCTGATCCGCGTCAACAGCGGCCCGTTCAATGCAGGGGTCCACGACCAGGCCCAGGTGCAGATCGACCGTCCCGGCCTGGTGCGTGTGGTCGAGCGGTTTCCGGCGGTGAACCAGTACGTGCTGCAGGTCGAGGCCTTCGGGCGGTCGGTCCGCGACGGCGCGGCGTATGCCTGTCCGCTGGAATTCACGCGCGGCACACAGGCCATGATCGACCGCATCTTTGCCGTGGCCCGGCCGGTGTAATCACGCATTTGTGTCAGCAGGGCCGGACAGTCCGGCCCTGGCTGACGCAGAAAGTGTCAACCAAACTAGACATATTTTTGCCAACCAATTCAACAACAATCAGAATTCCTGCACAGCAATGTAAACCTTGATGGGCAGCCCGCGTCTGCTAGCATTACGAAGCGCAGGTCGGGGGGAATCGCCTGCGCTTCCAGACATACCCGCACTCTTCGCAGGAAGCGTTCGCAATGCAAAAATACTCCGAGGGCGGGCAACTGATCGACTCGACGGCGTTCGAAAGGGCCAAGGGCATCTTCGACGCGCCGTCGTCGCGGCTGCCGGGGGATGCGGTGCAGGCCCTGGCGACCGAGGTGATCGCGCGCCTGTCGCAGCGGTCGGCGGTCGCCGAGCCTGCAGGCCGCGACCATTCCGACGACGTGACCGAGGCGCGGATCGACGCGCTGTGCCACGCCCTGCTGGGCGACGACGAGCGCGAGGCGACCGAGATCGTCATGGAGGCGCACGCCGCAGGGGCGACGGTCGAGGGTCTGTATCTGGGCTATCTGGCCGTGGCCGCGCGCCGCCTGGGCAACTGGTGGGAGGATGACCGCATCGGCTCGGTCGAGGTGGTGATCGGGGCCGGGCGCATCTATGCCATCATGCGCGGCCTGCGCCGCCTGTTCGGGCCGGGACCGATGCGCGGGCAGGGCTACCGCGCGGTGTTCGCCTCGGTGCCCGGCGAGACGCATGTGCTGGGCGTGGCGATGGCCGCCGACCTGTTGTCGATGCACGGCTGGCAGATCGACCTGCGGGCCGGGCTGGACCATGACACGCTGGTGCACGAGATCGGGCACAACCGCTATCCCATCATCGGGCTGTCGGCGGGGACCAACCGGATGCTGTTCCCGCTGGCCCGCCTGATCGTGGCGTTGCGCGTCAGCAATCCGTCTGCCCGGATCCTGGTGTCGGGGCCGATCACCGACCTGGTGCCCGACGTGGTCCACCTGGTCGACGCCGACGCCTGCGCCCACGACCTGCACGAGGCCGAGGCGACGATGGAGGCCTTCGTCGTGAACCCGCAGCGTCAGGCGGGGGGGTGAGCCAACCGAAAGGCCGCATCGACTAGGGCTACGGCGGAAATGGGCGCATTCGGAGTGCGTTTCCCCCAAATTTCGCGCGCTTTGCCGATGAAGTGTAGGTTTACTTGATATCTCCCGGCCACGCTATTCGGTGGCCCACCCGTCAATCACGTTTCACAGCAAGAAGGGCGGCAATCTCGTTTGGTGCGATCAAGTTCTCGCCACGATGTGCAATCGCGTGACAGTTTGGGCAAAGTGGGACCAGATCGTCGGGACGTACCTCTCGTTCGCCCACGGCTTCTGCCATCGGGGCAAGGTGATGGAAGTGCATGAATCCCTCACCCCGTGAACCATAGGCTTTGCCGAAGTCCAATCGGCATGCAAGGCAGACAAGGCGTCCGTCAGATTGGTTCCTCCAGAACGTCTCGGCGGCGCGTCTGGCGGCTGGATCGCGCTCTCGGATGTTGCGGGTTACCTGCCGCTCGGCACCTTCAATGACCGGCGGCAACTGATCCAGAGACAAAGGTGATTCCGCGATGTCGGCAGCAGGCTCGTCTGGGCCGATGACGGTGAAACCCAATCTGCGCAAGGCATCGCGGGCTTGATGGGAAATGAAATCACGTCCCTGTCGGCCAGTAGCCAAGCCCCACACCTGCTTGGCCGGGAGGGGCAGTCCATTGTCGGGATGGCGAACAAACCAGATGCGCGCAGGACCAAACCCTGCAGGCATTTCCCCTGCTGCGACACGGTTCATCGCAGCGACTACTTCCAGTCGTCCTGTGCTGGGAAGATCGTCCGACAACGCCACAGGTTAATCCTCCATCGCCTCCAACTCGTCGATGAAGCCTGCGATCATCGACAGGCCTTTGTCCCAGAAGGCGGGGTCGGACAGGTCGAGGCCGAAGGGGGCAAGCAGGTCCTTGTGGTGCTTGGACCCGCCTGCGCGCAGCATCTCGAAATACTCGTCCTCGAACCCCGGCAGCCCTTCGGCATAGGCCGCGTACAGCGCGTTCACCAGACCGTCGCCGAAGGCATAGGCATAGACGTAGAAGGGCGAGTGCACGAAGTGCGGGATGTAGGCCCAGAAGGTTTCGTAGCCGTCCATGAACTCGAACGCGTCACCCAGGCTTTCGGCCTGGATGCTCATCCACAGGGCGTTGATGTCGTCGGGGGTCAGTTCGCCCTTCGCGCGGGCGGCATGCAGCTTGCACTCGAAATCGTAGAAGGCGATCTGGCGGACGACGGTGTTGATCATGTCTTCGACCTTGCCCGCGAGCAGGGTCTTGCGCTCGGCCGGGGTCGTGGCCTGTGACAGAAGGCTGCGGAAGGTCAGCATCTCGCCGAACACCGATGCGGTTTCGGCCAGGGTCAGGGGGGTGGAGGACAGAAGTTCCCCCTGGCCCGCCGCCAGCACCTGATGCACGCCGTGGCCCAGTTCATGCGCCAGCGTCATGACGTCGCGCGGTTTGCCGAGGTAGTTGAGCAGGACATAGGGGTGCACGGTGGTGACGGTCGGGTGGGCAAAGGCACCGGGGGCCTTGCCGGGTTTCACGCCTGCATCGATCCAGCCCTTGTGGAAGAAGGGTTTCGCGATGGCAGCGAGGTCCGGGTGGAACGCGCCGTAGGCGTCCAGCACGGTCGCCTCTGCGGTCGGCCAGTCGATCAGTTTCGGGGTCTCCAGGGCCAAGGGGGCGTTGCGGTCCCAGACCTGCAGCTTGTCGAGCCCCATCCACCGCGCCTTCAGCCGATAGTAGCGGTGGCTGAGTTTGGGATAGGCCGCGACGACGGCATTGCGCAACGCCGCGACCACCTCGGGTTCGACGTGGTTGGACAGATGCCGCCCGGTCTGGGGGGTGGGCATCTTGCGCCAGCGATCGTGGATTTCCTTTTCCTTGGCCAGCGTGTTGTGGACGCGGGCGAAGAGCTTGATGTTTTTGTCGAAGACGACGGCAAGCGCGCGGGCCGCAGCCTCGCGTTTGGCCCGGTCGGTGTCGGTCAAGAGGTTGAGCACGGATTCAAGCGACAGCGCGTCGTCCTCGCCGGCCACATCAAAGGTCAGCCCGGCCATGGTTTCGTCGAAGAGGCGGTTCCAGGCGGCGGCCCCGACGGTGGATTGGTCGTGCAGGAAGGTTTCCAGCTCGTCCGACAGCTGGTGCGGGCGCATCGCGCGCATGCGGTCCATGACGGGCTTGTAGCGGGCGAGGTCGGCATTGGCGGCCAAGAGGCCGGCCAGATGCGCGTCGTCCAGGCGGTTGAATTCGAGGCTGAAGAAGACCAGCGGCGTGGTGGCGGCGGTGATCCGGTCCTGCGCATCGGCCATGAACTTGGCGCGGTCGCTGTCCAGCGTGTTCTGATAGTAGCGCAGCCCCGCATAGGACATGATCCGCCCCGCGGTCACGTCGATGCCCTCATAGCGGCGGACGCAGTCGAGCATCCCCGCAGGGGTCAGCAGCGCCAGCTTGCCCTTGTAGTCGGCCTCGAAGGCGCGCACTTCGGCCTCGACGCGGGCCATGTCGTCGGCAAAGGCGGGGGCGTCGGGCGCGGGGTAGAGGTCGGACAGGTCCCATTCGGGCAGGTCACCGAAGGCTCCGCCCTGCGGGGTGGCGTCGAACACGGGGGCGGGCAAGGAGAACATCGCGGCACCTCTTGGCTGTTTCCCCTGCATCTAGGGCCTGCGGGACGAAAGCGAAAGACCGCAGGCGTCAGCGACAGCCGTTCGCCGCCTCTGTCGCCGTGATGCGGTCCACCATGGCGCGCTCCTGTCCCGACATGGCGGCCTGCGCCTGCGCCTGGTTGCGAAAGCAGCCGTCGTTGCCGAAGGCGGCCTGCCCGCGCGCCGAGGTGAAGCAATAGCCGTAGGCGGCCCAGATCGCGTTGCGCTCGTACCACAGGCTGTCGCAAGAGGCGGCTTCGGCACGGGGGGCGGGCGCGGTGCCGCCGGTGCAGCAGCCGATCCAGTTCGAATGCGCCCAGCCGGTCCGCCCGTCCAGCAGGCGGACTTGGTACCAGGCCCCCTCGGACCCCAGCACGTCCAGCGGGGTGCCCTCGGTCATCTTGGCGATGCGCTGCGCATTGCCGGAGGTGCCGGTGCGCAGCGCCAGAAAGCCGTCGCCGTTGGGGTCGAGCCCGCCGACGTAGTGGTATTGCGCGGTGGCCTGTGGTGGCGGGGGCTCGTAGGCTGGTTGGGCGGCGGCGGGGCTGTCGGTCCCGGCAAGGAACACCTCGTCCACCAGCGAGGAATTTTCCCAGGGCACCTGCGTCTCGCCGGTGGCTGCCACCACATCGCCCCGGACGCGGCGCATGACCGCGTGGATATCGAGGCCCGGTTCGCGGATATGGGTCAGAAGGGCGGCGGTGAAGGGGCTGTTCCGGCCGTCGCCGTCCAGCGCGACGTTACCGGGCTGGGTGGAAAAGGCGATGTCGCTGCCGACCCCGGCCTCGACCTTGGCCAGTCCCCGGGCCGGTTCGCCGCCGCTGCGCGAGGCGACAGCCACCGCGAACGGGTTGTTGCGGCAGGCATCAAGGATCACGATGCGGCGGTCGGCGCGCAGTTCCATCGTGCGCAGGATGGTCTGCAGGCGCACCGACGCCTCGGTCAGCGACACCTCGTCGGCGGCCCGCGCGTCGGTCGGGATGATGTAGTTCTCGGTCCCGATCTGCACGCCGTGCCCCGCGTAGTAGAACAGCGCCAGGTCATCGGGGGACAGCGCGCGCGAAAAGGTGTCGACGGCCTGCAATGTCGCCTGCCGGTCCATGTCGATGCCGCCATGGACGTCGAACCCCAGCCCCTGCAACCGTGCGGCCATGTCGGCAGCGTCGGTGGCCGCATTGGGCAGGGCGCTGGTGTGGGCGTAGGCCGAATTGCCGATGACCAGCGCCACCTTGCCGGCATGGGCCACGGGGGCGAGAAGGATCAGGAACAGGGTGAGGATGAGGCGCATGGGCCGCAGGATGGCACCAATCCCGGTTCTGCAAAGCCGGCCCTTGCGGCACGGAGCCGGGGGTTTTCCACCCCCGGACCCCCGGAGGATATTTCTGGACAGAAGAAGCGGTCAGGGCAGAAGGGCGCGCAAGGTGTCCAGCGTGTCGATCTCGGACGCCGGTTTGTCGTGCCGCCAGCGGGCGATGCGGGGGAAGCGCAGCGCCACGCCGGACTTGTGGCGGGGGCTGCGCTGGATGCCCTCGAACGCCAGTTCGAACACCAGATCGGGCGGCACGCGGCGGACCGGGCCGAAGCGTTCCAGCGTGTGGGATTTCACCCAGCGCGTGATTTCGACAAACTCGGCATCGATCAGGCCGGAATAGGCCTTGGCGAAGGGCACGAGCGCCTCGCCGTCGCGGACGGCAAAGGTGAAGTCGGTGAAGAGGTCCGCGCGGCGGCCATGGCCCGACTGGGCATAGACCATCACGGCATCGACACGGTAGGGGTCAGTCTTCCATTTCCACCAGTCGCCGCGCTTGCGCCCCGTGAAATAGGGGCTGAGGCCGCGCTTCAGCATGATGCCTTCGGCGTGATGGTCGCGCGACCGGGCACGGGTAGCGGCGAGGGCGGGCCAGTCGGGGAAAGGGATCAAAGGTGAGGCCGAGAGCGGCGCACCGGAGGGAAGGGTTGCCATGAGGGCATCGAGCAAGGCGCGCCGGGTGTCGAAGGGATCGGCGCGGATGTCGCGGCCCTGCCATTCCAAGAGGTCATAGGCCAGAAGGTGCGCGGGGGCCTCGGCCAGCAGCTTTTTCGGCACGGTCTTGCGAGCGATGCGGGTCTGCAGGGCGGCGAAGGGCATCGGGTGTCCTGCGGCCCAGGCCAGCACTTCGGCGTCGATCACGGCACCCTGGGGCAGCGCCTGCGCCAGGGGCGCGAATTCGGGGAAGCGGTCGGTGATCAGTTCCTCGCCGCGCGACCACAGCGCGAAGGCCCCGTCGCGGACGATCAGTTGGCCCCGGATGCCGTCCCATTTCCATTCGGCGCGCCAGTCGGCGGGGTCGCCGAGCGGTTCCGGCCCGTCGTCCAGCGCCGAGGCCAGGGCAAAGGGGTAGGGGCGGGCGGCGGTGTTTTCGCTGCCTTGGGTCAGGGCGGCCCAGGTGGTGGTGGCAGGCGTCCAGTCGCCCATCAGGCGGTGCGCGATGTCGGTCTCCTCGCGCCCCGCGGCCTGCGCCAGGGCGCGCGTCATCAGGCCCCGGCTGACCCCCATGCGGAAGCCCCCGGTCAGAAGCTTGTTGAACAGGAAGCGCTCGGTGCCGCCAAGCTGGCCCCATGCGGCCAGGACGGCGGCGCGGCGCGCCTCGGGCGGCTGGCCGGACAGGTTGGCCAGAAGGGCGATCCAGTCGGACAGGGTGCGGTCCGTGGTCGTCGTGGTGGCGGGCAGCACAAGCGCGATGGTTTCCGCCAGATCGCCCGCGACGGCATAGGAATCCTCCATCAGCCAGTCGGGCAGGCCCGCCGCCTGTGCCGCCCAGGTGCGCAGGTCGGTCGAGTTCACCGCGCGCTTCGGGCGGCGGCCCGACAGCAGGGCCACGGTCCACAGCCGGTCGGGTTCGGGGGCGTCGCGGAGATAGGCGGCAAGCGCGGCGATCTTTTCCCCGGTCTTGGTGGTGCCGTCGAGGGCTGCGAACAGGGCGGCGAAGCGGTTCATTCGGTGACCTTTTCGTCCGCTGCGGGTTCGGCGGTCTCTCCGGTGTATTCGGTGGCGACGACGGCGGCGTCGTAGCCCTGGGTTTCCAGCCAGCGGCGGAAGACCGCCGTATAGCCGTGGGTGACGAACACCCGGTCCGCCCCGGTGGCGCGGATGGCGGTGTTGATGCCGGGCCAGTCGGCATGGTCGGACAGCACGAACCCTGTGCCGAGCGCGCGCCTGCGCCGGATGCCCCGGATCGCCATCCAGCCCGAGGCGAAGGCCTGCGCGGGGTTGGGTCCAAGGCGCGCGGCCCAGGGGCTGCCGAGCGCCGAGGGGGGGGCGACGACAAGCGCCGTGGAGGGCACCTTGCCGGCAGCGACGGGCGTCGTGGCGGGCAGGGCATAGCCTTGGTCGCGCAAGGTCTGCGTGGGTGTCTCGACCGCGTCATGGGTGTGGATCGGGCCGACCGGGGGCAGGGCCGCGAGGATGCGCTGCGCCTTGCCGAGGCTGTAGGCCCCGAGGACCGAGACCCGGCCCGCCGCCGCGTTCGCGGCCCACCAGTGGGCGATGTCGGCCATGACCTGCGCCTGCGGCTGCCAGCGGAAGATCGGCAGGCCGAAGGTGCATTCGCTGATGAAGGCGTGGCAGGGGACGGGGTCCCAGGGTTCGCACAGCCCGTCGGGTTCGGTCTTGTAGTCGCCCGAGACGACCCAGACCTCGCCCGCCACCTCGACCCGGATCTGCGCCGAACCCGGCACATGGCCTGCGGGGTGGAAGCTGACGGTCGCAGCGCCGATGCGCCGGGCCTCGCCATAGGCGATGCCCTCGGCGGTGATGGGGCCAAGGCGGTGGCGGATCACCGGCAGGGCCTGGTGCGTGGCGAGATAGGCGGCGTGGCCGGGGCGGGCGTGGTCGGAATGGCCGTGCGTCACCAGGGCGCGGGCAACGGGACGCCAGGGGTCGATGTGGAAGTCGCCTGCGGGGCAGTAGATGCCGCGGTCGGTGAAGGTCAGGACGGGGTCGCGGGCCATGGATCACAGCATAGCGCGATGACACTTGCGGCAAAGGGGGCCTGCGGCAGTTGCAGGAAGGGCCGTTCTGGGGTCTTGTGCGGCAAGGGCGTGCTTCGGAGTGGACGTGACGGGAATGGGCGGACTTCGGCCGGGATTGGGTCGCCGCGCCTTTCTGGCGGGCGGGGCGGCGGCGCTTGCCGTGCCCGCAGAGGCGGGTCTTGTCTGCACCGGGTTCACCGAGGCCGGCCCCGGCGGGGTGCAGCGCTGCACCGTGGGCGTGCCCTCGGTCAATGTGCAGGGGGCGGGGCAACTGTGCCGCTACTGGTGCTGGGCCGCCAACATCCAGAGCCTGTTCGCGACCACCGGCTTCATGATCGCCGACCAGCAGCGCATCGTGCAGGCGCTGTTCGGGCGGCGCGATGTCTGCGCCACGGCGACGGGGGCCGAGGTGATCCGCACCATCAACCGCGACTGGCAGGCCGACGACGGGCGCTGGTTCCGGGCCTGGTCGCAGCCCCTGCTGGACCTGACCCTGGGGCTTTCCAACGCCAACATCGCGCAGGCCGTGGCCTGGGATCTGGCGAACGGGTTCCCGCTGATCAACGGCGCGCTCGGCCATGCCACGCTGCTGACGGCGATGACGTATCTGACCGACCGGCAGGGCAACAACAAGGGCATCGTCGACATCACCGTGCGCGACCCCTGGGTGCCGATCGGGCAGCCCGCCGCCGTGCGGTCGCTGTCGGCCGACGAGTTGAAAAGCACTTTCTTCGTGGCGCAGGTCCGGGTCTATGCCTGACGCGCAGGCGGCATGCCCGTTTTCCGGGCGGTTTTTCGCGGTTTCCGGCGGCAGGCGCAAAGCCCCCCTTTCCCCGCGCGACGGCGGCGGATTAACATCCACCGGCAGGCAAGGGGGCAGCACCGCGTGACCACCCATTTCAACGAGATGTTCCAGGACGGCCAGGTGCGTGCGCCCTATGCGCGGCTGGAGGACTGGATGCGCGCCATGCCGGCCGAGCTGCGCCAGATGAAACAGGCCGAGGCCGAGGCGCTGTTCCGCCGCATCGGCATCACCTTTGCGGTCTATGGCGAGGGCGGCGATCCCGACCGGCTGATCCCCTTCGACATGTTCCCCCGCGTGTTCACCGCGATGGAATGGGCGCGGCTGGAGCGGGGCATCAAGCAGCGGTCGCGGGCGCTGAACGCCTTTCTGGTCGATGTCTATGGCCGGGGCGAGATCATCCGGGCGGGGCGCATCCCGGCGGAACTGGTCTATCGCAACGGGGCCTACGAAAAGGCGGTGACGGGCATCGTGCCGCCGAAGGGGGTGTACAGCCACATCGTGGGGATTGATCTGGTGCGCACCGGCCCCGAGGATTTCTTCGTGCTCGAGGACAACTGCCGCACGCCGAGCGGCGTCAGCTACATGCTGGAAAACCGCGAGATCATGATGCGGATGTTCCCCGACCTGTTCCGCCAGAACCGGATTGCCCCGGTCGAGAGCTATCCTGAAATCCTGCGCCGGACGCTGGCCTCGGTCGCGCCCGCGAAGTGCGACGGCGAGCCGGTGGTGGTGATCCTGACGCCGGGCCACTTCAATTCCGCCTACTACGAACATTCGTTCCTGGCCGACCTGATGGGCATCGAACTGGTCGAGGGGCAGGATCTGTTCGTCGAGGGCGAGTTCGTCTGGATGCGCACCACCGAAGGGCCGCGCCGGGTGGACGTGATCTACCGCCGGATCGACGACGCCTTCATCGACCCTTTGTGCTTCCGCCCCGATTCGATGCTGGGGGTGCCGGGGCTGATGGATGTCTATCGTTCGGGCGGCGTCAGCATCTGTTCCGCGCCGGGGGCGGGGGTGGCGGACGACAAGGCGGTCTACACCTTTGTCCCCGAGATGGTGCGCTTCTATCTGGGCGAGGAGCCGATCCTCAAGAACGTGCCGACCTGGCAGTGCGGCAAGCTGGACGACCTGAAGTACGTGCTGGAACACCTGTCCGAACTGGTGGTGAAAGAGGTGCATGGCTCGGGCGGTTACGGCATGCTGGTCGGGCCGAAGTCGTCGAAGGCGGAGATCGAGGATTTCCGCGCCCGCATCGTCGGCAATCCCGGCAACTACATCGCCCAGCCGACGCTGGCGCTGTCGACCACGCCGACCTTTGTGGAAGAGGGCATCGCGCCCCGGCACGTGGACCTGCGGCCCTATTGCCTGGTGGGGGAACGCATCGAACTGGTGCCGGGGGGACTGACGCGGGTGGCGCTGAAGGACGGCAGCCTGGTGGTGAACTCGTCGCAGGGTGGGGGTGTCAAGGATACCTGGGTGCTGGCGGAATGAGCGATCAGGTTCGGTCCCGCCTTCCCCTCACCCCACCCCTCTCCCCCGAGGGGAGAGGGAGGCACTCTGGCCGCGCGGGTGCGCCTGCGGCAACCGTCGCCACGGGCGCGGTGGCGGGGGCTGGGCACCCCCCTCTCCCCTCGGGGGAGAGGGATGGGGTGAGGGGGCGATCCCTGCGACCAAGGTGCATGCGATGCTGAGCCGGACCGCCGACAACCTGTACTGGATCGCCCGCTACATGGAGCGCGCCGAAACTGCCGCGCGGCTGCTGGAGGTGGGGGCGCGGATCGCGCTGATCCCGTCGGCGCACGGCTATCGCAACGAATGGGACAGCCTCTTGCGCGCGGCGGGCACGGCGGTGGCCTTTGGCAAGAAATACGGCGACCCGATCCAGCGCAACATCGAAAGCCACCTGTTCTTTGACCGCGACAACCCGTCGTCGGTGGCATCCTGCATTACCGCCGCACGCGAGAACGGGCGCATCGTGCGCACCGCGCTGACCACGCAGATGTGGGATGCGCTGAACACCGCGTTCCAGGAACTGAAGACGCTGGAACGCATGCCGCGCAGCGAACTGCCGCAGTCGCGCCTGACCGAATGGACGATGCGCACCACCGCCCTGCTGCGCGGTGCCACCGATGCCACGCACCTGCGCAATGACGGCTGGGATTTCCTGAACCTCGGCTACTATCTGGAACGTGCCGACAACACCGCGCGGCTGATCGACGTCAAGTATTATGTGCTGCTGCCCTCGCTCGATTTCGTGGGCTCGGGTCTGGACAACTATCAGTGGACCACGCTGCTGCGCGCCATGGGGTCGCACCGGGCGTTCCACTGGGCGGTCGGGGGCGAGGTGACGGCGGCCAAGATCGCGCATTTCCTGATCCTGAACCCGCAATGCCCCCGGTCGCTGATCACCTGTGCCGAGGGCGCGAACCAGCACCTCGACCGCTTGTGCCGCATCTATCGCCACCGCACGCGGGCGCAGGACGTGGCGCGCAACCTGATGGCCGAACTGGCCGAACTGCGGACCGAGGACATTTTCGAGGAAGGCCTGCACGAGTTCCTGTCCCGCTTCATCCGCGAGACGGCGAACATGGCGGGCGTGATCCACGAAGTCTATCTGAGCGGGGATGCGCGCTGATGTGGCTGACGGTCGATCATGTGACGGCGTACCGCTATGCCACGCCGGTGCGCGGCGTGGTCCAGAGCCACCGCCTGCAGCCGTCGGTCTTTGACGGACAGCGGGTGCAATCGTGGGAGGTCACCGTCTCGGGCGGGCAGCGTGGCGGGGGGTTCCGCGACGGGGCGGGCGACTGGGTGCAGGGCTGGACGGTGCAGGGGCCGGTCGCCGAGGTGACCGTGACCGTTCAGGGCGTGGTCGAGACCACCGATCTGGCAGGCATGCTGAAGGGCCACCGCGAAAGCGTGCCGCCGATGGCCTATCTGGCCAGCACATCCGTGTCGCGGGCCGATGCCGCCCTTGCAGCCCTGGCCGCGTCGGTGCGGGTGGCGGGCGAGCCGCTGTCCTCCGCGCATGCGATGTCCGGGGCGGTCAGCGACGCCATTGCCTACACCCCCGGATCGACCCGCGCCGCCACCACCGCCGCCGAGGCCCTGGCCCTGGGCGAGGGCGTCTGCCAGGACCAGGCGCATGCCCTGATCGCCATGGCGCGCGAGATGCGGATGCCTGCGCGCTATGTCTCGGGCTATCTTCTGGCCGATGCGGACGGGGCGGCGCATGACGCGGCGCACGCCTGGGCCGAGATCTGGCTGGAGGGCCTCGGCTGGATCGGGTTCGACCCGGCGAACCGCTGCTGCCCCGACGCGCGCTATATCCGGCTGGGGTCGGGCCTGGATGCGCAGGACGCCGCCCCGATCCGGGGCACGGCGCGGGGGCCGGGGGCCGAAGAAATGGACGTCACCGTGCGCGTCACCGCCGGCCAGTCGCAAAATCAGCAGTAATCGCCCCGTTTTCGCCTCATCTCTGCCCGAGCGCCGCCCGTTTGCCATCTTAACCAAGGTAAACGCTGGTGGGCGCGGGGACAGACCATGGGCTTGAACTACGACTTCGACATGTTTTCGCCGGATGCGACGGACGACACTTTCGCAGAGGAACGCGAACAGAAGACAGGTCAGCCTATGGCCCTGTTCCGGGACCCCGCGACGGTAGCGGCCTTCGGCCGTTCCCCCCAGGTGGTGCAGGACTACCTGCGGGCGTCGCACTTCGGGCTGGGCGTCCACCGCAGCGGCGCACCCGACGGGCGCTATCCCGCCACCGACGAGGCCGCGCGCATTGCGGTGATCGAGGCCCTGGCCGAAAACGTGGGCAAGTTCGACCTTCCCCGCCCGGACGACACGCAGCCCGTGGGCGACGCCTTTCACATGGCCGCCTTCTTTGCCGCCGTGGCCGAAGCCGAACCGATCCGCATGGTGCCCGGGGCGGTGTCGCAGGTCGCAACAGCCGACGACGACCTTGCCGCAGATGCCGACATCGCGGCAGAACCCTTGGCCACCCCGGATGCCAGCGTTGCGGATGCCATCATCGCGGATGACAGCATCGCGGCACTTGTCGCCGACGAAGGGGCAAGGGCCGAGGCGCTGATCGCCGATGTCATCAGCGAGGCCCTGGCCTTCGATCCGTTCATCCTGGACGACGATGCCTCGGGGGACAGTCACGCCACCGTTGCCGCAACAGGTGCTGCGACCGACGATGGCGATCGCGCCGATGCCGTGGTGCCCGATGACATGGCGATGCCTGCCGTGATTGCCGCACGCCGGTTCCAGTTGCCGACCCTGCCACGCTGGCTGACGGCGGGGGCGGCCTTTGCGGTACTGGGCGCGGCCTTCGGCAGCGCGATCATCTGAGCGGCAGCGCGGCAACACCGGTCCGGTGCCGCGCTTTCGTGCTTTCCCTTGTCCGGCCCCGCCGCTAGCCTGACTGCCGCTGCGGCAGGCGCGGCGCCCGGGAACAGATCCATGACCTATTGCGTCGGCCTTCTTCTGAACGAGGGCATCGTGCTGCTGTCGGACACGCGCACCAATGCGGGGCTCGACAACATCGCGATCTACCGCAAGATGTTCAATTTCGAGAACCCCGGCGAGCGGGTCATCACCATCCTGACGGCAGGCAGCCTGTCGGTGACCCAGACGACGATTGCCCGCCTGCGCGAGGCCATCGACGCCCCCGACGCCGATGCCGACACCTCGATCATGCTGGCCCCGACGATGCTGAAGGTGGCCGAGATCATCGGCAACATGCTGGCCGCCGTCCGCCGCGACATCGACGAGAAGCTGGAAATGGCGCAGGGGGCGTCGGCGTCGATGATCGTCGGCGGGCAGCGCGCGGGCGGCGCGATGCGGCTGTTCCTGATCTATCCCGAAGGCAACTTCATCGAGGCGACCGAGGATACGCCCTTCCTGCAGATCGGCGAGCACAAGTACGGCAAGCCGATCCTGGACCGCGTGGTCAAGATGCACACCAGCCTGTCGGACGCCAAGAAGGCGGTGCTCTTGTCGATGGATTCGACGCTGCGGTCGAACTTGTCGGTGGGGATGCCGCTGGACCTGGCGGTGATTGCGCGCGATGCCTGCAAGGTCACCGAACGGCGGCGGATCGAGGCGGGGGACGAGGCGTTCCGTGCCATGTCCGAGGCCTGGAGCCGGGCACTGCGCGACGGGTTCACGCAGATCGTGCTGTAGCACGGCCCTTGACGCCGACCCCTGCGCGGGGCGAAGGAACCCCGATGCGCGCGCCCGATTTCTGGCAGACCCCGCCCGACCGCCCCGGCCTTGCCGCCCGGATGCTGGCCCCGTTGGGCATGCTCTATGCGGCGGCAACGGCACGGCGGGTGGCACGGGCGGGGTATCGCGCGGGTGTGCCGGTGATCTGCGTCGGCAACCTGACCGTCGGCGGCACCGGCAAGACGCCGACCATCATCGCTCTGATCGAACGGCTGGCCGCGCGCGGCATCGCGGTGGCGGTGGTGTCGCGGGGCCATGGCGGGCGGCTGGCCGGGCCGGTGCGGGTGGACGGGCGGCTGCACGCCGCTGCGGATGTGGGGGACGAGCCGCTGCTTCTGTCGGCCTTTGCGCCGACCTTTGTCGCCCGCGACCGGGCGGCGGGGGTGCGGCTGGCCGAGGCGTCGGGGGCGCAGGCGGTTCTTCTGGACGACGGGCACCAGAACCCGTCGGTGGTGAAAAACCTGTCGCTGGTGGTGATCGACGCCGCGACCGGCTTTGGCAACGCCCGCTGCCTGCCCGCCGGGCCCTTGCGCGAACCCGTCGCGGCGGGTCTGGCCCGCGCCGACCTGACGCTGTCGATCGGTCCGCCCCCGGCGCAGGCGGCGTTCCGCGCCGCCTGGGGCCACGTCCTGACCGTGCCGCATCTGACCGGCGATCTGGTCCCGCTGCGCACCGGCATGGACTGGCAGGGCCTGCGGGTGCTGGCCTTTGCGGGCATCGGGCGACCCGCAAAGTTCTTTGCCACGCTGGAAGGGCAAGGTGCCATTCTGGCCCGCACCGTGGCGCTGGACGATCATCAGCCACTGTCCGAGGCGCTGCTTCTGCGGCTGGAACGCGACGCGGGCACCCTGGGGGCGCAGCTTGTCACCACCGAGAAGGACGCGGTGCGCCTGCCTGCGACCTTTCGTTCGCGTGTGTTGACGCTGCCCGTGCGACTGCTGCTGGACGACACGCAACCGCTTGACGATGCGCTTGGGCGGATCGGCCTGTGACCGCGCCGATGGCCCGTGCGGTCAGGCGCGGGCTTCGATGGCGCGCGCAACCTCGGCGGCCCGGTCGTCCAGACCCCAGGGCGGGTTGACGACGAACATCCCCGACCCGGTCATCCGGTGCCCGTCGCGCGCCGGGGGAAACCGCACCTCGTGGCGCAGGGCCGCCGGAAACCGCTCGGCCAGCCGCCGCAGCATCGGCGCATGGGGCGCGTCGGCCAGCAGCGGATACCACAGCGCCAGCACGCCCACGTTCCACTTGGCGTGCACCTTGGCCAGCACGTCGGGCACAAGGGCATAGTCCGCCTTCACCTCCCAGCTCGGGTCGATCAGCATGAGGCCCCGGCGTGGCATAGGCGGGGTCAGGGCCAGGGCCATCTCGAACCCGTCGCGGCGGTGGACATGCGCGCCCCAGGGGGCGGCGGCGGTGACAAGGGCCGCGTGTTCCTGCGGATGCAGTTCGGCCAGGTGGATCACGTCCCCCTCGCGCAAGGACAGGGCCGCGATCATGGGTGATCCCGGATAGGCGCGGTCCCCGTGCATCGCCCGCACCTCGGCCAGGCGCTGCCGCCAGGGATGGTCCGGGGGGAACCGTGCCTCGACCGCCCCCACCCCCGCCGCCGCCTCGCCCGTGCGCAGCGCCGCCTCGGACGACAGGTCGTACAGGCCACGCCCGGCGTGGGTCTCGAGATAGGTCAGGGGTTTGGCCTTGGCCGTCAGATAGTCCAGCATCACCGCCAGAAGCGCGTGCTTGTGCACGTCGGCCAGGTTTCCGGCGTGGTACTGGTGCTGGTAGGACAACATGGCCAAGCGACCTAATCCCTGGCGGCAAAAGGCGCAATCCCCGCAGGCCAAAGGCGGTTGATGCGCGCGGCGGTTCACACTAGGAAGGCCAGACGCAAACGCACGGGGGATCATCGTGTTGCAGGAAATCTTTGCCGAAATCTTCACCGGCCCCGGCCTGACCGCACTTGGCCAGGTCATCATGATCGACCTCGTGCTGGCGGGCGACAATGCGGTGGTCATCGGGCTGGCCGCCGCCGGCCTGCCCAAGGAACAGCGCAACAAGGCGATCCTGATCGGCATCATCGCCGCGACCGTGCTGCGCATCGGCTTTGCGCTGATCACGACGACGCTTCTGGGGATCACCGGGCTGTTGCTGGCCGGGGGCATCCTGCTGCTGTGGGTCTGCTGGAAGATGTACCGCGAACTGCGCGAAGGGCACGGTGCCCAGACCGAAGAGGCGGTCGAGGCGCTGGACGACAGCGACCTGAACCGCGACGGCAGCGTCGCGGGCCGCGCGCCGCGCAAGACGCTGATGCAGGCGGCGATCCAGATCATCATCGCCGATGTGTCGATGAGCCTTGACAACGTGCTGGCCGTGGCCGGGGCGGCGCATGACCATCCGACGGTGCTGATCATCGGGCTGGTGCTGTCCATCGCGCTGATGGGGCTTGCCGCGACCTTCGTGGCCAAGCTCCTGGCCAAGCACCGCTGGATCGCCTGGGTCGGCCTGGTGCTGATTCTCTACGTCTCGCTGAAGATGATCTACGACGGTTTTGTCGACTTGCCGTTCATGGACCCCCAAGCCGCGCCCGAACCGCCGACAGCCTCGGCCCCCGCCACGCCCTGACGGTCGGCCTGCACGCCTGACCAGGGCCCGCGCCATCGGTGCGGGCCTTTTTTGTGCGGCGGGGAGCCGCCGATGGGGCTGCAGGCTGTGGCAGGTTCCCGCCGCCGGGCCAGAGGGCTGCTTGTGCGCCGCAGGGGCGCTGTTGCAGGTTGCGGGCGCACCTGCTGCTCGCGGTGCCAACACGACCGAACGACGGGGGACACTGATGATCCGGACGATCCGCGCCGCCTGGTGCCTTGTGCTTGCTGCTGCCCTGCTGGCCGCCCTGATGCCCGACGCTGCGATGGCCACACCATCGCGTCGCACCGAACCCCAGGCCGAGCGCGACGCCGTGCTGGTGGCGGTGGCCGAGGCCAAGCGGATGCGTGCAAAAGGCCAGCGGGTCTGGTGCGTGCCTTTCGCCCGCACCGCCAGCGGGGTCGCGATCAAGGGCAACGCCAAGACCTGGTGGGCTGCGGCCAAGGGCCTGTACGACCGCGGGGCCACGCCGCAGGAAGGGGCCGTGATGGTGTTCGCGGGCAACAGCAAGATGCCGATGGGCCATGTCGCGGTGGTGGCCGAGCTCGTCGATGACCGGACCATCCTGGTCGACCACGCCAACTGGAAGCGCAACCAGGTGTCGCTGGGCATGGCCGTGGTGGACGTGTCCCAGGCGGGCGACTGGTCGGCGGTGCGGGTCGAGGGCGATCCGGGCGTGATGGGCCGGGTCAATCCGGTCAGCGGGTTCATCTATCCCGAAGGCCCGGAGGCGCAGCAGGTGGCCGCAACGACCCCGGCCCGCGCGCCCGTGGTGAACGACCGCTGACGGTTCACCTGCGCCGGGGCCTGATGCCGGCTGTCGCCAGAAATGGCATCCGGCCGTTCTCGGGACAGCTGGCAGAGTCTCTCTGTTGCTCGGAGATCCAGCAAAAGCAACATACTATCTGAGGTATTGGTGGGCGACCCTGGAATCGAACCAGGCACGGGTCGCCCCGGGAGAGTTACAGTCTCCTGCCGCACCTTGCAGCGCGTCGCCCACTCTGGACGGGGGGAATAGCGAAGGCTCGGGGGGGCGTCAAGGCGGATCGGGCGCAGATCGCGGCCGATCGGGCCGCTTCCCCCGGCGCGGTTCCTGCACTACAGCCTGGCCGACACTGCAGGAGAGCCGGTGATGAAAAAGCCCGACTGGGTGGTCGACAAGGAACGCGCCCGCCGGGATGAGGCGCGCGAGACGCTGTGGCTGTTCGGCCTGCACGCCGTGCGCGATGCGCTGCTGAACCCCCGGCGCGAAAAGCTGCGGCTGGTCGTGACCAAGAACGCGCTCGACCGGCTGGAGGGGGCCGAGACGGCGGCGGGCCTTGTGCCCGAGGTGGTCGATCCGCGCCGCTTCGACGTGCCGCTCGACGACGGCTCGGTGCATCAGGGGGCGGCGCTGGAGGTGCGGGCAATGCGCTGGGGGACGCTGGACGACCTGGCGGCGGCAGGGGAGGGGCTGCCGCTGGTTGTCTGCCTGGACCGCGTGACCGACCCGCACAACGTGGGCGCGGTGCTGCGGTCGGCCGAGGTGTTCGGCGCGCGCGCGGTGATCGCGCCCCTGCGCCATTCCGCGCCCGAGACCGGGGCCCTGGCCAAGGCCGCCAGCGGTGCGCTGGAACGCCAGCCCTACCTGCGGGTGACGAACCTGGCCGAGGCGATGGAGCGGCTGCAGGGCATGGGCTATGTCCTGCTGGGCCTGGATGGGGCAGCCGAGATGACGCTGGACGAGGGGCTGGCCGGGGCGGGCACGCGGCCGGTCGGGCTGGTGCTGGGGGCCGAGGGGCCGGGGCTGCGCGAACGGACCCGTGACACCTGCGACCGGCTGGTCCGCATTCCGGCGGGCGGCAGCTTCGGGTCGCTCAACGTGTCGAATGCGGCGGCGGTGGCGCTGTATGCCGCATCGACGCGGGGCGGGTGACGCTGTCCGTTCACACTTGTGCGAACCGCTCTGGCAGGACGCGGGGTGCCTGCCCATATGTAAGATGGGCGGCGGGTCGGAACCCCGTGCTCGACGACTGTCCCTCGTTCCGCGCCTGCGCCCGGCCTCTGGTTCGGGCGCTTTTTTTGGGCGGGCTTGCCTGGGCAGGATGAACCGGGCAGGCTCGCGGCACGACCGGAGGCGATGATGCCCGATGCGACCATCCCTGATGCGACCGAAACCGACATCCGCGCCATCCTGACCCTTGCGCGCACCGTGGCCGTGGTCGGCTGGTCGCCCAACCCCGACCGGCCCAGCCACGGCGTTGCCGCGTTTCTGGCCCGGCAGGGTTACGTCGTGATCCCGGTCAATCCCGGTCAGGCGGGCAAGATCGCCCTGGGCCAGATGGTGCAGCCTTCGCTTGCAGCCATCGACGGGTCGGTCGATCTGGTCGACATCTTTCGCCGGTCGGAAGAGGCGGGGGCCGTGGTGGACGAGGCGATTGCCATCGGGGCGGGGGCCGTGTGGATGCAGTTGGGCGTCCGCGACGAGGCAGCGGCAGCGCGGGCGCGGGCGGCGGGCCTGCGGGTGGTGATGAACCGCTGCCCGGCCATCGAGATGCCCCGGCTGGGGATCCAGCGCGCCGTCTGAAGCGGTGTGCCCGTGGTGCGACAAAGGCCGGGGGGTTTCACACCCCCCGGACCCCCCGTGGGATATTTGCGAACAGATGAGGGGTCAGAGAAGGGGTCGGTCAGGGCCCGGCAAAGTAGCGCGTCTCGGGCAGGTAACCGGCCAGCCCGCCTGCCGCGCACCACTCGGCCTCCAGCAAGTGCGCGCCGATCAGGATGGCCCGGTCGCCGGGGGTGCGTCCGAGCGCCCTGCGCAGCGTTGCGCGGGCGTCGGACCAGCGGGCCAGGTGGTCGGGGGCCGCATGGGCCGCGTCGAGCGCGCCGTCCGCCGCCTGCAGCAGGGCGGGTGCGGCCAGCGGGCGGGTGGCCAGGCCGATCCGCTGCGCCCCGCCGATGGCGGCCAGTTTCGCCAGGCGGTCGGGGGCGGGCAGCGGATGCGCGGCCAGGGCGTTCGACGAGAATAGGACGGCCACGACATCGTGCCCCGTGGCCGCCCGGATGCCCGCGTAGGCGCGGTAGTCGAGGCCGAGGTCCGCCGCACGCCGCAGCCGTCCGCGCAGGACCTCGATGGGCAGGTGCGGCAGCAGGCGGTCGCGTGCCTGCGTCCAGCAGTGCCTGCGCCAGGCCGCCCCCGGCTCCATCGTCGGGCCATCATTGTGGCCGATCATGCGCCCCACTCCCGCAGGCGGGCGACGTAACGGGCCAGCGTGTCGATCTCGAGGTTCACGGCATCGCCCAGGGCCACGTCGCCCCAGGTCGTGGCGGTTTGCGTGTGGGGGATGAAGTTGATGCCGAAATCGGTGCCATCGACCTCGTTCACCGTCAGCGAGGTGCCGTTCAGGGCGACCGACCCCTTGGGGGCCACGAACCCCGCCAGGGCATGGGGGGCGCGGAAGGTGACGCGCAGGCTGTCGCCTTCGGGCCGCGTGGCGACCACATGCGCCAGGCCATCGACGTGGCCCGACACGATATGCCCGCCCAGTTCGTCCCCGACCTTCAGCGCGCGTTCGAGGTTGATCCGCCGCCCGGTGGTCCAGCCGCCGATGGTGGTCTTCGACAGGGTCTCGGCGGACGCCTGCACCTCGAACCAGCCCGGCCCCAGGGCAACCGCCGTCAGGCAGACCCCGTCGCAGGCGATCGACGCGCCGATGTCGATGCCGCCGGTGTCATAGGCGGTGCCGATGCGCGCGCGCAGGTCGCCCTGCTGCTGCAGCGCCAGTACCCGGCCGACATCGGTGATGATCCCCGTGAACATGCCCAACCCTCCTTCGTGCAGGGCGCAGGTAAGCGCAGGCCCCGGGCCTGTGCAAGACCTGCCATAAATCCGCCCGCATCACGCTACAGCCTTTGCGGTGAACTTCCCCTTTACCCTTTTGCGCTGAGGGTGGACACGGGGGACATGGGACGACCCGCGATGCGACTGACCGGCGAAGGCCGCCGTTTTCTTCTGCTGCAGGGGCCGCATGGCCCCTTCTTCCACCGTCTGGGCCGGATGCTGGCCCGCGCGGGGACGGAGGTGGCGCGCGTGGGCTTCAACCGGGGCGACCGGGCCTTCTGGCCCGATGCGGCGACCTTCATCCCCTATCGCGGCACGCCCGAGGACTGGCCTGCGGCCTTTGCCACCCTGATCGCCGAGCGCAGGATAACCGACATCGTGCTCTATGGCGACACGCGGCCCGTGCATGCCCACGCCGTGCGCATCGCGCGCGCCGCCGGAATTACCGTGCATGTGTTCGAGGAGGGCTACCTGCGCCCGCACTGGGTGACCTATGAACGCGACGGGTCGAACGGGCATTCGCGGCTGATGCAGCTCAGCTTGCGCGACATGCAGGCGGCGCTCGCGCAATCCGACATGGACCTGCCCGATGCGCCCGCCCGCTGGGGCGACATGCGCCAGCATATGTTCTGGGGGGCACTGTACCACTGGTTCGTGCTGACCGGGTTCTGGGATTTCCGCAACTTCCGCCCGCACCGGGCGATGACGGTCGGGCAGGAGTTCCTGCTGTACGTCCGCCGCATCCTGTTGATGCCCTTCCACCGCTGGGAACGGGTGCTGGCCACCTTCCGCATCCGGCATGGCGGTTTCCCCTATCATCTGGTGCTGCTGCAGCTGGAACATGACGCCAGTTTCCAGATGCATTCCCCGTTCCGCACGATGACCGAGTTTCTGGACCTGGTGGTGACCGGGTTCGCGCGGGGCGCGGCACCGCACCATCATCTGGTGTTCAAGGCCCACCCGCTGGAGGATGGCCGCGTGCCCGTCGCCCGCGAGATCCGCAGGCTGGCGGCGCAGCATGGCCTGACGGGCCGTGTGCATTTCGTGCGGGGGGGCAAGCTGGCCGGCCTTCTGAACGGCGCGCGCAGTGCCGTCACGGTGAACTCGACTGCCGGGCAACAGGTGCTGTGGCGGGGCCTTCCGCTCAAGGTCTTTGGGCGGGCGGTCTATGACAAGCCCGAATTCGTCTCGGCCCAGGCGCTTCCCGACTTCTTCGCCAGCCCCACACGGCCCGACAGCCGGGCCTACCGCGACTATCGCCACTATCTGCTGGAAACGTCCCAGGTGCCGGGCGGCTTCTATGCCTCGCGGGGCAGGCGCGAACTGCTACGACAGGTGGTGGACATGATGCTGTCGCCGCAGGACCCCTACGATGCCCTCACCTCGGGCAACGCGGCACCACGGCAACAGTTGCGGGTCGTCAACTGACCCTGGACCTCGGGACTGGCATTTTCGCACGCCTTTCTGTAGGTTTGCACAAAAAAGTTGAGGCAACGCTCCAAATAGGAGTTCGAGCAGTGAAAAAACACGTCTCCGGCGCCGCCCGGGGCCTGATGCTTGTGACGGCGATGTTTGCCGTTGCAGGATGCGGGCTGCCCAGGTCCGGGCCCAACAAGGCCGAGATCTTCAAGGGCTCGGTGCTGAAAGAGGGCGACGCCTTTGTCGTCACGGTGAACCCCCGCGTCACGCGCGCCACGGCGGTCACACCCGCGCTCGGGTTCGGATCGAACTTCCGCAACGCGGGGGTTCTGGGGTCGGACAACATCTCGCCCGGCGACGTGCTGTCGCTGACGATCTTCGAAAACGTCAAGGATGATCCGCTGCTGGGCAACACCGGGCAGCGCGTGTCGGTGCTGGAAACCGTGCAGGTCGATGGCCAGGGTTTCATCTTCGTGCCCTATGCGGGGCGGATCAAGGCGGCCGGAAACTCGCCAGAGGCCCTGCGCCAGGCCATCGCGCGCAAGCTGGACAGCCAGACCCCCGACCCGCAGGTGACCGTGAACCGCGTGGCGGGGGACGGGGCGACCGTGTCGGTGTCGGGCGGTGTGGGCGCACAGGGCGTCTATCCGATCGAGCGGCCGACGCGCACCCTGACGTCGATGATCGCCCGCGCGGGCGGCGTGGCGCTGGAACCGTCGGTCGCCATCGTGCGGGTCACGCGCGGCGGGCATACCGGCAAGATCTGGCTGGAAGACCTCTATGCCAATCCGTCGCTCGACATCGCGCTGCGGGCAGGCGACCGGATCGTGGTCGAGAACGACACCCGCGCCTTTGTGGCACTGGGGGCCACGGGCGCGCAGAACCGCGTGCCCTTCACCACGCAGACCCTGTCGGCCATCGAGGCCATCGCCACGGTGGGCGGCCTGTCCACCTCGCTGGCCGATCCGACCGGCGTCTTCGTGTTCCGCAACGAACCAGCCGAGATCGCCAATGCCGTGCTGGGCCGGGGCGACCTGCAGGGTGACCAGCGGATGGTCTATGTGCTGGACCTGACCCAGCCGACGGGCATGTTCGAGGCGCGCGATTTCCTCGTGCGCGACGGCGATACGGTCTATGTCACCGAAGCGCCCTTCGTGCAGTGGCAAAAGACGCTGTCGGCCATCACCGGCACCGCCGCCGCCGCAGATACCGTCGCCGCCGCGGGCGGGACCTGAGGCCGACATGAGCGCCGACGACAGGGCCGCCGGGGACATCCCCCGGCGGCTTTGCTACTACAACGCAGGCTTCCTGCGCGACCGCCGCCTGCGCCGCATCCTGGCGCTTGCGGGTCATGACCTGCGTGTGGGCTGGCCCGCGCCTGGCGACGGCATCGCTGTCTGGGGCCGGTCACCCTATGCCGCGCGGGGCGAGGCGGTGGCGGCGCGCCGGGGAGTGCCCTTGGTGCGGATCGAGGATGCGTTCCTGCGGTCGCTGCGGCCCGGTCGGGCGGGCGATCCCGGCATCGGGCTGCTGCTCGATCCCGTGGGCGTGCATTTCGACGCCGCTTCCCCGTCGCGGCTGGAAACGATTCTGGCACGCCACCCCTTGGACGATTCGAACCTGCTGATGCGGGCCAGGGAGGGAATTGCGCGGCTGCGGCACCTGGACTTGTCCAAATACAACAATCACGACCCGGACGCGCCCTTGCCGCCCCCCGGATACGTGCTGGTGGTGGACCAGACGCGCGGCGATGCCTCGGTCCGCCATGCCGGTGCGCCCGAGTCGAGTTTTGCCGAGATGCTGGGGGCCGCGCTGATCGACCATCCCGGCGCGCGCGTCGTCGTGAAGGCCCACCCCGAAACCGCCATGGGCCTGCGCCCCGGCCACTATGGCCCGCAGGATGCAGGTGACCGGGTGACGATGCTGACCACCCCGGTATCTCCGTGGAAACTGCTGGAGGGCGCGATTGCCGTGCACACCCTGTCGTCGCAGATGGGGTTCGAGGCGATCCTGGCGGGGCACCGACCGCGCGTCTGGGGGCAGCCCTTCTATGCTGGCTGGGGCCTGACCCGCGACGAACGCCCCGTCGCGCGCCGGACCCGCCGCCTGACGCCCACGCAACTGTTTGCCGCAGCGATGATCCTGGCCCCCCTGTGGTACGACCCCTGCCGCGACAGGCTGTGCAGTTTCGAAGAGGCGGTCGACCAGCTGGAGGCCGAGACCCGCGCCTGGCGCGAGGACCGGCATGGCCATGTGGCGCTTGGGATGCGGCTGTGGAAGCGGGGGCGGCTGCAGGCGGTGTTCGGGCGCGAGAAGCCGTTGGTCTTTGCCGACGATCCCGCCGCCGCCGCGCGCAAGGCGCAGGATGGCGGGCGGGGCATGCTGGTCTGGGCGGGCCGCGAGCCCCCCGGCCTGGCCGCCCCCCGCATCTTGCGGGTCGAGGACGGGTTCCTGCGGTCGCGGGGCCTCGGGGCCGACCTTGTGCCCCCGCTCAGCCTGGTCACCGACGACAGCGGCATCTACTATGACCCCACGCGGGAAAGCAGGCTGGAACGGCTGATCCTGGTGCCCGTCCCGCCCGGCGGCATCGACCGGGCGGACCGCCTCGTCGAGCGGATCGTGGCGACCGGCGTGACCAAGTACAACCTGCCCGGCGCGCAGCCAGACCTGCCCGCAGGTCCCCGTGTGCTGGTCGCGGGGCAGGTCGAGGATGACGCCTCGATCCGCCTTGGCGCGGGTGCGGTGCGGACCAACCTCGGGCTTTTGCAGGCGGCCTTTGCCGCCAACCCGGATGCCGCCATCGTCTACAAGCCGCACCCCGACGTCGAGGCCGGGCTGCGGCCGGGCGCGGTGCCGGGGGCCGAACTGGAGCGGCTGGCCGATATCGTGGTGCGGGGTGCCGATGCCGCCGCCCTGATCGAGACCTGCGACGAGGTCTGGACGATGACCTCGCTGATCGGTTTCGAGGCGCTGATCCGGGGGCGGCGCGTGACCTGCCTTGGCGCGCCGTTCTATGCCGGCTGGGGCCTGACGACGGACCTGGGCCCGGTCCCCGACCGCCGCCGCCACGCGCCGGACGGCCATCCCCTGTCGCGCCCCACGCTTGCCGCACTGGCCCACGCCGTGCTGATCGCCTATCCCCGCTACTGGGACCCGGTCAGCCGCCGCCCCTGTCCCCCCGAGGTGGCGGTGGAGCGCCTGGCCACCGGCACCATCCCTTCGCCGGGGCCGCTGAACCGCCTGCTGGCCAAGGCGCAGGGCGCGCTCGCCAGCCGCGCCTGGCTGTGGCGGCAGTAGTGGCAATTGGTAGGCCCGGAGGGACTCGAACCCCCAACCAAGGCGTTATGAGCGCCCTGCTCTGACCATTGAGCTACAGGCCCGACCGGCCCCGTGCCTAGCACCTGATGGTGGCCTGTCAAGCACAAGGCATCGGTTGTGGGCCTAGGGCGGTTGGTGTATCGCGCGGACGGTGAACCGACGGGACCGGAATGAAACGGGGGCCTGGATGATACGGGGGCCGGGATGAACGGGAACGGACTGACCTATGCGCAGGCGGGCGTGGACATCGGCGCAGGGAATGCGCTGGTCGAACGCATCAAGCCCGCCGCCGCCGCCACCCGCCGACCGGGCACGATGGCGGGTCTGGGCGGGTTCGGCGCGCTGTTCGACCTCAAGGCGGCGGGGTACAGCGACCCCATCCTGGTGGCCGCGACCGATGGCGTGGGCACCAAGCTGCGCATCGCCATCGACACGGGCCTCTACGACACCATCGGCGTCGACCTGGTGGCGATGTGTGTCAACGACCTCGTCTGCCAGGGGGCGGAGCCGCTGTTCTTCCTGGACTATTTCGCCACCGGAAAGCTGGACGTCGACCAGGCTGCGCGCATTGTCGAAGGGATCGCCCGGGCCTGTGCCGCCACCGGCTGCGCATTGGTGGGGGGCGAGACGGCCGAGATGCCGGGCATGTACCACGGCGGCGACTTCGACCTGGCGGGCTTTGCCGTGGGCGCGATGGAGCGCGGGGCCGACTTGCCGCAGGGTGTGGCCCTGGGCGACGTGCTGCTGGGCCTGGCCTCGGACGGGGTGCATTCGAACGGCTACAGTTTCGTGCGCAAGGTGGTCGAGGTGTCGGGCCTGGGCTGGGACGCGCCCTGTCCCTTTGGCGCGGGCACGCTGGGCGCGGCCCTGCTGACGCCGACGCGGCTGTACGTCAAGCCGTCGCTGGCCGCGATCCGCGCGGGCGGCGTCCACGGACTTGCCCACATCACCGGCGGCGGGCTGGCAGAGAACCCGCCGCGTGTGTTGCCCGAAGGGCTGGCCTGCGTCATCGACCTTGGGGCCTGGGCCCTGCCGCCCGTCTTCCGCTGGCTGCGCGACAGCGCGGGGATGTCGCAGGCGGAACTGCTCAAGACCTTCAACTGCGGCATCGGCATGATGCTGGTGGTGGCCCCCGACCGGGCCGATGCCATCGCGGAATTGCTGGGCGGCATGGGCGAAACCGTCATCCCCATGGGCCGCGTGACCGAAGGGCAGGGCGTCGTCACCACCGGCACGCTGGCGTGATCCGGGTCGCCATCCTGATCTCGGGCGGCGGGTCGAACATGCTGGCGCTGGTGGCCAGCATGACCGGCGACCATCCGGCGCGCCCGGTGCTGGTCGCCGCGAACGATCCGGCGGCGGCGGGGCTGGCCCATGCGGCGGCGCGCGGCCTGGCCGTGGCGGCGGTCGACCACCGGCCCTTTGGCGGCGACCGGGCGGCGTTCGAGACGGCGCTGCTGGAACCCGTGATGGCGGCGAGCCCCGACATCCTGTGCCTTGCCGGGTTCATGCGCGTGCTGACCCCGGCCTTCGTGGCGCGCTTTGCGGGGCGGATGCTGAACATCCACCCCTCGCTCTTGCCGCGCTATCCGGGCCTTGACACCCACGCCCGCGCTTTGGCCGCAGGCGACGCCGAGGCGGGTTGCACCGTGCACGAGGTGACGGCGGATCTCGACGCAGGCCCGATCCTCGGCCAGGCCCGCGTGCCGGTGCTGCCCGGCGATACCGAACCCGGCCTTGCCGCCCGCGTTCTGGCGATGGAGCATCGGCTCTACCCCGCGGTCTTGCGCCGCTATGCCGGGGGCGACAGGACGCCGGTGTACCTGCCCTGATCCCCTTCCCAAGGTTCCCGTCGCGCTGTAAGGGACGGGCGACACCTGCGGGATGACCCCGCGACGCCGAAAGGACCCGCTCTTTGCGCACCATCACCACCACCGAGGACCTCGCCGCCTTCTGCGAGGCCGCCAAGACCCATCCTTACGTCACCATCGACACCGAGTTCCTGCGCGAACGCACCTACTGGGCCAAGCTGTGCCTGATCCAGATGGCGCTGCCCCCGGCGCGGACGGGCGAGGCGGTGCTGGTCGATCCGGTCGCGGGCGGGGGGATGTCGCTCGAACCCCTGTACGAACTCTTTCGCCACGAGGCGACGGTCAAGGTGTTCCACGCCGCCCGCCAGGACCTGGAAATCTTCTTTGTCGAGGGGGCCGTGTTCCCGACGCCGATGTTCGACACCCAGGTCGCCGCGATGGTCTGCGGCTTCGGCGAACAGGCGGGCTACGAGACGCTGGTGCGCAAGATCGCCCACCAGCCGCTGGACAAGACCAGCCGCTTCACCGACTGGTCGCGCCGCCCGCTGTCCGAGGCGCAGATGGTCTATGCCCTGGCCGACGTGACGCATCTGCGGGTGATCTACGAAAGCCTGGCCGCGCAGATCGCGAAAAGCGGGCGCGGCCCCTGGGTGGACGAGGAACTGGCCGTCCTGACCGACCCCGCAACCTATACCGTCACGCCCGAGGATGCCTGGCTGCGGATCAAGACGCGCACCACCTCGGCGCGGTTCCTGGGGCTGGTCAAGGAACTGGCGCGCTTCCGCGAGGCCCATGCCCAGGCCCAGAACATTCCGCGTGCCCGCGTGATCAAGGACGACGCGCTTCTGGAACTGGCCTCGAACAAGCCGCTCAACCACGACGATCTCGGCCGGTCGCGCCTGCTCTTGCGCGAGGGGCGCAAGGGGGACATCGCCGACGGCATCCTCGCCGCCGTCAAGGCAGGGCTCGAACTGCGCCCCGAGGACCTGCCGCGCGTCGAACCCGAACGCGATGCGGGCCAGGTGAACCCGGCCCTGGCCGACCTCTTGCGCGTGCTGCTCAAGGCCAAGTCCGAAGCCTTGGGGGTGGCGTCCAAGCTGATCGCCTCGGCCTCCGAACTCGATGCCATCGCGGCGGGGGTCCGCGACCTGCCCGCCCTGACCGGCTGGCGCGGCGAGGCCTTCGGCGACGACGCCCTGCGCCTGTGCCGGGGCGAGATTGCCCTGACCGCCAAGGGGTCGGACGTGCGAGTGATCCGGCTGTAGCGGCCGGCCCGACCGGGGTCTGTCCCTCCTGCCCCTTTTTCTGTCCCCAAGTATCCCGGGGGGTGAGCGCAGCGAGGGGGGCAGCGCCCCCCTGCCTTGCGGGCGGCGCGCGCGCCCGGCCCAACAGGGACAAGCCGCGACGGGCGAGAGCCCGTCGCGCGCCGGGACGGCGGGAGGCCCGGCAAGCCCGCGCGGCCTCAGAGCACCCGGTCCAGCGCGGTGATCAGGCGGTCGACCTCTTCCGCCGTGGTGTAGTGCACGAAGCTCAGGCGCAGAACCCCCCGGCCGAGGTCGACCCCCATCGCCGCCAGGGGCCGCACCGCATAGAAATGGCCGCCCTCGGCATTGATGCCATGGGGGGCCAGGGCTGCAGCCACCGGTTCGGCGGCCCGGTCCAGGCGGACCGCGACCGTGGGTGCGCGGTCCCCGGCCGCGCGCGGGCCGATCAGCGCGACGTCGTTGCGGGCGGCCAGATAGTCGAGCAGGGGGGCCACCCGTTCCACTTCGGCGGCGCGCATCAGGTCGTGCACGGCGCGGTTGCGGCCCGCCGCATCGGCGTCCGGCCGGAAATGGTGCGCGTGCAGCGCATCGACATAGTCCGCCATTCCGGCGCAGGCCGCTTCCTGCGCGTGATCCTGGCCTGCTGGCGTGAACCGCTTGGCCGGATAGCCGGCGTTGAACCAGTGCCCCTGGGCGGGCAGGTCGGCGCAGAAATCGGGGTCCATCACCATGATCCCCTGGTGCGGGCCATAGGTCTTGTAGGCCGAGAACAGATAGACGTCGCAGCCGAGCGCGGCAAAGTCGGGAAAGCCGTGCGGCGCATAGCTGACCCCGTCCACCACCGTGCGCGCACCCGCCGCCCGCGCCATCGCCGCGATCTCGGCCACCGGGTTGATCTCGGCCACCACGTTCGAGCAATGCGGGAACGCGACCAGGCGGACCTTGCCGTCGGCCAGAAGCGGCGGCAGGCCCGACAGGTCCAGATGCCCGGTCGCGGGGTCGATCTTCCATTCGCGGACCGCGATCCCGTCATCGGCCAGCCGCCGCCAGACGCCCGAATTGGCCTCGTGGTCCTGGTCGGTCACCACCACCGCGCCGTCCGTGCCGCGCAGCCACTGCCGCACCGCCTGCGCCAGCACATAGGTGTTGGCACTGGTCGAGGGGCCGAAGTTCACCATGTCGGGGGCCACCCCCATCAGCGCCGCCAGCCGGTCGCGCGCCTCGTCCATCTCGGCCCCGGCCACCTGGCTGACGGCATAGGGCGCACCGGGCTGCACCTTCCGCGTCCGGTAGAACCGGGTCAGCCGGTCCACCACCTGGACGCAAGGGTAGGACCCCCCGGCATTGGCAAAGAACGCCTGCCCGGCCAGCGAAGGCTCGGAAAACGCCGGAAACTGGCTGCGGACAAAGGTGGAGTCGAGGGTTGGCATGGGATCGGCATCCTGTCTGGGGCTGCGCGCGATCCTATCCGGCCAGGCGGCACCCGCAAGTCTGCCCGGCAAAGCGGCATCCGCAGCCTTCCGATCCCGAAAAACGCCACGCGGGCGGGCAGGCTGGCGCAATTGTGCGCCAATCCCCCCTTGAGCCGCCGGCGCAACACCCCTAGCTTTTCGGCACTCGGAACCGGCCCCGTCGAAGGGTCATGGCCCGAGACGCCAACAGACGAGGAGCACCCGCCATGACGATCCGCCGTTTCCTGCTGGCCAGCGCCGCCCTGGCCCTGGCAGCCCCCCCCGCCCTTGCCGCCGATCCCGAGCTGATCGTGTTCGACTGGGCCGGGTTCGAGGACCAGACCCTGATCGAGGGCTATGTGGCCAAGCACGGCCAGATGCCGACCTATGCCTTCTTCGGCGACGACGACGAGGCGTTCCAGAAGGTCTCGTCCGGGTTCAAGGCCGACGTGGCCCACCCCTGTTCGCAGAAGGTGCAGACCTACCGCGAGGCCGGGCTGATCGAACCCTGGGACGTCAGCCGCATCCCCGAGTTCGCCAACATCGCCCCGCGCTTCCTCGACAGCCCGGTCTTCAAGGACGAGGGCGGCGTGTGGTACATCCCGACCGACTATGCCTATACAGCCACCGCCTACAACACCGAGGTCGTCCCGGTCGAGGACGTGGCGTCGCTGAACGTCTTCATCGATCCGAAGTATGCCGGCAAGACCTCGCTGCCCGACAACGTCGACGACACCTGGTCGCTGGCGCTGCTGGCGACGGGCACGACAAGCTGGAACAACATGACCGACGAGCAGTTCACTGCCGCCGCCGAGTGGCTGCGGAAAGCGCATGCCAACGTGCGCGCCTATTGGGCCGATCCGTCGGATCTGGCACAGCTGATGAAGACGGGCGAGGTCGTGGTGTCCTGGTCATGGAACGACGGCGTCGCCGCGATGCGCCGCGAGAATGTGCCGGTGGCCTTCAACCGCACCGCCACGGAAGGTGCGGCGTCATGGTTCTGCGGCATGGTGAACTTCAAGGACGCGCCGGGGTCCGAGGACAAGGCCTATGACTTCATCAACGCCTGGCTCGACCCTGGGTCGGCCAAGGGGCTGCTCGCGAACTTCGGCTATGCCCATGCCAACGACGCGGCGATGAAGAACATCACGCTGGAGGAACTGAAGGCCGGCGATGTCGATCCGGTGGACGGCATCCTGCTGAGCCAGACACCGCTGGACAGCGCCATGCGGACGCGGATGCTGGAAGAGTTCGAGCAGATCAAGGCCGGGTTCTGATCGCTGCCCTGCTGACGGCCCTGGGGCACCCGGAGCGATCCGGGTGCCTTTTTCGTCGCGGCGCAGGTTCGACACCCGCGTTCCCTGAAATGGGCGCATTGTCCGGGCATGGGGCATGGCCACGTCAGAAGGTCCGCGCCGATGCTGTATCGCCTTTACAGGGAACGCCGCCGTTTTCTCATCGTCGCGCTGGCCTTTGCGCTTGCCGGGCTGATTGCCTTCTGGGACGATCCCCGCACGGTCGGGGGCGTGCCGATGCCGCTGGTGGCCATGCTTGCCTTTGCCACGGGTCTGACGCTGTTTCTGGGGACCATCGTGCTGGCCTTCCCGGTGCTGCGCTGGAATGCCGAGGGGGTCGCCTTGTCCATGCCCTTGCTGGCGCTGATGGATGTGATCGAAACGATGAACGACGGCCTCTTGTCGTTCGGCGGTGCCCAGGTATTCTTCGTCGTGTATCTGGTGGTCATCGTCTACACCGGCCCCTGGCTCGACCGCCTGCTGCCCCTGCGTCAGGTGACATCCGAAACAACAACAACCAGCCACCTGCCGCCGGACCGGCTCTGGCCGCACTGGATCATCAGCCCGGACACGATTGACGCCTATCCCCAGGCCGACATCCTGTCGGTCCGCTGGTTGGAGCCGGGGCGGACGATGCACATGGTCGCGCGTTCGGGCGATCTGGCCACGGTCGAGGAAGTGCAGACCATCCGGCACAGCGAACGTCCCCATGCCCATGCCTTCGACTGGACCGCCCCGACGGCCCGGCCCGGGGCGGTCGGGATCAGCGGTTCGGTCGACATTGCGCTGCGCCCGGCGGCGCGGGGCACCCGCGTGACCACCCGGCGCAGGTTCGACAACAGCAACTGGGCACATCAGGTCCGGGTCTGGATCGATGACAGCTTCGGCCGGATCGATGACGGCGATGCCCGCGCCGCCGAACGCGCCGAGGCTGCGCGCGCGGCAGCCTGAGGCCCGTCGAACCCGGTCACTTGCCCTGCCCTGCGCAGCACTTGCATGACGGCGCGCCGGTCCTTATGTTGGTCGCGTTCCGGGCAACCGGGACTATGGTGATAAACGCACCTGCAATAGACGGCTCGGACCCGGGGGCGGTACCCGGCGGCTCCACCAGACTTTCCCGTTCATTGCGGGCGTGTGGGGCCGAAATAGGATCGACGAACGTTCAAAGAGGCCAGCTTTCGCTCGGTGAGGTACCACCGTTATCGGTCCAAGATCACAGTTGCCAATGACAACCGTGCTCCGGTGGCGCTGGCTGCGTAAGCGGCTCGCAAGACCAAATCTAAGCCCCTGCGCCTAGCAGCGTAGGGCGGGGTTCGCAGGTACCTGGCAACAGAAACCTGCACCTTCATTTCCCTTGCCAGTCCTGCACACGGGCCGCATCGTTGCACGATGCTGCGTACCATGTGCCTTGCCTGTCTGACCGCGCTTCCCGCAGCGGCCTGCGAGACTGCTCTGGTGCTGTCCATCGACGTCTCCGGTTCCATCGACCGCGGCGACTATCTCTTGCAGACCCAGGGGCTTGCCGCTGCGATGTCCGACCCGGCGGTGGCCGAGGCGCTGGTGCGGGGGCAGGTGGCGCTGGCGGTGGTGCAGTGGTCGGGCCCCGGCCAGCAGGCGCTGGTGCTGCCCTGGCAGCGGATGCTGACGCCCGAGGCGGTTGTCGGCTTTGCCGGTCGGGCCGCGACCGTTCCCCGTGCCTTCGAGGGGTCGGATACGGCGGTGGGGCAGGGCGTGAGCTTTGCCCTGGCGCAGTTTGCGGGGGTGGCCGATTGCCGGGCGCAGGTGATCGACATTTCGGGCGACGGGCAAGAGAATGCGGGCTTCACCGATGCCCGCGCGCGGTCCGAGGCAGTGGCGGCGGGCGTCACGATCAACGCCATTGCCATCGAAGAGGCGGGCGAAGGCGTCCCGATCACCACCTACTACCGCGGCTGGGTCGTCACGCCCGGCGGCTTTGTGGTGACCGCGCGGGGCTTGCAGGACTATGCCCGCACGCTGCGCCTGAAACTGTTGCGCGAACTGGTCAGGCCCGTCGGCTGAATCCCGCTTGACCTGCCGCCGTTCCCGATCTACTGCGCCGTCACGGGGGTTCGCGACCGCGCCCCGTCAGGCTTCGGCCCAAGCGGCGCATCCATGGACATGACCCCAAAGGATGCCCCGATGCCCGGATTTACCCAGATTTCTGTTCCGCAGCTTGCGCGCCTGATCGGCACGCCCGATGCGCCCGCCATCATCGACGTGCGCCTGCCCGAGGACCGCGCACTGGACCCGCGCCTGGTTCCCGGCGCGTTCGTCCATCCGCATGACGGCTTTGACACGGTTCCTCCGCGACTGGCGGGGCAACGCGCCGTGGTGGCCTGCGCCAGGGGGCGCAAGCTGTCCGAGGGGGTGGCGGCCCTGTTGCGGCTGCAGGGCGTGCCTGCCGAGGTGCTGGAGGGCGGCGCTGTCGGCTGGGCCGAGGCGGGCCTGCCGATGGTGCCGGTCGCGGCGCTGCCGCCCGGAAACCTGTGGGTCACGCGCCACCGCCCCAAGATCGACCGCATCGCCTGCCCCTGGCTGATCCGCCGCTTTGTCGACCCGACCGCCCGGTTCCTGTTCGTGGCCCCCGCCGAGGTGCCTGCCGTGGCCGAGCGGTTCAACGCCACGCCCTTTGACATCGACGGCGTGTTCTGGTCGCACCGGGGCGAAACCTGCACCTTCGACACGATGGTGGCCGAGTTCGGCCTGTCGACCTCGGCGATCGACCGGCTGTCCCTGGTGGTGCGCGCCGCCGATACCGACCGGCACGACCTGTCGCCGCTGGCGGCAGGGCTGCTGGCGGTGTCGGTCGGGCTGTCGCGGCTGTACCGGGACGACCTAGCGCAGCTCGAGGCGGGGATGATGCTGTACGATGCGCTCTACCGCTGGGCGCGGGACGGGTTCGAGGAAGGCCACGACTGGCCTGCGGGGAGGAAGGCATGACGATGGCTGCAGGTGCAACTGCGGGCGCGACCCTGCGCGACCTGACCCGCGTCTTCTTGCGCATCGGCTGTCTGTCCTTCGGCGGCCCGGCGGCGCAGATCGCGCTGATGCACCGCGAACTGGTGGACGACCGCAAGTGGCTGTCCGAACCCGAGTACCTGCGCGCCCTGTCGTTCTGCATGCTGTTGCCGGGGCCCGAGGCGATGCAATTGGCCACCTATGCGGGCTGGCGGCTGGCGGGCGTGCCGGGGGGTCTGATCGCGGGGCTTCTGTTCGTGCTGCCGGGCGCTCTGGTGGTGCTGGCGCTGTCGATGGTCTACGCGGCCTTCGGGCAGGTGCCGCTGATCGCCGCGCTGTTCTTTGGTGTGCAGGGGGCGGTGCTGGCCATCGTGCTGCATGCGCTGCAACGCGTCGCGAAAAAGGCGCTCAAGGCGCGGTGGCACTGGGGGCTTGCGGTGGCGGCGTTCGTGGCGCTGTACGCGCTGAACGTGCCGTTTCCCCTGGTGGTGATCGGGGCCGGGCTGTTCGGGCTGGCGGTGGCCTGGAACACACCCGCCGTGCCCGCCCCGCCCGCGCCTGCGGGGGCGGTGTCGACGGCCATGACGCAGGTCGCGGTCTGGGGTGCGCTGTGGCTGGTTCCGCTGGCGGCCCTCGGGGTGCTGGAGGGGGGGCTGCTGTTCGACCTGGGGGTGTTCTTCTCGAAGCTGGCCGTCGTGACCTTTGGCGGGGCCTATGCCGTGCTGGCCTGGATGACGCAGGAAGTGGTGCAGGTGAAGGGCTGGCTGACCACGCCCGAGATGATCGCGGGCCTGGGCCTGGCCGAGACGACGCCGGGGCCGCTGATCCTGGTCAACCAGTTCGTCGGATACCTCGCCGCCTTCAAGGCGGGGGGGGTGGCCTTCGGCGTCGCGGGGGCCGTGGTGGCGCTGTGGATGACCTTCGTGCCCTGCTTCCTGTGGATCTTTGCCGGCGCGCCCTTCATCGAGCGTCTGGCGGGCCAGCCGCGCCTGTCGCAGGCCCTGGCCGGGATCACGGCGGCGGTCGTGGGGGTGATCGCGTCGCTGTCGCTGTGGTTCGCGCTGCATGTGCTGTTCGGGCGGGTCGAGGTCTGGCAGGCTTGGCCGTTCCGCATGACGGTGCCCGATCTTGCGACCGTCAACGGACAGGCCATGGGGCTGGCCGCCCTGTCGGCCTGGCTGATCCTGTGGCGGCACTGGGGCCTTGTCACGGTGCTGGGGATTGCCGCGGGGCTTGCGCTGATCCTGCATCTTCTCTGCCCGCCCCCTTTCCAAGCCGGGCAAAACCCCTATGCTGGCCGCATCCGAGGGAAGGCTTCCATGGCGCGGTCCATCGACTACGGCAATCTGATGCACCGGGCCATGCGCGGCCTGATCCAGACCGTGCTGACCGACGTTGCACACCACGGCCTGCCGGGGGCGCACCACTTCTTCATCACCTTCGACACCAAGCACGCGGGTGTTGCCATGGCCGACTGGCTGCGGTCGCGCTATCCGGGCGAGATGACGGTGGTGATCCAGCACTGGTTCGAGAATCTCGAGGTCACGGACGAAGGGTTCTCGGTCACCCTGAACTTCGGCAACCAGCCCGAGCCGCTGGTCATCCCCTTCGACGCGGTCCGCACCTTCGTCGACCCGTCGGTCGAGTTCGGCCTGCGCTTCGAGACGCATGACGACGAGGACGACGACGACGAGGACGAGGTCGAGGAGGCCCGACCGCCGGGCGAAGTGGTCAGCCTGGACAAGTTTCGCAAATAGGCGTCGCGGGCCTGTCACAAGGGCCTGTTACCGCCCGTCTCCAACGTACTATCCCTGTACCGAGGAGCCCTTGCCGATGCCTTCCGACCTGAACCTGTTCGTCCGCCAGTTGCTGCGCCGCCCGCACGAGGTGGTGGCGCTGGCCCCGTCGTCGGCCGATCTTGCCGCCGCCATGGCCGCGCATCTGGGGCCGGGCAGCGGGCCGGTGATCGAGTTCGGGGCAGGAACCGGCAAGATCACGCTAGCAATCCTGGACCGGGGCGTGCGACCCGAAAACCTGACCCTGTTCGAGATGAACCCGGATTTCGCGGCGATGTTGCGGGCGGCCTTTCCCGGCGTGACGGTGCACGAAACCGGCGCGCAGGACGTGGCGCGGTTCTGCCTGGCCGGGGCAGGGGCCGTGGTGTCGGGCCTGCCCCTGCTGTCGATGAAGACCGACACGCAGCGTGCCATCGTCGGCGGTGCTTTTGCCGTGTTGCGGCAGGGTGGCAGCTATACGCAATTCACCTACGGCCCGCGCCCCCCCGTCGCCGCCGAGGTGCAGGCCGACCTTGGCCTGACATTCGACAAGGGGCCCCGCATCTGGAACAACCTGCCCCCGGCGCGCGTCTACCGCTACTTCCGCGCCGATTGATTTCCGCCCCCTGCCGCCCTATCAACGGCCCCGATCCAGACGGAGGCCCCGCATGACCGCGACCCGCACCGAAACCGACAGCTTCGGCCCGCTGGAGGTGCCCGCCGACAAGTACTGGGGCGCGCAGACGCAGCGGTCGATCATCAACTTCCCCATCGGATGGGAACGCCAGCCGGTGGCCATCATCCGCGCCCTTGGCGTCATCAAGAAGGCCTGCGCCCTGGTCAACATCGCGCAGGGCGATATCGACCCGACCCTGGGCCAGGCCATCGCGGCGGCGGCGGACGAGGTGATCGCGGGGAAGTTCGACGACAATTTCCCCCTCGTCGTCTGGCAGACCGGGTCGGGCACCCAGTCGAACATGAACGCGAACGAGGTGATCTCGAACCGCGCCATCGAGAGCTTGGGCGGCGTGATGGGGTCGAAAAAGCCGGTCCATCCGAACGACCATGTGAACATGGGGCAAAGTTCGAACGACACCTTCCCCACCGCGATGCATGTGGCCATCGCCATGATGGCGCGCGACGTGCTGCTGCCGGGCCTGGAAAAGCTGCACCACGCGCTGGCCGCCAAGGCGCAGGACTTCTACCACATCATCAAGATCGGACGGACCCATACGCAGGATGCAACGCCCCTGACGCTGGGGCAGGAGTTTTCCGGCTATGCCCATCAGGTGGCCAAGGGCATTGCGCGGGTGAAGTCCTGCCTGCACGACATCTACGAACTGGCACAGGGGGGGACGGCGGTCGGCACCGGCCTGAACACCCGCGTCGGCTGGGACCGCCGCGTGGCCGCCGAGATTGCCGCCGTCACGGGCCTGCCCTTCACCACCGCCCCGAACAAGTTCGAGGCGCTGGCCGCCCATGACGCGATGGTGATGTTCAGTGGCGCGCTGAAGACGGTGGCGGCCAGCCTGTTCAAGATCGCCAACGACATGCGCCTTCTGGGGTCGGGGCCGCGGTCGGGCCTGGGCGAGCTGATCCTGCCCGAGAACGAACCGGGGTCCTCGATCATGCCCGGCAAGGTCAACCCGACCCAGGCCGAGGCGCTGACCATGGTCTGCGTGCAAGTGATGGGCAACGACGCGGCGGTGGGGTTTGCCGGGTCGCAGGGGCATTTCGAGCTGAACGTCTACAACCCCGTGATGGCCTACAACGTGCTGCAATCCATGCAGCTTCTGGGCGATGCGGCGGGGTCGTTCACCGACAACATGGTGGTCGGAACCCAGGCCAACGTCGCCCGCATCGACCGGCTGATGAAGGAAAGCCTGATGCTGGTGACCGCATTGGCCCCGACCATCGGCTATGACGCCGCGACGAAGGTGGCCAAGACCGCACATCGCAACGGCACGACGCTGCGCCAAGAGGCGATCGCACTTGGCTATGTCGACGGCGAGACCTTCGACCGCGTGGTCCGGCCCGAGGACATGATCGGACCCAAGGGGTGACGGGCGCGGTGGTAAACCTGCGCGCCGCGCGCAAGGACCGCGCGCGTGCCGAAGCAAAGGCCGAGGCCGACGCCAATGCCGCGAAGTTCGGGCGCAGCAAGGCCGAGAAGCACCGCGAGGCGGCGCAGGCCGACAAGGCCCGTCGCGATCTGGACGGGCATCGCCTCGAATGACGGCACGGCCGGTCAAGCATTCGCTGACGCTGCGCGGGCATCGCACCTCGGTGTCGCTGGAGGCGGCATTCTGGCGCGCCTTCCGCGAGATTGCCGAGGAAAAGGGCTTGGCAATCAATGCATTGGCTGCCGAGATCGACGAGGCGCGCGCGCCGGATGTCGGACTGGCCTCGGCCATCCGGGTGTACGTGCTGGCGCGCTATCGCGATTAACCGGGCGTTTACGATAGGTGGGGCAGGGTGGCGCGCAGGAGGTGCCGCGATGAAGAACCTGCCTGAAGTCCTTTCACCGGAAGCGTGGCTCTTGCATCTGTTCAGTTCGCAAGCCGCGCGCGAAGGAAGCGTGATCCGTCGCAAGGTGCGCGATGTAGAGCGATACGTCGGTCGTGCAGCCTTTCTGAACGAGATGCAGCGGCGAGGGTTCCCGGTGGTCGAGAATGCAGGGCAGTTTGTCGTGTTTTGCAATCGCGAACCGATCCGGCGGATTGCGTAGTCGATTTCTTCAAAGAAATCGGACCGGAATTTTCGAAAATTCCGCCTTGTGGCACTGCCGAGCGTCACTGGGGCGCAATGTCGCCCTCGGCACGCAGTGCGTGAAATGCCGACACGTATGCATCGAGTGTCGCTCCCGCAATCGCCTCCTGCAATCCCGCCATCAACGCCTGATAATAGTGCAGGTTGTGCCAGGTCAGCAGCATTCCCGCGATCATCTCTCCGGCCTTGACTACATGGTGCAGGTAGCCGCGTGAATAGCCCCGGCAGGCAGGACATTCGCAGTCCGCATCCAAAGGCCTCGGGTCGTCCGCATGGCGCGCGTTGCGCAGGTTCACCTGCCCCCGGCGCGTCCAGGCCTGCCCGGTCCGGCCCGAGCGGGACGGCAGGACGCAGTCCATCATGTCGACCCCGCGCTGGACCGCGCCCACGATGTCGTCGGGCTTGCCGACCCCCATCAGGTAGCGCGGCCGATCCTCGGGCAGAAGCCCCGGCGCATAGTCGAGCACGCCGAACATCGCCGCCTGCCCCTCGCCCACGGCAAGGCCTCCGATGGCATAGCCGTCGAACCCGATCCCGACCAGGGCCGCCGCACTTTCCGCGCGCAGGTCGGGCGTGACGCCGCCCTGCATGATCCCGAACAGCGCATGTCCCGGACGGTCGCCGAAGGCATCGCGCGACCTTTGCGCCCATCTCATCGACAGGCGCATGGCGCGGGCCGTCTCGTCCTCGGTCGCGGGCAGGGCAGGGCATTCGTCGAAGGCCATCACGATGTCTGACCCGAGCAGACGCTGGATCGCCATGCTGGTTTCGGGCGACAGCAGGTGCTTCGACCCATCGATGTGGCTGGAGAAGGTCACCCCCGCCTCCGTCAGCTTGCGCAGGCCCGCAAGGCTCATCACCTGGAAGCCGCCGCTGTCGGTCAGGATGGGCTTGTCCCAGTTCATGAACCGGTGCAGGCCCCCCAGCCGCGCGACCCGTTCCGCCCCCGGCCGCAGCATCAGGTGATAGGTGTTGCCCAAGAGGATGTCGGCCCCGGTCGCGGCCACGCTGCCCGGCAGCATGCCCTTGACGGTGGCGGCGGTGCCGACGGGCATGAAGGCGGGCGTGCGGATCAGCCCTCGCGGGGTGGTGATGGTGCCGGTGCGGGCGGCACCGTCGGTGGCGTGGAGGGTGAAGGAGAAGGGGGTCATGCAGCTCTCTACTTGCTTCACCCTGTGAACGCCACCTCGACTTGATCCTTGGCGACCGACTTAATAAACTCTTGTACCTGGTCGGGGAGCAGGCTACTCCAGAGTGTTATGCAACCTAGGGCAGTTGTGAGGATCATAAGGCATGCTGCATCTGATTGACCGCAAGCCGCGTAGAGAAAAATCAGGCAAGTTTTTGCTACCGGCGGTGACGCGCAATCGCAGTGCGGCTGGAACACTCATTGTGGCATTTGCCTTTCTCGCTAGCAGTGCCGGAGCGGAGGTGCTTCTGCAAGGAAGCGGTGTTGCTGAACACGGCGATTTCTACACGGGCCGTCTAGAGAAGATTGCGAATACTTCGTTGTTTGAGTTTCACCCTGACAATCCACTTGTACCTTTCCCGCCCAACGGACTCCCGTTGCGGTTATGGGGCATTAAACAGGTTTCAAATACAATGTCGCTTTCGTTGGTGAGCGGGTCTTGGCGATGTAAACCGGTTCGCCCCTTAGAGGTTGTGGTGGCTAGTGGGTTCGCTACGGCGATCTGTGATCGTAGTGGGAAAATGCTTTCTGCAGGACTTGTTAGCGCAGGTGCTGCAATAGAAGACTGTGCCGAAACTAAGAACCACTTTGGAACCTGTGAAGTCCGGGAGCTGGAACAATGAGCCTGCAAACGGTTCTCCAATTCATCAACATCCAACCGGGATCTGCCGGCGGCGCGTTCACGACCCAAGTTCAAAATTTGATTTCCACTTATTACCAGAATTCGTGGACCATGCGCGCCATGCTTGAAACACGTGTTACGCAAGGAGAAAATCTTACGATAACGTATGTTCAAGGCAAGTCTGAAACTTTCTGGCAAGCACCGGGGCCAGACTTCATTGAAATCGATCCTGTCTATTGCAATGGTTTCCGATCTATCAACCAGTATGGCAACACTAATATTCGCGGTTTCGAATACGCCCTCCTGCATGAACTAATACATGGATTGGTCCCTGGGTATGACACATTAGTGAATCCCAATACGAACGATGCGATATACGATTTTCAGGGAGACATTGTTCGGCTGGAAAACCTTATGGTTAGTGAACTCGGCTGGTCTGACAGAAGGGTTGGTTATTTTTCGATGTCGAATCAGTATGGAGTCACCAGTCCGGCCTTCACGGTCGGGGTCGAGATCGACTATGCCTTCAGAAACATCTATGGCCGCCAAGTGATAGATGCATCTGCGTCGATGCAGAAGGATCTGGATGGCCTGTTGGTGGGAGGCTCGGGGAACGAGTCCGTAGTTGGCGGCAACGGAAACGACTGGTTGCACGGCTTGGGAGGCAATGACTCAATTGTCGGCGGTGTCGGAAACGACAAAATTTTCGGGGGCCGCGGCATCGACGACCTGCGCGGCGGCGGGGGCGACGACTTCATCTTCTTCGACGCTGCCGACGCGATCATCCGTGGCGGCACGGGCCGCGATGCGGCCTTTGTGTCCACCGCCGATGCCGTCAACATCAACGTGACCAATTCGCAGATCGAGATCGTGGTCGGCGGCGCGGGCAATGACACGCTCATCGCCGGAGTTTCCCCCGACGACCAGCTCCTGGCAGGCGGCGACGGGGCCGACGTGATCCGTCTTCGGTACGGGGCGGGCGAGGGCGCGCGCGTGGTCTGGGGCGGGGCCGGGGCCGACCGGTTCGAGTTCGTGTTTCCAGGCGTTGATCCCAACCAGACCTGGACCAACCCTGCGGGCATCCTGGTTGTCAACGTGGCGGCCCTGACGGCGTTGAACTTCGCGTCCCTGACGCTGGGCATGCTCGGCCTTGGCGGGATCGACATGTCGGAAATCGCAGCCATCGTCGTGAACCCCGATGGATCGGACCGGTTCTTCGTCAACGGGGTGCGGATCGACGCCGCGCTGCTTGCCGCCGATCCGAACCTGCAGCCCGACGACGGCGGCGCGGTCTTTACCACGCGCGCAACCGACTGGCTTGGCCCCCAACTGATGATGCAGGCGATCTTCGAGGACCGGTGGCTGTACACGCCGACGCCGATGGTCCATTTCTTTGAACTGGGTGGGCCGGATGATGACCTGTCAGAGGTCGTAAACGGCATCACTGTCGAGGAGGGAAACTGGGGCGTGGTCTGGGGCGGGGCAGCGGATGGTTCCGACCTTCTGATGACGCTGGAAGAGGCGCAGGACTACATCGACGCCTTCGACACCACGCCCTATTGGATCGAACCGACCGACCCGCGCCCCTACGGACCTTTCTTCGTGGCGGGGGGCGCGTTCAACGGGTCTGCGCTTTCGTCGGGCGGTGCCTTCTCGGCGACCGCACCGGCTGACGCCATCTCGGCCGACTGGCTGGCCTTGGGCTGAGGCGGCACGCTGAGGTTGACCCCGCAAGGACGGCGTGCGCGCGGCACCGAAACGCCATGGGCGGCACCCCCTTCCCCTTGCGGCCTACCGCGATATGTTCCATCACTCGGGCCGCCCCGATCTTTTTGCCGATGGAACCGCACGATGCTTGACCAGCCCCAGAAACCCTCCGAGGAAGTCTCGGTCCGCGAGGTGTTCGGCATCGACACCGAGATGAAGATCAAGGGCTTTGCCGAGCGGGGCGAGCGTGTGCCCGACGTCGACCCGACCTACAAGTTCGATCCCGACACCACCCTGGCGATCATCGCGGGCTTTGGATACAACCGACGCGTGATGATCCAGGGCTATCACGGCACCGGCAAATCGACGCATATCGAACAGGTCGCGGCCCGGCTGAACTGGCCCTGCGTGCGGGTGAACCTCGATTCACATATCAGCCGCATCGACCTGATCGGCAAGGACGCGATCAAGCTGCGCGACGGCAAGCAGGTGACCGAGTTCCACGAGGGCATCCTGCCCTGGGCGCTGCGCAACCCCGTCGCCATCTGCTTTGACGAATACGATGCGGGCCGCCCCGACGTGATGTTCGTGATCCAGCGCGTGCTGGAACATGACGGCAAGCTGACCCTGATGGACCAGAACGAGATCATCACGCCGCACCCCAGTTTCCGCCTGTTCGCCACCTCGAACACGGTGGGTCTGGGCGACACGACCGGCCTCTACCACGGCGTGCAGCAGATCAACCAGGCGCAGATGGACCGCTGGAGCCTGGTGGCGACGCTCAACTACCTGTCGCACGACGCCGAGGCCACCATCGTGCTGGCCAAGTCGCCCCATTACAACACCGAGAAAGGCCGCAAGACGATCAACCAGATGGTGACCGTCGCCGACCTGACGCGCACCGCCTTCATGAACGGCGACCTGTCCACGGTGATGTCGCCCCGCACCGTGATCACGTGGGCGCAGAACGCCGAGATCTTCCGCAACGTCGGCTATGCGTTCCGCCTGACCTTCCTGAACAAGTGCGACGAGCTGGAGCGGCAGACGGTGGCGGAGTTCTATCAGCGCTGCTTTGGCGAGGAACTGCCGGAGAGCGCGGCGAGCATGGCGATGAAGTGAGGCGCAGCGCGGCGCTTGCGGTGCTTCTGGCACTGCCTGCGTTTGCTTCCGCCGATCCCCTCTATCTTGCCGCGCAATGCGCGGCCTTCTGGCTGGGCCGCGACGACGTCGCCCGCCGCTCGCGGCTTCTGGACGCCGACCCGACCGATCCCGCGCGCGCAGCCGCGTTCCGCGCCGTCGCCCTGCGGCTGAACAGCGGCGCGGCAGGCCCGGTCGATCACCACATCGCGCGCGAGCGCCCCGCGATGGACCGCCTTGTGCGGGCCGCCATCGCGGGCGACCCCGTCAGTCTGGACCTGCATGACCGACTTCTGGAAACCTGCGACGCCTTTGCCGCGACGCAGGCCGAGACGCGCGGCCTGCGCTAGGCCTTGGCCGCCATCGTCGCCTTCGCCCACCACACCAGATCGTCCAGCGACGCCTTGGCGGCGGGCAGGATGTTGGCCTCGATCTCCTCGATGGGCGCGTTCGACCCCATCGGATGCACCTTGAAGAAATCGCCCATGCCGATGTGCACGGCATGGCGCACCGGCACCATCTGCAGCTCGATCCCGATCAGGCGCAGGTGTTCCAGCGCACGGGTGCCGCCGACCGAACCATAGGCGATGGCGGTGAAGGGCTTGCGCACCCATTCCTTGTAGGCCTGGTCGAGTGCGTTCTTCAGCGCGCCAGTGACCGAGCGGTTGTATTCGGCGACGACAAAGATGTAGCCGTCGAATTCGGCCAGCTTGTTTTGCCAGGCCACGGCACGCGGGTCGGACGAGGGCATCCAGGCGTTCGACGCCGGTTCATCGAACAGCGGCAGGTCGAAATCGCGCAGATCGACCAGTTCGACCTCCATGTCGTCGCGCGCCTGGGCCTGCTTCAGCATCCACTGCGCGGGTTTGTCGGCGAAGCGGGTCTTGCGGGTCGACCCGATGATGAGGGCGATCTTGGGCTTGTTCGGCATGTCAGGCTCCTGTGCGTCGGGATGACGGGACGTGTCGCCGCAATGTGACCCGATGGCGTGACGGTTCAACTGCGCAGAACCGAAGAGCCCCTGTGCGTTCCTGTGCCAAGGCGCGATCCGCGCAGGATTTTCGCATTGTGACCATCGTGAAGGCGCTTTCGCGGCGCTAAAGTCACTTTCATGGGCGATATGAGAACATGCTGCCTCCTGGTTCTGGCGCTCACCCTGCCCGCCGTCGCTGTCGCCCGTGCCGCCGACATGACAGAGACCCTGCACGCGTTTGCCGATTGTGCGGGCCGCTACACGGCGGTCACCGAACATCTGTGGCTGTTCGACGGCCAGGCTTCCGAAGCGACAGCGTCGCGGCGCGATGCCTTTGCCGACCTTGTGGCCGCCGTCGCCCCCGATGCCAACGTCACCCCGGCCACCCTGCGCGCCTGGCGGATCGAGGCGCGGGCGGCCCAGGGTGCGCTGCTGGCGGCGGCAACCTTCCGGCGCGATGCGCGGGCGGGTGCCGTGGCCCGGATGCACATCGCGCGCTGCGACCGGCTGCTGCCGGGGGCCTGAGGCCGACGCTTGGCCTTGCCCCCGCGCCGCCGGGGTGATTACCTGCGACGCATGACCAAGCCCACCGACAACCCCGCCGATCCGTTCAAGAAGGCGCTGGCCGAGGCCACGCGCACCATGGCCGACGACCCCGAGATGACGGTCGCCTATTCGGTCGATCCGGCGGGCATGACACGCGACGGCATCCGCCTGCCCCAGGTCAGCCGCCGCATGACCCGCGACGAGGTGATGCTGGCGCGCGGCACGGCAGACGCCTTTGCCCTGCGCCGCCGCCACCATGACGAGGGGACGTCGGCCCGCTATGCCCCCACAGGGCAACTGGCGCGCGACATCTACGACGCGATGGAGACGGCGCGCTGCGAGGCGGTGGGGGCCCGCGCGATGCCCGGCACCGCCGGGAACATCGACGCCAAGATCGCGCACGAGGCCGACCGCAAGGGCTATGCGCAGATCACGCAGTCGGCGGATGCGCCGCTGGCCGTGGCTGCGGGATTTCTGGTACGCCACCTGGCGACGGGCCGGGCGATGCCGCGCGGGGCCGCCAACGTGATGGACCTGTGGCGCGGGTTCATCGAGGATCAGGCGGGCGGCAGCCTCGAGAACCTCGGCCATGTGCTGGCCGACCAGGCCGCCTTTGCCCGGATGACGCGCAAGGTCATCTCGGATCTCGGCTACGGCGACCAGCTGGGCGACGACCCCGATGCAGGCGACGAAGAGGAAACCTCCGAAGCGGAAGAGGATCAGGACCAGCCCGATTCGACCGGCGAGGAGCAGGACGACAGCGACGACGGCGAGGCCGATCCCGAACGGTCCCAGGACGAACAGCAGGACGCGGCGCAGGCGCAGGTGTCGCAGGACGACCAGGCCGAGATGGAAGACGGGACCGAGGCCGAACTGCCCGAAGGCGAGGCCCCGCTGGAACCCCCGCCCCCCCCGCCGCACTCCGACGCGGACCCCAACTACTCCGTCTATACCACGGATTTCGATGAGGAAATCCACGCCGAGGATCTGGCCGAACCGGCCGAACTGGAACGCCTGCGCGCCTATCTGGACCAGCAGCTTGAGCCCCTGAAGGGCGCTGTCAGCCGCCTGGCCAACAAGCTGCAGCGCCGGTTGCAGGCCCAGCAGAACCGCAGCTGGGAATTTGACCGCGAGGAGGGCATCCTCGATGCCGGCCGCCTTGCCCGCGTGGTGGCGAACCCCACGACGCCGCTGTCCTTCAAGGTCGAGAAGGACACCGAGTTCCGCGATACCTGCGTGACGCTCTTGCTGGACAACTCGGGGTCGATGCGGGGTCGGCCCATTTCCATCGCGGCCATCTGTGCCGACGTGCTGGCCCGCACGCTGGAACGCTGCGCCGTCAAGGTGGAGATTCTGGGCTTCACCACCCGCGCCTGGAAGGGCGGCCAGGCGCGCGAACGCTGGCTGGCGCAGCACCGCCCGCAGACGCCGGGGCGGCTGAACGATCTGCGCCATATTGTCTACAAGTCGGCCGATGCGCCCTGGCGGCGGGTGCGCGACAATCTGGGCCTGATGATGAAAGAGGGCCTGCTCAAGGAAAACATCGACGGCGAGGCGCTGAATGGGCGCACCGCCGGGCGCTTGCCCGCCCCGAGGCGCGCAAGGTGCTGATGGTGATCTCGGATGGCGCGCCGGTCGACGACAGCACGCTGTCGGTCAACGCCGCAAGCTTCCTCGAAAAACACCTGCGCGACGTGATCGCGATGGTGGAACGCCGCCGCGCCGTGGAACTGATCGCCATCGGCATCGGCCACGACGTGACGCGGTACTATGCCCGCGCCGTGACCATCACGGACGTGGAACAACTGGCCGGCGCGATGACCGAACAACTGGCCGGATTGTTCGAAAGCGACCCGCGCAAGCGGGCGCGGGCGATGGGGCGCCGGGCGGGGTGATGTTCCAGACCTTCACCTCCCACGCCGATCCCGCACAGGGCCCGCCGCGCCTGGTGGCGTTGCGGTCAGCCCTGGCGGAGCAGGGACTTGCGGGCTTCATCGTGCCCCGCGCCGACATCCACCAGGGCGAATATGTCGCCGCGCGGGACGAGCGGCTGCAATGGTTGACGGGGTTCACCGGGTCGGCGGGGTTCTGCATCGTGCTGCAGGATGTGGCGGGGGTGTTCATCGACGGGCGGTACCGGACGCAGGTGAAGGGGCAGGTGGACCTGGCACATTTCACGCCCGTGCCCTGGCCCGAAACAAAACCCGGCGACTGGGTTCGGGCACATCTGGCGAAGGGCAAGCTGGGGTTCGACCCCTGGCTGCACACGGCGGACGAGATTGCCAAACTTGAGACGGCACTTGAAGGTCATGACGTAACCTTTGAGCCTGTCGTCAATATCGTCGATGTAATCTGGCTGGATCAGCCGCCGCCGCCACAAGGTGCGGCGTTCGTCTATCCGGCGGACCTGGCGGGCAGGTCGGCTGCCGACAAGCGGGCCGATCTGGCCGAGGGTCTGCGCAAGGCCGGGCAGAGGGCCGCGGTGATCACGCTGCCCGATTCGGTCTGCTGGCTCTTGAACATCCGCGGCGCGGACGTGCCGCGCAATCCGGTGCTGCAGGGCCTGGCGATCCTGCACGATGACGCGCGCGTCACCCTGTTCGCCGACGCCGCCAAGTTCGATGACGCCACGCGCGCCCATCTCGGCCCCCATGTCACCCTGCGCCCGCCGCAGGCCTTTGTGCCCGCGCTGCGCACCCTGACCGGCCCGGTCCGCGTCGACCGTACCACCGCCCCCCTGGCCGTGACGCGCGAACTGGCCGATGCGGGCGTCGCCGTGGCCTGGGGCGACGATCCCTGCCGCCTGCCCAAGGCCTGCAAGAACGACGCCGAGGTTGCGGGCACCCGTGCCGCGCACCTGCGCGACGGCGCGGCGATGGTCGAGTTCCTGTGCTGGCTGGACCAGCAGGCACCGCAAGGCAGCCTGACGGAGATCGACGTGGTCCGCGCGCTGGAGGGGTTCCGCCGTGCCACGAACGCGCTGCACGACATCAGTTTCGACACGATCTGCGGCGCAGGGCCGAACGGCGCGATCATGCACTACCGCGTCACCGAAGGGTCGAACCGGCCGGTCCAGAAAGACGAACTTCTACTGGTGGACAGCGGCGCGCAGTACCTGGACGGCACCACCGACATCACCCGCACCGTGGCCGTCGGCGATCCGGGGGCCGAGGCGCAGGCCTGCTATACCCGCGTGCTGCAGGGCCTGATCGCGATCAGCCGCGTCCGGTTTCCGCGCGGCCTGGCGGGGCGCGACCTTGATCCCTTGGCGCGCTATGCGCTGTGGGTCGAGGGGCAGGACTTCGATCATGGCACGGGGCATGGCGTGGGCGTGTTCCTGTCGGTGCACGAGGGGCCGCAGCGCCTGTCGCGGCTGTCCGAGGTGCCGCTTGTGCCCGGCATGATGCTGTCGAACGAACCGGGGTATTACCGCGAGGGGGCGTTCGGCATCCGCCTGGAAAACCTGATCCTGGTGGTCGAGGCGCCACCTCTGGGCGACCACCGCCCGCAGCATGCGTTCGAGACGCTGACCTGGGTGCCTTTCGACCGCCGCCTGATCCTGCCGCACCGCCTGTCACCGGCCGAGCGCGACTGGGTGAACACATATCATGCAACCACGCGCAGCCTGCTGGAAAACCGCGTGTCGGGGGCGGCAAGGGACTGGCTTTTTGCGGCAACTGCACCAGTCTAGGGCAAGGCGGAAAAGGGGAGGGCGCGGATGTCGGACCGCATCAGGATACGGAATGCACCAGGCACCTGGGTGGTGCGGGCGGGCGGCGCGGTGCTGGGCGAAAGCCGGAACGTGCTGGAACTGAGCGAGGGCAGCTATGCCCCGGTCCATTACTTCCCGCGCGAGGATATCGCGATGGCCATGCTGGACGCGACGCCGCGCAGCACGAGCTGCCCGTGGAAGGGGCAGGCCAGCTATTTCACCATCGTCGTCCCCGAGGGGCGGCTGGACAACGCCGTCTGGTCCTACGAGACGCCGATCGACGGGTGCGCGCCAATCGCCGGGCACCTGGCCTTCTACACCGACCGCGTGACGGTCGAGCAGGTGTAGGTCGGGGCTTGCCCCGACGTTTCGGTTGCAGGAGTCGGGGCAGGCCCCGGCCTACGCCGCCGCCGCGACCTGGCCGATCCGCCGCACCATGGCGCGCAGGCCGTTCGACCGCTGCGACGACAGGTGGTCGTGCAGGCCGAGGCGCGCGAGTTCCGCAGCGGCGTCCACCGCCCGCACCTCGGCCAGCGTCAGCCCGGAATACAGCGCGTGCAGGATGGCGATCAGACCGCGCACGATCATCGCATCGCTTTCGCCCTGAAAATCAAACCGGTCGCCCTCGACCACCGGCCGGATCCAGACCTGCGATGCGCAGCCGTCCACCTTGAACGCCGCCACCTTGAACGCCTCGTCCAGCGGCGGCATGGCGCGGCCCAGCTCGATCACGTGGCGATAGCGGTCCTCCCAGTCGTCCAGGAAGGCGAAGGTTTCGGCGATGTCCTCGAAGGCGGGGGTGGCCATGGCAGTCTCCTTGTGGCGCAGAGGTAGACCCCGGACGCGCGAAGGTCCAGTGCGGCGGCGCTTTTCAAAGCGTCCGGGATGGGCTAGGCCCAATCGGGCAAAGACGTGAGGGGCAAGGATGGGCAAGCCGCTGCTGGCCGCGCTGATGGTGGTGCTGACGCTGGGGGCCTGCGGGGTGATCCGCGAGTCGCGCTTCAACCCGTTCAATTGGTTCGGGCGGTCGGAACGGGCCGAACCGGTCGTGGCCCCCGAGGCGCAGGTCGTGCCGGGCGATCCGCGCGAACAGGTGGCCGACGTGACCGGGCTGGTGATCGAGCAGGTGACCGGCGGGGCGATTGTGCGCGCCACCGGACTGACGCCCCGGCAGGGATACTGGGAGGCCGAACTGGTGCCCCGCCCGCTGGACGAGGACGGCACGCAGGTGTTCGATTTCGTTGTGTTTCCGCCGCTGGGGGCCACGGGCGTGTCGACGCCCCAGTCGCGCGAGATCGTCGTCGCCTACTTCCTGTCGAACTTCAAGCTGCAGTCCATCGGCACGATCACCGTGCAGGGCAAGGGCGGCGCGCGGTCGGCCCGGCGATAGCGGGCAGCGCCTGAGCGACCGCCGGAGACGGGGGGGTTCACACCCCCGTCGCCCATCGGCCTTGAACCGATGGCGGACTCGATGGGCGACCCCCATGGGATATTTGGGAACAGAGGAAGGGGGGCCAGGTGACGGGAAGGTTGGCGCTTTTGTCCTTGATCCGCACGCAACGCCGCTATCTTGAGGCGCTGACAGTCGCTCTTGCCTGGTGAGAATGCCCGACGCGCCCCTGATCTTGTGGTTTCGCCGCGATCTGCGGTTGTCGGACCATCCCATGCTGACGGCGGCGGTCGATGCCGGGCGTCCGCTGTTGCCGCTGTTCATCTTGGACCCCGAGACCGAGGCGCTGGGGGCCGCCGCGAAATGGCGGCTGGGCGAGGGGCTGGCGGTCTTTGCGGCGATGCTGGAGCGCGCGGGATCGCGGCTGACCTTTCGGCGGGGGGCGGCGCTGGACGTGCTGCGCGCCGTGATCGCCGAGACCGGGGCGGCGGGGGTTCACTGGTCGCGGCTCTATGATCCGGCCTCGCGGGCGCGGGACGAGGGCGTCAAGTCCGCCCTGCGCGCCGAAGGCCGGATCGCGGTCAGCCATCCGGGCCACCTGCTGCACGAACCCTGGACGGTGATGACCGGGCAGGGCGGGCCGTACCGCGTCTATACGCTGTTCTGGAACGCGGTGGCGGCGCGCGACTGCCCCGCACCCCTGCCGCGCGTCACGGCCCTGCCGCCGCCGCAGGCGTGGCCCGTGTCGGACCGGCTGGAGGACTGGCACCTGGGGGCCGCGATGCGGCACGGGGGGGCGGTCGTGGCCGCCCACACGCAGGCGGGCGAGGCGGCGGCAGAGGCGCGGGCGGATGCCTTCCTCGCCGGGCCGGTCGGGGCCTATGGCACGGCGCGCAACCGGGTGGACCAGGCGGGCACCTCGGGGCTGTCGCCGCACCTGGCCCTGGGCGAGATCGGGGTGCGCAGGCTGTGGCACGGCGGGGTGCGGGCCGAGGGCGAAGGGCGCAAGGGAGCCTTCACCTTTCGCAAGGAACTGGTCTGGCGCGATTTCGCGCACCACCTGCTGTACCATTATCCGACGCTGCCGGTGGCGAACTGGAAACCCGAATGGGATGCCTTTTCCTGGCGCGCCGACAACGACGATGCCGAGGCCTGGCGCCGGGGCATGACCGGCGAGCCCTTTGTCGATGCCGGGATGCGCGAGATGTATGTGACCGGCACCATGCACAACCGCGCCCGGATGATCGTGGCCAGCTATCTGACCAAGCACCTGATGACCGACTGGCGCATCGGGGCGGCCTGGTTCGACGACTGCCTGACCGACTGGGACCCGGCGTCAAATGCGATGGGGTGGCAGTGGGCGGCAGGGTCGGGACCGGACGCGGCACCCTATTTCCGCATCTTCAACCCGACGACCCAGGGCGAAACGCATGACCCCGCAGGGACGTACCGGACGCGCTGGATCGCCGAACGGTCAGCGAAACCCGGGGCCGATGCCTTGTCCTTTTTCGACGCCGTGCCCCGGTCCTGGCAGCTGGACCCCAGGGCACCCTATCCGGGCCCGATTGTTGACCTTGCGGCGGGGCGGGCGCGGGCTCTGGCGGCCTATGCCGCGCGAAACACTTGAGTGACGGGCTGCAATCGGGAAGATGGTGGCGGGGAAGACCAAAAAGACGACCAGTGACGCAGGGAGCGCGATGACGGTTCTGAGTTCGAGCAAAGGCCAGTTCGGCCTGCCAAGGTATTTTGCGCCGGTGTTCACGCTGGCCGATGCGACCATCCACCACGGGCGGCTCGACATGGTGCTGCCGGACGGGCGGCGGTTCCGCGCGGGCGGGCGCGGCCCGGGCCCGGTGGCCGCAGTCGAGGTGCACAACCCCGACCTGTTCGCCCGCCTGATCCGCGACGGCGACCTGGGGTTTTCGGATGCCTATGTCGAGGGGTGGTGGTCCAGCCCCGACCTGCAGGCCTTCATGGACCTGATCCACCACGACAACGACGGCCTCTATGACGGGTTCCCCGGCATGGCGCTGGTCCGCGCCTATGAACGCGCGCGGCACTGGCTGCGGTCGAACAGCCGCACGCAGGCCAAAAAGAACATCGCGCACCACTATGACCTGGGGAACGCGTTCTACGGGCTGTGGCTGGACGACACGATGACCTACTCCTCGGCCCTGTTCCGCACCGGGCAGGAAAGCCTGGAACGGGCGCAGGTGCAGAAGTACGAAAGCATGGTCGACCAGATGGGATCGAACCCCGGCGACCATGTGCTGGAAATCGGCTGCGGCTGGGGCGGGTTCGCCGAGTATGCGGCGCGCGAACGCGGTCTGCGGGTGACCGGCCTGACCATCAGCCAGGCCCAGTTCGACTATGCCGTGGACCGGATCGCGAAGGCGGGGCTGTCGGACCGCGTCGAGATCAAGCTGCAGGACTACCGCGACGAGCGGGGCAGCTATGACGGCATCGCATCGATCGAGATGTTCGAGGCCGTGGGCGAGCGTTACTGGCCGACTTACTTCGACGTGCTGCACCAGCGGCTGAAGCCCGGCGGCAACGCGACGCTGCAGATCATCACGCTGCAGGAAAAGCGGTTCGAGATCTACCGCAAGGGCGTCGACTTCATCCAGAAGCACATCTTTCCCGGCGGCATGCTGCCCTCGCGTTCTGCGCTGCGGACCGAGGTGGAACGGGCCGGCCTGCGCATCCGCCACTCCATCGAGTTCGGCGACAGCTACAACCAGACCCTGCGCCGCTGGCACGACACCTTCAACGCGCGGTGGGACGAGGTGGCGGGCCTTGGGTTCGACGACCGGTTCCGGCGGATGTGGAATTTCTACCTCACCTCTTGCGCAGGGTCGTTTCACGGTCGAAACTGTGACGTGACGCAGATCACCGTGACACGGGCACCCTGAGGCCCGGTTCCGCACCGTGAAGGACCGCGATGCCGACCGCCGCCAGAATGGTAGCTGCCGTGATGACGGCGCTGACCCTGTTCCTTGCCGCCGAGGCCGCCAAGGCGGGCCTGCCCGAAGGCACGCCTGCGGGGTACTTCAGCCCCATCGTCGCAGGGGTCGGGTTCGTGACCGGGTGGATGGTGCTCGGCACGCTGACCGGGCGGGGCTATGGCAATTCGATGGGCCTGGGCCTGCGCACGGCGGTCACGGCGGTGTTCTGGGCACTGCTGGGCTTCTCGCTGTGGCACATGATCGAGCTGTCGATGAAGATGCGCTATGACGGTCCGATGCAGGCGCTGCTGGATGTCTTTGCGCTGATGGTGGAAAACGGGCGGCTGGTGATCCTGCCCGACGTGCTGGTCGCGCTGGGGGTCGGGGGCGCGCTGACGGGGCTGTTCGCCGAATGGGCCGGGCGGCGCTGGAATTGACCGCAACACCGCTGTTCCTGTGGGGGCCCCACCGCCATCTGCCGCTGCTGCGGGCCGTGCTGGGGCGCGATCCGGCGGTGGTCGAGGCGACCTTGCCGGGCTACCGCGTGTCGGGGCGCGACCGGCTGGGCCTGGTGCCCGAGACGGGGCCGGGGGTGACGGGCCTTTTGGTCGAGGCGACCGAGGCCGACCGCGAACGGCTGGCCTTCCACGGCAACCATACCGCCTGGGCGCGCAGGCCCGTGCGGGTGGCCGGGCAGACGGCGGCAGTGATGGCCATGGCCAGCACCGGGCAGGCCGACCTGAACCGCATCTGGCGGTTCGAGGACTGGCTGCGGCGCGATGCGGCGCTGGCGGTGGCGATGGCCCCCGACATCATGGCGCTGATGGGGCGGCGCGGGGCGGATGAGGTTGCGGGGCGGCGGCACGCGATGGAGGTGCGCGCGTCGAGCCGGCTGCGGGCCGCGGCCGATCCGGTTCCGGCCAGGCTGCGGCGGCAGGCGGGGGCGGGGGATGTCGCGGTCGCGGCCTTTGACCAGCCCTATGCGCGGTTCTTTGCGGTCGAGGAGTTCGACCTGTCGTTCCGCCGGTTCGACGGGGCCATGTCGGCCACGGTCAACCGGGCGGTGTTCATCTCGGGCGATGCGGTGACGGTGCTGCCCTATGATCCGGTGCGCGACCGGGTGCTGGTGATCGAGCAGTTCCGCGCGGGGCCGTTCGCGCGGGGCGACGGCAATCCCTGGTCGCTGGAGGCCATCGCGGGCCGGATCGACCCCGGCGAGACGGCCGAGGCGGCGGGGCGGCGGGAAGCGCGGGAAGAGGCGGGGCTGCGCTTCGGGGAACTCCTGCCGGTGGCGAACTACTACCCTTCGCCGGGGGGCAAGTCGGAGTACCTGTATTCCTATGTCGCGCTGGCCGATCTGCCCGACGACGCGGCCCGGCTGGGCGGGGTCGAGGACGAGGCCGAGGACATCCGGGGCCACGTCATCGGGTTCGACCGGATGATGGACCTGGTCGCCAGCGGAGAGATCGGCAATGCGCCGCTGATCCTGTCGGCGCTGTGGCTGCAGCGGGAACGGGGGCGGCTGCGGGCCGGGCTAACACATGTGATAGAGCCAGAAAATCTATCTGAATCAATGCCTTGAGAACGCGCATTCACGATCTGGAAAGGATTTGCGGCGTCCGTTCGGGGTGTCGGGTGCGTGCCGCCGGGACAAGGCGAGCGCGACCGGCTTGAGTTCCGCCCCCCGCGCGCCTAATGCTTGGGGCATCCTTGCGAGAAGGCCCGAACGTCATGCGCACCTCCACCGACCTTGCCGACGCCATCGGGCAGACGCCGCTTCTGCGGCTGCGCCGGGCCAGCGAGATGACGGGCTGCGAGATCCTGGGCAAGTGCGAGTTCCTGAACCCCGGCCAGTCGGTCAAGGACCGGGCGGCGCTGTACATCATCCGCGACGCGGTGGCGCGGGGCGACCTGAAACCGGGTGGCACGATTGTCGAGGGCACTGCCGGGAACACCGGCATCGGGTTGGCGCTGGTCGGCGCGTCGATGGGGTTCCGCACGGTCATCGTGATCCCCGAGACGCAGAGCCAGGAAAAGAAGGACATGCTGCGTTTGGCGGGGGCCGAGCTGGTACAGGTTCCGGCGGCACCCTATCGCAATCCGAACAATTATGTCCGGTATTCGGGCCGCCTGGCCGACGAACTTGCACGAACCGAACCGAACGGCGCGGTCTGGGCCAACCAGTTCGACAACGTCGCGAACCGTCTGGCGCATGTGGAAACCACCGGGCCGGAGATCTGGGAACAGACGCAGGGCCGCGTGGACGGATTTGTCTGTGCCGTCGGTTCGGGCGGCACGCTGGCCGGTGTCGCGCTGGCCCTGCAACCCAAGGGCGTCAAGATCGGCCTGGCCGACCCCGAGGGGGCGGCGCTGCATGCCTTCTACACCGAGGGCGTTCTGGAAAGCCCCGGCACTTCGATCACCGAGGGCATCGGGCAGGGGCGCATCACCGCGAACCTTGAAGGGTTCACGCCCGATTTCAGCTGGCGCATCCCCGATGCCGAGGCGCTGCCCATCGTCTTTGACCTGCTGACGGACGAGGGGCTGTGCATGGGCGGATCGACCGGGATCAACATCGCCGGGGCGATCCGCATGGCGCGTGCGATGGGGCCGGGGCACACCATCGTGACGATCCTGTGCGACTATGGCAACCGGTATCAGTCGAAACTGTACAACCCCACGTTCCTGAAGGAAAAAGGCCTGCCCGTGCCCGACTGGCTGGACCGCGCGCCGCGCCCCATACCGCCGGTCTTTGCCGACACATGAGGGGACGGGCAGGGCGCATCCCGACGCGGCTGCTGCCGGGGCGGGCAAGACCGGGCCGGACGCCTGGCCCGCCCGGAGCAGAGCGGGGCACCGGGGGCCCAAAATTTTTGGAAAAATTTTGCAATTTTTTTCGAAAAAAATTGGCTGATCATGCCGCTGGTGCGGCACAGGGTTTTCGGGTGCTGTGGCTGGCCCTGGCCCTGGTTTTGGCGGCGGGGCTGGCCACCGCGCAGACCCCGGTCGGCCCCGCCACCGCGTCGGCGGGCGCGGTGCAGGGCCCGACGGCCAGCGACCTGGACTATGCGGCCTGGGAAAGGCTGGCCCGCCGGGCCGAGGCGATGATTGCCGGGGGCGTCGCCAGTGGCCTGCTGCTGGAACAGCAGCGGGCGCAGATCGTGGACTGGCGGGCGGCGTTCCTGGCGGCGCAGGGCAGCAACGCGACCCGCATCGCCACATTGCGCGGCCAGATCGCGGCGCTTGGCGCCGCACCTGCCGAAGGCGAGACCGAGGCCGGGGAGATCGCCACCCGCCGCCGCGAACTGACCGAGCAGCTGGTGCAGTTCCAGGCCCCGGTGCTGGCGGCGGAAGAGGCCTACAGCCGCGCCGACGGACTGGTGCGCGAGATCGACCGGACCTTGCGCGAACGCCAGGCGGACGAGCTGATGCGGCTGTGGCCGATGCCGGTGAACCCGGCCAACTGGCCCGAGGCGCTGCGCAGCCTGGGCGAGACGGTCACGAACATCTGGCATGAGGGCAGGCGGAACTGGGCCGACGCCGATGTGCGCGCCGACCTGGCCGACAAGATCCCGCTGATCCTGGGGCTGGTGATGTTCGGCGTGGCGCTGGTCTGGCGCGGGCGGCGCTGGTTCGAGCGGCTACCCTATCTGGTGCAGGAGCGGGCCTCGGCGCGGGGCCGCGAAATCTGGGCGCTGCTGGCCTCGCTGGGGCAGATCGTGGTGCCGGTGGCGGGGGTCCTTGCGCTGACGATGGCGGCGCGGGCCAGCGGCCTGCCGGGTCCGCTGGGCACGGTGGTGCTGGAACGCCTGACCGGCGTGGCCTTTGCGGTGTTTGCCGCGCGCTGGCTGGGGTTCCGGGTGTTCCCCAAGAACACGCTGACGGTGGCGCACCTGGGCCTGTCGGACGACCAGCGGCGCGAGGGCAGGCTGTATGCCACGGCGCTGGGAATGGTGCTGGCGCTGGAATCGCTGCGTCGTTCGGTGATGGACCCGCTGCGGTCGCCCGAGCAGGCGACGGCGGTGCTGGCGTTTCCGATCATCCTGCTGGCGGGCATCCTGCTGTACCGGATGGGGCAGCTGTTGCGCCACCATGCCAATTTGCCGAGCGCCGAGGACGAGCCGCGCGGCTATCGCGACCGGCTGATCGGGCTGGTGGCGCGCGTCACCATGATTGCCGCCGTTGTCGGGCCGCTCTTGGCGGGCGTGGGCTATGTCTCGGCCGGGGTGGCGCTGGTCTATCCGGCGGCGATCTCGCTGGCGCTGGTGGCGCTGTTGTTCATCGTGCAGACGCTGGTCGCCGATGTCTTTGCGCTGTTCGCGCGCGGCGAGGGCGACGGGCGCGACGGCCTGGTGCCGGTGCTGGTGGCGTTCGTGCTGACGCTGGCCTCGCTGCCCTTGTTCGCGCTGATCTGGGGGGCGCGGTCGTCCGACATCTCGGAGGTCTGGACCCGGCTGCGCGAGGGGTTCGCGATCGGCCAGACGCGGATCTCGCCCGCCGATTTTCTGTGGTTCGCGGTGATCTTCGGCCTGGGCTACATGGCGACGCGGCTGTTCCAGGGGGCGCTGCGGTCGACCATCCTGCCCAAGACCACGCTGGACCGGGGCGGGCAGAACGCAATCCTGGCCGGCACGGGGTATGTCGGCATCTTCCTGGCGGCGCTGATCGCGATCAACGCGACGGGGATCGACCTGTCGGGGCTGGCCATCGTGGCGGGCGCGCTGTCGGTCGGCATCGGGTTCGGGTTGCAGAACATCGTGTCGAACTTTGTCAGCGGCATCATCCTGCTGATCGAGCGCCCGGTGTCCGAGGGCGACTGGATCGAGGTGGGGGGCGTGCAGGGGACGGTCAAGTCGATCTCGGTGCGGTCAACCCGCATCCAGACCTTCGACCGGACGGACGTGATCGTGCCGAACACCGACCTGATCGCGGGGCAGGTGACGAACTGGACGCGCTACAACCTGACGGGGCGGCTGATCGTGCCGGTGGGCGTGGCCTTCGGCACCGACACGCGGGCGGTCGAGCGCATCCTGCGCGAGATTGCCGAGGCGCAACCGCTGGTGATCCTGAACCCGGCGCCGGTGGTGGCGTTCATGGGGTTCGGGGCGGATGCGATGAACTTCGAGGTGCGGGTGATCCTGCGCGACGTGAACTTCACCCTGTCCGTGCGGTCCGAGATCAACCACCAGATCGTGCAGCGGTTCGCCGAAGAGGGCGTCGAGATTCCCTTCGCGCAGTCCGAGATCACGCTGCGCAATGCGCCCGAGATTGCGGCGCTGCTGCAGGCGGGGGCGACGGTCGCAGCGCCCGCCCCTGCCCTTGGCAAACGGCGCGCGCCCGCCGCGCGGCGGGGCCGGGCAGCCCCGCCCGTGCCGACGCCCCCAGACCCCGAAGGACAGGCCTGATGACCGAGCTTCTGTACCGGCACGATGCCTATCTGGCCGAGGCCCCCGCCCGCGTGATCGCCCATACGCCCGAGGGGGGGATCGTGCTGGATCGGACGGTGTTCTATGCCACGGGCGGCGGGCAGCCGGGGGATTCGGGGGTGCTCGACTGGGACGGCGGGCGGATCGTGGTGGCGACGGCGGTCAAAGCGGCGGACGGCGTGGCGCTGGTGCCGGCCGAGCCCGCGACGATGCCGCCCATCGGGGCACCCGTGCTGCAGCGGCTGGACTGGGACCGGCGGCACCGCCACATGCGGGTGCATACCGCGCTGCACCTCTTGTCGGTGGTCATCCCGCTGCCGGTGACGGGGGGGCAGATCGGCGACGGGCGCGGACGGCTGGACTTCGACATGCCCGACCCGCCGGACGATGTCGCGGGGCTGGAGGCGAGCCTGAACGCGCTGATCGGGCGCGACTTGGCCGTGCTGGACGACTGGATCACGGATGACGAGCTTCTGGCCAATCCGGGGCTGGTCAAGACGATGTCGGTGAGGCCGCCGATGGGGCAGGGGCGGATCCGTCTGGTGCAGATCGGCGAGGGCGACGGCCTGATCGACCTGCAGCCCTGCGGCGGCACGCATGTGGCCCGCACCGCCGAGGTGGGGCGGGTCGAGATCGGCCGCATCGAGAAGAAGGGCCGCCAGAACCGGCGGGTGACGCTGACGCTGGCGTGACCGGCGGCGCGGGCGACCGGCCCTTGGCCTTGGCGGCGGGGCAGGGTAGGGTCTGGCGTTGCTGATGCCGGGGTGTCCATGCCGTCCATCGTTTCCGTGCAGAACCTGACCAAGACCTATGCGTCGGGGTTCCAGGCGCTGAAGTCGGTCAACCTCGAGATCGAGGAGGGCGAGATCCTGGCGCTGCTGGGGCCGAACGGGGCGGGCAAGACCACGCTGATCTCGGCCATCTGCGGCATCGTGCAGCCGACCTCGGGCAGCATCACGGTCGGCGGCCACGACGTGGCGCGCGCGTTTCGCGCGGCGCGCAGGCTGATCGGCCTGGTGCCGCAGGAAATCACGCTGGAGCCGTTCGAGAAGGTGTTCAACGCCGTCAGCTTTTCGCGCGGGCTGTTCGGGCGCGCGCCCGATCCCGCCCATGTGGAAAAGGTGCTGCGGCAGTTGTCGCTGTGGGACAAGAAGGACAGCACGATCATGCCCCTGTCGGGCGGCATGAAGCGGCGCGTGCTGATTGCCAAGGCCCTGGCGCACGAGCCGCGCGTGCTGTTCCTGGACGAGCCGACGGCGGGCGTGGACGTGGAACTGCGCCGCGACATGTGGGCGGTGGTGGCCGACCTGCGGGCGCAGGGGGTGACGATCATCCTGACCACGCATTACATCGAGGAGGCCGAGGCCATCGCCGACCGCGTGGGCGTGATCAACAAGGGCGAGATCCTGCTGGTCGAGGACAAGGCCAGCCTGATGAAGCGCATGGGCCGGAAGCAGTTGCAGGTCGACCTGGCGGCACCCATTTCGTCCGTGCCCGAGGCACTGGCGCGCTATGCGCTGGACCTTGGCCCCGAGGGGCGCAGCCTGATCTACACCTATGACACCAAGGGCGAGCGCACGGGCATCGTCACCTTCCTGGGCGACCTGCGCGCCGCCGGGTTGCAGATGACCGACCTTGCGACGCGGCAATCGAGCCTTGAGGACATCTTTGTCGGGCTGGTGCATGGGCAACCGGCCGGGGGGCAGGCATGAACCTTTCCGCAATCCGGGTGATCTTTGCGCGCGAAATGGCGCGGTTCCGGCGCACCATCATGGAATCGCTCATCTCTCCGGTGATCTCGACCTCGCTTTACTTCGTCGTGTTCGGCGCGGCCATCGGGTCCCGCATCGAAACGGTCGAGGGCGTGAGTTATGGCGCCTTCATCGTGCCGGGCCTGATCATGCTGACGGTGGTCACGCAATCGGTGTCGAACGCGTCCTTCGCCATCCATTTCCCCAAGTTCATCGGGTCGATCTATGAGCTTCTGTCGGCTCCGGTCAGCTATCTGGAGATCGTCATCGGCTATGTCGGAGCGGCGGCGGTGAAGTCGATCCTGATCGGACTGGTGATTCTGGCGACGGCGTACCTGTTCGTGGACCTGCCGATTGCGCACCCCCTGGCGATGCTGGCGCTGTTGGCCCTGACCAGTTTCAGCTTTTCGCTGTTCGGCTTCATCATCGGCATCTGGGCCAAGGATTTCCAGCAGTTGCAGCTGATCCCGCTTCTGGTGCTGACGCCGCTGATCTTTCTGGGCGGCAGCTTTTACAGCATCGACATGCTGCCGGGGGTGTGGCGGACCATCGCGCTGTTCAATCCGGTGGTGTACCTGATGTCGGTGTTCCGCTGGTCGTTCTTCGACACGGCGGATGTGCCGGTGGCGATCAGCCTGGCGGCCATCGCGCTGTTCACCGGGCTGTGCCTGGCGGCGGTGTGGTGGATTTTCCGCACGGGCTGGCGCATCCGGCAGTGACGGGTCGGGGCGTCCGTCTTCGACGTGATCCGGTCGCCCCGGCGCAGGCCGGGACCCCGAAAAGCGGCGCGCTGTGACCCGAGGCCCCGGCCTGCGCCGGGGCGGTTGCCGCGCTGGGCATTGCGGCGCTGGGCGACGTCCGCCGTTCGTGGTGCAGGACGCGGCCGTCACGAGGGATTGCGAGCCGTCATAGAGGTGGTGGTTCACCCCATAGACCAGGTTCAGCGCCCCGCCATCCTTGACCGGCGCGCTGACCACGACCTTCTTTACCCCGGCAGTGTAGTAGGGGCCAACCTTCGCCGCCGTCTTGAACACGCCGGTACAGTCGATGACCAGATCGACGCCAAGGTTCGCGAGTGGCAGCGCCTCGATGGTCTTCTCGTGAGTCAGACGGATGGTCTTGCCGTCAAGGGTCAGCGCGTCAGCGGCGGCGGCAACCGGGGTCCGCCAGCGACCGTGCACCGAGTCGAACTCCATGAGCAGGGCGTGCTGCTCAGGCTCGCCGACAGGGTCGTTCAAGAGGACGATGTCGCCGCCGATGCCGTTGTCGATCAACTCGCGCAGCACGAGTTGCCAATGCGGCCAAGGCCGTTCAGGGCAATGCGGGGCATGGGGCTCAGACCTTTGCCGCAGGCTCGGGGTCATGCGCGATCCGGTCCACCTGCGTTTGCAGGGCGAGCCGGTTCAGTTGTTCGAACGGCAGTTCGACGAAGGCGGAGATGCGCCGCTTCAGGGCCCCGTAGGTCTGGGCGAAGACCAGCGCCTTTTCGGCATCGGTTCCCTCTGCCTTGACCGGGTCGGCAATGCCCCAATGGCCGGTGATCGGCTGGCCGGGCCAGGGCGGGCATTCCTCTGCCGCCGCCGTGTCGCAGACGGTGAAGACGAAATCCATCACGACCGAGTAGGGCTGCTGGAATTCGGACAGGTGCTTGGCACGCAAGGTCGTCACGTCGTGCCCGTTGCGCCGAAGGATTTCGAGCGCGAACGGGTTGAGCGCGGAGCCTGGCCGCGTGCCGGTGGAAAAGGCCTGGAACTTGCCGCGTTCCGGATCGCGCAACAACGCCTCGGCAAAGATCGACCGGGCGGAGTTGCCCGAACAGATGAACAGAACGTCGAAATCGGCGTCGCGCATGGCGGCAGTGTCCTTTTGGGCAGAAAGGAGGGTGCCAAGCAGATCCGGGCGATGTGACCGCCATCAGCCGGACCGCGCACCGGACCGCAACGCGAACGCGACGACAGCAGCAGCCCCCGCCAGCCCGAGTGCTGCCAGCAGCGGCAGCGCAAAGCTGCCGGAAGCGTCGCGCATCGCCCCGGCGGCCCAGGGGGCCACCAGTCCGGCCACACCCCAGGCGGTGAAGACAGGGCCAAAGGCGCGGGCAAACCCTGCAGTCCCGGCGATTTCGCGGGTCATGACCGGGACGGAAGCGGCGACCAGGCCATAGCCGGTGGCCACCGTCACCGCCCCGGTCAGCGCCATGCCCGGCCCTGCTGCCATCAGGAGGACCGCCAGCCCGCAGCAGACCACGGCCAGCGCTGCCTGCAGGATGCGCGCCGCGCCAAAGCGGGTGGCGGCAACTGCCACCAGCAGCCGACCTCCGGTGTTGCCGGCTGCGACCCCGGCGACGACTGCCGTCGACAGCGTGACACTTGCGCCCAGATCCTCGACCATCGCTGTCGATTGGCCGAGCACCATCAGGCCCGCAGCCGACCCGCCGAAGAACACCATCCAGAGAAGCATGCGCTGGTGCGCGCTGGCGGCGGATGGCTGCGTGCCAGGATCCTTCGGGTCAGCCGGATCGACGGATTGCGGCGCTGCAAGGGCAACCAGCGCTGCCGCGCCAAGCAGGGCTGCGGCGGGCCACAGCGCGTCCAGTCCGGCCCCCGCTGCCGCGGCGCGCCGGAACAGGGTGCCGAACAGGATCCCGCCAAGACCAAAGCCGGCGACGGCCACAGCCGTCACGCGGGGACCCGTCCGCGCGGCCAGCGTCAGCGCCAGTGCATAGACCAGTCCGGCACAGAGGCCAAACCCGGCACCATAGCCCAGCAGAACCTGCACAAATGTCCTGGCAACGGCCACCGCCGCAAGGCAGGCGGCCCCGGCCAGGGCCGCGAGGGCCATGCCGCGCGCCGTTCCGACATGCCGCGCCAGCATCGGTGCCAGGAGCACCCCCAGGGTGAACGCCAGGATGGCCACAGAAAACACCTGACCAACCTGCGTATGGCCCACGTCAAATTTTGCCCGGACGACCTGGGACAGGCCGCTCCATCCGTACAGGCTGCCTGCTGCAAAGCATACAAGCAGCGGTGTCAGACGCGTTGCACCTGACCTGCGAAGAGTGCGCATCGATCCGGTGCCTCGCAGTTCTTGTAGGAACAGACTTGTAGATACAAATATAATTTGTCAATGTCGCAACCGATGCAGGAGGGGCAGTTTTGGTCGCGGTGATCGGTGTGGGGATGACGCGGTTTGGTCGGGTTCGGGACGGCACAGGCTGGCTTGACTGGGCTGCGCTGGCGTTCGACCGCGCCCTTGCCAAGTCGACGCTGGACCGGTGCGACATCGACGCGCTGGTCATGGCCTGCGAAAGCGATGTCTTCACCCTGCAACTGAACCCGGTCGCGGTGCTGGCGCAGGAGCTTGGCCTGTCAGGCGTTGCGGTGCAGCGGGTCGAGGGGGGCGGTGCCAGTGGCCAACTGGCCGTGCACGCGGGCGTCGCGCGTATCTTGTCCGGCCTGTCGCGGCAGGTGGCGGTTGTGGGCGTTGACGCGACCGCCTCGGCCCTGCCGGGCGACATGCTGAGGGCGCTTTACAGCCAGTCATACGACGCCCGGATCGAAGGCCTGGGCGGGATCACCTCGACCCAGCTTTATGCCCTGTCATGGCAGATGTTTGCTGCCAGACAGGGCATGGGGGACGACGACCTTGCCCGCGTCACGATTGCGCATCGCGGCCATGCGATGGCCAATCCCGATGCGCATCTGCCGCGCCGCCACACGGCTGACGAGATTGCGCAATCTGTGCTGATCGCCTCGCCCTACCGCCGCCTGCATTGCTCGCCGCTCAGCGACGGGGCGGCTGCGGTGATCCTGTCGGGGTTTCCGCCCCAAGCCCGGAAGAGTGCCGCCCGGATCACCGGGATCGGGGCAGCATCGGACCTGACGGCAATCGGGGCGCGTGCCGCACCCGGACTGTTCGCGGCCAAGACGCAGGCCATGCAGCGGGCCGGTGCGATGGCCGGGATCGGCCCTGCCGACATTTCGCTGGCCGAAGTCTATGATCCCTACGCAGGTGCGGCGCTGCAGTCCCTGGATGCGCTGGGTCTGGCGGGACGGGATGGCGATCTGGCGGTGAACCTGTCCGGTGGCCTGCTGGGGCAAGGGGCTGCACCCGGGGCCACCGGCATTGCCCAGACCGGGGCCTGCGCGTTGATGCTTGAGGGGCGCTATCACCCTGGCCTGCAACCCTCGGCCCTGCCCGCCCATGCGGTTGCCGACACCCATGGCGGACTTTGCAGCGTGGCCGCGGTGACGGTCCTGTCGCGGGGGGTGGGGGCATGAGACGACGGACAGTGCTTGAGCACGACCTGGCGGAGGGGGCCATGGCGCCGTGGTTCGGCGGGCTGCGCGCCGGCCGCGCGGTCGCCAGCCGTTGCGCCATCTGCGGGCGCGTCGCCTGCCCGCCGCAGCGGTGCTGCGATTGTGGCGGTGCGGTAACGGACGTGACGCTCAAGGGTCGCGCGACCGTAGAGGTCAGAACCACCGGGGCGGACGGCGACGTGGCGCTGGTGCGCATGGACGGAGCCGACACGCGGACGCTGGCGCTGCTGGACGGGTTTGGTGGGCAGGTGCGGGGCATGGTCCGCGCCAGCCCCGATGGCGTTCTGATCCTGGTGCCGGAGGGCAAGCCATGACGCCGCTGGTCGACTGGCCCGATGCCGCGCTGGCGCAGATCAACCTGGTGCGCGACGGCGACGGTCTGGCAATCCGCTGGCCGGCGGATGCGAACATCCACCAGATGACGCTGGGCCGCCATCTGGGACCAGAGGCGCGCGACCGCACGGCACTGATCTGGCAGGCAGCGGACGGATCGGTCACGAAGATCAGTTTCGCGCAGGTCGACCGCGCGGCGACGGGCCTTGCCGCCACCCTGCGGGCGGCGGGGTTCGGGCAGGGCGATCTCATCGGCCTGCATCTGGGGCAGCACCCGGATACGGCGATTGCCCACATGGCGGTGTGCAAGATCGGGGCCGTGGCCGTCACCCTGTCACAGCTTTATGGACCTGATACGCTGGCCCATGCCCTGAACGATTGCCGCGCGCGCGCCGTACTGACCGACCGTGCCGCCTGGCGCGGGCTGGACGCCGCGCTGTTCCCGCACCTGGCCCACGTCTGGATGCGCGACCCGTTGCCCGCGGCTGGCGATCTTGGCGCGGCGATGGCCACCGATGCGCCGGGGTTTGTCCCGGATTTCACCGGGGCCGATGACCCGGCGCTGCTGATGTATACCTCGGGGTCCACGGGCAAGCCGAAGGGCATCCTGCACGGCCACCGGGTGCTGGCGTCCTATGCGCCCTCGATTGCGCTGTTCTTCAACCTGTCCATGACGGACGAAGATGCGGTGTTCTGGTCGCCGTCCGACTGGGCCTGGGTCGGTGGTCTGCTGGACATGCTGTTCCCGGCCTGGATGGCGGGGCGGCCCGTTGCCACGTCGCTGGACCGGTTCAGCGCCGAGCAGGCCTATGCCTTCATGGCACGACACCGGGTCACGCATAGCTTCCTTGCCCCGACCGCGATCAAGCGTCTGGCGCAGGATGCGGGTCCAGCCCGCCACGGGCTGGCTTTGCGGGTGATCTGTACCGGAGGCGAGGCGCTGGCGGCGGACACGCTGGACTGGGCCGAGCGGCGGCTGGGTGTCGTCTGCAACGAGTTTTACGGGATGACCGAAGTGAACCACCTGATCGGCAATTGTGCAGCCCTTTACCCGCGCCGCGCGGGGTCGATGGGGCGGGCCTATCCCGGCCACCATGTGGCGCTGGTCGATGCCGACGGTGCCGAAGTGCCCGACGGCGAAGTGGGCGAGATCGTCACCCCGGCCAGCGCGCCGACGCGGTTCCTCGGCTATCTGAACAACCAAGGCAAAGAGGCCGAGATGCACCTTGGGCCCTGGCTGCGCACCCATGATCTCGCGGTCCGGGATGCCGAGGGGTACGTCTGGTACAAGGGCCGGTCGGACGACCTGATCAAGTCCAGCGGCTTTCGCATCGGTCCGGCCGAGATCGAGGAATGTCTGATCGCCCATCCGTCGGTCGCCGACTGCGCCGTCATTGGCAAGGCCGACGCGGATCGCGGGCAGATCGTCAAGGCCTTTGTCCGGCTGCGGGCGGGACATGCGGGAACGGACGCACTGAAGGCGGAACTGACAGCACAGGTGCGAAGCCGGCTGGCCCCGTACAAGGCCCCGCGCGAGGTGGAGTTTGTCAGCGATTTCGTGCTGACCTCATCCGGCAAGATCAACCGCCGCGCCTTGCGCGAGGCCGAGGCTGCAAAGGCAGAGGGTACCGCATGATCGCGCTGCATCCTGTGGTCGCCGGGTTGCTGTCTGGGCCGCAGGGCGCGCGGATCGGCGGCCATCGAACGCAAAGCGGGGCGTGGTTGTCCGTCATCAACCCGTCCGACGAAACCCCGCTGGCGCAAGTGGCGGCCTGTGGCGAGGCCGAGATCGACCGGGCCGTCAGCGCGGCCACAGCGGCGTTCGACGGCGGCTGGCGCGACCTGCTGCCGGATGCAAGGGCGCGATTGCTGTGGGATCTTGCGCAGGCGATAGGCGACCAGGCCGATGTGTTCGGCCAACTGGACGCGCTGGACACCGGCAAGCCGCTGGCCAAGGCGCGGGACGTCGATGCGCAATGGTCGGCGCGGCACCTGCGCTATTTTGCCGGTTGGGCGGACAAGATCGAGGGGGCGTCGATCCCGGTCAACATGGCCGGCCGGCTGACCTATACGCGGCCCGAGCCGATCGGCGTGTGCGGCCTGATCGTGCCATGGAACTATCCCCTGCTGATGGCGATGTGGAAGCTTGCGCCAGCGCTGGCGGCGGGCAACACCGTGGTGCTGAAGCCGTCCGAGGAAACCCCGCTGTCGGCGCTGTGCCTGGCCGATCTGGCGCTGAAGGTCGGGTTGCCGCCCGGCGTACTGAACGTGGTGCCGGGGACCGGTGCCTTGGCGGGCGCGGCGTTGGTGGCGCACCCCGGCGTAGGCAAGATCGGCTTTACGGGTTCCACCGCCACCGGGCGGCGCGTGGCCGCCTCTGCCGCAGCGACGCTGAAGCGGGTGACGCTGGAATTGGGTGGCAAGGCCGCGAACGTGGTCTTTGACGATGCCGACCTGCAAGCCGCGATCCCCGGTGCGTTCTGGGCCGCGTTCGGCAACAACGGACAAAGCTGCACGGCAGGCGCGCGGCTGTATGTGCAGCGCGCGGTTCATGACAAGGTTGTCGAAGGACTGGTTTCCATCGCCGGCAGCCTTTCGGTGGGGCCCGGAATGGATGCGCCGGGCCATGACCTTGGGCCGGTCATCAGCCGGGTGCAGATGGACAAGGTGCTGGGCTTTGTCGACCGCGCCCGCGCGGCCGGCGCTCAGGTCATCACGGGCGGACATCGCCTGAACCGACCGGGCTGGTTCGTGCCCCCGACGATCCTGACCGGGGTCACCGATGCGATGGAGATCGCGCAGGAAGAGGTGTTCGGCCCCGTGCTGGCGGTCCTGCCGTTTGACGACGAGGCCGACGTGCTGGCCCGCGCCAATGCCACGCCGTTTGGCCTGGCCGCAGGGCTGTGGACACGTGACCTGGCCCGGGCCCGCCGGATGGCGGACAGGCTGCAGGCAGGAACGATCTGGGTCAATTGCTGGGGCGACACCGATGCGGGCGTGCCTTTTGGCGGCATCCGCCAGTCGGGCTATGGACGCGAAATGGGGCGGGAAGCCCTGACCCTCTACACCCAGACCAAGGCAGTGTGGATCGCCTGAGGAGATGCCATGACCGAAACGCTCGACATGCCAAAGTACGAACAGGCCTATCGCACCATCCTGGACCGGCTGCGTACCGGGCGCTATCCGGTGGGCGCGCGGATGCCGACCGAGGGTGAGTTGTCGGCGCAGTTCGGGGTCAGTCGTGTGACGATCCGGCGCGCCTTGGACATGCTGGTGCAGGACGGCTATGTCGAAAGCCGCCAGGGCAGCGGGTACCGCGTGATCACCCTGTCACCCGCGTCGGACACCTGCCTGACCTCGTTCACCGACCAGATGTTGCGCGCGGGGCACGAACCCACGACGGGCCTCTTGTCGATTTCCACCTTCGGCCCCGATGCGCCCGAGATTTCCCATCTGCCGCCCGCGATGCGGCAGGGGCCGATCACGCGCGTCTGCCGCCTGCGCAAGGTGGACGGCGCGCCCCGGATGCTGGTGATGACCTATGCGCCCGCCGCCCTGCTGGCAGGTGCCGTGCCTGCCGATTTTCCCGAAAGCGGACCGGGCCAGTCGATCCTGCGCATTCTGGCCGGGCGGTTCGGTCTGGAATGGTCGGCGGCCTGCGAAGACATCAGCCCGGTGCTGGCAGACGCGCAGATGGCGGCGACCTTTGGCCTGCCCGAAGGCGCGCCCCTTTTGCGGCAGGCCTGTTCGGCCTTTGCCGAGGATGGCTCGACCGTGTTCCACGAGGATGTGTTCCGCACCGGTGCCGTCAGTTTCAACCTAACCCGACAGGCCCGCACCCCGCGCGAGGTGCGGCCATGACGCCGGATGAACGCCTCGCCCGCCTCGCCCGCCTCGCCCCGCCCGCAGGCCGGATGCGCGTGCTGATCGACACCGACACGGCGAACGAGATCGACGACCAGTATGCCATCGCCTGGGCGCTGCTGCGCCCTGAACGGATGGACGTCGTGGCGATCACTGCGGAACCCTATTCCTTTCGCCACCACCTGCCCGAACTGCGCGCCGCCGAGGATGCGGTGCGCGGGGAGCGGGGACACCAGGAGCATCTGGTCGGCGGGTTTCAGGGCTGGATCCACCGCCTTCATGCGCAGGGGCGGTCGGTTTCCGATCTGTCGCTCTGCGGCCCGGCCGAGGGGATGGCGCAAAGCCATGCCGAAATCCTGCGGGTCTGCGCCGCCTGCGGCGTGACGCCGCCGGTCCACCCCGGTGCAGTCCGCTATGCTGCGGGGGACGGCGATGTGGTCTGGTCGGACGCGGCAGAGGCCATCGTGGACCATGCCAAATCGGGCGACGGGCCGCTGTACATCGCTGCCATGGGCTGCGTGACCAACATCGCCGCAGCCCTGTGGCGCGCACCCGAAATCGCCGACCGCATCGTCGTCGTCTGGACCAGCGCCTATCCCAGCCATGCCCCCCATTCGGTGCGCCCGTCGCTGAACCTGGTGCAGGACGTGCCCGCGTCGCGGATGCTGTTCGACTGCGGCGTGCCGCTGGTCTATTTGCCCGGCTATCAGGTGGGGGCACAGTTGAAGATCAGCCTGCCCGAGATGGAGCGGTTCGTGGCCCCGCGCGGGCGCATCGGCGCGCTGCTGCATGACCTCTACCTGAACAACCCCCTGCACGGCATGTTTGCGCTGACCGATACCGCGCGGCGGACCTGGGTGATCTGGGACATGATCTGCATCGCCTGGCTGATGCGCCCCGACTGGGTGCCGACGCACCTGACCTCGACGCCGGTGCTGACCGATGATCTGTACTGGCGCAAGGACGAAGGCCGCCCGGTGATGCGCGAGGCGCATGACGTGCAGCGCGACGAGATATTCCTCGATTTCTACGACAGCCTGCCCGCCGCCGGTCAGGTATAGTCGGTCGCGTCCAGATGGTCACGGAAGCGGCGCAAGGGCAGGGGCGTCATCCCCGTCCAGGCCCCGAACTCGGCCAGCGCGGCCCCATGATCACCGGGGATCAGGACGAAATGGTGTTCGATCCCATGCGCCATCACGGTCGCCACCACATCGCGCACGGTGGCAGGGGTGCCGCCCAGGGCCATGTCGGCCAGCCAGCCCCGGCAGCCGTCGAACCCTGACGGTTCCTGAGCCACCACCTGCCCCGTCATCCCGAACAGCGCCCCGCCGTCGCGGCTGACGCGCAGAAGGGTGACCAGGCCGGGGGCAAAGACATAGTCGGCGATGGCCCCGAACCGGGGGCCTGCCGGATCGGCCCGCCCGATCATCGGATGGTTGATCCAGGCCGCCCCGCCCGTGTCGGCCAGATGCAGCGGCCCGCCGCCGCCGTGCCAGACCAGCAGGCGGTCGGTGGCAAAGTCGGGTTCCGTCAGGTCCAGAAGCGCCCCTGTCCGCCCCGACAGGCTGCGGGCAACGATCTGGCTGACCGCGCCCAATACGTCCCCCTCGGACGCGATGGTGAGGTTGTCCACCGTCTCCAGCCATGAAAAGGCAGCCCCAGGGTGTATGCCCGGGTCAGCCTGCAAGGCGGGCCAGTCGCTGACTGCCAGCGCGGCATAGCCCGCAGACATGTCGCGCAAGGACAGCGCGCAAGCAGCCGTCAGCCGCATCTGGGCGTCTGACACGCCCCGCACCGGGGCGGCGGCGGCCATCGCCGCGACCTCTGCCGTGACGCGGTTCGCATCCTGTGCGGCCATCCGTCCGGTCAGCTCGTGGATGTCGTGATGCGCCACCTCAACGCCCAGCCGGGTGCGCAGGGCGCTGGACGACACTTCCATATTGTAGAAGGTCATCGCCAGCCCGCCGATGACGCCGATCCGCGCGCCCTGCAGGGCCTTGGCCGCCTTCAGCGCGCGGACGGTATGGGTCAGGCGGGTCACCAGCGCGGGGTCCTCGGGCGCGCCGTGGTACCACTGCACAGGCCGCACCCGCAGGTCGCGCACCCCGCGCGCGATGGACAGCGACATGTTCAGCGACACGAAATTGTTCAGTTGCACATCGCCCGTCCGCACCGGTTCGGGCACCGACCAGAACCCGGCGCGGAACCGGCTGGCGGCAATAGTGCGGGCGACGTCGCCCATGGTGAACCCGCCATGCAGGCACAGCACGAAATCCGCGCCCTCCGTCGCCGCCCGGTCCAGCGCACCTTGCGTCTGGCGCGCGTCCTGCGGAAACCCCGGCAGGATCAGCAGCCTTGCGCCATGGGCCCCGCACAATCCTTCAAGCATCGCCTGTACCCTGTCCCACACGCCATGGCGGTCGGGGAAATAGGACGGCAGGGACGCACGCAGAAGGGCGATGGTCAGCATGGGGTCATATCCGCAGATAGCCGCCGTCGACGACGTGGGTCGTCCCGGTCACATAGCCTGCCATGTCGGACGCCAGATAGACACAGGCCTGTGCCACATCCTCGGTCGTGCCCCAGCGGCGGGCGGGGATCATCGGCAGATACCCCTCGCCCGCCACCGTGCCGATCACCGGGTCGTCGATGACGTTCATCATCGTGTCCATGATGCCGGGGGCGACATTGTTCACCCTTATGCCATGCGGCCCCAGTTCGTCGGCCAGGGCATAGGACAAGAGCCGCACCGCCCCCTTGGTCAGGTTGTAATGCGCAAAGCCCCCCGTGCCGCGCATGCCCGCAATCGAGCACATGTTGATGATCACCCCCCGCCCGCGCGGCACCATCACCCGCGCCGCCGCCCGGCACCCGAACAGCACCGATTTCACGTTCACGTCGATCATCTGCTGGAACACCGCCTCGGTCGCATCCAGGATCGGTTCCTTGCGCAGGATGCCTGCGTTGTTCACCAGGATGTCCAGCGGCCCCCAGCCCTCGGCCTCTGCCACCAGCGCATCCAGATCGGCCACTTTCGCCACATCACAGGCGACAAAGCGGGCGCGTCCGGGGCATTCCGCCTCAATCAGCGCGGCGGTCGTCTCGCCCCCCTCGCGCGGCACCTCGGTCAGGTCGGCCAGCACCACGCGCGCGCCCTGCCGGGCAAAGGCGCGGGCGATGGCGCGGCCGTTGCCGCTGCTGGCACCGGTGACGATGGCGACGCGGTCCTCAAGCAGCATCGCACCCCTCCACCGCCGCCTTCAGCCGCGCCAGCCGGCCGCGGCCCGTGGTCATCAGCCAGTCGGTCATCGCCGCCTCTCCCTGTCCGCCGAACACGCCCACGGCCTCGGACCAGATCGCACGACCGCACATGAACCCCTGGAACGGCGCGCCCGCCTGCCGGGCCAGCCGCAGCGACGCCTCGAACGTTTCGAACGGCACGCCCGCCGACAGGAACAGCACGGGCACCCCCCGCGCCGCGCCGATCACGGCGCGAAAGGCGGCCTGTGCGTCCGCCACGCTGCGCTGCGGGGTGCCGTGGCCCGCCACATGCGCCAGATCGATGGGGATCTCGATCTTCAGGATATCGACGCCGAACTCTGGGGCCGCAAAGATTTCGACCGCGCGGCGCACCAGATCGGGCTTCAGCGCGGCAAAGGCGGCGGTGCCGGTGGTGGCAGCCGGGTGATAGACCAAAGGCTCCATCAGAAACCGCACCCCCGCTTGCGCGCAGTCCGCCCCCACCTGCGCCACCAGCGCCTGCTTGCGCGCATTCAGGGCGGGATCGTCATCCGGCGCGTACCACAGGAAGAATTTCAGGAGCCGCACGCCCATCCCCGGATAGGCCGCCACCGACAGACCGTCGGGCAGCACGGTGATCCGCTCGGCATCGCTGATGCGGTAGACGTCGGCCTCATAGGCCATCATCGGCGCGCAAGCGGCGGGATAGTCGGGCAACAGCCGGGGGCCGTAGGTCGCGTCCACAAGTACCGTCGTCGCAGCGGGGCCCAGCGTGGTCAGGACGGCGCGCTTGAACCGATAAAGGTCATCGTCCTGTGCCCGGTCCCCCCGCGCCGTGCGAATTGCGGCGGCCAGTCCCGACCCTGCGTCCACGGCAACGCCGTGGATCGGCGTCGGGGGCAGGGCGGGTTTCACCGCACCACCGGAAACTGCGGCGTGTCCTGGCCCGCGCGCCAGAAGCGCAGCATCTGGTCGTTGGGGGTCAGCAGCGAGATCGAGAAGCCGCCCATCTCCTGCGTCGTGGACAGCGAGCCGACCAGCGGCGACACCAGCGCGATGCCCCGCGCCGCCAGACCGCGCGACACCTCGGCCTGCACGGTCAGCAGTTCCATCATCGTGGTGCCGCCCATGCCGTTGATCAGGCTGACGGTGGGTGTACCGGGGGCGATGGGCCGGTCCTCCAGCAACGCGTCCAGCATGTGGTCGACCAGGTCGCGCACCGGCCCATGCGCGCGCCGCCCGACGCCGGGTTCGCCGTGCACCCCCATGCCGATGAACACCTCGTCCGGGGCAAGGGCGAACATCGGCGCGCCGGTCAGGGGTGAGATGCCGGGGTTCAGCGCCGCGCCCAAGGTCCGGGTTGCCGCGCGCACGTCCTCTCCCAAGGTGAGCAGCGCATCGAGGGGCATGCCCTGTTCCGCCGCAGCGCCCAGAATCTTGTAGACGAACAGCGTGCCCGCCGCGCCGCGCCGGTCTTCTTCCTGCCCTTTCGGCGCAGACGAGATGTCGTCGTACATCCACAGCGGGCGCACACGCAGCCCCGCCTCGGCGGCCAGCATCGCCGCCTCCATCCCGTTGATCACATCGCCCTCGTGTCGCGAAATCAGCAGGACGGTGCCTGCCGGGCCGGTGATCTCGCGCAATCCCTCCAGGATCAGGTCGGCAGAGGGGGCGGCAAAGACGTCGCCCACCACGTTGCCATCCAGCATGCCCGCGCCCACGAACCCCATCGCGATAGGCTCGTGGCCGCAGCCGTTGCCGATCAGCAATGTGGCCTTTCCCGCGTCCTTCGGGTGCAGGCGGCGGATCAGGCGGCGATGCCGCCCCCGCGCCACGAGCGAGGGATAGGCCGCGACGAACCCCGCCAGCATGTCGTCAACCATCGTGTCGCGGGTGTTGAACAGCTTTTTCATGGGCCCTCTTCCGCCAGCACGGCCAGCATCTCGGCGACCGACCGGGCACCGGCATCGACATGGCCCAGCCCAGCCCCCTCGACATGGCGGGCGCGGCCCTTGCGGGCGGGCATGGCGCGCGTCGCCTCGGCCCCCTCGCGCGCGGCACGGGCGGCGGCGGCGGCGTCGGCGGCCAGGCTGGCCGGGATCAGCGCATCCAGCATGGTGCGGTCGCCCGGTTTCGCGCCGCCGATGGCGCTGATTCGGGAGGCGGCCCACGCCAGCACGTCGGGCAGGGGCGTGCCGTCGCGGTGCGCCAGCAGCGCCGACAGCACCTGCGCGAACAGGGACCCGGACGCGCCTCCCGTCGCGGTGCGGAACGCCGCCACGGGGTCGGCGGCATCTGCTGCGGCGCGCAATCCGCGATAAATCGTCGATCCGTGATCGCCGTCCCCCGCCACCGCATCCAGCGCGTTCAACTCGGCCTCCAGCGCAGCAAAGCGGGCGGCAAGGCGGCCAACCAGCGTCATCCGAAATGCCCCCGCATGAAGGAAAGCGCGGCGCGGGCGGCCCCGGTTGCGTCGGCTTCGATGTCGCGCCAGATGTTCAGGTCCGACCCGGCAGGCGTGCCCGCGCGCACGAACATCTCGGCCACGATCCAGCCATCGTAGCCCGTGGCCTGCAACCCCGCGCGCACCGCGTCCCACGGCACATGCCCCGATCCCGGCACGCCCCGGTCGTTGTCCGAGACGTGGAAATGGAACAGCCGGTCGCCGGCGGTGGCGATGGCGGCCAGAATGTCCTTTTCCTCGATGTTCAGGTGGAACGTGTCCAGCAACACGCCGATCCGGTCCGATCCCGTGGCGCGGGCCAGCGTCACCGCCTCACGCGCCGTGTTCACCAGATCGGTCTCGAACCGGTTGATCGCCTCGATCCCCAGCGCCACGTCGTGGCGGGCCAGATCGGCATCGACCTGTCCCATCATCTGTGCCGACAACGCCCGGCGTTCGGCCTTGCGCGCGGGGTCGAACACACCCCAGGGGGCATAGACCACGCCGGCCAGACCGCGCCCGCCCAGTGTTGCGGTGGTGCGAATGGCCCAGCGCAGATGGTCCAGCCCCGCCGCGCGCACCTCGGGGTCATCCGAAGTGATGTCGGCGGCGCGGGACAGCCCGTCCGAACAGGTCACCGACAGGCCGTGATCGCGGATCAGGCCGCCAAGTGCGGCGGCCTTTTCGTCGGTCATGCCCAGAAGCGACACCTCGACCCCGTCATACCCAAGATCGGCCACGTGCCGCAGGATCGGGGCGATGTCGTCGGTCCAGCGCGCCATCCACAGGCCGGCATGCACGCCGTATTTCATGGCATCACCCACAGGCTGGGGGGGGGAAGGTTGACGGTGATGCTGTCGCCGGGCGCGATGCCGTCCACAAGGTCGGGCGACAGCACCGCCTCAAGCGCAGTTTCGCCCAGGGTCAGGCGCAGCCGGGTCTGGGTGCCCAGGTACAGGCGGTCCTGCACGGTGCAGGTCAGGGTGTTCTGCGCGCCCGTACCCAGTCGCAGCGATTCGGGCCGGAACGTCAGGGTGCCGGGGCCGTCGGGCAGGCCCGGAGGCAGGGTCAGCGGCCCCAGCGGCCCCTCGAACCGGCCCCCCGCCACCCGCCCCGCAATCAGGTTGCGCCCGCCAAAGAACCCCGCCACCTGGGCATCCGCCGGGCGGCGATAGAAGGCATCGGGCACGTCATACTGGCGCAGCCGACCGTCCAGGATCAGCGCCACGCGGTCGGCCAGCACGACCGCCTCTTCCTGGTCGTGCGTGACAAAGATCGTGGTGATGCCGAGATCCTTCTGGATGCCCCGGATCAGGTCGCGCATCTCGATCCGCAGATGGGCGTCCAGGTTCGACAGGGGTTCGTCCAGAAGCAGCACCTTCGGTTTCACGATCAGCGCGCGGGCCAGCGCCACGCGCTGTTGCTGACCGCCCGACAAGTCGGCAGGACGGCGCGCGCCCAGATCGGGCAGCTTGACCAGCGCCAGCATCTCGGCCACCCGTGCGGCAATCCGGTCCTTCGGCACCTTCCGCATCCGCAGGCCGAAACCCACGTTGTCGGCGACGGACATGTAGGGGAACAGAAGGTAGTTCTGGAACACCATCACCACGCCGCGATCCTCGGGCCGGTCGCGCAGGATCGACCGGCCGTCAAAGGTGATGTCGCCGCTTGTGGGCTCCAGCAGGCCCGCGATCATCTTCATCGTGGTGGTCTTGCCGCAGCCCGAGGGGCCCAGCAGGGCCGTCAGTTCGCCACTGGCGATGTCCAGCGACAGGCGGTCCAGCGCGGGCGACGCGGCCCCGGCATATGTCTTGGTCAGGTCGCTCAGCAGCACCCGCGTCATATCTTGCCGAACCCGCCCACGGCGGCGCTGGTGCCCGACAGGTGCCGCGCGGTGAACAGAAGGATCAGGATGCCGGGCAGGATATAGATGATGCCGACCGCCCCGGTGATGTCGTTCCGCCCGGAGGTGGCATAGGTGTACAGCAGCAGCGGCAGCGTGATCACCCGGCCGCCCCCGATCAGCAGGGTCAGGACATACTGGCTCCACGATACCAGAAAGGCGAACAGGCCCCCCACGATGATGCCGGGCAGGATCGCGGGCAGTGTCACGTACCAGAACGTCTGCAGCGGCGAGGCCCCCAGCGACCGCGCCTGCTGTTCAAAGGCGGCGTCGTAGTTGGCAAAGATCCCCGCCATCACCAGCGTCATGTAGGGCAGCGTCGGGATCAGGTGTACCAGGATCACCCCGGTGACGGAGTTCGTCAGCCCCAGATTGATGAACACCGCATGCAGCCCCAGCGCCACGGCGATGCCGGGCACGATCACCGGGGCCAGGATCATCAGTTCCACCAGCCCCTTGCCACGAAAGCGGTACAGCCCCAGCGCGCGGCCCGCCGGCACGCCGATCAGGATCGACAGCAGCGTCGTCACCACCGCGATGAACACGGTGATCCCGAGGCTTTCCAGCACGCCCGACCTTGCGGAAAAGGCGAACTCCCACGCCTGCAGCGACCACTGGTTCGGCAGAAGGGCCGGAAACCGCCAGCCCCGCGCGAATGACCAGATCAGCAGGGGCACCAGCGGCAGCACCAGCCACACGATCAGCAGGGCACCCGACAGGGCGACCACGCGGCGCATCCAGGGGGGGTCGCGTCTCATCCGCGCACCCGGGCGCGGGTGGCGCGCAGGTAGACCCAGATCATCAGACCCGACAGCACCGCAATGATCACCGCCATCGCCATGGCCTGTGGCCGCGCGGCGAGATCGACGTCGGTATAGCTCTTGTAGGCCAGCACCGGCAGGGCCTGCGGATGGCTGGCACCCAGCAGCGCCGGAATCTCATAGGCACCGAAGGTGAAGGCGAACACGATGACCGAGGCCGACAGGACGCCGGGCATGACCAGCGGCAAGAGGACATGGCGGAATGCCTGCCAGCGCGACGCCCCCAGCGACCGCGCCACGCTTTCATAATCCGTCCCCAGCGCCTGCATCTGCGCCAGCACGATCACGCCGATGAAGGGCACCTCTTTCCAGACGTACTGCAGGATGATGCCGATGGCATAGGGGTCGAACACCATCGCGGGGAAATCGCCGGGCCGCTCGATCATCCCTGCCGCGTGGCCAAGGCGGGCAAAGCTGCCCGACTGGCTGAACAGGTAAAGGATGCCGATGGCCCCCACGATGTGCGGCACCGTCAGGTTCAGCTGGAACAGGAAATTGATCGTCCGCCGACCCAGGTGCGTGCGCCGCAGCATCAGCGCGGCGGCAACGGCAATGACTGCCGAGATGACGGTCGAGGTAAATGCGATGTGGAAGGTCAAGAGGAACGACCGCAGAAAGACCGGGTCGGCCAGAACCGCGCGATAGGCGTCCAGGTTCGGGTCGGTCATGCCGATCACGGGCATGTAGTTGAACGACCGCATGATCCCGATCAGCAACCCGCCGCCGAACAGCAGGCCGATCACCGAAAGCGCGGGCGCAAGCAGCAGGAATATCCGCAGGCGGTCGGACATGCAGGGGTGCCTTGGACAAGGGGGTGGGCGGTCCCGGCACGCGCCGGAACCGCCCCCAGATCAGTTGCCGACGTTCTCGAGCCACCCTTTTTCGATGGCCGAGATCCAGGCGGCCTGAAGTTCCGGCAGCGCGGTCTTCGACAATTCGGCATGGGGGACGACCGACGGATGGCTGGGCAGGGCCTGGAACTCGGACAGAACCTCGGGGGCGGCGCGGTCCATCTCGATGCCGGGCGAGGTGCCCCAGACGGTCGGCTTGGCCTTTTCCAGTTGCACCTTGGCGTCCAGCAACACATTCTGCAGCACCAGCGCCGCCGCCTTGTTCGGCGAGTTGAACGGGATGATGGTGTAGTTGGTGTTGCCGATGGTGCCGTCTGTCAGGCCATAGCTGCGCACGGTGTCCGGGTATTGCCCGCTGTCGACCCCGATGCCGAACTGGCTGGGTTCGTAGTTGAAGTTCAGCGCGACCTCGCCATTGGCGAACAGCTCGTTCATCTGCGCGATGCCGGTCGGATAGGTCTGCCCCTCACGCCAGAGCATCGGCTCGATCTCGTTCAGAATGGCCCAGGTCTTGGCGGCTGCATCGTCGTACTTGGCCTGGTCGAAGTCGCCGAGCAGGTTCTCGACACCGCCGGCCGCATGATAGAACACGTGCCGCACGAACACCGACCCGGTGAAGTCGGGCGGTGCGGGATAGGTGAACTGGCCGGGGTTGGCCTTGATCCACTCCAGCAACTCCGGGATCGACCTGGGCGGATTGGCGGTCTTGGCGCTGTCATGGGCAAAGGCGAACTGCGCGCGCGACCACGGCACCTCGCAGCCATCGACCGGCACGCCGAAGTCGTTGGCGATGGCAGGGTTGTTCCAGTCGATCAGCGCGTTGTTCGGCAACACCCCGGTATAGCCGCAATAGGCGAGCCCACCCTGTTTCATGGTGCGGAAATTCTCGCCGTTGATCCAGATCATGTCGACCGATCCGGCGTCGGTGTTGCCCGCCTCTTTCTCGCCGAGCACGATGTTCACCGCCTCGACGGTGTCGGTCAGAGGTACCTGGTTCAGCGTGACATCATATTCGGACTTCAGGATTCCGCCCACGTAATCCTTTACATAGGTATTGATGTTGTCGGCTCCGCCCCACATGAACCAGTTCACCTGCCCGCCCTTGGCCTCGGCCAGGACCTGGTCCCAGGTCATCGCGTTCAATGCCGTCCCGTCGGCCGTATCGGCCCAGGCGGGCATGGCCAATGCCGACGAGGTCAGCAGGGCCGCGAGTACAAGTTTCTTCATCTTCTCCTCCCAGAGTTTGCCACAGGTCTTGGTTCCGTCAGGCGTTCGTTGTCTCTTGTCGTCGTTGCGCAACCAGGGTTGCCATCTCCAGCGCCACGGACCAGGTCGCATCGTTCGCCGCAGCGAGCGCCGTTTCGGCCATCGGCGTCATCGGGTCGAGGAATGTCTTTCCATCAGCCAGCAGATCCCAGACCGCCAGCATCGAAAGGGCGGCAACGCCGAACCGCGCTGCCACAGCAGCAACTGTCGCCGTTTCCATGTCAACGGTTTCGACACCCTCCCTGGCCCAGTCGGCGCAAAGGGCATCGGATTGCGCGAACAACGTCGTCCAGGTCAGGTGCCTGCTGTCCATGGCCGGAATGCCCCGCGCCACCAGCGCGCCGCGTGCCTGATCGGACCAGCCCGCATCCAGGGCGAAAGCATCACCCTCAAGGTAGGTCTGGCTGACGCCTTCCCGCGCCAGGGCCGACCCAGGGACAGCGACGCTGCCCGCCCGGAAGGCAGGCGTCACCGCACCACAGGTACCGATCTGCACAATCAAGGGTGTCCCCAGTTGCGCGAAGACATGCGCAGGCTCAGCCGCCCGCGCTGCGCCGTAGGCGCAACAATAGGCAACACGCGCGTCACCGAAGCGGCCGAAGTAAATGTCGGGAAACGCCGCTTCCTGAACCCCGGTCAAGTGCGACAGCCGCCGCTCTTTTGCCTGACGCCACCACCAGGTGCCTTCAAGGATCAGCGCATCCGGCACCTCGTCCTGACCGATGTCCAGAGCCTCGCGCCACCTGTCTGCCTTGAAGTCGAGGACCGCCATCTGCTCGTCGCGCCACCGATGATTCGTGCCAATCGATTTGTCGATACAAATTCATTAGAATAACATCGGCTGTACTGCAATAGTTCTGACCTCAGCGACCGGAAAGAACGGCTGCGGCCCTCGGACACCGGCCCTGACGCGCCGCATGGCCAGAACCAGGACCGGCTGGTGTCGCGATACAGCCGATGACGATGAAGGCAGCATGCGTCAACGCTGGATCGCAATGCAAATGTCTCGCCGCCAGATACTGATGACAGGTGCTTGTGCCGTGGCTGCACCTTTCGTGCGCGCGCAGGCGTCGGCAATCCGGTTGGCGCTGACTCCGGTGCTTCTTGACAACCACGCCAGACCGGGAACTGGTCGGCCGATGATGAAGCGCTCAAGCGCCGCGGCTCGCTGACGATCTGGTTCGATCCCGGTCGGCGGTCGAGCTCCGCCATCGCAAAATATGCCGAAGCCTTGCGCAATATCTCGTTCGCCTGGCGCAGCTCACGGTTCTCGCGTTCGAGCGCGCTCGCCATTGTCCTCGGACCAATGGCGGACCATGGCTCGCTCTTCTCGGCCATCTCGCCGGGGACACCGGCCCGCTTGCCGCTGTCGACCTCGGCCTTGTTGACCCCGTCGTTCAGGGTCTGCGGTGCGCAGCCGATCTTCGAGGAGATCGACAGCACCGCTTGCCAGCGCGATCCATGCTGGCCCTGAGTGTCCAACACCAGCCGCACCGCGCGTTCACGCACTTCGGGGGAAAACTTGTTCGTTGTCTTGCCCATGATGCTCCATCCCCCTCAGGAGTTGGAGCCTCCGGCAAACCCGGCGCGGTTCACTCCAACTGCTTACAAGACGCCTACACTGACGTCAGCAAAAGCCAATGTAAGCAAGAAGCGCCCCGGAGGGCGCTTCTTAAGCTGTTGATATTCTTGATCCAAACTGGAGCGGGCGATGAGATTCGAACTCACGACCCTAACCTTGGCAAGGTTATGCTCTACCCCTGAGCTACGCCCGCATCCGGTCTGGTGACAGGTGATGTATAAAGACTGGTGCCGGGCCGCAAGGGGGAAAATGGCGGTTGCCGTTTCGGCGGCAGGGGTTTATGTGATGCGTGATGCGTGATGCGTGATGCGTGATGCGAGGGGGCTGACGATGCGGACAACGCTTTCGATTGATGATGACATCGTGGCGCACGCCCGCGCGCTGTCGCAGCGCGACGGACGTACCTTGGGCGAAGTCATCTCGGACCTGGCCCGCAAGGGGCTGGAAAGGCCGTTGTTTGGAGGAACGCGGAACGGCATCGTGCTGTTGTCCGCCGAGCGCTCACAAGAAGTGGTGACGATGGAACTCGTGAACGAACTTCGCGACGAGTATCCATGACGGTCCTTCTCGACGTCAACATCCTCATCGCGCTTGCCGATCCGTTGCACGGTTTTCACGAGTCGGCCCACGTCTGGTTTGCGACAAACGCCGCAGCAGGCTGGGCGACCTGCCCGATCACCGAGAACGGTTTTCTGCGCATTGTCGGAAATCCGCGCTATCCGCGAACGATGGGCTCGCCTGCTGCCGTGCGGCCGATCCTGGAGAGCCTGTTGCAAACCGATGGCCACGTCTTCTGGGCCGACAGCATTTCGCTGCTGCGTTCGACGCATGTGGACATTGCGGCCATCAGGACCTCGGCCCAGATGACCGACACCTACCTTCTTGCCCTGGCTGTGACGAACGGCGGAAGGCTGGCGACCTTTGACCGTCGACTGTCCACGGTGGCCGTCGTGGGCGGCGCGGCGGCGCTGGACGTGATCCCGGCGTAGACCCTACTCCAGTTCCACCAGCAGATCCTTGGCCTCGATCTGCGCGCCGGGCAGGACATGCACTGCCGTCACCGTGGCCGCGCGGTCGGCGTGCAGGCCGGTTTCCATCTTCATCGCCTCGATGGTGACCAGAAGATCGCCCGCCCGCACCTTCTGCCCCGGCTTGACCGCGACCGAGGCGATGGACCCCGGCATCGGCGCGCCGACATGGCCGGCGTTGCCGTCGGCGGCCTTGGGGCGGGCCGCCGTCTTGGCCTTGACCGCCCGGTTCGGCACGCGGATCACGCGGGGCTGGCCGTTCAGTTCGAAGAACACGCGCACGTCGCCGTCGTCATGCGTCTCGCCCACGGCCGACAGCCGGATCTCCAGCGTCTTGCCGGGGTCGATCTCGGCGGTCAGTTCCTCGCCCGCCTCCATCCCGTAAAAGAAGGTGCGCGTCGGCAGGGTGCGGACCGGGCCATAGATGCGGTGGCGCGTGCGGTAGTCCATGAAGACCTTGGGATACATCAGGTATCCGTTCAGGTCCTCGTCATCGACGACGCTGTCCTCGACCTCTTCGGCCTGTTTGGCCACTTCGGCGGCCAGTTGCGCTCGTGTGGCCTCAAGGTCCACGGGCGGCATGCCGACACCGGGGCGGGCGGTCATCGGGGCCTCGCCCTTGAGCACCTTGCGCAGGATCGCCTCGGGCCAGCCGCCATGGGGCTGGCCGAGGTTGCCGCGCAGCATGTCGACGACCGACTCGGGGAAGGCGACGTCGACCGTGGGGTCCTCGACCTCTGCGCGGCTCAGGCCTTGCGCCACCATCATCAGCGCCATGTCGCCGACCACCTTGGACGAGGGTGTGACCTTGACGATGTCGCCGAACATGGCGTTCGCGTCGGCATAGGCCTGCGCCACCTCGTGCCAGCGTTCTTCAAGGCCCAGGCTGCGCGCCTGCGCCTTGAGGTTGGTGAACTGGCCCCCGGGCATTTCGTGCAGCCAGACCTCAGAGGCGGGCGAAGGCAGGCCGGATTCGAAGGCGGCGTAGAGCTTGCGCACGCCCTCCCAGTAGTTCGACAGCTCGCGGATGCGGGCGATGTCCAGCCCCGTGTCGCGGTCGGTGTGGCGCAGGGCCTCGACCAGCGACCCCAGGCAGGGCTGCGAGGTGCCGCCCGAAAAGGCGTCCATCGCCGCGTCGATGGCGTCCACGCCCGCATCGCAGGCGGCCAGCACGGTGGCCCCGGCCAGGCCGCTGGTGTCGTGGGTGTGGAAGTGGATGGGCAGGCCCACCTCCTGGCGCAGCGCCTTGATCAGCACGCGCGCGGCCTGCGGTTTCAGAAGGCCCGCCATGTCCTTCAGCCCCAGGACATGCGCCCCCGCCGCCTGCAATTCCTTGCCCCGGCTGACATAGTATTTCAGATCATACTTCGCCCGCGCGGGGTCCAGGATGTCGCCGGTGTAGCAGACCGTCCCTTCGCAGACCTTGCCCGCCTCGACCACCGCATCCATGGCGACACGCATGTTCTCGACCCAGTTCAGGCTGTCGAAGACGCGGAACACGTCGATCCCGGTCAGCGCCGCCTGTCTGACAAAGGCCTGCACCACGTTGTCGGGATAGTTGGTATAGCCCACGCCGTTCGAGGCGCGCAGCAGCATCTGCGTCATGAGGTTCGGCATCGCCGCGCGCAGGTCGCGCAGGCGCTGCCAGGGGCATTCCTGCAGGAACCGGTAGGCCACGTCGAACGTCGCGCCCCCCCAGCATTCGACGCTGAGAAGGTCGCCCATGTTGGCGGCATAGGCCGGGGCCACGCGGATCATGTCGATCGACCGCATGCGCGTGGCCAGCAGGCTCTGGTGCCCGTCGCGCATGGTGGTGTCGGTGACCAGCACCTTTTTCTGCGCGCGCATCCAGTCGGCGACGGCCTGCGGGCCTTTCTGTTCCAGAAGGTTGCGCGTGCCCATCGGCGGGGCACCGACGGCCAAGGGCGGCTTCGGCGCGCGCGCCTCGGCCGGGGGCTTGGGGCGGCCTGCCGTCTCGGGGTGGCCGTTCACGGTGATGTCGGCGATGTAGGTCAGGATCTTGGTCGCGCGGTCCTTGCGGCGCTTGAAATGGAACAGCTCGGGCGTCGTGTCGATGAACTTGGTGGTATAGGTGTTGTCCAGGAACGTGGGGTGTTTCAAGAGGTTGATCACGAACTCGATGTTCGTGGCGACGCCCCGGATGCGGAATTCGCGCAAGGCCCGGTCCATCCGCGCGATGGCCTTTTGCGGCGTCTGGGCGTGGGCCGTGACCTTGACCAGCAGGCTGTCGTAGTAGCGGGTGATGACCCCCCCGGCATAGGCCGTGCCGCCGTCCAGCCGGATGCCGTTGCCCGTGGCGCTGCGATAGGCGGTCAGGCGGCCATAATCGGGAATGAAGTTGTTCAGCGGGTCTTCCGTGGTCACCCGGCACTGCACCGCGTGGCCGGTCAGGGCCACGTCCGCCTGGCTGGCCACGCCCGTCGCCTCGGGCAGGGACTTGCCTTCCTCGATCAGGATTTGCGCCTGCACGATGTCGATGCCCGTCACCTCTTCGGTGACGGTATGCTCGACCTGGACGCGGGGGTTCACCTCGATGAAGTAGAAACGCTGCGAGTCCATATCCATCAGGAACTCGACGGTCCCCGCGCATTCATAGGCCACATGGGAACAGATGCGCTTGGCCATCTCGCAGACCTCGGCGCGCTGTTCGGGGGTCAGGTAGGGCGCGGGGGCGCGCTCGACGACTTTCTGGTTGCGCCTTTGCACGGTGCAGTCGCGTTCCCACAGGTGCCAGACGTTGCCCTGCTTGTCGCCGAGGATCTGCACCTCGACGTGGCGGGCGCGCAGGATCATCTTTTCCAGATACCCCTCGCCGTTGCCGAAGGCCGCCTCGGCCTCGCGCCGCCCCTCGCGCACCTTGGCCTCAAGCTCGTCCTCGGACAGGATCGGGCGCATGCCCCGGCCGCCCCCGCCCCAGGACGCCTTGAGCATCAGGGGATAGCCCACTTCGGCGGCCTGGCGTTTGACCAGGTCCATGTCATCGCCCAGCACTTCCGTCGCGGGGATGACGGGCACGCCCGCCGCCATCGCCACGCGCCGCGCCGATGCCTTGTCGCCAAGCGCGCGCATGGTGTCGGCGGTCGGGCCGATGAAGGTGATGCCCGCCCCTTCGCAGGCATCGACGAAATCGGGGTTTTCCGACAGCAGCCCATAGCCGGGATGGATCGCGTCTGCGCCGCTGGCCCGCGCCACCCGGATGATCTCGGGGATGGAAAGATACGCCCCCACCGGCGACAGCCCCTCGCCGATCCGATAGGCTTCGTCGGCCTTGAACCGGTGCAGGCCCAGCTTGTCCTCTTCCGCGAACACCGCGACCGTCTTCTTGCCCATCTCGTTCGCGGCCCGCATCACGCGGATGGCAATCTCGCCCCGGTTCGCGACGAGAATCTTCTTGAATTCGGGCATGCGTGGCCTCCGGGCTGGGACAGATGCCACGTTAGCGTTGCCGCAGTGCAGCGCAAGAGGTGTCTCGGTCAGACCAGCAGGAAGGATGACGGCCCGTCGCCCGTGACCGCCACGCGCGTCGGCAGGGCCGCGCGGTCGACCCTGCCCATCAGCGTGGCGGCAAGGTCGCGGTAGAACAGCGGATCGCCGAAATAGAACGTGTGCGACGGATTGCTGCCCTCGGGCAACGCGCCCCGGCCCTGCAGGTCGACGAACCGCTGCGAGCAGTCCACGTCCACCGCCGGGGAGGTCACCGGCAGGCCGACCCGCCCCACGCGCGGCGACAGGCCCAGGCGTTTGACGTTCGACACCTGCAGCGCGACGTCGTGGCGGTTGTAGTAGTTGGTGATGCGGCCCGCATGGCGGTACAGGCTGTCGGAGGTCGGATTGCCCCCCGACAGCGACCCCGCCGACACGTCGCCCGCCACCAGCACGACCTGGTTGGCCTGCCAGTTCTGGTCGGCGGCGCGCGAATTGTCGGCATCCTCGAACGCCTCGCGCACCACATAGGCCCCCATCGAATGCGCGACGATGTGGATGTTGACCTCGCAGTCCGGGCGGCGCACCCCCAGCATCACCCGGATGCCGTCGGTCACCAGCCGCATCGCGGTGACCATGGCATCGTGGCGGTCCTCCAGGTACCCGATGGGAACGGTGCCCGAGGGCCAGTCGAAGCTGACGACCGTGGTGGAAAACCCCGCCGCCGCCAGGTTGTCCTGCAACAGGCGGTGGCGGTGCGCGACGGTGGCGATGCTGTTGTTGTAGCCGTGCACATAGACCGTGAGGTCGCCGAACAGCCCCACACCCCCCGGCCCCGGATTGAACGTGGCCAGCAGGCGGCGCAGCCATTCGGTGCGCGAAATCCTGTGGGCGGGCGCGGGGTTGGTGCCGTCCGGCACATCCAGATAGGCGGTCGGGCCGATCACCGGCTCATCATCGAAACGGTTGTTGCGGACGCGGCGGACGCAGATGGAAAACATGGGGCACCTCTATCCAGGGTTGAAACACCGTCAGAATGCGGGTTCCGGTGCCGTTGCGTCAACTTTGAAAGTGGTGTGGTCCGCCGGGGCCGGCAGCATCCTCGGCGAACAGGTGCGGGCAGGCCTGTTCGACCGCGATCATCACGGCGGGGTAGCCCGCATAGGACCAGTTCCAGCGGATGCGGGTGCCCTCCGCGTCGGCCACGTACCAGTTGCCCATGCTGTCGCATCCCACGTCCGCCACATCGTCGAAGGCCAGCGTGGCGCGCGACGGGCCGAAGGGCCAGACGCCGTTCGAGGTGGGGCCGGTGATCGTCCGCCCGGTCCAGGACACGTCGTAGGCCGGTGTCAGGCCGGTCGCCATCAGCAGGGTCAGAAGCACGGCACCGGCGCTGACCAGCACTGCCGCCGTCCCGCCGCCCTGCGTCGCGTCAAAGGCGGCTGCGACTGCAAGCCCCGCGCCGATGAGCACGACAACCGCGATCAACCCCCGGCTGGGGGCGATCCGCCCCTCGGCCAGCATGCTGTGGCGCGGACGCGCGCGCGACACCAGCCACGCCAGACCCGACAGGACCCCGAAGATCACAAGCCCCTTCAGGGCACCGAGGGCCAGCGATGAAACGACCTCGGGCATGGCGGATCTCCTTTTTGGCGATGCCCTTGTGGACGGCCATCCTGGCATAAGTTTGGCGGGGGTGCCGATTGTGAACGAAGGTGGAACGGTCCTTCAACTTGCGTCGTCCGCTTGCTACACTGCCCGGCATGGACGACCTGTCTGATCCCGAAACGCTGCCCCTGTCCGCCCGTGCCATGGGTGCGCGGGCGGCCCCCTGGCTGGATGGCCTGAACCCCGCGCAGCGCGCGGCGGTCGAAGCAATGGACGGGCCGGTCCTGATGCTGGCGGGGGCGGGCACGGGCAAGACGCGGGCGCTGACGGCGCGGATCGCGCATCTGCTGCAGGCGGGACGCGCGCGCCCGAACGAGATCCTGGCCGTGACCTTCACCAACAAGGCCGCGCGCGAGATGAAGGAACGGGTGGGGCGGCTTCTGGGGCAGGTGGCCGAGGGGATGCCCTGGATGGGCACCTTCCACTCGATCAGCGTCAAGATCCTGCGCCGCCATGCCGAACTTGTGGGCCTGCGGTCGAACTTCACCATCCTGGACACCGACGACCAGTTGCGCCTGCTGAAGCAGCTGATCGTCGCCGCCGACATCGACGAGAAACGCTGGCCCGCGCGGATGCTGGCGGGGCTGATCGACGGGTGGAAGAACCGCGCACTCTTGCCCAGTGCCGTGCCGTCGTCCGAGGCGGCGGCCTTTGTCAACCGGGGGACCGAGTTGTACGAGGCCTATCAGAACCGCCTGCTGACGCTGAACGCGACCGATTTCGGCGACCTGCTGCTGCATGTCGTGACGATCTTCCAGCGCCACGGCGATGTGCTGGCGCAGTACCAGCGATGGCTGCGCTACATCCTGGTGGACGAGTATCAGGATACCAACGTGGCGCAGTACCTGTGGCTGCGGCTTCTGGCGCAGGGGCACCGGAACATCTGCTGCGTGGGCGACGACGATCAGTCGATCTATGGCTGGCGCGGGGCCGAGGTGGGCAACATCCTGCGGTTCGAGAAGGATTTTCCCGGGGCAACGGTGATCCGGCTGGAACAGAACTACCGCTCGACCCCGCATATCCTGGCGGTGGCGGCGGGGCTGATCGGGCGCAACCAGAACCGCCTGGGCAAGACCCTGTGGACCGAGGAACAGGGCGGCCAGAAGGTGCGCCTGATCGGCCACTGGGACGGCGAGGAAGAGGCGCGCTGAATCGGCGAAGAGATCGAGGCGCTGCAAAGGGGGACGCGCCACCTGGAACCCTATCGCCTTGACGACATGGCGATCCTGGTGCGGGCGTCCCACCAGATGCGCGCCTTCGAGGACCGGTTCCTGACCATCGGCCTGCCCTACCGCGTGATCGGGGGGCCGCGGTTCTATGAACGGCTCGAGATCCGCGACGCCATGGCCTATTTCCGGCTGGCGGTCAGCCCCGACGACGACCTCGCGTTCGAGCGGGTGGTGAACACGCCGAAACGGGGCATCGGCGAGAAGGGGATGCAGGACATCCAGCGTACCGCCCGCGATCTGGGGGTGCCGCTGCTCGAGGCCGCCCGCGCGATGGTGGTGCAGGGCAAGGTCGGCGGGCGCGCGGGTGGCCAGTTGCGCGGCTTTGTCGAGGGTGTCGCGCGCTGGCACGCCGAGACGCTGCGGGCGGATGTGAACCACATCCGGCTGGCCGAGGTGATCCTGGACGAATCGGGCTATACGGCCATGTGGCAGGACGACAAGACGCCCGAGGCACCGGGGCGGCTGGAGAACCTCAAGGAACTGGTCAAGGCGCTGGAACAATTCGACAGCCTGCAGGGGTTTCTGGAACACGTCGCCCTGATCATGGACAACGACACCGAAGAGGCGGCGGAAAAGGTCACGGTCATGACCCTGCACGCGGCCAAGGGGCTGGAGTTTCCGGCGGTGTTCCTGCCGGGGTGGGAGGACGGGCTGTTCCCCAGCCAGCGGTCGATGGACGAAAGCGGGCTGAAGGGGGTCGAGGAGGAACGGCGCCTGGCCTATGTGGGCATCACGCGGGCCGAGGAGGTGTGCACCGTCAGCTTCGCCGCCAACCGCCGCGTCTATGGCCAGTGGCAGTCGCAACTGCCCTCGCGCTTCATCGACGAGCTGCCCGCCGCCCATGTCGAGGTGCTGACACCGCCCGGCCTGCATGGCGGGGGCTATGGCGCGGCGGGGATGGCCAGCCCGTCGGGGCTTGAGGCGCGGGCGGCGCAGGCGGATGTCTACAACTCGCCGGGCTGGCGGCGGATGCAAGGTCGGGGCGCGGTGCGGCCCGTGGCCCAGCCGCGCGAGGCCCGCCATGTGGTGATCGACGGGGCGGCGGTGTCGGCCTATGGCGAGGGCGACCGCGTGTTCCACCCCAAATTCGGGGCCGGGACGGTCACCTATGTCGAGGGCGACAAGCTGGATGTCCGGTTCGACCAGGCGGGGATGAAGAAGATCGTGGCGCGGTTCGTGACGCGGGGCGACGGCGACGGCGTGCCGTTCTGAAACGGTGCGCCGGGGTGGCTTCGGGGCTCTCCCGCCGTTCCGGTGCGCGCCGGGGCTGACGCCTCGGCGCGGCTTGTCACTGTTGGGCCGGGCACCCTTCGGGCGCAGAAAGAGGGGGGGCGCTGCCCCCATATGCGCTAACTTAAATGTTGGCAGGGGAGGCTTTGCGTGATTCAACATTGGGATGAAGCATGAGATTTCTTCCGATGATGGGTGGTCCGGGGTTCTTTCGCGGATCGGTACTGCCGATG
>JBQTJI010000012.1:0-77116 GCA_052387255.1 Gemmobacter sp. | reverse complement strand
TGGCCAGCGTCGAATAGAAGGCCGACCATTCGGTGATGAAGGCCACGTCGCCCTGGGCCAGGGCGTTGACCACCTCCGAATGGTCATAGGCCACGATCCCCTCGGGCATGTACTTCATCAGGTCCTGCCGGAACTTCAGGCCCGCCTGCGATTCGGCAGACATAAGGTTCGACTTGAACTCGGCATTCAGGAACGACCCGCCGAAGGGCCAGAGCATGCGGGCAAAGCTGTCGGCCGACTGCGTCTCGTTCCGCTTGGACTGCAGGGCGTAGGCGTGCTTGCCGTCCTTGGTCAGGGCCGGGCCGTAGGTGTTCATCACCTCGTCCCAGGTCGCGGGGGGCGCGTCGAAGCCGGCGTCCTTGAGCATGCAGGAATTGTAGAACAGCAGGCCCGAATAGTTGTCGAAGGGCAGGCCGTAGATCGCGCCGTTCCAGCCGCCGAAGGCATTCAGCACCAGCGGAAAGAAGTCGTCGATGGCCAGTTCGGGGTCGGCCAGGGCGGGATCGGCGGTGAATTTCTCGATCGGTTCGATCCAGCCGTTCTCGGCGAAGTTGCCGATCCACACCAGGTCGATCAGCGCGATGTCGAGATCCCCCCCGGCCACGAAGTCGCGCACCTGTTCGCCAAGCGCGTTCTCGTAGGGCACGGTGGTGATGTTGATCTTGATGCCGGTCGCCGCCTCGAACTCGGGCAGCATCTTGATCGCGGCGTTGTAGCCGGGGCGGTCGAGGAACAGCACCTCGACCTCGGTTCCGGCATAGGGCTTGGCGGCCTCTTCCAGCGACCAGGCACTGGCCGGGCCTGCCGTCAGCATCGTCGTGGCGGCCAGCGCGATGGCACTGGCCTGCGTCATGAGTTTCATGTCGTACCTCCCTCAAGGGTTCAGCGTTTGGCAGTTGACTTCCATTTGTAACGCTGACGATATAAATGTATCGAACGGTTGCCGAGTCAATCGGGAAAATGCAGGAACCCCTCGGCACGGAGGGTGCGGGAGGGGGACGGATGGCCGAGGTTGGCTTGCGCGGCGTGAACAAGTTCTACGGGGCCGCGCAAGCGCTGCACGGCATCACGCTGGACATCGCCGACGGCGAGTTCGCGGTGTTCGTGGGGCCGTCGGGCTGCGGCAAGTCCACGCTGCTGCGCGCGATTGCAGGGCTGGAGGACATCTCGGACGGTGTCATTTCCATCGGCGGGCGCGATGTGACCACGCTCGCCCCGTCCGACCGCGACGTGGCGATGGTGTTCCAGTCCTATGCCCTCTACCCCCACATGACGGTGCGCGAGAACATGGACTTCGGGATGAAGATCAACAACTTCACGCCTGCGGACCGGAAACGCCGGATCGCCGAGGCGGCGCGCGTGCTGCAGCTGGAACCCTATCTCGACCGCAAGCCCGCGCATCTGTCGGGCGGGCAGCGGCAGCGCGTGGCCATCGGGCGCGCCATCGTGAAGGAACCGAAAGTGTTCCTGTTCGACGAGCCGCTGTCGAACCTGGACGCCAAGCTGCGCGTGCAGATGCGGGTCGAGCTTGAGGCGCTGCACCGCGACCTCAAGGCCACGATGATCTATGTGACGCACGACCAGGTCGAGGCGATGACCATGGCCGACAAGATCGTGGTCCTGCAGGCAGGCCGGATCGAGCAGGTGGGCAGCCCGATGGACCTGTACCACCGCCCGGCGACCGAGTTCGTGGCGGGCTTCATCGGGGCACCGGCGATGAACTTTCTGGCGATGACCGGGGCCGGGGGGCGCGTGACGGTCGAGGGGGCCGTGCTGGCCGCCGCCGCCGCGCCGGGGGCCGTGCGGCTGGGCATAAGGCCCGAGCATGTCGTGCTGCTGCCCGAGGGGCAGGGCGATCTGCCTGCGACCGTGACCATCCGCGAAACCCTGGGGGGCGATGCCTATCTCTATGTCCGCACCGGGGCGGGGCAGGCGCTGGTGGTGCGGGCCGAGGGGGATACCGCGCTGGACCATGGTGCGACCGTGGGCCTGGGACTGCCCGCGCACCGGCTGCACCAGTTTGCGGCGGACGGGCGGACGCTGGCCTCGGGCGGTGCGGCATGAGCGGTGACGCGGTGATCCGCGCCGCCGTCGCACGGTCGGCCACGGTGGCCGAGGTGATGGTGGGTGCGGGGGCCATCGCCGGGGCGGGCGGCCTGTACCGGCGGAATTTCGACAGCGCCAACGTCTGCATCATCGCGGACGAGGCGGGCTGGGCGGCGGCGGGGCCTGCGCTGGAGGCGGGGCTGGCGGCGGCGGGCGTGGCGATGCGCCGCCACGTCATTCCCGCGCGGCCCCGCCCCAAGCCCACGGTCGATCTGGCCGACAGCTTGCGCGACGTGCTGGCGCGCGACGGGGCCACGCCGGTGGCCCTGGGGTCGGGCGTGATCAACGACGTGGTCAAGCACGCGGCCTTTGGCCTGGACCGGCCCTATCTGTGCGCGGCGACCGCCGCGTCGATGGACGGCTATACCTCGGCGGGCGCGCCGCTGGCAGACAAGGGGTTCAAGAAGACCATCCAGTGCCGCCCGGCCCGCGCCATCCTGGCCGACCTCGACATCATCGCCAAGGCCCCGCCCACGATGACCGGCTGGGGCTACGGCGATCTGGCGGGCAAGGTGCCGGCCGGGGGCGACTGGATCGTCGCCGATGCCCTGGGGGTCGAGGCCATCGACGATGTCGCCTGGCCCATGGTGCAGACCGACCTGCGCGCCTGGCTGGGCCATCCCGACCGCATCGCGCAGGGCGACCGGACGGCCATCGCGGGCCTGTTCGCGGGCCTGACGCTGGTCGGCCTGGCGATGGAGGCGCACGGGTCTTCGCGGCCCGCGTCGGGCGCCGACCACCAGATCGCCCACCTGTGGGAAATGCAGGACCTGCACCATGCAGGCGAACGGGTCAGCCACGGGGCCTGCGTCGCGGTCGGCTGCATGGCGACGCTTCGTCTGTGGGACTGGCTGTTGACACAGGACCTGACGCGGATCGATGCGGGCGCGGTGGCGGCGCGTGCGCCGCGCCTGGACGCCAAGGCGGCGGCCATCAGGGCCGCCTTCGGCGCCGGCGAAATCGGTGCGCGGGCGTTGGACGAGACGGCGGCAAAGCACGCCGAGGGGCAGGTCCTGCGCGACCGGCTGGCGCGGCTGGCACGGGTCTGGCCCGACCTGCGGACGCGGCTTGCGGCACAGCTGATGACCGCCCGCGACATGCGCGCCGCCCTGCAGGCCGCCGGGGCCCCGGCGGACGAGGCGCAGATCGGCGTGACGCGCGACGCCCTGCGCGCCACCGTGATGGCCGCCCGGTTCCTGCGCAGCCGCTATACGCTGCTTGATTTGCTGGACGAAACCGGTCTTCTGGCCGAGGCGGTGGAGGCGGCGCTGCCACGCACGGCGGGGGGGGGGTAGATGGGCGGATCAGGCGACCTGGCTGGCAGGGCCGCTGCCGAGATCGCGGCGGCGGTGCAGGGCATCGACCCCGCTGCCATGGCGGCCATGGTCGCCGAACTTGCCGCCGCACGCCGGATCGTGGCTTACGGCGTGGGCCGCGAGGGGCTGATGATGCGGGGCCTGGCGATGCGGCTCTATCATCTGGGGCTGGATGCGCATGTCGTGGGCGACATGTCCTGCCCGCCGGTGGGGCGGGGCGATCTGCTGATCGTAAGTGCCGGGCCGGGCGGATTTTCCACGGTCATTGGCCTGATCGGCGTGGCGCGCGATGCCGGTGCCCGCGTGGCGGTGGTGACGGCGCAACCCCAGGGCAGTGCTGCCGCCATGGCCGACATCGTGCTGGCCATCCGGGCGCAGACCATGGCCGACGATCTTGGCGCGGAACGCTCGGTCCTGGCGATGGGGTCGCTGTTCGAGGGGGCCGAATACCTGGCCTTCGAGTTGCTGGTCCTTGCCCTGCGCGACCGGCTGGGGGTCAGCCCGCTGGCCATGCGCGACCGCCACACCAACCTGGAGTAGGCCCATGCCCTGGCAGGACCGTTTCGCGCTGACCGGACGCAAGGCGCTGGTGACCGGGGCCTCCAAGGGCATCGGGGCCGAGATCGCGCGGGTCTTTGCCGAGGCCGGGGCCGACATCGTCGCCGTCGCCCGCGATGCCGCGGGGCTCGAGGCTACCGCCGCCGCCGTCCGCGCGCTTGGCCGCCGCTGCCTGACCCTGACTGCCGACATGGGGCACCCGGTCGAACCCGTCACCGCCTGCCAGACCGCGCTGCGCGACTGGGGCACCATCGACATCCTGGTGAACAATGCGGGCATGACCCACGTCGGCCCCGCCGAGACCTTTCCGACGGACCACTGGGACGAACTGATGGCCGTCAACCTGCGCGCCCCCTTCCTGACCGCGCGCACGCTCGGGCCCGCCATGATCGCGCAGAAGTGGGGCAAGATCATCATGGTGTCGTCGCAGACCGGGGTGATCGCGCTGGACGATCACGCGGGCTATGCGGCGTCCAAGGGCGGCCTCAACGCGCTGACCAAGTCGCTCTGCGCCGAATGGGCGCGCCACAACGTGCAGGTCAACGCCATCTGCCCGACGGTGGTGATGACGCCGATGGGCCGCGCCGTCTGGGGCCGCCCCGAAAAGGGCGACCCGTTCCGCAACGCTACCCCCGCCCGCCGGTTCGCCGAAGAGGTCGAGATCGCGGATGCCGCGCTCTACCTCGCCTCCGACGCCTCGGCCATGGTGAACGGCGCGCTTCTGATGGTCGAGGGCGGCTTCACCAGCGTGTGACTCCCCTTTCCCCTTTTTCTGTCCCCAAATATCCCACAGGGGGGTCCGGGGGGGTGTGAAACCCCCCCGGTCCTGCCGGTCAAATCCGCGCGGACCTCAGCAGTTCGGCACGTTCACCGCCAGCCCGCCCAGCGAGGTTTCCTTGTACTTCTCGTGCATGTCGCGGCCCGTCTGGCGCATCGTCTCGATGCAGGCGTCCAGGCTCACCAGATGCACCCCGTCGCCGCGCAGGGCCAGGCTGGCCGCCGACACCGCCTTGATCGCCCCGAGGCCGTTGCGTTCGATGCAGGGCACCTGCACCAGACCTTTGACGGGGTCGCAGGTCATGCCCAGATGGTGTTCCAGCGCAATCTCGGCGGCGTTCTCCACCTGTTCCGGGGTGCCGCCCAGCACGGCGGCCAGCCCCGCCGCCGCCATTGCCGCCGCCGACCCGACCTCGGCCTGGCAGCCGCATTCGGCCCCCGAGATCGACGCATTGTGCTTGGCCAGCCCGCCGATGGCCGCGGCGGTCAGCAGGAAGTCGCCCAGCTGCGCCCGCGAGGCCCCCGGCACATGGTCAAGCCAATAGCGGATCACGGCGGGCACCACGCCTGCCGCGCCGTTGGTGGGGGCCGTCACCACCTGGCCGCCGGCGGCGTTCTCTTCGTTGACCGCCATGGCATAGAGGCTCATCCAGTCGTTGATCACATGCGGTGGGGTTATGTTCAGCCCGCGCTCGGCCATCAGCGCGTCGTGGATGCCCTTGGCGCGGCGGCGCACCTTCAGGCCGCCGGGCAGGATGCCGGTGCCGACCATCCCCCGGTCGATGCAGTCCGACATCACTTGCCACAGCCGGGCGATCCCGGCGTCCACCTCGGCCCTTGTGCGGAACCGCTCTTCGTTCGCGCGCTTCATCGCGGCAATCGACAGGCCCGAGGCGCGGGCCATCGCCAGCATCTCGGCCCCCGTCTCGAACGGCCAGGGCACGTCGCCCCGCACCTTCGACTTCGCGCCGCCCGCCGCCGCCATCTCGGTCCCGGTCAGCACGAAGCCGCCGCCGATGGAATAGTAGGTTTCCTCCAGGATCACGTCACCCTGGGCATCGGTGGCCCTGACCACCATCCCGTTGGCGTGCCCCGGCAGGGCAGGGCCATAGTCGAAGACCAGATCGCGCGCGGGGTCAAAGGACAGGGGCGGCAGGCCGGGCGGCGTGATCATGCGCTGTTCGCGGATGGCCGCCAGCGTGGTTTCGGCGCGGTCGTGGTCATAGCTGTCGGGCAGGAACCCGGCCAGCCCCAGGATCACCGCGCGGTCCGTCGCGTGGCCGACCCCGGTGAAGGCAAGCGAGCCGTGCAGCGAGGCGCGCAATCCGCGCGGCCGGAAGGGCGAGGCGCGCAGGGTTTCCAGAAACCGCCCCGCCGCCACCATCGGCCCCATCGTGTGCGACGACGAGGGGCCGATGCCGACCTTGAACATCTCGAAGACGGACAAGAACATTTTGGCCTCAGCCTTTCGGAGCAGAGAACGGGGTGGCACCAAGCCCCTCGGATTGCGCGACATGGATCGCGGCGGGCAGGGCCTCGGTCCGCGCGGCAAGGGCGCGGATTGCGGGAAACCTGCCGGCGTCGATGGCATCGCCGGGCACGGCGGCGAACAGCTGCGCCCATCGGAACAGCACCGCCAGGTAGAACCCGATGCCCGCAGTCCCCAAGGCTGGGTCGGCGGCAAGGGCACGGTCCAGATGGCCCAGCCTGTCGGCCAGTTCGCCCGCGACATGGGCACTGGCCTGCGCCTGCAGCGCCTCGCCCGCCGCGCGTTCGGGGTGGACCAGCAGCATCGTCAGGGGGTGGATGGTGTTGGTGACGAAGGTGAACCAGGTCAGCCAGGCCGCCCGCGCCCCGTCCCCCGGCACGGGCCCCAGGGTGCCGGGATGCCGTTCGTCCAGGTACAGCAGGATCGCCGCCGTCTCGAACACCGGGCCGTCAGGGGTTTCCATCGCCGGGATCAGCCCCAGCGGATTGATCGCGCGGTAGGCGGGGCTGTCCAGCGCGCCGCCGTCGATATCCGCATTCAAAAGGTCGAACGGCACGCCCAGGTGGACCAGGGCCATGTGGGGGACGGTCGAGGCGAAATCGGGGGCGGCGTGCAGTCGGTACATGGAACCTCTCAGAGGACGCTGCCCTCGGGCGGTGTCGGGGGGATCGGGGCGGAGAATGGCCTGTCGCCCAACCCTTCCGCAAGGGCCACGCGACGGGTGGCGGGGCGCGCGTCCAGCGCCTGCGCCAGGGCCAGAAGCGCGGGCCAGCGGTCCAGCGCGAACCAGCCCGTGCCGCCCCGCGGATACAGCGCCGACCAGCGCAGCAGCGCGCCCGCATAGCAGGCCGGCACGGTGCCGGGGGCGAACAGGTCGGGGTGTCGGGCCGCTGCCGCGTCGAGCAGCCCGAAATGCACGGCCATCCGCGCCGCCGCCATGTCGTGGTGCGCGGGCAGGCTGCCGGGCGGGGCGTACTGGCCCGGATAGAACAGGCGGCGCAGATCGGCATGGGCGCTGTTCGACAGGTAGAACAGCCATTGCAGGAACGGCCCCCGCTGCGACGGTTCGGGCCACAGCCCGTGCCGGTCGGTCAGCCACAGCAGGATCGCCCCGGTTTCGGCCATCGGCCCGTCGGGGGTTTCCAGCGCGGGGATCAGCCCGGCGGGGTTCAGCCGTCGGTAACCCGCGCTGTCCTGCGCGCGGGTGCTGCGGTCGACCAGTTCGGTGCGATAGGGGATGGCCTGTTCCTCGCAGAACAGCCGCACGATCAGCGAGGCGTTGTCGGGCGCATAGTGCAGGACGTACATGCAGGTATCCGTGTGGCGGGTCAGGGGCAGTTGGCCCCGCCGGGACCGGACCTGCCATCCCGAAAGCGACGCCTCGCAGCCATTAACCGGGTGTTAGCGATGTTCGCGCAAGAAGGGAACATTCGCTGAACACAAGGGGGCGGACATGCGGGCAATCGGGGTGATCGCAGCGGGCATGGTGATGGCGCTGCTGGCGGGCGGGGCGGGGGCCGAAGGGCTGCCTGCGGCAGTGCCCGCGAAACTGGCCAAGCGGCTGGCCGCGAATCCCGATGCCGTGCGCGCGGCGGCGGCAGACCTGATCCACGGCCACGGGCAGGACGGCGGCATCGACCGGCAGGGCATCCTGCAGGCGCTGGCGCTTGACCGCGCGGCGGCGCGGGCGCGGGCGGCGTTGCCGCTCTTGGCGGCCGATCTGGACGCCGACGGCCAGGTGACGCTGGCCGAGATGCAGGTGGTCGCCACCGCCGCCGACGCCGCCTATCGCGGTCGCCTGAGTCCGCTTTCCCGCCGGACCGGGCGTGACCCCCTCGCATCTGCCGCGCATCTGCGATAGTTGGATGTCACGCGCCCGTCGACCCGGAGACCGCCGATGCCTGCCGAACTGTCGCCCATCGACAAGGCCAAGTTCCTGGCCGCCCGCCGTGCCGTCGATTTCGTCGAGAACGGCATGCGCGTGGGCCTGGGCACCGGATCGACCGCCGCCTGGATGGTGCGCTGCCTGGCCGAGCGGGTGCGCGACGAAGGCTTGCGCGTGACCGGCGTGCCGACCTCGATGCGCACGGCGCAACTGGCGCGGCAGGTGGGGCTGACGGTGACCAGCCTGGACGACGCGAAATGGCTGGACCTGACCATCGACGGCGCGGACGAGTTCGACCACGACCTGGCGCTGATCAAGGGCGGGGGTGCCGCGCTGTTGCAGGAAAAGATCGTGGCGACCGCCAGCGACCAGATGATCGTGATCGCCGACGCCGCCAAGGAGGTGAACACGCTGGGTGCCTTCCCCCTGCCGGTCGAGGTGATCCCCTTCGGCTGGCAGACCACGCGGGCGCTGGTCGAGGAACTGCTGGGTTCGCTCGACGTGATGGGCCGCGAGGTGACGATGCGGATGAACGGCGACAAGCCGCTGGTCACGGACGAGGCGAACTATATCCTCGACCTGCACCTCAAGCGCATCGGCAACCCGCGCCAGCTGGCGATGGTGCTGAACCAGATCCCGGGCGTGGTCGAGAACGGCCTGTTCGTGGACATCTGCGACATCGTGGTGGTGGGCCATCCCGATGGCCGCGTGACGGTGCGCGACATCAACGAAGGCTCGGACACCGAGGAACGGCTGGACATCGAGCCGCCCGCGAACATCTTCGCCGACCTGGGCGACTGAGGCGACACCGCCTGCGGGGCCCATCTGGCCGCCCCCCGCGAAGCGTGACATATCGGGCGGGCAGCTTGGGAGTTCGGGCATGTCGGCGTTCGACCATGACCTTTTCGTCATCGGCGGCGGTTCGGGCGGGGTCCGCGCCGCGCGCATCGCGGCGGGCGAATACGGGGCCTCGGTGGCGCTGGCCGAGGAAAGCCGCATGGGCGGCACCTGCGTGATTCGCGGCTGCGTGCCGAAGAAGCTGATGGTCTTTGCCAGCGGCTATCCGGCGGCGGTGGCCGAGGCCCGCGCCTATGGCTGGGACGCGACGCTGGCGGCCTTTGACTGGCCCGCGTTCCGCACGCATCTGGAGGCCGAGCTTGACCGGCTGGAAGGGGCCTACCGCAACACCCTTGGCGCGGCGGGAGTCAGGGTCCACGACCAGCGCGCCGTGCTGCTGGACCCCCACACCGTGCAACTGGCCGACGGGCAGACCGTGACCGCCCGCCACATCCTGGTGGCCACCGGGGGCCGCCCCTTCGTGCCCGATTTTCCGGGCAGCGACCTGGCGATCACCTCGAACGATGTCTTCCACATGCCCGCCTTTCCCCGCCGCGTGCTGGTGGTGGGCGGCGGCTACATCGCCTGCGAGTTTGCCTGCATCCTGGCCGGTCTCGGGGCCGAGGTGACGCAGGTCTATCGCGGCGCGCAGATCCTGCGCGGGTTTGACGACGAGGCGCGCGGGCATCTGGCGAACGCCATGCGCGGCCACGGGATCGACATCCGCACCGGCACGGCGGTGTCGTCGCTGGCGCGTGTCGGCGACGGCATCGAGGCGCATCTGACCGACCGGGGACCTGCGACCTACGACGCGGTGCTCTATGCCACGGGCCGGGTGCCGAATTCCGGCGGGATGGGGCTGGAAGCCCTGGGTGTCACGCTGGGGCGCGGGGGTGCGATCGCGGTCGATGCCTACAACCAGACCTCGGTGCCCTCGGTCTTTGCCGTGGGCGATGTGACCGACCGCGTGAACCTGACCCCCGTGGCGATCCGCGAGGGGCACGCCTTTGCCGACACGGTGTTCGGCGCGCGGCCCGTCACGGTCGATCACGCCATGGTGGCCTCGGCCGTCTTCACCCGCCCCGAACTGGGCCAGATCGGCCTGACCGAAGAGGCCGCCCGTGCCACCGGTCCGGTCGAGGTCTATGCCACCGCGTTCCGCCCCATGCAGCAGGCCTTCGCGGGCAGCGAAGAGCGGGTGCTGATGAAGCTGGTCGTCCATGCCGAGACACGCCGGGTCCTGGGCTGCCAGATCGTCGCACCCCTGGCGGGCGAACTGATCCAGATGGCCGCCGTCGCGATCACCATGGGGGCCACGAAAGAGGATTTCGACCGAACCATGGCGGTTCATCCGACCATGGCCGAGGAACTGGTGACCATGCGCAAACCCGTTCGCCGGGACGACGGGCCCGCAAGAACCGCTTGAATTTCCCGCCCCGATGCACAAGTCAGGCGGGCAGAGACGCAAAGAGGATGGCAGATGTCAGGTAACGGTGGCCCCTGGGGCGGTGGTGGCGGCAATCGCGGTGACGACGACCGCCGCGATCCCCCGCCGCGCGGCGGACCCAGGCGTCCGGGCGAGGGCGGCAATTCCATCCCCGAGATCGACGAGATCATGAAGAAGGGGCAGGAACAGCTGCGCGTCCTGATGGGCGGGCGGCGGGGCACCGGGGGCGGCGGTCCGGGCGGCGGCGGCGGCAACCCGATTGGGCCGCTGTTCAGCCGCAACGGCGTGATCCTGGCCGGTCTGGCGGCGGTGGGCCTGTGGGCCTTCACCAGTTTCTACACGGTGCGGCCCGAGGAACGCTCGGTCGAGCTGTTCCTGGGCGAGTTCTCGACGGTCGGCAACCCCGGCCTGAACTTCGCCCCCTGGCCCTTCGTTACGGCGGAAATCGTGCAGGTGACGGGCGAACGCACCACCGACATCGGCATCGGATCGGGCAGCAGCAACGGCACGGGCCTGATGCTGACGCGCGACCAGAACATCGTCGATGTGGGCTATCAGGTGGTCTGGAACATCTCGGACCCGGCGCAGTACCTGTTCAACCTGGCCGACCCCGAGGACACGATCCGCGCGGTCAGCGAAAGTGCCATGCGCGACATCATCGCGCGGTCCGAACTGTCGCCGATCCTGAACCGCGACCGGGGTGTCATCGCCACCGACCTGCAGCGCGCGGTGCAAGGCACGCTGGACACCTACAACGCGGGCATCAGCATCGTGCGGGTCAACCTGCAGCGCGCCGTGGCCCCCGAACAGGTGATCGACGCCTTCCGCGAGGTGCAGGCCGCCCAGCAGCAGCGCGAGCGTCTGCAGAACGAGGCCGACGCCTATGCCAACCAGGTCACGGCAGCGGCGCGCGGCGAGGCGGCGCGCCTCTTGGAACAGGCCGAAGCCTACCGCGCCGAGGTGGTGAACAATGCGCAGGGTGAGGCCAGCCGGTTCCTGGCGGTCTATGAGGAATACGTCAAGGCGCCCGAAGTGACGCGGCGGCGGATGTATCTGGAAACGATGGAAAAGGTTCTGGGCGACATGAACAAGGTCATCCTCGATGGCGTGTCGGGGGGCGAAGGGGGCGGGTCGGGCGTGGTGCCGTTCCTGCCGCTGAACGAGCTTGGCCGCATGACCGCGCCGTCTGGTGCTGCGGCCACCCAAGGGGGGACCAACTGATGGCGCGCGCAGCCTATATCCTGCCGGTGATCGGCGTCGTGGTCGCGGGCGTGCTGTCCTCGATCTTCGTGGTGGACGAACGCGAAAAGGCGCTGGTCCTGCAGTTCGGCCAGGTCCGCCAGGTCAAGGACGAACCGGGCCTCGGTTTCAAGATCCCGATCATCCAGGAGGTCGTGCGCTACGAGGACCGCATCCTGGGCCTGCCGACGCAGCCGGTCGAGGTGACGATGGCCGACGACCGCCGCCTGGTGGTGGACGCCTTCGCCCGCTGGCGCATCGCCGATCTGGTGCGGTTCCGCCAGTCGGTGGGCACCGGGGGCGAGACGCAGGCGCAGCGGCGGCTCGAGGGCATCATCAACGCCGCGATCCCCGAGGTCCTGGGCCGCGTTCCCGCCAACCGCGTGCTGTCCGAAGACCGCACCACACTGATGAACGAGATCCGCGACATCTCGCGCCGACAGTCGGCCTCGCTGGGGATCGAGGTGATCGACGTGCGCCTGACCCGCACCGACCTGCCCGAGCAGAACCTGGACGCGACATTCGCCCGGATGCGGGCCGAGCGGCAGCGCGAGTCCGCCGACGAGATCGCGCGCGGCAACGAGGCGGCGCAGCGCGTCCGCGCCAGTGCCGACCGCACCGTGGTGGAACTGACCTCCGAGGCGCGCAAGAACGCCGAGGTGGTGCGCGGCGAGGCCGATGCGCAGCGCAACGGCATCTACGCCGAGGCGTTCGGGCGCGACCCCGAGTTCTTTGCCTTCACCCGGTCGCTGACCAGCTATGAACGGGCGCTCGGCGGCAACAACTCGTCCATCGTGATGCAGCCCGACTCGACGTTCTTCGACTATCTGCGCACCGACACCGCCCCCGCCGTGCCGGTGCCGCCCGCAGCAGGGAACTGAACCGGACCGCGCGGCCCCGCGACCGGCGGGGCCGCGCGTTTTCCGTTTGGACGCCCGTGCGGAATACGTGACAATCCTTCACATCCAATTGAGTCGCCGCGATGGGGTTTGCATTGCGCCGAAACGTTCCCAGATGACAGGGTAGAGCCACGCGTTCGGGCCGCGCCCACAGCCGTTCGGGCGACCCGGGGCCGGTGCCACACATGAGGAGTGTCGGAATGCAGTCGAAATCCGCGTCGGTCGCCGTGCCGGCGTTCATCCACAACAACAGCGCCGGAAAGGCCCTGCTCGCGCTGGGTCTGGGCCTGGCGCTTGCGCTTGGGCCTGCCGTCCAGGGCCACGCCTTCACCCCGCCCGAGACCTTTGCCGACCTAGCCGAAGAGATCAGCCCCTCGGTCGTGAACATCACCACCTCGACCACCGTCGCGGGCCGTCCCGAGGGGCCGAACCTCGACATTCCCGAGGGCAGCCCGTTCGAGGATTTCTTCAACGATTTCCTCGACCGCCGGGGCCAGGGCGAGGGTGCCCGCCCGCGCAAGTCAGAGGCCCTGGGATCGGGCTTTGTCATCAGCGAAGACGGCTACATCGTCACCAACAACCATGTGATCGAGAAGGCCGACGAGATCGAGATCGAGTTCTTCTCGGGCAAGCGGCTGCAGGCCAAGCTGGTCGGCACCGACCCCAAGACCGACCTCGCGCTGCTCAAGGTCGACAGCGACACGCCGCTGCCCTTTGTCAGCTTTGGCGACAGCGACGTGATGCGTGTGGGCGACTGGGTGGTCGCCGTGGGCAACCCGCTGGGACAGGGGTTCTCGGTGTCGGTGGGGATCGTTTCGGCGCGCAACCGGGCGCTGTCGGGCACCTATGACGACTATATCCAGACCGATGCGGCCATCAACAAGGGCAACTCGGGCGGCCCGCTGTTCAACATGGACGGCCAGGTCATCGGCGTGAACACCGCGATCCTGTCGCCAACCGGCGGTTCGATCGGCATCGGCTTCTCGATGGCGTCGAACGTGGTGTCAAAGGTGGTGGGCCAGCTGCGCGAGTTTGGCGAGACGCGGCGCGGGTGGCTCGGCGTGCGCATCCAGGACGTGACCCCCGACGTGGCCGAGGCGATGGGGCTGTCGGACGCCAAGGGTGCGCTGATCACCGACGTGCCCGACGGCCCGGCCAAGGATGCGGGCATGCTGGCGGGTGACGTGATCGTGACCTTCGACGGCGCGGACGTCGCCGACACCCGCGAACTGGTCCGCCGCGTGGCCGACGCGCCGGTGGGCGAGGCGGTGCGCGTGATCGTGATGCGCGAGGGCAAGAGCGTGACGCTGGCCGTGACCCTCGGTCGCCGCGAAGAGGCCGAGGGCGAACCCGTCGCCACCGCCGCCACCCCCGCCCCCACGCCCGAGGCTGGCGAGGTCCTGGGTATCAGCGTCACGCCCCTGACCGCCGAGGTCGCCAAGGAACTGGGCGTGCCCGAGGACACCAAGGGCCTGGCCATCACCCAGGTGGACGAGCTGTCCGAGGCCTATGCCAAGGGCCTGCGCGTGGGTGACGTGATCACCGAGGCGGGCCAGCAGGCGGTGGTCCGCGTCCAGGACCTGACCGACCGCGTGGACGAGGCCAAGGGTGCGGGGCGCAAGTCGCTGCTCCTGCTGATCCGCCGCGCGGGCGACCCGCGTTTCGTGGCACTGGGGATCGAGTGATCGTCAGGTGCCCGTAGGGTGGGCAATCTGCCCACCTTGCGCGCCGTGGGGTAGGGTGCGTGCTTGCACGCACTACTCGGCATAGTCGGTGCGTACAGGCACGCACCCTGCGCGCGGCAGAGTTCTCTCTGCCGCGCTTCGCATTTCATGTGCTGCTTCGTCGTCACCTTGACCTCTGCCCGCGCACCCCCCAATGTCCCGCCAAAATCAACGAGCAGCATCATGTCCACCGCCCCTTTCGCCCCCTTCGAGTGGATGATCGCCTGGCGCTACCTGCGCGCGCGGCGGGCCGAGGGCGGGGTCAGCGTGATGACCTGGATCAGCCTGATCGGCATCACCCTGGCGGTCTTTGCCCTGATCGCCACGCTGGCGGTGCGCGCCGGTTTCCGGGCCGAGTTCATCGACACGATCCTGGGTGCCAACGCGCACATGACCGTTTTTGCCGAGGCGCGGTTGGATGCCGAAGGGCGCACGATCCGGGGCTTTGCCGATTATGACGACGTCGCCTCCCGCCTGCGCGACCTGCCCGGCGTCACCCGCGCCGTGCCCCTGGTCAAGGCGCAGGTGATGGGCACGTTCCAGGGCCGGAACGCGGGCGTCGAGATCTATGGCATGCGGCCTACGGACGTGGCCACCATTCCCCGCATCGGCGCAGGTTCGGGCGGCACCGGCGACCTCGCACGGCTGGACCAGGGCATTGCCATCGGCTCGGGCCTGGCGCGCGAACTGGGGGTCATGGTCGGCGACCGCATCCGCCTGATCTCGCCCGACGGCGCCACGACACCCATGGGCAAGTCACCGCGCGTCAAGGCCTATGAGGTCGTCTACATCTTCACGGCAGGCCGCTATGACATCGACCGGGTGCGCGCCTACCTGCCGCTGGAGGAAGCGCAATCCTACCTCAACCGCGAAGGCTTTGCCGACGAGATCGAGGTGATGGTGTCCGACCCCGAAAAGATCGACGACCACGCCGCCGCGATGCTGCAGGTGGGGGGCCCCGACGCCCTGCTGTGGTCGTGGCGCGACAGTGCGGGCAGCTTTCTGCGGGCGCTGGATGTCGAGGACAACATCATGTTCGTGATCCTGTCCATCCTGGTGCTGATCGCCGCAATGAACATCGTCTCGGGCCTGATCATGCTGGTCAAGAACAAGGGCCGCGACATCGGCATCCTGCGCACCATGGGCCTGACCGAGGGGTCGGTGCTGCGCGTGTTCTTCCTGTGCGGGGCGTTCACCGGGATCGTCGGCACCCTGGCCGGGGTGGTGCTGGGCTGCCTGTTCGCCGTCTGGATCGACCCGATCTTTGCCGTGGTGGACCGGATCATGGGCGGCAATGTCTGGGACCCGTCGATCCGGGGCATCTATGCGCTGCCGGCACGTCTGCAGATGGGCGACGTGCTGTCGGCGGTGGCGCTGTCGCTGGGGCTGTCCTTCGTCGTCACCATCTTCCCCGCCCGGCGTGCCGCCCGCATGAACCCCGTCGAGGCGCTGCGCTATGAATGACGCCCTGCGGCTCGACGCGGTCGAAAAAGGCTACATGCGCGGCCTGCCGTCCGAGGTCATGGTGCTGCGGGGGGCGTCGCTGGCGGTGGCCAGGGGCGAGGTCGTGGCGCTGGTCGCCCCCTCGGGTGCCGGCAAGTCGACGCTTCTGCACATTGCGGGGCTGCTGGACGTGGCCGACGCAGGCACCGTCCACCTGGGCGGCGTTGCCATGGGCACCACCGGCGACCGCGCCCGGACCGAGGCGCGGCGGCGCGACGTGGGGTTCATCTACCAGTTCCACCACCTTCTGCCCGAGTTCACCGCGCTGGAAAACGTGACCCTGCCGCAGCTTGCGAACGGGGTCGGGCGGGGGCAGGCCGATGCCCGGTCCAGCGACCTCTTGGGGCGGGTCGGCCTGTCGGCCCGCACCGGGCACCGCCCGGCGGAACTGTCGGGGGGCGAGCAGCAGCGGGTCGCGTTCTGCCGGGCGCTGGCCAACGGGCCCAAGCTGCTCTTGGCGGACGAGCCGACGGGGAACCTTGATCCGGCCACCTCGGATACGGTGTTTGCCGCCCTGATGGGGCTGGTGCGCGAAACCGGCCTGTCGGCGCTGATCGCGACCCACAATCTGGGGCTGGCGGCAAGGATGGACCGGGTGGTGCGGCTGGAGGGGGGGCTTGTGGTCTAACACATGTGTTAGACCATATAAATCCTTTGTAATCAAGTTGTTGCGAAAGACCGTTCACCGTTTGTCAACCCTTTCTCGGGACGTCCAGCCCCAGGGCCCCCCGAAGTGCCGCATTGGCGCGGGTCTGCCAGCCCTTGCCGCCCTCGCGCAGACGGGCCAGCACGTCGGGGTCGAGGTGCAGCGTGACGCGCTGTTTCTTCTCGGTGGCGGGCAGGGGCGGGCGGCCGAGTTTGCCTTCTTTCTGCAGGACGGCGACGAGTTCGGGGTAGTCCCAGACAGGGCGCATCCCGGCCAGTTCCTCATCCGTCAGAGGTTGCGCATCGGGGTCCGACAAGGCGGCGGCTGTGATTGCCGCGTCTTCCTCGGGCGTTGGCCAGATGACGGTCACGGTCTTAGGCTTTCCCATCGCCTCCGCTCCCTTCGGTTGGCCTTGCGCAGGCTGATGATCCGGGTGTCCGCGCCCCGCCGCGTGAAAGCCAGATAGTGCAACCGGTCCCCGATCTTTCCAAGCGCGATCCACCGCATCTCGGCATAGTCCCGTCGCGCGTCAGGCTCCACGGTTGCGGTCGTCCAGTCGAACGCCGCGATAGCATCGAAGTCCACGCCGTGCTTGGCGAGGTTGGTCTGGCGTTTGTCTTCGTCCCAGTCGGGCATTTATATGCATATGTTTAGTGCGGGGGTCAAGGGGGAGTCTGGGGCGGGGAGGGTTAACGGGGGGTGAAGGGCATCATGGTGCCCCAGGCTTGCCCCGGGGTCCTGGCATGGAGAGACCCCGGGCCAGACCCGGGGTGACAGTCCGATATTGGAGTTGGGGGAGGGTGTTCATTCATTGCGCATCATTGCCGCGCGGTGGAGTGGTGCGCAATGAATGCGCAACCTACGTGGCGCATTAACCGCCAAATTCGTAGCCAACGAAGCAGTCCGTAGCGGTTACCCTTATATTTGATCCGCCAAAGATTGATGTATTCGGATTGAACAGGAAGCGTCGTCCTTCAATATTCAAGTTGAGATTGACCACTGCATGCTCAGAGCGAAAATCCAACTCAAACCAACTCGTTCGATCAAGGAGCGCCACCTTCAAGTAATTTGTTCGAAATTCTATGTCCCAAAAGTTGGCGACGCTCGCGGAAAAATCATTCTCTTGAATCAACAAGTCTGGCACCATTCCAGTGCCTGGAATGAAGGCGCTCACAAGGTTTTGCCCATCCTGAATTACATGCTCAAGAATAGTCCGGCCACGATGCACGAAGATCTTTGGGGTATTTATAAAGATAGATGTTCCCAGACGAAACGACTGAAGCGTCCTGTTGGTACCTAAAAGACCTCTAACGTTGCCATTGACAAGGTTTATGGGCTCTCGCTTGAGCTTATAAGCCTTTTCTCTCCGCAACTTCCCCGATTCACGGTGATGGGTTGGGCAGAGGGCAACCATGTGATCCGGATCGTTGTGCTCTAACTCAGAGATTGGGATTATATGATGATAGTCAAGAATCGGATTGCCACAGATTGGACATCCGAACGCAACCTCTTGACGCAATTGGCGGCGCACTGGCAGCGGGATACTTGTTCTATCACTACACATCCAACTCCTCCACAAACCGCGCATTCTCGCTGATATACTGGAACCGCAGCTCCGGCTTCTTGCGCATCAGCCGCTCCACCAGGTCGCCAGTCCGGCCCCCCTCACCCCAACACCCGTCCCACAATCCCCGGCTCTTTCTCGATCAGCGCCAGCAGCACCCGTGCGGGGCCGTCCGGCGTGCGCCGGTTGTGTTCCCAGTTCAGCAGCGTCGCCTTCTTCACCCCGATGGACCGGGCGAATTCGGCCTGGCTCAGGCCGGTGCGGGCGCGGATGGCGCGGACGTCCGAGTGGGGCACCTCGATGTGGTGGACGATGCAGCCGGTCGTGTCGCCCTGGGCAAAGGCAATCGCCTCGCGCAGGCCTTGTTCAATGCGCTTGTAGGCTTCGCTGGTCATGTCTTTCTCCCGTAGCAGGCGGCGAGTTCCTCGCCCAGTTTCATCAATCCCGCCAGTTCGGACGGCGACAGGTTCGCCTTCTCGTTCTTGGCGAAAAGGGTCAACAGGAACACGGGCGCGGCCCCGGCACGGTAGAAGTGGATCGTGCGGAAGCCGCCGCTTTTCCCTTCGCCCTCCCGCCCGAACCGGACCTTCCACAGCCCCCTCCCCAAGGACACGCCGACCTCGGGGTTGGCCGCCAGCATATCAATCAGGGCCGTCCGCTCATCCTCGGTCATCGCGGCCTTGGCGCGACGCAGGAAGGCAGAGGTTTCAACGACAGTGATCACGCTGTATATGCCAATGACCTATAGGTCAATGGCCTATACATCCAGCTCCTCCACAAACCGCGCATTCTCCGAGATGTACTGGAACCGCAACTCTGGCTTCTTGCCCATCAGCCGCTCCACCAGGTCGCCCGTCTCACCCGGTTCGTCCTCGTCGATGCTCACCCTTATCAGCTTGCGCGTCAGGGGGTTCATCGTGGTGTCCTTGAGGTCCTTGGCGTCCATCTCGCCCAGGCCCTTGAAGCGCTGGACGTCGATCTTGCCCTTGCCGCCCAGGCCGCGTGCCAGCCAGACCTCTTTGGCGGCGTCGTCGGCCACGTACATCCGCTGCGCCCCTTGGGTCAGGCGGTAGAGGGGGGGGCAGGCGAGGTAGAGGTGGCCCTTGTCGATCAGGGGGCGCATCTGGGTGAAGAAGAAGGTCATCAGGAGGCTCGCGATATGCGCGCCATCGACGTCGGCGTCGGTCATGATGATGACCTTGTCATAGCGCAGGTCGTCGAGGTTGAAGCGGGTGCCCATCTGGACGCCAAGTGCCTCGCAGATGTCGCGAATCTCGGCGTTGTCGTTGAGTTTGGCCGATGCCGCGCCGAGGACGTTCAGGACCTTGCCCTTGAGCGGCAAGAGCGCCTGCGTCTCGCGGTCGCGCGCGCCCTTTGCGCTGCCGCCGGCGCTGTCGCCTTCGACGATGAAGATCTCGGTGTTCTCGCGGGTTTTCGCAGTGCAGTCGGTCAGCTTGCCGGGCAGGCGCAGGCGTTTGGTGGCGGATTTGCGGGCGGTTTCCTTTTCCTGGCGGCGGCGCAGGCGTTCCTCGGCGCGCAGGACGAGGAAATCGAGGATGGCGCCTGCGGATTTGGGGTTGCCGCCGAGCCATGAATCGAAATGGTCGCGCACCGCGCCCTCGACCAGGCGGGCGGCCTCTTCGGTGGCGAGGCGGTCCTTGGTCTGGCCGACGAACTGCGGCTCGCGGATGAAGACCGAGAGGAGGGCGCAGGCCCCCGACGACAGGTCGTCGCGGGTGATGAGGTCGGCCTTGCGGTTCTTCGCGCGCTCGCCATGCGCCTTGATGCCCTTGAGAAGGGCGGTCCAGAACCCGGCCTCGTGCGTGCCGCCTTCGGGGGTGGGGACGGTGTTGCAGTAGGATTGCAGGAAGCCGTCGCGGGCGGGGGTCCAGTTGACGGCCCATTCGACCGAGCCCGGAAGGTCGTACTTCTCGGCAAAGCTGATGCGGCCCGCGAAGGGGCGGTCGGCATAGGTGGTGTCGCGGCCGATCTGGTCCTTGAGATAGTCGGCGAGGCCGCCGGGGAAGTGGAACACCGCCTCGGTCGGGGTGTCGCCGTCGGGCACGGCGGATTTCCAGCGACTCTCGACGCCCGAGAAGAGATAGGCCTTGGAGCGGGCCATTTTCAGCAGGCGGTGGGGTTTCAGCGTCTGGTGGCCGAAGATCTCGGGGTCGGGGTGGAAGGTAAAGGTCGTGCCGCGGCGGTTCGGGGCGGGGCCGACCTTGACCAGGGGGCCGAGGGGCAGGCCGCGGCTGAACTCCTGCGCGTAAAGCTCGCGGTTGCGGGCGACCTCGACGCGCAGGCGGTCGGACAGGGCGTTGACCACGCTTGCGCCGACACCATGCAGGCCGCCGGAGGTGGCATAGGCGTTGCCGCCGAACTTGCCGCCCGAGTGCAGGGTGCAGAGGATGACCTCGAGCGCGGACTTGCCGGGGAACTTGGGGTGGGGGTCGACGGGGATGCCGCGCCCGTTGTCGCGCACCGTCACCGCATGGTCGGCGTGGAAGTCGACCTCGATCCGCGTCGCGTGGCCCGCCACGGCCTCGTCCATCGCGTTGTCCAGCACCTCGGCCACCAGGTGGTGCAGGGCGCGCTCGTCGGTGCCGCCGATGTACATGCCGGGGCGCTTGCGGACGGGTTCGAGACCTTCGAGCACCTCGATCGACGAGGCGTCATAGGTTTCGGCGTTGAGCAGGTCGTTCGGCATGAGGCCTCCGGTGCGGGGTGGCCGACATGATCACCGGGCGGGGGGTGGGCGCAAGTCAGATCAGCTTGTAGGTCCGCGCGCGGGCCACCGCCTCGGCCGGGCCCTGGGCGAACAGATCGGCGCAGAGCGCGCGGTAGCGGGCGCGGGCCGCCGCCTCGGGGATGCCGAGCGCCCTGGCCGCCTGGTCCGGCGTGCGGTCCTCGGCCATCGCCTGCAGGATCGCGCGCTGGTCGTCGGTCAGGGCCTTGGGCAGGGCGGTGTGGTCGTGCAGGCCGATGACGATGGCCTTCATCGCCGCAATCTCGTCATCGGTGAACTCGCGGTCGGGGCGCGCGGCGGACAGGATCGTCAGCGACCCGAGCGGCCCGTGCGCCACCGAGGCCCCGTGCTTCAGCCCGTGTTCGGCGGCCTGCCGCAGCACGCGGAACGGGTCGAGCAGGAAGGGCGACGACCAGCGGACCGTGCCGCCGATGGTCATGGCCCAGGTGGTGATGGGGTCGCGCAGGACATAGCCGTTCGACATGTAGTGATCGACCCAGGGCTTGGGGTAGGTGTTGAACGCCATCATCGGCGCCGACCCCCGGATGCGCAGGGCCAGGAAGTAGCCTGCCGTGGCGATGGGGGCGATGCGGGCCAGTTCGGCGTCGATGTGGGCGAAGGGGTCCATGGGAGTCTCCAGAAGCCTTGCGGAACGGGCAGGGCGCGAGAGGTATCGGCTCAGCGCCCGGCCCGATGGCGCAGCCACAGGGCCAGTTCGCCCTCGTCCATCAGGCGTTGCGCCACCCGGATGATGATGTCGCCGGTTTCCGCCATGGTCCATTCCAGCACATGACCGTTGAACGCAAGTGCGGCGTCCATCGCATGGAAGGCCGTTCGCTTGTTCGCATCGTTGAAGCAGTGGCCCTGGGCAATCGCGACGGCATAGGCTGCTGCGAGGTCGAAGGCGTCTTCGACCATACCGTAGGCAACCCGGTTTTCGACCCGTGCCAGCGTCCCGTCCAGTGACTTGTCGCCCGCCATTCCGGCAAGCTCACCGGGGTTCAGGGCGGCATCGTGAATCGTCGCGACCTGCGCGGTCGACAGCAGAACCCAATCCATAGTCGGCGGTCACTTGTCGCGCAGATAGTCGAGGACGGGCTGAACCCTGGCCCGCGACCGGGCGAGATAGTCGGTCAACTCCTCTGTCGTCGCATAGCGCGTCGTGTGGTCGGGCATCGCCTCGGCCGGCACCAGGTACCCCACCAGCTGCGAGTTCTTGAGGATCGCCACGGGTTCGCCGTTCGCGCGGTCGAACACCTTCTGCGGTTCGCGCAGTTCGGTCATGGTGCAGATGTTGCGGGTGGCGAGGCGGGTCATGGCGTGATGCTCTGGTTGAATGTGCATTCCGATATACATCGGAATGCACATTCACGCAAGGTCAGGCCGGTTCGGCCATGCGGGCCGTCCACATCTTCTGGAACGCGGGCCGTGCCTGGCAGCGGGCCAGCCAGGCGGCGGTGCGGGGATGGGCCTGCATCAGGGGCTTGTGCGCCGATCCGTAGCGCAGGCATTCGGCCAACATCACGTCGGCCACGGTGAACCGCTCGCCCATCAGCCAGTCGCGGCCATCGAGATGCGCCTCGATCCGCGCCATCGGGCGGGACAGGGCCGCAGCGCCGGCGGCGATCTTGGCCGACCCCTCGGGCGTGTCGGCCAGACCGTCGGCGTAGGTATAGAGGATGTCGATCCCCGGTCCTTCCAGCGAGGTTGCCCCGAACAGCGCCCAGTTCTCGGCCAGGGCTGCCTCTTGCGCGCCTTGTGGTCCCAGCGGACCGCCATGGGCGCGGGCAATGTGCAGGCAGATGGCCAGGCTTTCGGTCAGCACCAGGCCGCCGTCGTCCATCGCAGGAACCTGACCCGAGGGGTTGACCGCAAGGAACGCGGGCGAGGCGGTGTTGAACGGCGCGTCCGGGGCCTGCGGATCGGGCAGGCGGTAGGCTTGGATCACCGGCACCTGGGTGAAGGCCAGCCCGATCTCGTGGCACAGCCAGATCGGGCGCGAGGCGCGGGAACGGTGGACACCGTAGAGGGTCAGCATGGGCAGGCTCCGGGTTGGGACGCGGTGACCTTAGGCCGGAAAGGGGGGCAGGGGAACTCCCCCCGGACGCCGGGTTGTCGGGGGGCGGAACCCGCCGGCTGTCGGCCCCGCGCAACACCCGGGGGCAGCGGCGGCCCGCCGCCTGACGCGATCTTGCGCGCGCCGGGGGTGGCCAAGCGCGGGGCGTGGGCGTAAGGTTTCGTCCCATGATACGCCCCGCCCTTGCCGCCCTGGTCCTGTCCGCCGCGCCCGTCGCCGCCCATCCGCATATCTTCATCGACACCGCACTGGAGGTCATCCTGGACGATCAGGGCCGTGCCACGGCGGTGCGGGTGGTCTGGGTCTATGACGACTTCTATTCGCTGGTGACGTTGCAGGACCGGGGGCTGGACCCCGACGGCGACAGCAAGCTAACGCCTTCGGAAGAGGCCAAGCTGGCGGGGTTCGACATGGCATGGGACGCCGATTTCGCGGGCGACCTGTATCTTCTCGACAAGGGCACGGTGCCGGTGCCGCTGGGCCGCCCGGACGACTGGTCGGCGCGGGTCGAGCAGGGGCGGATCGTGTCGGTGCATGTGCGCGACCTTGTCACGCCCGTGCCGGTGTCCGACGTTCCCCTGGTTCTGCAGGTCTATGACCCGACCTATTATGTCGCCTACACCATCCTTGGGACGCCCCTGCTCAGCGGGCCGGGGGCGGCGGCCTGTGCGGTGCAGGTGTTCGAGCCCGACCTGACGGCGGCACAGGAACAGTTGCAGGCCATTCTGCAGGAATACACCGCCGACCAGAGCGTCGAGCAGGACTTTCCGGCGGTGGGGGCAAACTTTGCCGAGGAGGCGCGGGTGACATGCGGCACGGGGTGACCGGCAGGCGCGCGCCGGGTGCCGCCCGCGCGGTCGTTCTGCGTGTCGTGACGGCGGCAGGGCTTCTGGTGGCGCTGCCGGTGCTGGTGCTGTGGGCCACGGGCACCTTGGGCGATGTGGCCCGCTGGGCGGCGGCGGCGCAGCATGAGGCGCAGAATGCGCTGGCCCGTGCGATCCGCAGCTTGCGTGCGGGCGAGGGCGGGGCGCTGGCGGCGCTGCTGGGCATGGCCTTTGCCTATGGCGTGTTCCATGCGGCGGGGCCGGGGCACGGCAAGGTGCTGATCGGCGGCTATGGTGTGGCGCGGCGGGTGCGGCTGTGGCCGCTGACGACGCTGGCGCTGGTGTCCAGCCTGGCGCAGGCGACGGTCGCGGTGGTGCTGGTCTATGGCGGGATCGCGGCGTTTGCCTGGACGCGCGAACAGGTGGTGCGCGTGGCCGAGGACTGGATGCTGCCCGCGAGCCACGCGGGCGTGGCGCTGATCGGGCTGTGGCTGGCGGTGCGGGGGGTACGGGGCATGGTGCGGGTGGCAGGCCACGACCATGGTCACGATCACCATGACCACCATGGTCATGACCATGTCCACGACGCCGCCTGCACCCACGCCCATGCCCCCACGCCCGACCAGGTTGCCGCGATCACCACCCCGCGCGAGGCGCTGGCGCTGGTCGCGGGCATCGCGGCGCGGCCCTGCACGGGGGCGCTCTTGCTGCTGGTGCTGACCTGGCAGATGGGGATCGGGGCGGCGGGCATTGCCGGGGCCTATGTGATGGGCCTGGGCACGGCGGCGATCACGGTGGCGGTCGCGGGCCTGTCGGTCTGGGCGCGCGAGGGGATGCTGGCGGTGCTGGCCGGGGGCCGGGTGGCCCGCGCGCTGCCGGTGCTGGAACTGGCGGCGGGCCTGGCGATCGCGGTGCTGTCGGGGATGCTGTTCGCGGGCCGACTGTAGCGGCCTACCGTTCCGGGACGACATCGCGAAAGTCGCGCAATCGGGCCTCGTACCGCTGCTTCAGACAGTCGTCGTCCGCACCGCAGGCATTCCGGGCGGTCATCCACGCGCGCTGTTCCGCCAGGATGCGCTTGCGGGCGGTCGGGTCGGACAGCCCCCGGACATGGAAATACAGGGCGTTCATGGCGCGGTCCATCGGCCAGAGGTCGGGTGTCGTGCACAGCGCGGTCTCGGTCGGCGTTCCCGCCTGGTTGCAGCCGAAACTCGGCCCGTCGATGCCGGTCGGCAGGCCGTTCCGCCGCAGATCGGCCTCGATGTCGAGACAGGCATGGAGCAACCCCTTTTCGCCGACATTTTCCGCCAGGACATCGCCCGCCGTGTCGATCGAGGCCTCGAAGGCCGGATCCTCGAACCGGGCGGGGTCGATCCGGCCAAGGCCGCCTTCGACGACCGACGGGTCGGGCGTCAGGAACACCGCGCAGGACTCGCCCAGAACCGCATAGCTGGCGAACTGGACGGCGTCCCGGACCAGCGCATCGTCGGCAGCGGGTGGCGCGACCTGGTCGGTCGCGGCGGTGTCCTGATCGTCCAGGATGGTCATGTCGATGCCCACGATCCGGGCCAGATCGGGGGTCAGGTCCAGCATCCGGTCAGGCGACGCGACAGTGAAGAAACGCACGGCGGCGTCGCTGAGGCCCAGGCGCGCCAGGTAGGCCCCGATCTCGGCGTTGCCGATGCCGCTGGTTTCGACCGACGACCCCCGGTCGATATAGGCCGCATGCGCCCCGACCCGTCCTTCCGCCGACAGATAGCGCTGCCGACCGGCAACCCAGATCAGCGCGCAGGCCGACCGGCATTCGTCGCCCGCGTTCACCGCCGTCGCAACGGCGCTTTCGCGGACCATGTTGCCCATGCGCAGCGCCTCGGCCACCAGGCCGCCCTCGCTGTCGAGGAACACGAAGGCGTCGGGAAACCGGGTTAGCAGTGCGGCCATGCGGTCGGCATCGCCGCGCGTGATCTCGCCCGACAGGGCGATGATGGCCGGACCCTCGGCATCGGCCGGGGCACCGTCGAGGTCGGCGGCGGGGGCTGCCGCTGCAAGCAGGAGGCCGCCGATCAGAAAGGCCGGTCCGATGCGCATCCGAGTCCTTTCCGGGATTGCCCGGTCCAGCTTACCCGAATTTCGCGCGGTTGTAGCGTCGTGATGGGTCTGTGGCGCAGCAGGTGCACCGACGGCGACGTCTTGCCCCTTCCCGCAGCGCACGATAATCCGGCGGCCATGGACCGCACTGCCCAGATTTCCACCCCGCTGACAACGGCGGGGCATGTCCGCGCGACGCTGGCGCTTGGCCTGCCGCTGGTCGGCAGCAATCTGGCGCAGATGGCGCTGCATGTCACCGACACCGTGATGATGGGCTGGTACGGGGTCACGGAACTGGCGGCGCTGGTGCTGGGGTCGTCGTCGTTCTTCATCGTCTTCATCCTGGGGGCCGGGTTCTCGCAGGCGGTGATGCCGATGGTCGCCGCAGCGCTGGGGCGCGGCGACGAGGCGCAGGTGCGGCGCGACACGCGGATGGGGATGTGGCTGTCGATTGCCTTTGGCGTGCTGTGCTTTCCGCTGTTCTGGTGGTCCGAACCGCTGTTCCTGGCGCTGGGGCAGCAGCCCGACGTGGCCCGCCTGGCGGCAGAGTTCATGGCGATTGCGGGGCTTGGCATGATCCCGGCCCTGCTGGTGCGGGTGATGACCAGCTATCTGGCCGCGCTGGAGCGCACGCAGGTGCTGCTGTGGATCACGCTGGCGGCGGTGGCGGTGAATGCGGCCCTGGCCTGGGCGCTGATCTTTGGCCACTGGGGCGCGCCGGAACTGGGGGTGCGGGGGGCTGCCATCGCCTCGGTCGGCACGCAGATCGCCACGTTCCTGAGCCTTGCCGCCTATGCCGCGCTGCACCCGGCCCTGCGCCGGTTCCGCCTGTTCCAGCGGTTCTGGCGGCCCGACCTGCCGGGCCTGCGCGGCGTGTTCCGGCTGGGCTGGCCCATCGGCCTGACCTCGGTCGCGGAGGGTGGGCTGTTCCAGGCGTCGGCCCTGATGATGGGGGTGATCGGGACGGTGGAACTGGCGGCGCACGGCATCGCCATGCAATGCGCCTCGATCACGTTCATGGTGCATGTCGGGCTTTCAAGCGCGGCCACCGTGCGGGCGGGCCGCGCCGTGGGGCTGCGCGACGGGCGCGCCCTGCGCGACGGGGCGCGCGTCGCCATCGCCATCTCGGCCGCGTTCAGCCTGCTGACGGTGGCGCTGTTCCTGGCCTTTCCCACGCAGATCATCTCGGTGTTCCTGGACATGTCGCAGCCCGAGACGGCGCGCATCCTGACCTTCGGCGCGGTCCTTCTGGCGATGGCGGCGCTGTTCCAGGTGGCCGATGCGATGCAGGTGATGGCGCTTGGCCTGCTGCGGGGGGTGCAGGACACGCGGGTGCCGATGCTGCTGGCCGCCGTCAGCTATTGGGTGATCGGCATCCCGGCAAGCTGGGTCCTGGCCTTTCCGCTGGGCTTCGGCGGGGTGGGGTTGTGGACCGGCCTGGTGATCGGGCTGGCGGTGGCGGCGGTGCTCTTGATGCTGCGCTTCTGGACGCGCGCGCCACGGCCCGTCACGCAGGCGGCCTGACGGGAACGAACGTGGTCGCCCCGCAGGAGCGGCGGGACCGGGGCCGAGGAAATCCGGCGGTCGCAAACAGCGCCTGGGTCACGGACCCGCAACCGTGATACAATCCGTCGATGCGACAACGGGCAGGACCAGGATGAAACCGGTCTTCCGGCCAGGACCAGGCCGCGCCGGGACGTCCGTGCTGGGCGTGCTGTGCATCCTTGGTGGCGCGTTCGCCCTTTCGGTCAGCGACATGTCGGTCAAGTTCCTGTCGGGTGGTTATCCCCTGCACGAAGTGATCCTGATCCGGTCGATGATCGGCATCGGCTTTGTCCTGGGCGTGATCCTGGTCACCCGGACCGGGTTCGCCCAGCTGAAGACCCGTCGCAGTGGTGCCCACCTGATCCGGGTCGGGTTCATCCTTCTGTCGAATGTGACCTACTACCTTGGTCTGGCCATTCTACCGCTGGCGGACGGCGTGGCCATCGCCTTCATCGGGCCGCTTGCCGTAACCGCGCTGTCGGCCATCGTCCTGCGCGAGCGGGTCGGCTGGCGCAGCTGGGTGGCGGTCGCGGTCGGGCTGGCGGGGGTCATCGTGATGCTGCGCCCGGGTTCGGGCATCGTCCAGACCGCCACATTGATGGTGGCCTTCTCGGCCGTCAGCTATTCCTGCGCGCACATCATGACGCGCCGCATGCGCAATACCGAAAGCGCCATTACGCTGGGGTTCTACGGGCAGGCCGGGTTCATCGCCGTGTCGGCGCTGATGGGTCTGTCGGTCGGCGGCGGGGTCCTGGCCGGATCGGGCAATCCGACGCTCGACTACCTGTTCAGGGCCTGGGTCTGGCCGACGTCTGCGGACTGGCCGTACTTTGTCGCGACGGGGGTGGCGGTGGCGACGGCGGGGATGCTGATCGCCCAGGCCTACCGGCTGAGCACTGCGGCCATCGTCGCGCCCTTCGAGTATGCCGCGATGCCGATGGCGGTCTTCTGGGGGGTCGTCGTGTTCCGCCAGTGGCCCGATGCCACGGCCTGGGTCGGCATCGCGCTGATCTGCGGGGCGGGTCTGTTTGCGCTGACGACGGCAAGGAGGTGACCCCTGGTCAGCCGCGCGGTGCCGCCGCCAGCCGCGCCAGCACGGTCGCCGTGTCGGTGATCCAGGCATAGCCGCCGAACGCCGCCAGGGCCGCGCGGTGGTGGTCGTCGCTGTGGGTCGCGCTGGCGTCTTCGGGGACGCTCACCAGATAGCCCCGGTCGGCGGCATCGCGCACCGCCATGTCGACGCACTGGTCCGTCACCACCCCGGCCACGATCAGCCGCCGCACGCCGAGGTTGCGCAGCACATAGTCGATGCTGGTCGAGTTGAAGACCCCGCTCGACGTCTTGGGCAGCACGATCTCGTTCGCGACCGGGGCCAGGGCGTCGATCACGCCGCCCATCGGATGCCCCTTCGGCACCAGGATCCCCGACAGCCGGTGGTCGAGCGAGATGTCGCGCCCGTCCTCGGTCAGCGCCTGGATGATCGTGTGGATGACCTGCACGCCTGCGGTCCGGGCAGCGGCCAGCAGGCGGCGCTGGTTGGGCACGACCGTCTCGCGCAGGCGGACGTGATAGGGGTGGTCGGGCCCCATGTCGGGGTGCCCCGGATCGGCCCCGGGCGTGCAGAAGATCGCCTGCATGTCCACGAACAGCAGCGCGGTATCCCGCGCGGCATAGTCGGTCTCGCGTGAGTCGCGCCCGGTCATGTCAGATGATGTCGATCCGCGCGTCGAGGCCCGATGTGCTGGTGATGCCGTCCAGCGTGAAGCTGCCCCTTGCGCCGAAGTCGAACACCACGTCGCCGCCCACAACGGAGGCGAAGGTGCTGACCACCTGCGCCGCCGTCAGCGCGCCGGTCCACAGCTCGTTGTCCAGCGCCAGCCGGTCGGCCCCGTTGTTCCAGTCCGTGACCAGGTCGGCCCCGGCACTGGCGACGCGGACAAACACGAAGGTGTCGGCAAAGGCCCCCCCGGTGAGCGTGTCGTTGCCCGCCCCGCCGTTCAGTGTATCGACCCCGGCCAGCCCGTACAGGTCATCCCCGCCGCGCCCGCCCGCGATGCTGTCGTTCCCGGCCCCGCCGCGCACCGTGTCGTTGGTGTCGGCCCCGGTGATCGTGTCGTTGCCGCTGCCCGCGATCACGCTTTCATAGCCCAGATGCGTGCCGATGGCGTTCGACACGCCGGTGGCCATCGAGAAGCTGACGCCGGTGGTCAGCGCGCTGAAATCCAGCGTGTCCACGTCGCCGCCGCCATTGGTGCTGTCGTTGCCAAGGGCCGCAAAGACCACGTCGTTGCCGCCGCCCGCGTCGATGGTGTCGTTCCCCAGTCCGGCGGTGATCTGGTCGCGCTTGCCGCCCGACTGGATGACCTCGGCCCCGTCGCTGCCGGTGATGATGTCGCGGCCGTTGCCCGTCAGCAGGGTCTCGATACCCTGCAGGTCATAGGTGATGCCGCCGACGACATAGGTCCCGCCCGCCAGATCGACCGCGAAGTTGCCGCCCGAGGCCGAGAAGTCGGCGGTGTCGCCGGCCGTTTCGGTGCCCTCGCCGCCGTAGATGTCATCGTAGTCCCGCCGGTGGACGATGATGGTGTCGTCGCCGTCGCCGCCATCAATGCTGTCGCGGCCCCCGCCGCCGGTGAGCAGGTCGTTGCCGTTGTTGCCCTGCAGCAGGTTGCCGCGTATGTCGCCCGTTATCGTATCACCGAAGCGGCTTCCTGAAACCTGTTCGATGTTGGACAGCGAATGGCTGAAGGCGGCACCGTCCCACGACCCCGTCGCAGTGCCTGCGGCAAGATCGACCGTAACAGCAGAACTGATCGTAGAGCGGTCGAACCGGATGCGGTCAAAGCCATCGCCGCCGTCCAGCGTGTCATTGCCTCCGCGCGGAAAGAAGCTGTCGCGTCCGGTGGTGCCGATGACATTGTCGGAAAACTCAGTCCCCCCGATGGCCAGCGTGCTGTCGTTCACGTCACCCACGTCGCCAATCCGCGTGAGCGTCAGCGTTTCCGAAAAACCGAAGCCGTCGTTGGCAATGACGCCGGTGGTTCCATTGAAAACAAGGCCTTGGGTTGCATCTTCGAAAAACGAGAACATGAACGCCAGAAAGACGTCACTGCCCACGGCCATCGTCAGGGTATAACCGTCAGACCCGCGCCCGCCCGCGAGGAAGATGTAGCTGGTTTCCACAGTGCGAACGGTAAACGTGTCAGCCAGAGTTGTCCCGAAAATGCCCGGTCCTTCGGAAACGTTGAAGTCCAACGCCCGCGTCACATCGACCAATGTATCGACGCCCTCGCCCGGGCCCTTGATAACGGTCCCGGTATTTGTCAGTGCGTCTATGTTGAGCGCAATCGGGCCGGCAAGAGTCTCGTACCCGATGTCGGTAAAGCCGTCGCCAGGGACAATATCGGAAAAATCAATGGTATCGTTCCCTGTCGAAGCATCAATGACTTCGCTGTCAAAGCCACCGACATTGATGGTGTCGTTACCGGGGCCGCCATCGACCACGTTACGGCCCGAGCCGCCAAAGATATCGTCGCCGAATTGGGAACCGAAGATCGAGACGCGCGAAGTGACACCGGTAAAGTCAAGACCGAACACATCATCGAACGCAGCCCTTGCATCCAGGGTGATGTCCTGCAGACTCAGCAGACCCAGCAGCAATCCGGTCGCATCATTGCCGACCGCCTGTTCGATGGCCGTCAGTGCCGACTGCAGGCCCCAGGCGATATCGGTGATGGTCGCCAAGCGGTTGCCGCCAGCATCAACCATTGAGAACCCGGTCAGCGTGCCTGACAGGGGAGGCGTCGGATTCGCCGGAAACCCCGTTCCGGTAAAGGTGGTGACGACGCCGGTGCCTGGATTTACAGCGACAATCCGGGTCGAGCTGGCGCTCAGCACTTGAAGATCGAAATCATCAATGTTGGGATTGTAGAAGGCGGTGTCAAAGAAGTTGCCGCCGCTGAAGTACTGGATAAGCATGATCCATCCCTTTGTGCCAAAGCGCGAAGTCGTCGCCGAATGTTGCTATTGGCGGCACCGTGGCGCGACTGCCGGACGAAATCAAGCAGAATTTGGTCGCCCGCACGGCCCATTCGGCTCGGCCGACTGCAAATGATCTGTGGCTGGGAACACGCCCTCCGGGTTTGTCAGATGATGTCGATCAGCCCCGCAAGCCCCGCCGTGCTGGCAACACCTGTCAGGGTGAAGCTGCCGCGTGCGCCGAAGTCGAACAGCACGTCGCCGTTCACGACCGACGCGAACGTGCCGACCACCTGCGCCGTGGTCAGGACCCCGGTCCACAGCGCATCGTCCAGTTGCAGCCGGTCGGGGCCGTTGCCGAAGTCGGTGACCACATCGGCGCCCGCACTGACGACGCGGATGAACAGGAACGTGTCGGCAAAGGCCCCGCCGGTCAGCGTGTCGTTCCCCGCCCCTCCGCTCAGTGTATCGAGGCCTGCCAGACCGTAGAGGTCGTCGCTGCCGCGCCCGCCCGCGATGCTGTCGTTCCCGGCCCCGCCGCGCACCGTGTCGTTGGTGTCGGCCCCGGTGATGGTGTCGTTGCCGCTGCCCGCGATCACGCTTTCATAGCCCAGATGCGTGCCGATGGCGTTCGACACGCCGGTGGCCATCGAGAAGCTGACACCGGACGACAGCGCGCTGAAATCCAGCGTGTCCACATCGCCGCCGCCGTTCGTGCTGTCGTTGCCGAGGGCGGCATAGACCACATCGTTGCCGCCGCCCGCGTCGATGGTGTCGTTCCCCAGTCCGGCGGTGATCTGGTCGCGCTTGCCGCCCGACTGGATGACCTCGGCCCCGTCGCTGCCGGTGATGATGTCGCGCCCGTTGCCCGTCAGCAGGGTCTCGATGCCCTGCAGGTCATAGGTGATGCCGCCGACGACATAGGTCCCGCCCGCCAGATCGACCGCGAAGTTGCCGCCCGAGGCCGAGAAGTCGGCGGTGTCGCCCTCCGTCTCGGTGCCCTCGCCGCCGTAGATGTCATCGTAGTCCCGCCGGTGGACAATGATGGTGTCGTCGCCGGTGCCGCCATAGAGGGAATCGCGACCCCGCCCGCCGGTGAGCACATCGTTGCCCGCCTGGGCTTCGATGTCGTCGTTGCCGTCCGCACCGTTCAGCACATCGCCCTCGCCCGCGATGTCGGTGCCCACGAACCGCTCGCCCAGATCGCCGCCGGTCCAGGTCACGGGGGCGGTGCGTGCGTCATAGATGCGCCCGATCACGTCGCCCAGGGCCCCCTGGCTGGACCAGGCCACCATGAACCGACCGTCGATCAGCGCCGTCACGTCGGCGTCGAACTCGGCCCCGGTCTGGCCCAGGGTCAGGTTGACCGGATCGGCCACTGGATTGCCGGCGGTGTCGAACACGCGGGCGAAGATGTCGAAGCTGGTGAAATTGCCCTGCGGGTTGCGGAATTCGTGCCAGGTCACGACATGGCCGCCGAAGGGAAGCGCCTCGATACGCGGGACCTCCTGCTCGAAGGTCGAGGTGGTCAGCCGCAGGACCGGCCCCAGGCCAAAGTCGTCTTCCGTCTGGTAGAACACGACACCGCCCTGTTCCCAGACCGCCACCACGCCGGCAGAGGTCACGGCAACGTCGGGGGTGCGCGCAGCCTCGGTCGTGGTGGCGTCGCCAAGTGCGCCGTCGTCCGCGTTCTGGTCAACCTCGGGCGGTTCTTCGCCGCCGCCGCCATGGATGCCGTCCAGGGCGTTGTCGTCCCATACCCCGACGATCAGGCCAAAGCCCGAGTCCAGTTCCGTCGCGATGCCCGACCCGTCCGGGCCGGTGACCCGCACGATGCCGTCCAGGGGCGCGCCGGTCGCCGAAAACGCCCGCACCACCACGGCGTCGGTGCCCTCGGGACGGTTCGTGTTGGTGCCGTTGCGGTCGGTCCAGGCGATGACAAAGCCGCCGTCGGGCGTTCCGGTCACCGAAGGGTCGGCCTGGCGGCTGCCCGACTGTTCCTGCGTCGTGGCCAGGTCGGTCGCCACCGCATTGCCCGCCGCATCGAAGACGCGAAAGCGAACATCGCCGGCGGCATCGGCGGCGAAATCCTGCCAGACCACCACGAAGCCGCCATCCGACAGGGCCGCGACCGAATGCTCGATCTGGCTGCCCGCCGTGCTGGCGGCGGTCGACAGCTCGGCCGTCAGCGGTGTGCCGTCGATGTCAAGGATGCGGTGGCGGATGTCACCGCCGTTGCTGCCGATGTCATACCAGGTCGCCAGCAGGCGGCCATCGGCAAGGGTGGTCAGGCGCTCTTCGGGTGTGTTGGAACCGCTTGTGGCCGCGATGACGAATTCGGCGGTGACGGGAATAGTCATGGATCATGCCCCAAACAGGAAAAATCATTGCCGCTGACGATCAGGGAACGGATCGATTCTGGCAATCTGTCACATGCGCGTTGCGGCGCATTGGCGCATGGCACCTGCAACACCGGTGCGGGATCAGGCAAAGTCGGCTTCGCCGCAGCCATCGCCGTGCGGTCCCGCATCCGCGCGGGGCCGCGTTCCGCTGGCCACCCCCCCGCGCGTCAGATGATGTCGATCCGCGCGTCGAGGCCCGCCGTACTGGTGATGCCGTCCAGCGTGAAGCTGCCCCTTGCGCCGAAGTCGAACACCACGTCGCCGTTCACCACGGATGCGAAGGTGCCGACCACCTGCGCCGCCGTCAGCGCGCCAGTCCACAGCTCGTTGTCCAGCGCCAGCCGGTCGGCCCCGTTGTTCCAGTCGGTGATCAGGTCGGCCCCGGCACTGACGACGCGGACGAACAGGAACGTGTCGGCAAAGGCCCCGCCGGTCAGCGTGTCGTTCCCCGCCCCGCCCGCCAGCGTGTCGAGACCGGCCAGACCGTACAGGTCATCCGCCCCGCGCCCGCCAAGGATCGAGTCATTCCCCGCCCCGCCGCGCACCGTGTCGTTGGTGTCGGCCCCGGTGATCGTGTCGTTGCCGCTGCCCGCGATCACGCTTTCATAGCCCAGATGCGTGCCGATCACGTTCGACGCGCCGGTGGCCATCGAGTAGCTGACACCGGACGACAGCGCGCTGAAATCCAGCGTGTCCACGTCCGACCCGCCGTTGGTGCTGTCGTTGCCGAGGGCGGCATAGACCACGTCGTTGCCGGCGCCTGCGTCGATGGTGTCGTTGCCCAGACCCGCGCTGATCTGGTCGCGCTTGCCGCCCGACTGAATGACCTCGGCTCCGTCGCCGCCGGTGATGATGTCGCGCCCGTTGCCCATGAGCAGGTTCTCGATGCCCTGCAGGTCATAGGTGATGCCGCCGATTGTGTATGTGCCTTGCGCAAGATCGAGGGTGAAGTGGCCGGCGGAGGCCGAAAAGTTCGCGGTGTCGCCGGTGGCCTCGTTACCCTCGCCGCCGTCGATGTCGTCATAGAAGCGCCGGTCGTTGACGATGGTGTCGTCGCCGTCGCCGCCATCAAGGTTATCGCGACCAAGGCCGCCGGTGAGGGTGTCATTGCCCGCGCCACCCAGAAGCGTGTCGCTGCCTGCCCGCCCTTCCAGCAAGTCGTCGCCGTTCTGGCCCTCCAGGAACTCGTCCACCCCGGATCCTTGGATCGTGTCGTTGAACTGGCTCCCCCGAACCTCTTCGATGCTGGTCAGCGAGTGGGTGAAGGCCCCGTTGTTCGCCGTCCCTGTCACCGTCCCGGCCACGAGATCGACGGTGATTGCCGACGCGAACTGCGGGCGGTCATAGCGAACGAGGTCGAAGCCATCACCGCCGTCCACCGTGTCGTTCCCGCCATCGGTGCGGAAGACGTCACGTCCGGCACTGCCGACAATGCTGTCGGCAAACTGCGTGCCCCGGACCTGGAACCGGCTGGCGTCCGCGCCGCCAAGGCGGGTCAGCGCCAGCGCCTCGGCAAAGCCGTATCCGTCGTTGGCGATCACCCCGGTGGCCGCGTTCAGCACAAGGCCCTGGGTTCCCCCGCCAAAAGAAAGCTGTATCCGGCCACCCTCGCTCAGGGTCAGGTTGTAGCTGTCGGCACCGCTTCGTCCCTGGATGAAGATGTCGGCGAATTCCGCGGTGCGCACCGTGAAGCTGTCCCCCGCCGCGGTGCCGTAGACATCGAAACCGAAGGTGAGACGGTCATCCATCGCACGCGCCACGTCGATCAGCGTGTCAGTGCCCTGCCCCGGTCCCTTGGCCACCGTTCCGGTGTTCGTCAGGGCATTGATGTTCAGCGTGATCGGGCCGGTCAGATCATCATAGAGAAGCTCGGTCCAGCTGTTGCCGGCGACAATCCCGGAAAAGTCGATGGTGTCGTTGCCGCCCGAGGCGTGGATTTGTTCGCCTTCGTCGATGGTGTTCGACGCCAGGCCCGCGTCGATCGTGTCATTGCCCTGCCCGCCGAAAATCTCGTCAGCGAAGTCCGACCCGATCACCGTGATGTCCGAGGTGACGCCCGCGAAATCCAACCCCTCGATCCCCTCGACCGCCGCCGACGCATCCAGCGTGATGTCCTGCAGGCTCAGGAGGCCGTTCAGCAGGGTCAGCGCGTCGTCGCCGACGGCGGCCTCGACGGCATCGAGCGTCGCCTGCAGGCCCCAGGCGATGTTGGTGATCGTGGCCAGCGGGTTGCCCCCGGCATCGACCATCGCGATCCCGGTGATGGTGCCGGGCAGGGGCGGGAAGGGGAACTGCGGAAAGCCGGTGCCGGTAAAGGTCGTGACCACGCCCGTTCCCGGATTGCGCACCACGATCTGGGTGGAATTGTTGCTGACGATATCCACGTCGAAGTCATCGACCAGCGGGTTGTAGAACGCCGCCTCAAAGAAATTCCCGCCTTGCGTGTATTGAATGAGCATGACCAATCCCCCTTGCGCGAACTGCGCGATTCCCTTTGATTATCAGCGACATCAGACCGTCCGATTGTGGTCCCTGCCGCGCGGTCCGGCAAGAGGGAATCAGCCGCCCGTATGGCTCATGTGCCGGGTCATCTTGCCCGCGACGTGCTGGCGGGAATAGTCGAAATCGTGGCCCCTGGGCTTGCGCGCGATGGCGGCGCGGATCGCGGCCTCGACCGGGGCATCCTCGGCATGGCTGCGCAGGGGGGCGCGCAGGTCGGCCATGTCTTCTTGCCCGAGGCACATGTACAATTCGCCCGTGCAGGTCAGCCGCACGCGGTTGCACGACTCGCAGAAATTGTGCGACAGCGGCGTGATGAAGCCGATCTTCTGGCCCGTCTGTTCCAGCCGCACATAGCGGGCCGGGCCGCCCGAACGCTCGGCCAGGTCGGTCACGGTGAACCGCGTCTCCAGCCGAGCGCGCAGGTCCTTCAGCGACCAGAACTGGTCGAGCCGGTTCTCGTTGCCGATGTCGCCCATCGGCATGACCTCGATCCAGGTCAGGTCGTGGCCCTGTTCCGCGCACCATGCGGCCAGCGAAAACACCTCGTCGTCGTTGAAGCCCTTGAGCGCCACGGCATTGATCTTGACGCGCATCCCGGCCTCGCGCGCGGCCTGGATGCCGTCCAGCACCTGCGGCAGTCGGCCCCACCGCGTCACTTGCGCAAATTTCGCGTCATCCAGTGTGTCGAGCGACACGTTGATCCGGCGGATGCCGCAATCGGCGAGCTCCTGCGCGAACCGGCGCAGTTGCGATCCGTTGGTGGTCAGCGTCAGCTCGCGCAGCGCGCCGGTGCCCAGATGCCGCGACATGGCGCGGAAGAACCCGAGGATCCCCTTGCGCACCAGAGGCTCGCCCCCGGTGATGCGCAGTTTCTCCACCCCCATGCGGACGAAGGCGGAACACAGCCGGTCCAGTTCCTCAAGGCTGAGGAGGTCGGCCTTGGGCAGGAAGGTCATGTTTTCCGACATGCAGTAGACACAGCGGAAATCGCAGCGGTCGGTGACCGAGACGCGCAGATAGCGGATGGCGCGGGCGAAGGGGTCGATCAGGGGCGCGTTCATGGACGACAGGGTAGGTCCGGGCGGTCCCTTGCGCAAGGGTCACGGCAGGTGTTGAAGGGCGCAGGTCCGGGGACTAAGGTCGCGGTCATGCGCCACCTTGCCCCCCTGATGCTTCTGCTGCTGGCCGCCTGCGCCAATGGCCCCTTCGCGGGCCTGCGTCGCGACCCGCCTGTCGAAACCGTGGCGGCCCCGCCACCCGCCAGCCCCGTGACCGGGGTCCCGGTCCCCGTCGCCGGGGCGACCACGGCGGCAGCCCTTGACACCACGACCGAGGCCGACAAGGCCGCCGCCCTGGCCCCGCCCCCCGCGCCCGCAGGCGAGCGGTCGCTGGGCACCACGGCGGTGGCACTGGGCAATCCGGCGGAACCGGGGTTCTGGCTGCGCTCGTCGCTGGTCACCGCCCCCGGTGCGGGTCGGGTCGCGGTGGCGGGGGGCGCGTCCATCGCGGTGGACCTGATCCCGGGCACCGGATCGGCGCAACTGTCGCTGCCCGCCTTCCGCGCGCTGAACCTGCCGCTGACGGCGCTGCCCGAGGTCACCATCTTTGCCCGTTGAGGGGGCAGGACCGGGGGGTTTCACACCCCCCGGACCCCCCGTGGGATATTTTTGGACAGAAGAAGGGGAAAGGGGCGTCAGGGACAGGCCAGGTGCCGCGCGGCCTCTTTCCGGGCGAAGGGTTTGAGGCGGGTGCCATGGGCCGCCAGAAACGCCAAGGTCCGCGCCGGATCATGCTTGGACAGGTCGCGCAGCCACCAGGCAACGGCCTTCTGGATGAACCAGTCGCGGTCGTCCGCCATGTCCGCGCACCACCCCAGCACCCGGTCGCGCACCGCCAGTTCGGCGGGCTTGGGGTTGTTCTGCCTGGTCCAGGGCAGGGTCATCACCAGCGCCGCACGCCGCGTCCACAGATGCGGCGAGGTGGTCCATCCTTCCACAGTGTCGATCCGCGAGGGGTCGGCCACCAGCCGCTTCTGCCCCGCGACCGAGGCGTGGTCGGCCAGGGCCCAGGCGTCGAAGGTCGGGACCCACGACATGATCAACTCCCAGGCCGCGCCGTCGGGCCGGATGCGCGCCTGTTCCAGCAGTTTCGCCGCCGCCACCCGCGCCTCGTGGATGTCGGTTGCCCACAGGTCGCGCGCCAGGGCCAGCCGGTCGTCCAGCAACAGCGCGGCGCGCCAGCCATCGGCCAGATCGCTGACCTGTGGCACGGGCACGCCCAGATAGACCCGCGGAACCTTGTGATAGGCGGCCATTGCGGCAGCGCGGGCGGGATCGCCCAGGGCGCGCAGGCCGGTCAGCGCCGCCTCGGTCACAGGTTGCCCTCGATCCCCGTCGGATAGCCGTCGAGCGTGCTGCGGTTCTTGTCGTCCCAGTAGGCGCGGATGCCGTCCGGCCCCTTTTCCGCCGCCCAGGCATCTGCATCGGGGCGTTCGCCCTGATATTCCATGCGCGGCACGCCAAAGCCGCAGGAGGTCTGGACCAGGTCGATGGCCAGGTCGAACAGCTGCCGCGCGGCCGGGTCGGGCGGGAAGGCGGTGTTGCCCTCGGCCCAGCCGTCATCGCCCATGTGGATCGCGGTCGCCCTGCCATAGCAGCGCAGGATCATCGGCGAGGCGTCGAAGGAACACCACATCAGCGTCATCCGGGAGGCCAGCCGCAGGTGCCCGGCGGTCTCGTTCCCCGATCCGGTCGAATTGCGCCAGACGATCCGGTTCGGGCCCAGCACGCGCAGGCTGTCGGTGCCCTTGGGCGAGGTGTTCACGCGGCCCTCGGGCGCGGCTGTGGCCACGAAGAACAGGTGCTGTTCGGCGATGAACTGGCGGTGCGACAGGGACAGGCGGTCGAATTGCTTGGCCATCATTCCACCGTGACGGATTTGGCAAGGTTTCTGGGTTGGTCCACATCCGTGCCTTTCGCAATGGCGGTATGGTAGGCCAGAAGCTGCGCGGGCACCGCGTAGAGGATGGGCGCGGTCAGGGGGGTCGCCTCGGGCAGGGTCAGGCTGCGCCAGACCCCCGCGCCCGCCTCGGCCACGCCCTTTGCGTCCGAGATCAAGAGCACCTTGCCCGCCCGCGCCATCACCTCCTGCATGTTCGACACGGTCTTGTCGAACAGCGCGTCGCGCGGGGCCAGCACGATCACCGGCACCGCCTGGTCGATCAGCGCGATGGGGCCGTGCTTGAGTTCGCCCGACGCATAGCCCTCCGCGTGGATATAGCTGATTTCCTTGAGCTTCAGCGCGCCCTCCAGCGCCAGCGGATACATCGCGCCGCGCCCCAGGAACAGGATGTCCTGCGCGCGCGCCAGATCCTCGGCGATCCGCGCGATCTGGGGGGCAAGGGTCAGGGCATGGTTCATCAGGCCCGGCAGGGCGGCCAATGCCGCCAGGTGCCCCGCCATCGCGGCATCATCGATCCGCCCCCGGTTGCGCCCCGCCTTCAGGGCCAAGAGCGCCAGCATGACAAGCTGTGCCGTGAAGGCCTTGGTCGAGGCCACGCCGATCTCGACCCCCGCCCGGATCGGCAGGATCAGGTCGGCCTCGCGCGCGATGCTGGACGTGGGCACGTTGACGACCGCGACGACCTTGGCCACCTTTTCCTGCACATGGCGCAGGGCGGCCAGGGTATCGGCGGTCTCGCCCGACTGGCTGACGAAGATCGCCCAGCCGGCGGGCGACAGGGGCGGCTCGCGATAGCGGAACTCGGAGGCGATATCGACGTCGCAGGGCAGGCCCGCCAGCCCCTCGAACCAGTATTTCGCCACGGCGCAGGCGTAGTGCGCGGTGCCGCAGGCGACCAGCGTGATGCGGTCCACCCCGGCGAAATCCACGGCCTCGGGCAGCCGCAGGGCAGGTGTCACGCCGCCGACCCCGGCGTGGGACAGGGCATCGGCCAGCACCACCGGCTGTTCGGCGATCTCTTTCGCCATGAAGTGCTTGTAGCCCGCCTTTTCGATCCGCGCCGCGTCCAGCGCGATGCGCACCGCAGCCCGGTTGGCCCGCCGCCCGGCGGCATCGAAGATCTCGGCCCCGGCGCGGGTCACCACGGCCCAGTCGCCCTCTTCCAGATAGGTGATCGTGTCGGTCATGGGGGCCAGGGCGATGGCGTCCGAGCCCACGTACATCTCGCCGTCGCCATGCCCGATGGCGAGGGGAGAGCCCTTGCGCGCGGCGATCATCAGGTCTTCTTCGCCGTCGAACAGGAAACACAGCGCAAAGGCCCCGGTCAGCCGCCCGATGGTGTCGCGGGCCGCGTCCACCGCTGGCATCCCCCGGTCCATCGCCATCTGCACCAGCAGCGCCACGGTTTCGGTGTCGGTCTGGCTTTCCTGGGTGTAGCCCGCCGCCGCGAGTTCCGCGCGCAATTCGCGGAAATTCTCGATGATGCCGTTGTGCACGACGGCGACCGGCCCCGCCCGGTGCGGGTGCGCGTTCACCACTGTCGCCGCGCCATGCGTGGCCCAGCGGGTGTGGCCGATGCCGGACTTGCCCGCCAGCGGGTCGTGGACCAAGAGGTCCGACAGGTTGACGAGCTTGCCCACGGCGCGGCGGCGGTCGAGCCGCCCGTGGTTCACCGTGGCGATGCCTGCGCTGTCATAGCCCCGGTATTCCAGCCGCTTGAGCGCCTCGACCAGCAGGGGGGCAACCTCGTGCGTGCCCAGAACACCGACGATCCCGCACATCTACTGGCCCTTCCCCGCGTTCTTCTGCGTCCGCAGGCGGTCCATGAACCGCCGCACGAACCCCGGCTTGTTCACCTGCACCGCCCGCCCCACCGCCAGCGCATCGGCGGGCACGTCCATCGTCACGACCGACCCCGACGCGGTCATCGCCCCGTCGCCCACCGTGACCGGCGCCACCAGCATCGTGTCCGATCCGATGAAGGCGTTCCGGCCGATCACCGTGCGGTGCTTCATCACGCCATCGTAGTTGCAGGTCACCGTGCCTGCCCCGATGTTGGTATGCTCGCCCACCGTGGCATCGCCCAGATAGGTCAGGTGGCCGACCTTGACCCCCTGGTCCAGAACGGCATTCTTGATCTCGACGAAGTTGCCGACATGCACATCCTCGGCCAGTTCCGCGCCGGGGCGCAGGCGGGCGAAGGGGCCGACGACAGCACCCCGGCTGATATGGCAGCCTTCCAGATGGCAGAACCCGCGCACCTCGGCCCCGCTCTCGATGGTCACGCCGGGGCCGAAGATGACGCAGGGGCCGATCACCGCGTCGCGCCCGATGACGGTATCCAGCGCGAAGTACACGGTTTCGGGCGCGGTCAGGGTGACGCCATCGTCCAGCGCCTGGACACGCGCGCGGGCCTGGAACTCTGCCTCGGCAAGGCTGAGTTCGGCGCGCGTGTTGATGCCCAGCGTCTCCGCCTCGGGGCAGCGCACGACGCCCGCCGACAGGCCGCGCGCGCGGGCCAGGGCGGGGATGTCGGTCAGGTAGTATTCACCGGCGGCATTGGCGTTGCCCACCTGTCCGCACAGGTCCATCAGCAGCGCCGCGTCGCAGGCCACGACGCCCGAGTTGCACAGGGTGATCGCCCGCTCTGCCGGGGTCGCGTCCCTGGCCTCGACGATGCGGATAAGCTCGTCACCCTCAACCACCAGCCGGCCATAGCGCCCGGGCGCCTCGGCATCGAACCCCAGCACGACGACGGCATGGCGCGCCAGCGCCGCCAGCATCGTCTCCAGCGTTCCGGTGCGGACAAAGGGCGTGTCGCCGTACAGCACGACCGCCACGCCACTCGCCCCGTCCAGTGCGGGCCGGGCCTGCAGCACGGCATGGGCGGTGCCCAGGCGTTCGGCCTGCACGACCGCCTGCGCGTCCTCGTCAAAGGCCCGGACGGCTTTGGCCACGCCCGGCGCGTCCGGGCCGATGACCACGACGGTGCGCGCAGGCTCCAGCCCACGGCCCGCCTGCATCGCGTGATGCACCAGCGGCACGCCGGCCAGCGGATGCAGCACCTTCGGCAGGTCCGAGTTCATCCGCGTGCCCTGGCCTGCGGCCAGGATGATCAGCGAAACCGGGGCAGGGGACATGGGTGCAGGGTCTTTCCGTCAGGGCTGGCCCCTTTTATACGGGCGCGCAGGGGCCGCAAGCACGCCGTCCTTCACGCGATGTTGCAGGGGGCCCTGATGCGCACGGTCGTGTTCGATCTGGACGGCACGCTGGCCGATACCTCCGCGGACCTGATCGCGGCCGCGAATGCGTGTTTCCAGGGGCTTGGTCTGGGGTCGCCGCTTGATGCAAGGGCCGACGCGCTGACCGCGTTCCACGGCGGGCGGGCGATGCTGCGCCTGGGATTTGCGCGGGTGGGCGGCACCGACGACATGGTGGACGCGCAGTTCCCCGTGCTGCTGGAGGCTTATGCGCAAGGGATCGACCGCGAGACGCGGCTGTATCCGGGTGCTGCCGAGGCAGTGCAGGCGCTGCTGTCGATCGGCTTTGCCACCGCCATCTGCACCAACAAGCCCGAGGGGCTGGCCGAGACGCTGATGGTGCGGCTGGGCGTGCGCGGCCTGTTCGGGTCGCTGGTGGGTGCCGACACGTTGCCGGTTCGCAAGCCCGACGCAGCACCTTATCGGCTGGCGGTGGACCGGGCGGGGGGCACGGTTGCGCGGTCGATGCTGGTGGGCGACACGGCAACCGACCGCGACACCGGCCTTGCGGCGGGCGTGCCGGTGGCGCTGGTCACCTTCGGCCCCGAAGGCGCAGGGGTGGCGCGGTTCGCGCCCGAGGCGCTGCTGCACCGGTTTGCAGATTTGCCGGAGATGGCGGAACGTCTTGTGCGGTAGGTTGGTGGTCAGTCAGCAGACGAGCCCCAAGCTACGCTGCGGGATCAAGGTCCCAAGGGTGCGCCGGGGTCTCGTCTGCCACCATCATCCTGACATAACGACAAGAGACAAGGGTGGGCAATCTGCAAGCCACTACGCAACCGTGGGCAGATTTCGCACCCTACGGCACTGCGGGCACCCGTTTCAGATAGGCCGCGACTGCCTGGCGGTCGCTGGCGGGCAGCCGGGCCATGTTCTCGACCACCAGCGCCATGTGCCCCCCCGCCGAGTCGTAGTCGGGGGTGAAGCCGGTGGTCAGGTACTCGAGGATCTCCGCCTCGGACCAGTCGAGCTTGCCCGACGTGATGTTCGGGATCGTCCCCTGTCCCGACGGATTGGGTGCCCCCCCCAGCCACCGCGCGGTGTCCAGCCCCCCCAGCCCGTTGCGCGGCGTGTGGCATTCGCCGCAATGGCCAAGCGCCTCGGCGATGTAGCGCCCGCGCGCCTCGGTGGGTGTCAGGTTGCCCGGCACCGCCCATCCGCCCTGCGCGAACAGGAACTTCCACCCCCCCAGCGTGGCGCGGATGTTGAAGGGGAACCCCAGCTCATGCGGTTTCGACGGTTCGGGCGAGGCGGGCAACGTGTCCATGTAGGCCTTGAGGTCGGCCACATCCTGCAACGTGGCCTTGGCATAGGCGGTGTAAGGAAAGGCCGGGTACAGGTGCTGGCCCTCTGGCGAAACCCCGCGCTGCACGGCGGATGCGAAGGCGGCCAGCGTCCAGCCGCCGATGCCATGCGTCGGATCGGTCGAGATGTTGGGGGCGACGAAGGTGCCGAAGGCGGTGGCGAACCGCTGACCGCCCGACAGCACCAGCTGCGCCTCGCCCTCCGCCTTGTCGGCCATGTGGCAGGACGCGCAGCCTGCGGCGGCAAAGACCAGCGCCCCCCGCGCCCCGTCGCCGGTGACGCCCGCGACGTCACGGTCGGACAGTGGCGCGGGTGCCGTCACGTACCAGGCGACCACGCCGCCGATGACCAAAAGCCCCAGGATGATCCGGCCGATGCGCATGGGTTCGCCTCCTTGCGGTTGTGCGGGCCAGTCTGGGACGCGGGCATGACCCTTGCAAGACAACCGCCCGTGTGGGGGGCGGAAAGGTGCCGGGACTTGGCAAGGGTCTGCCGCCGGGGCAGGGTATGGGCCGGAGGTGTCCCATGGTCAGTGACGAGGATGTGGCGGCCTATGCCCGAGACGGAGCGGTGCTGGTGCGCGGGCTGTGGCGAACTTGGGTCGACGTGATCGCCGCCGGCATCGCGCGGAACATGGCCGAACCTGGCCCCTATGCGTCGGAAAACCTCAAACCCGGCGAGGCGGGGCGGTTCTTCGACGACTACTGCAACTGGGAGCGGATCCCCGAGTTCGCGCGGGTCATCCGCGAGAGTGCGGTGGCAGAGGTGGCGGGGCGGCTGATGGGGTCGGCGCGGGTGCAGATGTTCCACGACCATGTGCTGGTCAAGGAACCCGGCACGGCGAAACCCACCCCCTGGCACCAGGACGGCCCCTATTACTTTGTCGAAGGCCGCCAGACCGTCAGCTTCTGGTCCCCCGTCGATCCGGTGCGCGAGGCCAGCTTGCGCTGTGTCGCCGGGTCGCATCTCTGGCCGCGCGAGGTGCTGCCCACCCGCTGGCTGGCCGAGACCGCCTTCTACCCCGACCCCGACCGCTACATGCCCGTCCCCGACCCCGACGCCGAGGGGATGCGCGTGCTGGAATGGGAGATGGAACCGGGCGACGCCGTCGCCTTCCACTTCCGCACCCTGCACGGGGCAAGGGGGAACACGGCGGCGACGCGGCGGCGGGCGTTCTCGCTGCGTCTGGTGGGCGAGGACGTGCGGGTGGTGGACCGTCCGGGGCGGACATCACCGCCCTATCCGGGGCACGGGATGAAGGCGGGGGAGCGGTTGCGGGAGGACTGGTTTCCGGTGTTGAGGGGAGGAGAAGGGTGAGTTGAAGATGGACTTTCAGGACCTCGTGCTCTACCCTCCTCATCATGAACCATATCGCACCTGATCCGATCATTCCTGACGCCGAGATCAAGATCGCGCTCGCGCGTTTGGCTGAATTTGATCGTGACGGCCTCGGGCACACGCTGGAAGCATTCTGCCAATGGGTGGATGCAAGGACGACAGACCCAGCCGCCCCATGCCCGCCTCCTACGAAGTTGCGCTAATCTCCAGCGCGCTGGCCGACCTTGACCGCCTGGACTGCTTTTTGCGGGACAAGAACCCAATTGCTGCCAACCGCATGCTGGCGGCTATCAAGGTTGCTGTGATGCGCTTGTCCACAATGCCGCTGATCGGTCGTCCCGTTCCTGAAACCGCGTTGCGCGCCATGGTTGTGCGATTCGGCAAAGGCAGCTACGTTTGTCTTTATGAGGTGCGAGAGCAGAAAGTGCTAGTGGCACGGGTGTTTCATGAGCGTGAGGACCGAGGATAGCGTCATGGTAGGGAATCGGATGCGCCAATTCGGGAATGTCGAGGTTTCACAGGAGGCGATCATGTTGGCTACGAAGACGAATGGCTAAACCAATCTCACGAGCGCGTTTGGTATTTTTGCCTCCGAAAGGGGAAGCATTACAGTCGCTTGCCAGAGGTATTTATTTTGATACCTTGCGACCGGGGTTATGCCTTGACTTGCCTTCCAATGCAAAGGTGCTTGAAATCTCCGAACTGGTTCACGACATAGAGTCATCGTTCTTGGACGCTTGCGCAGTATACAACTCTCTTTGGTCGGGGATGTTGCGGCTAGCAATTGTGAATCAAGAAATACAAGTAAGCGAATACGACAAGAAGTGGGCAGCGATCAAGAGCAGTTTGCCGCCGTTTTGGAAAGATAAAGAAGCCGAAGGACGGTCGGCGATCAAATTTGGAATTGACACTGGAAGGGTTCATCAATCGCGAGATCTTTTTCAGCGGGCGATGCTTCGGTTGGCCGAATCTTGCGTGCTTTCCTTCAGCCAGTTCGGAAAGAGCTTGAAAGAACTCATGGCTATTGATCCAGCCAACACAAAGCTTGCGACCGTCTTCAGACTGTTTGATGATCAGTTCGGCAATGTTCATCACATGCGTGATTCAATCAGTCATCGCGAAAGCAGGGCGCAGCAGCTAGGCCCAAAAAATGGCCGCTCCCCGATTGACTATCAGGCAAGTCGTCTGAGAAATAGATTTGAAACAGATGCATATGATCGTGGTTTAGATGAAACAAAGTACATCGTAACCATCGCTGATGGAAGCGTTGGGTCGCTGGAGTTGAATCCGCAGTCTCTTTTGCATTTAGAGGAATGCCTCAGAGGTCTGTTTTCATCTTACGACTGGAGCGGGCCATCATGCCCACTTGAGTATGCCAATTTTGTTGATTAGTGGCTCGTAGGGTGAGCATTGATTGCACACCACTCCGCTGCCCACCTTACTCTTGAATCACCCCCACCCACCCCCGCGCAATCGCCAACCCCGCCGCATCCGCGATCACCCCTTCGCGCCCCCCACGCTCCGCCAACCGCCCCGCAAATCCCGCCTCGTGCCCCTCCACCAGATCGGGAAACCGCCTTACCCAATCCGCCACCACCGCCCGGTTCGCCTCGAAGTGGAACTGGAACCCATAGGTCGCCCGGCCCACCCGGAACGCCTGCTGCGCCGCCATCGCAGAAGACGCCAGGTGCACCGCCCCCGGTGGCAGCGTAAAACTGTCGGAATGCCACTGGAAGATCGGGAACGCCTGCGGCAGACCCGCCAGCACCGGGTCGTCCGCTGCGGCTCCCGTCAGGGCCACGTCGCACCAGCCGAACTCGGGGGCGGCCCCCAGCAGGTTCTGCGCGCCCAAGCCCCGCGCCAGAACCTGGGCCCCCAGGCAGATGCCCAGCACCGCCTTGTCGGCCCCCGAAAACGCCGCCATCAGGCGGGCAAGTTCCGGCAGGTAGGGGTGCGTCGCATCATCCAGCGCCGTCTGCTCGCCGCCGAACACCACGATCCCGTCATGCGCCCCCGGTCCGGCGGGCAGGGGCTGCCCCTCGTAGGGTCGAAAAAGGTCGATCACCGCCCCTGCCTCGTGCAGGGCCACGCCGACCTGGCCGTGGTGGGTGACGCGGGTGTTCTCGACGATGGCGATGCGCATGGGGCCCCCTGATGCCCCGAGGATCAGCACGGGCCACCGCCCGCCGCAAGACCCTCTTGCCTTCGCACCCCCCCCGTGAAACAGGGAACCGCCAAACGAGACCGTCCAGGGAGCATGCCATGGAGATTCGCGAGGCCCTCACCTTTGACGATGTGCTTCTGGTGCCTGCGGCGTCCTCCGTACTGCCGTCCGAGGCGGATACCGCGACCTTCGTGACGCGCAGGGTCCGGCTGAACATTCCCCTGCTGTCCAGCGCCATGGACACGGTGACCGAGGCGCGCATGGCCATCGCCATGGCGCAGGCGGGGGGCATGGGCGTGATCCACCGCAACCTTGACGCAGCCGCCCAGGCGCAGGAGGTGCGGCGGGTGAAGCGGTTTGAATCGGGCGTCGTCTACAACCCGATCACGCTGACCCCCGAGCAGACCCTGGCCGATGCCAAGGTGCTGATGGAGCGCTACAACATCACCGGGTTCCCGGTGGTGGAGGGGGGCCGCGTGGTGGGCATCGTCACCAACCGCGACATGCGGTTCGCGCAGGACGACCGCACGCCGGTGCGGGTGATGATGACCGCCGACAACCTGGCGATCTTGCGCGAACCGGTGGATCGGGAGGCGGCGATCAGCCTGATGAAGGCGCGGCGGATCGAGAAGCTTCTGGTGACGGATGGCACGGGGCGGCTGACGGGCCTGCTGACGCTGAAGGACACCGAGCAGTCGGTGCTGAACCCGCAGGCCTGCAAGGATGCGCTTGGCCGGTTGCGGGTGGCGGCGGCGAGTACCGTGGGCGATGCGGGGTACGAGCGGTCTCAGGCGCTGATCGACGCCGGGGTCGACATGGTGGTGATCGACACCGCGCATGGGCATTCCGAAGGCGTGGCCCGAGCCGTCGAGCGGATCAAGCGGCTGTCGAACGACGTGCAGGTGGTCGCCGGAAACGTGGCGACGGCCGAGGCGACGCGCGCGCTGATCGGGGCCGGGGCGGATGCGGTGAAGGTGGGCATCGGGCCGGGGTCGATCTGCACCACGCGGATCGTGGCGGGCGTGGGCGTGCCGCAGCTGACGGCGATCATGGACGCGGCGGGGGCTGCCGGGGACGTGCCGGTGATCGCCGATGGCGGCATCAAGTATTCCGGCGATTTCGCCAAGGCCATCGCGGCGGGGGCGTCCTGCGCCATGGTCGGCTCGGCGATTGCGGGAACCGACGAGTCCCCCGGCGAGGTGATCCTGTACCAGGGCCGCAGCTTCAAGTCCTATCGCGGGATGGGGTCGCTCGGGGCCATGGCACGGGGGTCGGCCGACCGCTATTTCCAGAAGGATGCCGCCAGTGACAAGCTGGTGCCCGAGGGGATCGAGGGGCAGGTGCCCTACAAGGGGTCGGTCGCGGCGGTGCTGCACCAGATGGTCGGCGGCCTGCGCGCCGCCATGGGCTATACCGGCCAGCCGACGATTGCCGCGATGCGGTCGGGGTGCCGTTTTGTGCGCATCACCGGGGCGGGGCTGAAGGAAAGCCATGTCCATGACGTGCAGATCACGCGGGAAAGCCCGAACTACCGCGTGATGTAACGCCAATGGGTTGCATGGCGATCCTCATCCACCGCATGAAGTCATGACGCCCGCCGCCAGGCACCAGGCCGCCATCGGCGTGCTCGACCGCTGGCTGACGGGAACCCCCGCCGAACAGGCGCTGACCAACTGGGGCCGGGCCAGCCGCTATGCCGGTTCGGGCGACCGGCAGGCGGTGCGCGACATCGTGTTCGACGCTATCCGCTGCCGGCGGTCCTTTGCCCATCGGGGCGGGGCGGACAGCGGGCGCGGGCTGGTCCTGGGCGGCCTGCGCGCGCGTGGCGACGACCCTGGCGCGGTGTTCACCGGCCTCGGCCATGCGCCCGAGGCCCTTGGCCCCTCCGAAGCGGACGATCCGGGGCTGGCGACGGGGCTGGTGGCGCTGGACTGTCCCGATTGGCTGGGACCTGACCTGCAAGCCGCGCTCGGGGCGGATTTCGTGCCGGTGATGTCCGCGCTGCGCCATCGTGCGCCGGTGTTCCTGCGCGTCAACACGGCGCGGATCGATGCCTCGGACGCAGGCGTGCGGCTGCTGGCCGAGGGCATCGGGACGGTCCCGCACCCGCTGGCCGAAACCGCGCTGCTGGTCACCGATGGGGCGCGGAAAATCCAGACATCGCAATGCTTTGCCGAAGGGCTGGTCGAACTGCAGGACGCCGCGTCGCAGGCCGTGGTGCAGGCGCTGCCGGTCACGCCGGGGCTGGCGGTGCTCGACTATTGCGCGGGCGGCGGGGGCAAGGCGCTGGCGCTTGCGGCGCGGGGCGCAAGGGTCACGGCGCATGACGCGGACGCCGGGCGGATGCGCGACCTGTCCGTCCGTGCGGCGCGTGCCGGGGCGCGGATCGCGCGCGTTCCCCCCGGACAGGCCCCCGATCCGCACCCGCTGGTGCTGGTCGACGCGCCCTGTTCCGGTTCGGGCAGCTGGCGTCGCGTGCCCGAGGGGAAATGGGCGCTGACGCCCGCCCGCCTGGCCGACCTTGTGGGGCTGCAGGCGCGCATCTTGGAGGCCGCTGCCGCGCTGGTGGCGCCGGGCGGGCTGCTGGCCTATGCGACCTGTTCGATGATCGAGGCCGAGAATGGCGTGCAGGTCGCGGCGTTCCTGGCGCGCGTCCCCGGCTGGTCGCTGGTCGGCGAACACAGGTTCACGCCGCTGCAGGGCGGCGACGGTTTTTTTCTGGCGCAGCTAAGGCGTGTGGCCTAAAGTGAAATTCAACCGGCGGCGTTTCCGCTTTCCGGTCCGTGATTAAGGCCCGTTTAACGATTCTCGCTGCTGATGGGGTGAGCAGGGGCCCGGGGCCCGCGCCGATTCTGACGGAGAACGCCCTTGTTCCGCACCCTCACCCTGTCCGGCGACATGATCGGCACCGCGCGCGGCGTGGCCCCGCGGGTCTGGTTGCTGCTGGTCGCGGGCCTGTGCTGCCTTGCCGTGACCCTGTTCGTCGAGGAACGGGGGGCACGCCTGACCGCGACGGTCGCGGGCATCACGCTCTGCGCGCTGGTGGTGATGATCCGGGGCATCGTCGCTTGGGCGGGCTTCCGCGACCGCTGGACCGAGGGGCGGCTGGCGCAGCTTGTCGGCGTCGATGCCACGCCGTGCTTTACCACCGACGACATCGGCCAGATCGGTTTCCAGAACCGCGCGGCGGTCGACAGGTTTCATGCCGACAACGGGGCGACGCTGGTCTCGGTGCTGACCGACCATTTCGCCAGCCCGGCCTCGGTCCTGTACCGGCTGCAGGCGCGGGCGCGCAATGTCGGTGCCGCGCGCGAGGATGTGGTCACCCGGCGCGGCCACATGCGGCTGTCGGTGCACCGGCTGGTCGCAGACCGGTTCCTGTGGCGGCTGGAGGAATTCAACGACCGGGCAGCCTCGGGGCGCGGGGCCGAAAGCCTGAGCCTGCCGATGCTGGTGACCAACAAGACCGGCGTCGTGCTGTTCTCGAACGAGGCGATGCGTCGGCTTCTGGGCCACCGGCCCAAGCGGATGGACCGCGTGTTCACCACCACCGCCTTCCGCTCGGGCGAAGAGGTCGAGGTGGCGGGTGTGGACGGCCCGGTGCGCGCCATCCTGGCCGAGGTCGACGGCCCCGGAGAGCGGCGCGAGATCTACCTTCTGCCGGTGCCCGACCGGCCCGAGAACGAGGCGATGCTCGCCGATTTCGAACATGTGCCGGTGGCCCTGCTGAAGTTCCGGCCCGACGGGGCCTTGCGCGTAGCGAACCGGGCCGCGCGCGAGCTGCTGGCGATCGAGGGCGATGCCACGCTGACCTTTTCCGAGACGTTCGAGGGGTTGGGCCGGTCGCTGTCGGACTGGATGGACGATGTCCTGGCCGAACGCCTGCCCGGCGGGGCCGAGGTGCTGCGCCTGCGCCTGGCCGAAAGCGAGACGTTTTTCCAGGTGACGCTGCGCCGCATCGTCGAGGGCGGGCGTCCGGGGGTGGTGGCGATCCTGCAGGACGCGACCGCGCTCAAGACGCTCGAGGCGCAGTTCGTGCAGAGCCAGAAGATGCAGGCCATCGGCCAGCTGGCGGGCGGCATCGCGCATGACTTCAACAATCTCTTGACCGCCATCGCCGGGCACTGCGACCTTCTTCTGCTGCGCCACGACCCCGCCGACCCCGACTATGCCGACCTGGTCCAGATCCACCAGAACGCCAACCGCGCGGCCAGCCTGGTCGGCCAGCTTCTGGCCTTCTCGCGCAAGCAGACGCTCAAGCCCGAGCGGATCGACCTGCAGGACGTGCTGTCCGACATGACCCACCTGCTGAATCGTCTGGTGGGCGAGCGGATCAGGCTGACGCTCGCGCATGCCCCCGACCTGGGCGCGATCCGGGCCGACAAGCGCCAGCTTGAACAGGTGCTGATGAACCTGGTCGTGAACGCCCGCGATGCCATGCCCGAGGGCGGCCGCATCCGGGTCGAGACCGAGGCGCTGAGCTTGGCGGAAGAGCTGCGCCGCGACCGTGCCGTGGTGCCGCCCGGCGACTATGCGGTGATCCGCGTCCAGGACAGCGGCTGCGGCATTCCCGCCGACCGTCTGGACAAGATCTTCGAGCCGTTCTTTACCACCAAGGGGGTGGGCGAGGGCACCGGTCTGGGTCTGTCGACGGTCTATGGCATCGTCAAGCAGTCGGGCGGGTTCGTCTTTGTCGACAGCGAGGTGGGGCAGGGGTCGGTGTTCCACGTCTACTTCCCGGTCCACGCGCCGATGCCCGACGAGGTGGTGTTGCCCGCCCCCGTGCCGGAGCGCGCGGTTGCACGGCAGGGCGAAGGCGTGGTGCTGTTGGTCGAGGACGAGGCCCCGGTGCGCGCCTTTGCCAGCCGGGCGCTGCGGATGCGCGGCTATACCGTGCTCGAGGCCGAGAACGCGGAAGAGGCGCTGAAGACGCTGGCCGACCCCAAGCTCGACGTCGACATCTTCGTCACCGACGTGGTGATGCCGGGCATGGACGGGCCCAGCTGGGTGCGTGCGGCCCTGGTGGACCGCCCGCACGTGAAGGTGGTCTTCGTCTCGGGCTACTCGGAAGAGGCGCTGACGGAAGGGTCGGCGACGATCCCGAACGCCGTGTTCCTGCCCAAGCCCTTCTCGCTCAACGACCTGACGGCGACGGTGCAGGGGCAGTTGCACTGACGCGCTGCTGGACGGCTGGTGGCGCGTCCGCACGGGGTCGCAGGCGACCCGCGCGGCACTGCGCGTCGGGGCCCTCGCGGTGATTGTCGGCGGCTCGCGGTGATCGTCGGCGGCTCGCGGTTTTGAGGATGTCGCGTTCATTCAGGCTCGTCCCTCACCGGTCGCAACGGCGAAGGGCAGGACCCCGATCGATCCGCTCCGAGGATCGGGATTCCGGCCTTCGCCAAGGCGACCGGGTCTGATGGCGCAGGGGTGAATCACATTGGTCGCAACCTGCTTTGGGCCTGAAGCGACTCTCCTTCTCCCCAAATACGGGTAACGAACGGCTCCCCAAATACAGGCAACGACCGGGCGGTCGGGGTGGCGGGCCAACCGTGGGAGCCGGACGTCGGTCGTCCGCTGCGACCTGTCCGGCGGGCGGGGGTGCCTGTGTGCCGTCCTGCCATGGCCAGCCCTGCGGGTGGCGGACGCCCGCGATCCGGGACTGGCGGGCGATGTGTCCGGGGCGCAGGCCTGGCGACCCGACCTGCGCCGTGGCCACCGGCCCGCCGGCCCTGGCTGCCCCACCCCGACCGTTGACCGGCCCCCGGGGTTCTGCGATGCAGGGTCCGGCGGGATCGCCCCCGGACCCGCCGACAGGGGACAGCACGATGAAGGTCATCATCTGCGGCGCGGGCCAGGTCGGCTGGCAGATCGCGCGGCACCTGTCGGGCGAGAAGAACGATGTCACCGTCGTCGACATGAACGCCGACCTCGTGCGCCGCGCGTCCGAGACGCTGGACGTGCAGGGCGTGACCGGTTTCGCCAGCCACCCCGACGTGCTGGAACGCGCGGGCGCGCGGGATGCCGACATGATCATCGCCGCCACCTACAGCGACGAGGTGAACATGGTCACCTGCCAGGTCGCGCATTCCGTGTTCTCGGTGCCGCGCAAGATCGCGCGGCTGCGGGCGCAGACCTATCTCGACACCATGTACTCCGACCTCTACCGCGCCGACCACATGCCCATCGACGTGGTCATCAGCCCCGAGAAAGAGGTGGCCGAGGCCGCCCTGCAGCGCCTGGCGGCCCCTTCGACCTTTGACACGGAAAGTTTCATGGGGGGCCGGGCGCAGCTGCTGGGCATCCAGCTGGACGCCGACTGCCCGGTGCTGAACACGCCCCTGCGGCAGCTGACCGAGCTGTTCGCCTCGCTGCGGGCCATCGTCGTGGGGGTGCGGCGGGACGAGCGGTTGTTCGCCCCCGACCCGGCAGACCAGCTGTTTGCGGGCGACCGCATCTATGTCTTCAGCCACACCGAGGACGTCAACCGCGCGCTCGACATCTTCGGGAAAAGCACGCGCAAGCAGGAACGGCTGGTGATCGTCGGCGCGGGCAACGTGGGCCTCGAAGTGGCCCGTGCGCTCGAGGCGCGCAGCGACCGGATGCGCACCAAGATCATCGAGAAAAGCCGCGCGCGGGCCGAGTTTGCGGCGGATGCCCTGGAACGCACCATCGTGCTGAACGGCGACGGCATGGACATCGAGATCCTGACCGAGGCCGCCATCGACCGCGCCGATGCCGTGCTGGCGGTGACCGACGACGACAAGACCAACCTCTTGGTCGCGGTCCGGGCGAAACAGGCGGGGTGCCGCATGTCCATCGCGCTGGTCAACGACCCCACGCTGGTGCCGCTGATGGCCGCGCTGGACATCGACGCCTACATCAACCCGCGTGCGACGACGGTCAGTTCCATCCTGCGCCACATCCGCCACGGCCGGGTGCGGGCGATCTATTCGCTGGGCGACGCCGAGGCCGAGATGATCGAGGCGCAGGTGCTGTCGACCTCGCCCCTGGCCGGCCGTCTGGTGCGCGACATCGATTTCCCCGAGGGCGTGCTGGTCGGCGCGGTGATGAAGGGCGACCGCGTGATCAAGCCGACGGGCGACCTGCGGATCGAGGAGAACGACGTGATCGCGCTGTTCGTGATGGCCAAGGACGTGCCCGAGGTCGAGCGGCTGCTGCAAGTCTCGATCGACTTCTTCTGAGCCATGCGCCGGTTCCGCACCCAGCCGCTGGTGGTGATCCTGTTGTGGATTGCCGCGCTGGCGATGCTGCTGCCCGCAGCCCATGCGGCGGCGACGGGCGACGCGCGCATCGCCCGGACCTTCCTGTTCGGGGCGGTCGTGGTGGCGGCGCTGACCGGGATGGCGGCGCTGGCCATGGCGGGCCGTCCGCTCGGCCCCAACCCCGCGCGCAGCCAGCTTGCCTCGTTCGCGCTGGCCTATCTGGTGGTGCCGCCGGTTCTGGCGCTGCCCTTTGCGCAGGCCGTGCCCGACACCAGTTTCACGAATGCCTGGTGGGAGATGGTGTCCAGCCTGACCACCACCGGGGCCACGCTGTATGACACGCCGGGACGGCTGGCGGACAGCCTGCACCTGTGGCGGGCGCTGGTGGGGTGGTTCGGGGGGCTTCTGATGCTGGTGGGCGCGGCGGCGCTGCTGGCCCCGCTCGACCTGGCGGGTGCCGAGGTGATCTCGGGGCGCGCGCCGGGCCGGGGCGCGCGCGGCACGGCGCAGATCACCCGTGTGGCCGATCCGGGGACGCGGCTGGCGCGGCTGACGATGCTGGTGTTTCCGGTCTATGGCGGGCTGACGCTGGCGCTGTGGGTGCTGTTGCTGATCGCGGGCGAGGACGGACTGCGCGCGCTGTGCCTGGCGATGTCGACGCTGTCGTCCAGCGGCATCGTGCCGGGGCAGGGGGCTGCCCTGCCCGGCGCAGGCCTGCCGGGCGAGATGCTGGTCTTTGCCTTCCTGCTTCTGGGCCTGACGCGGCGCAGCTTTCCGGGCGCGGTGATGGTCGACCGGTCCCACCCGATCTGGTTCGACCCCGAGGTGCGCCTGGCTGCCGGCTTTCTGGTGCTGGTGCCGACGGTGCTGTTCCTGCGCCACTGGGTGGGGGCGGTGGCGACGGACGAGGTCGGCACCCTGGGCCAGGCACTGGGCGCGCTGTGGGGCGCGCTGTTCATGACGCTGTCGTTCCTGACCACCGCCGGCTTCGAAAGCGGCCAGTGGCAGGCGGCGCGGGCCTGGTCGGGGCTGCCTGCGCCAGGGCTGATCCTGGTGGGCCTCGCGATGATCGGCGGCGGCATCGCCACCACCACCGGCGGGCTGAAACTGCTGCGCGTGCATGCCCTGGTGCGCCAGGGGCAGCGCGAGCTGGAACGGATCGCGCACCCCCATTCCATCGGCGGGGGCGGTGACGGCGAACGGCGGCTGCGCAACGAGGGGGCCTATGCCGCCTGGATCTTCTTCATGCTCTATGCGCTGACGCTGGCGGTGCTGATCGCCGCCCTGGCCCTGGTCGAGGTGCCGTTCGAGCAGGCGCTGGTGCTGTCGGTCGCTGCCGTGTCGACCACCGGCCCGCTGGCCAGCCTGGCCGCCGAGGCGCCGGTCGCCTACAGCGCGCTTGGCGGGGCGGCGAAGGCGATCCTGGCCGCCGCGATGGTGATGGGGCGGCTCGAGGTGCTGGCGATCCTGGCGCTGATCGCGCCCTCGGTCTGGCGGCGGTGACACAGGGGCCGGGTCTGCCCGTTTTTTGGTCTGGATTGTCCCGTGTTCGCGTTTCATACTGCCGTGCAACGCCCGGGCGCCAACCCCGCGGACGACAACAGGGACAGACGGCAAAAAAAGGCTCAACGAAAAATGGCTGGCGACAAGCAGAACCTGCAGGACGCATTCCTGAACCATGTCCGCAAGGCAAAGGTTCCGGTGACGATCTTTCTGATCAACGGGGTCAAGCTGCAGGGCGTGATCACCTGGTTTGACAATTTCTGCGTGCTTTTGCGGCGCGACGGGCAATCGCAGCTTGTGTACAAGCACGCGATCTCGACCATCATGCCGGGCGCGCCGATCAGCCTGTACGAGAGCGAAGACTGACCTCCGATCTTCAGGACGAAGGTGACGACCTGCCCCCGGGCGCGGGCGGTCATGCCACGCAGGCCCGGCCGACCGTGGCCTATGTGCTGCACCCCGACCTCAAGTCGGTGCGCAAGCGCCGTCTGCCCGAACATGGCCTGGCCGAGGCGGTCGCACTGGCCGCAGCCTTGCCGGGCCTGACCCTGGCCGGGGCCGAGGTGGTGCGCCTGGCCCGGATGCAGCCTGCGACGCTGATGGGGTCTGGCAAGGTCGAAACGCTGAAGGCCGCGTTTGCGTCGCTGGATGTGGACCTGGTGGTGATCGACGGCCCGGTCACGCCGGTGCAGCAGCGCAATCTGGAAAAGGCCTGGGATGTCAAGGTGCTGGACCGGACCGGCCTGATCCTGGAAATCTTTGCCGACCGGGCGCGCACGCGCGAGGGCGTCTTGCAGGTGGAACTGGCCGCGCTGTCGTGGCAGCGCACGCGGCTGGTGCGGGCCTGGACGCACCTCGAACGGCAGCGCGGCGGGTTCGGCTTTGTCGGAGGCCCCGGCGAGACGCAGATCGAATCCGACCGCCGCGCCATCGACGACCAGGTGATCCGGCTGAAACGGCAACTGGACCAGGTGGTGCGCACGCGCGAGCTGCACCGCGCGGCGCGCCGCCGCGTGCCGTTCCCGCTGGTGGCGCTGGTGGGCTATACCAACGCCGGGAAATCCACCCTGTTCAACCGCATGACCGGCGCGCAGGTGATGGCCAGGGACATGCTGTTCGCCACGCTCGACCCCACGGTGCGGGGCGTCGTGCTGCCCTCGGGGCGCAAGGTGATCGCGTCCGATACCGTGGGTTTCATCAGCGACCTGCCGACGCAACTGGTGGCCGCGTTCCGCGCGACCCTGGAAGAGGTGCTTGAGGCCGACCTGATCCTTCACGTCCGCGACATCAGCCACCCCGAGACGGCGGAACAGGCGCTGGATGTGGCCGAGATTCTGCAGTCGCTGGGGGTGGGCAGCGCGACGCCGGTGATCGAGGTGTGGAACAAGCTGGACCTGGTCGATGGCACGGCGCGCGCGGCGCTGATGGTTCAGGCGGGTCAGCGCGGCCATGTGATGGCGGTGTCGGCGCTGACGGGCGAGGGCGTCGCGGCGCTGCTCGATGCCGTCAGCGACGCCTTTGCCGAAGTGCGGGTCGAGGAAACGCTTGTCCTGCCCTTTGCCGATGGCCGCGCGCGGGCGCGATTGCATGATATGGGGGTGGTCGTCGGCGAGACTTCCGACGATGAACAGTATACCGTGACCGTCCGCTGGACGGATCGACAAAAGGCGCAATGGCAGGCGCAATAGCCTGCCCACAGTCACCGGAAGGACAGCAGATGGCCAAGGGCAACAACCAGAAAAGCAACAAGGAAAAGAAGAAGCCCAAGAAAGAGGTGGCCAAGCCCGCCGTCGCCGCGCCGCCCCGCAGCGGCACCGAGATTGCCGGCAAGAAGCTGTAACCGGGCATACCGGGCCGTTGGGTGCGTGCTTGCACGCCCCGCTTCTGCGAGATGGGTGCGTGCAAGCACGCACCCTACCGCGTCTGCACCACGATCCCCCGGTCGATCAGCGCCGCGATCTGCCCCGATGCCATGCCCAGCACATCCGCCAGCACCGCCTCGCTGTGCTGGCCCAGGCGCGGGGCGGGGGCGGGCGGAACGCGGCCCGATGCCGAGAAATCCGCCGGATGGCCGGGCATGGCATAGGTGCCGATCCCTGGCTGGTCCACCATCGCGAAGACCGGGTTGTCGGCCGACAGGTCGGGGTCGTCGCGCAACGCCTCGGCAAAGGTGCGGAACGGCCCCCAGGTCAGACCTGCGCGGTCGAACAGCGCGGCTACCTCGGCCCGCGTCCGGCCCGCGAACCAGGGCGAAAGGGCGGCGGTGATCCCCGCCCGTGCGTGCCAGCGGTTGCCCTCCTGCGCCAGGTCAAGCCCGGTCGCGCGCGCAAGGTCGGCCATCGCGGCCTCGGTCCCCGTCACCTTGACCAGCCCCCGCCATTGCCGGTCGGTCAGGCCCACGACCATCACGCGCCCCCCGCAGGCGCAGGTGAAGTCCTGCCCGTAGGCCCCGTACAGGCTGTTGCCGTACCTTGGCCGGTCCACCCCGTTGACCGCGACCTCGGCCAGAAGGCCAAGGTTCGCCATCATCGCAGCCCCCACGTCCTTGAGCGACAACTCGGCCAGTTGCCCCTGCTCGGTGCGCAGCCGGTGGCGTTCGGCGGCCAGCATCGTGCCCGCCACCATCTGCCCCGCCACCAGGTCCCAGGCGGGCAGCATGTGGGCGACGGGGTCGGCCATCCCCTCGGGGCCGGTGGCATAGGGGAACCCGAGGGCCGGGTTGACGGTGTAGTCGACCGCCGGTTCGCCCCGCCGCGTGCCGGTCAGGCTGACCATGACCAGGTCGGCGCGGCGCGCCGACAGGGCGGGCCAGTCCATGAAGGCGGGGCCGCGCAGGTTGGTCAGGAACAGCCCCGCATCGGGGCCGGGGGCGGTGATCAGGGCGGCCAGAATCTCCTGCCCCTCGGGGTGGGTCAGGTCCAGCGCCAGGCTGCGCTTGGCCTTGTTCATGCCCGCCCAGAACAGGCTTTCTCCGGTATCGGTCACCGGCCAGCGGCGGGCGTCCAGCCCCCCCGTGGGCCGGTCCACCCGGATCACGTCGGCCCCCAACTGCGCCAGTGTCATCCCCGCCGACGGCACGGCGACAAAGGCCGCGCATTCGATCACGCGCATGCCGTGCAAGGGCGCGGTCATGCGTTCCACCCGATGTCGGCCTGCATCGTCATCACCCCCTCGTCCGTCACCACGGCCAGCGATTGCCGACCCTCGGCCTCGGGCCAGCCGGTCAGGGTGACGGTCTGGTCATGGAACAGGGGCCGCACGCCCCGGAACCGGAACGACGCGGGCATCGCCCCCCGCGCCCTGATCCCGGCGGCCATCAGCAGCATCGCCTGCATCGGGCCATGGACGACCAGACCGGGATACTTTTCGACCCCCTGCGCGTAGGGCAGGTCGAAATGGATGCGGTGCGCGTTGAAGGTCAGCGCGGAAAAGCGGAACAGCCGCACCGTGTCCATCGCCACCGGGTCGCGCCACAGGGCACCATCGGGCGCAGGCTGCGGCGGCGGCGGTGAAAACCGTTCGGGCATCGCCACATAGACGATGTCCTGCTCCTCGGTCACGGCCAGGCCGTCCGGCCCCTCGACCTGGTGGCCCACGGTCACGAACACCATCCGCCCCGTGCTGCCCAGCTTTTCGGACACCTTCAGGATTTCCGACCGCCGCCGCATCGGCGCGCCGACCGTCAGGGGGGAATGGAACGTCAGCCGCCCCCCCGCCCACATCCGCCGCTCCAGCGGCACCGGCGGCAGAAAGCCGCCGCGCGCGGGGTGGCCGTCGGGGCCGAGGCCCACCATCGGCGTCTCGGGCTGCCAGCCCATCCAGTGCCACAGGGGCGGCAACACGCCCTCGGGCACCCCAGCGTCCAGCGTCGCGGCCATCTGGCGGGTCTGGCGGGGGGTGATGATGTCGTCCGCCGTCTCGGTCCGGCCGATCCAGGCATCGAAATCGCCGGGCATGATTCTTTTCCTGCGTAACGCTGCCGCGCAATGAAGTTGCGCGAAGGGGAAAGGTCAAGCCATGACCTGCGGGTCGTCATTGCGCGGGGCGGTCGAGCCGGTAGTACAGGCTGTCGCACCATTCGTCGCGCCACTGCGTCGTGCGGGCCGCGGCATGGGTCTGGACGAAGCCCAGCTTGCGCAGCACGGCGTTCGACCCGGCATTGCGCGGGTCGGTCTCGGCGGTCAGGGCGGGCACGTCGGGCCGGGCGAACAGGTCGGCGATCACGGCCGCCATCGCTTCGGTCGCCAGCCCCGCACCCCAGTGGTCGGGGTGCAGGATGAACCCCACCTCCCAGTCCCGCCAGGCCCCGGCCTTGCCGATCACGGTGCCGTCCCGCGTCACCACCCGCTCGGTCGGCGTGTCGATCAGCGCCTGCAGCGTGTCGCGGGTGCGGGCGATGTCCTCGTGCTCGGGGTGCGACCAGTAGCGCATCGCGGCGGGGTGCGAAAAGACGGCGTGCAGGGCGTCAAGATCATCCGCCCGCGCGGGGCGCAGCAGCAGCCGCGGCGTGACCAGCGTCGCGGTCACTGCGGCACCAGCCGCGTCACCCCCACCGCTGCCGCCCGCGCCAGTTCGGGATCAAGGCTCATCGGGATGTACTCGCCGCGCCGCCACAATTCGCCCAGGTCGTCGTAGTGGCGCGACAGGGGGTGACCCGACTGGCCCGTCGAGGTGATGAACACCGAACTGTCGGGGTCGGCGAAATCGTAGACGCCGCGATAGCCGGCACCATGGACATTCAGGAACGGCTCGGGGTCGCGCCCGCTGCTGACGCCCCGCATCAGCGTGGTGTCGCCGCCGCTGGTCGACTGGCGGATGTTGACGAAGTACCGCAGCAGCGGCACCGTCCCCAGCACCGGATGGTCGTGCGTGGCCTGGTGCGCGTCGCCCCACCGCCAGCTTTCCATGCCGGACCCGTACTTTTCCGACAGCCGCAGCAGCGCCTCGTCCAGCGCCTGACGGGCGATCTCGGCGCAGGGTTCGACCGCCGCCGACTGGATCACGTCGCACCAGATGCCCGCACCCCCCACGTCGCGGAACACGCGGTCGATGAACACCGGGTCGATATGGGTGAAATCGTCGGCCAGGGGGCCGATCTCGTCGCGGATCAGGCGGTTCTGCAGGGCGCGCAGCCAGGCCTCGGTGATCAGCGGTTCGGGCAGGTGTTCGTTCATCTCGCCGTTCCATTCGGCCAGCAGCACCAGCGCCCGCTGGCGGAACCGTTCGGGCGTGCCTTCGGGGGCAGGCTCGCCGGTGAACCACAGATCGGCCCCGATCAGCGGCAACAGCGCGCGGGCCGTGGGCGACACGGTGTCAAGCTGCGCCTCGATGAAGCTTTCGCGGGTGTGCACCTCGCGCGTGGCCATCAGCGTCAGCCAGCGCTGGATGCGCTGCGTGTCGCCCCAGAGGAACGTCTGGTGCCGGGGAAAGGGCGCGTCGAAGGTCTTGTTGTTGGTGTTGCCCAGCAGGCCGCTGGCCGGATCGATGACGTTGAAATTGTCGGCATAGGGAAAGATGCCCTGCCAGCGGTTTTCGGGCGCGCTGCCCGGCGCGGGCAGGCGCCCTTGCGTCTGGTGGCGGGCATCGCGCTGCGGTACCGCGCCGATCACCTGCATGGCGATGCCGTCCTTGTCGGCGACCATCAGGTTCTGCGCGGGGGCCACGTACAGCCGCCCGGCCTCGATCGCCTGCGCCACGCTGCCCGCCCGCATCATCCGCATGGCCGAGGTCATCGAGGTGTCGGCCCCCGACAGCGCCGTCCAGGACAGGGCCGCGACATGGCCGGGCGGCGTGACGGTCGCCAGGCCATAGTGGCTGCCGGGCAGGACCGGACCGGCCTCGGACCAGCGCAGGGTCACGGTGACGGGATCGGCATCCTTGACGGTGATGATCGAGCGGCGCGTGGTGAACGGCTTCCAGGCCCCGGCGCTTTCGTATTCTTCGGGGTTGTCCGGGTTCACGCGTTCCAGCACCACGTCCTGGTCGTCGACATAGGCCGTGGTCAGGCCCCAGCCGAGCCGCTCGGACCGCCCGACGATGATCGCCGGAACGCCGGGAATGGTGCCGCCGATCACGCCGCCCGATTGCAGTTCCAGCCGCGCCAGGTACCAGATCGACGGAGCGGTGAATCCCAGATGCGGGTCGTTGGCCAAGAGCGAGCCCCCCGCCGCCGACCGTGCGGGCGTGGCCGCCCAGGCATTCGACGCGCCGCCGAAGGGCATTTCCCTGAACGGCGACAGCGGGTCGTCCGCCATCCGCACCGGCACCTGACCGGGCAGGACGCCCGGCACGATGTCGCCATAGCGGGGCAGGGCGGTGACGCCCGAGCCGGGATCGTCGGGCAGGATGTCGCGCAGGCGGTCCGGCCCCAGCAGCATGGACGTGCGCGCCCGCAGCACCTCGGCCTCGAGGTGCGAGGACAATTGCAGCGCCATCAGCTTGATGATGGCAATCGAATCGGCGGGCTGCCAGGCGGCGATCTCGTTCGAGAACAGGAAGAACTCGGGCGCGCCGCGCCCCCGCGCCCGCGCGTTGACCTGCCCGATCCAGGCGTTGACGCCCTTGGCGTAGGCCTCAAGCGCCTGCTTCGTCGCGGCGTCCTGCACCTCGACCGAGGATTGCGACAGGGTGTACAGGTCATAGCGGCGCAGAAGCTCGTCGATCTTCAGCGTCCGTTCGCCGAACACCTCGGACAGCCGCCCTTGCGCGGTGCGCCGCAGCATCGTCATCTGCCACAGCCGGTCCTGCGCGTGGGCGAACCCCAGGGCAAAGAACACGTCCGCGTCGGTCGCGCCGAAGATGTGGGGCACGTTGGCGTTGTTCCGCACGATTTCCACCGGGCCCGACACGCCGGGCAGGGTGAAGGTCTCGTCATAATCCGGGATCGAGCGGGACAGGAAATAGTAGGTCAGCGCCAGCGTCAGCCCGGCCAGCGCGGCCAGCCCGAGGAAAATCCGCAGCAGCCAGGTGAACAGGGTCAGCATGGGGCGATCGTGCCTTGACGGGACCGGATGGGCGGATACCTAGTCGATCCGCGCAGGCGGGGCAATTGCAGGGGGCGATGATGGCACACGTGGCGTTTCTGGGCCTGGGCGTGATGGGCTATCCCATAGCGGGGCACCTGGCGGCCAAGGGCCATGCGGTGACCGTCTACAACCGCACGCCCGCCAAGGCAGAGGCCTGGGTCGCGCAGCACGGCGGGACGGCGGCGGCCACGCCGCACGCGGCGGCCGTAGGGGCCGCGCTGGTGATGGCCTGCGTCGGCAACGACGACGACCTGCGGGCGGTCTGCACGGGCGAGGACGGGGCCTTTGCCGGCATGGGTCCGGGGGCGGTGTTCGTCGATCACACCACGGTGTCGGCCCAGGTCACGCGCGAGATGTCGCGCATCGCCGCCGCCCGGGGCCTTGGCTTTGTCGATGCGCCGGTGTCGGGGGGCCAGGCGGGGGCGCAGAACGGCGTGCTGTCGGTGATGTGCGGCGGCGAGGCCCCGCATTTTGCCCTGGCCGAGCCGGTGATCGCCGCCTATGCCCGCATCTGCCGCCTTCTGGGGCCGTCGGGGGCGGGGCAACTGGCCAAGATGATGAACCAGATCGCGATTGCGGGCCTTGTGCAGGGGCTGGCCGAGGCCATGGCCTTTGGCGCGAAGGCGGGCCTGGACGGCGCGGCGGTGGTCGAGGTGATCAGCCAGGGGGCCGCCGGATCGTGGCAGATGGCGAACCGGCACAAGACGATGCTGGAAGACCGCTTCGACTTCGGCTTTGCCGTGGACTGGATGCGCAAGGATCTGGGGATCTGCCTGGACACCGCGCGCGACATCGGCGCGTCGCTGCCGGTGACGGCGCTGGTGGATCAGTTCTATGCCGATGTGCAGCGCATGGGGGGGAGCCGCTGGGATACCTCCTCGCTCGTTCGCCGGTTGCGGTAGGGTGCGTTCTTGCACGCACCGATTGCACGAAAGGTGCGTGCAAGCACGCACCCTACCGCGATGATGCTGGAGCGGCGCGTCGTCACCCGCGACCACCTCTGGGCGCTCATCAACCTGACCGTCCGACCCGACCAGCGCGACCTGGTGTCGGCCAACATGAAGACCTTTGCCGAGGCCCCGTATGAGCCCGGCGCGCGGGTCTGGGGGCTGTGGGCGGGGGCTGTGCCGGTCGGCCTGATGGCGATGGTCCACCCGCGCGAATACCCGTTCCACCGGCCACAGGATGACGCCGAGGCGGCCTATCTGTGGCGGCTGATGATCGCCGCCGGGCATCAGGGCCGGGGGTACGGGCGGGACGCCATTGCCATGGCACTGCAAGTTGCGTGTGAGTGGGGCTGTCCGCGCCTGACCGCCAGTGTGGCCGACGTGACCCACAGCAACATCGGGTTCTACGAACGACTGGGGTTCCGCTGGACCGGGCGGTGGGACGAGGGCGAGAAGGTGATCGTCCGCGACGTGTGACGGCGCGGGCGGCAAGCCGGAATTTTCAAAAATTCCGGTCCGATTTCTTGCAAGAAATCGATGGCAACCTTGGCGCTTGTGCAAGGGTGGCTAGCCCCGGCTTGTCCTCAACCCGCGCCAAGCGCCTGCGCGACCAGTGCCAGCGCATGGTCCCGCGCCGCCCCGCGCACTGCGTCGCGCCCGAGCGGCCCGAAGTCGACCGTCAGGGCCTGCGTGTCCTGCCCCGCCATCGCTAGGCCAAAGCAGACCCGCCCCTCGGGTTTCCACTCCGATCCGCCCGGCCCCGCGATCCCCGTCACCGACACCGCCAGCCCGGCCCCTGCCCGCGACAACGCCCCTTCGGCCATCTCGCGCGCCACGGGTTCGCTGACTGCGCCGAAGGTGTCGAGCGTGGCCTGTGACACCCCCAGCTGGGCCACCTTGGCGGCGTTGGAATAGGTCACGACGCCCCGGTCGAACACGTCGGACGATCCGGGCAGGTCGGTCAGGGCGGCGGCGACCAGGCCGCCCGTGCAGCTTTCGGCGGTGGCGATGCGCAGCCCTTGGGCGCGCGCCGCCGCCAGGATGGCGGTCAGCCTGCGATGATCAGCGGGATGTGCCACAGCGCCCCCAGGACCATCACCCCCATCCCGGCGAACATGCCCGCCCAGAGATCGTCCAGCATCACCCCCGCCGCATCGCCGCGCCGGTCTGCCGCGCCGACCCAGCCCGGTTTCCAGATGTCGAACAGCCGGAACAGCGCGAAGGCCGCCACCCAGGCGGGCCAGGGCACCATCGCCTCGAACCCCACCCACCAGAAGGCTCCGGCCGGGAACAGCAGCGCCACCCATTGCCCTGCCACCTCGTCGATGACGATCTCGGACGGGTCCTCGCCAGAGCGGTCGCGCAGCGCTGCCGCGCAGGCCCAGAAGCCAAGCGCCGTGACCGCCACCATGGCCCCCGCCAGCAGCAGAAAGCCGCCCAGATGCCACAGCCCCAGACCCAGCACGACAGCGACCGCCGACCCCCAGGTGCCGGGGGCGGGGCGCAGGAGGCCGACATAGCCGAATGTGGTGATCGCGCGGATCATGGCGACACCAGGGCGACCGTGGCCATCGCCGCGATCCCCTCTTCCCGCCCGGTGAAGCCCAGGCGTTCCGAGGTGGTGGCCTTGACGCTGACGCGGCCCGCATCGACGCCCATGATCCGCGCGAGTTCCGCAGCCATTCCAACGGCATGCGGCCCGATCTTCGGACGCTCGCAGATCAGCGTCACGTCGGCGTTCGACAGCCGGAACCCCTGCGCCGCCATCATCTGCGCGGCATGGGACAGGAAGACATGGCTGGCCGTTCCCTTCCACTGCGGATCGGACGGCGGGAAGTGCCGCCCGATGTCGCCGCAGGCCATGGCGCCGTAGAGCGCGTCGGTCAGCGCGTGCATGCCGACGTCGGCATCGGAATGGCCGAGCAATCCCCGGTCATGCGGCACACGCACGCCGCACAGCCAGACATGGTCGCCGGGGCAGAAGGCGTGCACGTCGAACCCGTTGCCCATGCGCACGTCCATGCCCGCCCGCCCCCTGAGAATACGCTCTGCCCGCGCGAAATCGCCGGGGAAGGTCAGTTTCAGGTTCTCCTCCTCGCCCTCGACGATGGCCACGTCAAGGCCTGCGGCGCGGGCCACCTCGACATCGTCGGCGGCGTCGCCGGGGTGGGCGCGGTGCGCGGCCAGGATCGCGTCATAGCGGAAGGCCTGCGGCGTCTGCGCCCGCCACAACCCGCCCCGGTCGGTGGTGCCGGTCACGCGGCCCCCGTCGCCGCGCCACAGCGCGTCGGTCACCGGCAGGGCAGGGGCCGCGCCTGCCGCCCCGTCCAGCGCCGCCAGCAGGCGCGCGACCAGTGCGGGCGTCACCAGCGCCCGCGCGCCGTCGTGGATCAGCACATGGGTGACGCCGCGCCCGTCCAGCGCCTCGAGCGCTGCCCGCACCGAGGCGGCGCGCGTGGCCCCGCCGTGGACCACCAGCGCATCGCCCGCGATGGCCTGGGCGTCGGCGCGGTCTTCGGGGTGGATCACCAGCACGCACAGGCCGACGGGCCGCAGGATGTCCAGCGCGTGGGCCACCAGCGGCCGCCCGGCCAGGTCGCGCCATTGCTTCGGCCCGCCCGGCCCCATGCGCGTGCCCCGGCCTGCGGCGACGATGATGGTGGCGATGGTCAAGCCCCGACTTTCCTTGTGCCCCGCGATCCTGGGGCATTCCGCCCGCGCCAAGGGTGTAGGCGATGCGCATGCGCCTGACAATCGGGCGCGATTCTGCCGCCAGCTGCACAATAAACAGGCAAAGCCCGAATTTTCGCCGATATTTGGGGGCCGCAGGTTTGTCGCCGGGGCGGCGGCGGGCTAGGTCAGGGGATGACGCCCAAGGAACAGGCACATGGCGCAGACCCACGCCCGCTTTCCGCCTGACCCCCCGGTGCTGCTGGCACCGATGGCCGGGATCACCGACCTGCCGTGGCGGCGGGTGGTGGCGGGATTCGGCGCGGGCCTTGTGACCTCCGAGATGGTGGCCAGCGACGAGATGCTGCGTGCCCGGCCCGAGGCGCGGGCACGGGCCGAGCTTGGCACCGGCGAAGGGGCCACCTCGGTGCAGATCGTGGGGCGCGAGGCGGGGCCGATGGCCGAGACCGCGCGGATGCTGGAGGGGATGGGCGCGGGGGCCATCGACATCAACATGGGCTGCCCCGCGCGGCGGGTCACCACGGGCTGGTCGGGATCGGCGCTGATGCGCGAACCCGACCACGCGCTGCGCCTGATCGAGGCGGTGGTGGGCGCGGTCGATGTGCCGGTCACGCTGAAGACACGGCTGGGCTGGGACGACGGGTACCTGAACGCCCCACTCTTGGCGCGGCGGGCGGAAGGTGCGGGCATCGCGATGATCGCCATCCACGGGCGCACGCGGTGCCAGTTCTACAAAGGGGCTGCCGACTGGGCAGCGATCCGGGCGATAAAGGACGCGGTGATGATCCCGGTCATTGCCAACGGCGACATCATCGACTCGGCCACCGCGCGGGCCGCCTTGGTGGCGTCGGGGGCGGACGGGGTGATGGTGGGGCGCGGGGCGCAGGGGCGCCCTTGGGTGCTGGCACAGATTGCGGCGGCCCTGTATGGCGGCCCTGCGCCAGTGGTGCCGACCGGGGCCGCGCTGGCGGCGCTGGTCAGCGCCCATTACGAGGCGGTCCTGTCGTTCTATGGCACCGACCTTGGCCTGCGCATGGCGCGCAAGCATCTGGGCTGGTATCTGGACGCCGCCGACGCCCGGTCGCACCGCCCCGCGATGCTGACCGCGACCGACCCGGCCCTGGTGCTGACCCTGATCGACCGGGCCTTCACGGAACCGGAAAGGCGGGCGGCATGAAAGGTTACCGCGCGCCCTATCCGGTGCCGGGGGTGGTCTGGGCCTCGCTGCCCTCACCCGCGCTGCTGATCGACGGCGACGCGCGCATCGTCGAGGTCAACCCGGCGGCCGAGGCGTTCCTCAACGCCTCGACCCGCAGCCTGATGGGGCAGCCCGCCTGGGACCGCCTGTCGATCGACGCGCCGATGGAAGAGGCGTTCGCGCGCGCCCGGACCAACCGCGCGCCCCTGTTCATCAACGACGTCGACGTGACGACGGGCGAACGCCCCCCGGTGCAGTGCAACCTGCAGATCGCGCCCATGCACGACAATCCCGGCACCATCATGCTGCTGGTCATCCCGCGCGAAATCTCGGACCGGCTGGGCCGGTCGGCGCAGGTGAAATCGGCGGCGAAATCGGCCATCGGCATGGCCGAGATGCTGGCGCACGAAATCAAGAACCCGCTGGCGGGGATCAGCGGCGCGGCGCAGCTGATCGCCATGTCGCTGGGCCCCGAGGACCGCGAGCTGGCCGACCTGATCGTCGAGGAGACCCGGCGCATCGTGAAGCTCCTGGAGCAGGTCGAGCAGTTCGGCAACCTGCGCCCCCCGGAACGCCGCCCGGTCAACATCCACGACGCGCTGGACCGCGCGCGGCGGTCGGCGCTGGTCGGCTTTGCCGCCAAGATGACGATTGCCGAGGACTACGACCCCTCGCTGCCGCCGACCTATGCCGACCCCGACCAGCTGATGCAGGTGTTCCTGAACCTGATCCGCAACGCGGCCGAGGCGGCGGGGCCGCAGGGCGGCACGATCCGGCTGCGCACCTTCTACGACCTGTCGCTGCGGCTGCGGCGCAAGGATGGCAAGGGCCGCCCCCTGGCCCTGCAGATCGAGATTGCCGACGACGGCCCCGGCCTGCCGCCCGACATCGCGGGCAACGTGTTCGAGCCCTTTGTCAGCGGGCGCGAGAACGGCACCGGGCTGGGGCTGGCGCTGGTCAGCAAGATCATATCCGACCACGAGGGGTGGATCGCGGTCGATTCGGTGCCGGGGCGCACCGTGTTCCGCGTGTCGCTTCCCGTGGCGCTCAAGACCGACGGGGCGGTGACCCCGGAATGACAGGAGAGTAGCGATGGATGGCACGGTTCTGGTGGCCGACGACGACCGGACGATCCGCACGGTGCTGACCCAGGCGCTGACGCGCGCGGGCTGCAAGGTACATGCGACATCCAGCCTGATGACGCTGATGCGGTGGGTGGAAGAGGGCAAGGGCGACCTTGTCATCAGCGATGTGATCATGCCCGACGGCAATGGCCTCGACGCGCTGCCCCGCATCGGCAAGCTGCGCCCCGGCCTGCCGGTGATCGTGATTTCGGCGCAGAACACCATCATGACTGCAATCCAGGCGGCCGAGGCGGCGGCCTACGACTATCTGCCGAAACCCTTCGACCTGCCCGACCTGATGAAGCGGTCGGCCCGCGCGCTGGACCTCAAGCGCCGCTCGGCGCAGAAGGCGCAGGTGCCGGTGCGCGAGGCGGGCGACGACCTGCCGCTGGTCGGGCGCACGGCGGCGATGCAGGCGCTGTACCGGCTGGTGGCGCGGGTGATGAACACCGACCTGGCGGTGCTGGTCACCGGCGAATCGGGCACCGGCAAAAGCCTGATCGCGCGCGCGATCCACGACTTTTCCGACCGCCGCAGCCAGCCCTTCGTCGTGGCGCAGGGGTCGGACCTGTCGGGCATCGACGGGCCGTCGGCGCTGATGGCGCGGGCCAGGGGCGGGAGCCTCGTGTTCGACGAGGTCGCCGACTACGACGACGAGGCGCAGGCGCGGATCGTGCGCATGCTGGACATGTTCGGCGAAAACGCGCCCCGCGTCATGGCCACCAGCCAGATCGACCTGTCGGCGCGGATGGAGGCGGGGCAGTTCCGGCAGGACCTGTTCTATCGCCTTGGCGGCGTCACGCTGCATGTGCCGTCCTTGCGCGAACGGGTCGACGACATCCCGCTCTTGGCCGAGCATTTCCTGGCGCGGGGCGAGCGCGACACCGGCACCACGCGCAAGCTGTCGAACGACGCGCGCGACCTGGTGCGGGCGTATTCGTGGCCCGGCAACGTGCGGCAGCTGGAGAATACGCTGCGGCGGCTCTTGGTGACCAGTTCCGAACCCGAGATCGCGCGGGCCGAGGTCGAGGCGGTGCTGGGGTCGCAGCCGGCACTGGAACCGCTGCGCGGCGGCGGCGAGGGGGAAAAGCTGTCGGCGTCGGTCGCGCGGCACCTCAAGCGGTACTTCGACCTGCACGGCGGCGCGCTGCCGCCGCCCGGCGTCTATCAGCGCATCCTGAAAGAGGTCGAGGCCCCGCTGATCGAGATTGCGCTGGATGCGACGGCCGGCAACCAGGCGCGCTGCGCCGACCTTCTGGGCATCAACCGCAATACCCTGCGCAAGAAGATCACCGACCTCGATATTCGCGTGACACGCCGCCGCAAGCTGATGTAAAAGCGCCACAGGGGTGCTGTACGGTGCCCACAAGATGTGGTGGCGTGTGGAAGCCGCCCGTGTGTCTGTTGGGGCTGTAACCGGGTGACCGTCATCGCGCGTGGCAACACATGGGACCGCCTGTCGCGCCTGCGGCGGCTGCGCCTGTACCAGACGCTGACCACGTTTGCGCTGGTCGTGACGGGGCCGATGCTGGCGCTGCTGACGTTCCTGGCGCTGGGGCCCATGAACCAGGGGGCCAGCAGCCCGGGGCTGCGCGTTATCCTTCTGGCCGACCTCGTCTATGTGCTGGCGCTGGCCACGCTGGTGATCGCGCGGCTGGCAAGGATGATCGCCGACCGTCGCAGCCAGTCGGCGGGGTCGCGGCTGCACCTGCGGCTGACGGGGGTGTTCGCGGGCATCGCCCTGGTGCCGACGGTGCTGGTCGCGGTGTTTGCCGTGCTGACGGTGAACGTCGGGCTGGAGGGGTGGTTTTCCGACCGGGTGCGCGCGGTCGTCGGCACCTCGCTGTCGGCGGCGACCGCCTATGACGGCGAACACCGCCGCGACCTGACCGAGGATGCGACGGCGCTGGCCGCCTATCTGAACGTGGCCAAGCAATCGACCTTTTTCCTTGCCGACGACCAGTTGCGCCCGATCCTGACCCAGGGCCAGGCCGCGATCCAGCGGGGCTTGCGCGAGGCGTTCCTGATCGACGGCGCGGGCAACCTGATGACGCGGGGCGAACGGTCGTACCTGTTCGACTTCGAGCCGCCCACGACCGCCCAGATCGACGCCAGCCGCACCCAGGACATCGTGCTGATCGAGGACTGGCCGAACGACGAGATGCGCGCCATCGTGCATCTGGATGCCTATGCCGACCGCTATCTGTACGTCACGCGCGAGGTCGATGGATCGATCCTGTCGCTGCTGGATGAGACGCGGGAAACTGTGCGGCTGTACCAGCAGCTTGAGGCCGAACGCGGGCGGCTGTTGTTCGAGTTCGGGCTTCTGTACCTGGGGTTTGCGCTGATCCTGATCCTGGCCGCCGTCTGGCTTGGCCTGTGGTTCGCCGAGCGGCTGTCGCGCCCGGTGGGGCGGCTGGCGGGGGCGGCGCAGCGGGTCGGCGGGGGCGATCTGGACGTGCAGGTGCCCGAGGAATCGGGGGATGACGAGATCGCCATGCTGGGCCGCCTGTTCAACCAGATGACGCGCCAGCTGAAGGGCCAGCGCGAGGCCCTGGTCGAGAACAACCGCCAGACCGAGGGGCAGCGGCGGCTGTTCGACAGCGTGCTGTCCTCGGTCACGGCGGGGGTGATCGGGCTGGACGCTGACGGTCGGATCGATTTCGTGAACCGCTCGGGGATGCGCCTTCTGGACCTGCCGGGATCGGTCCACGACCGCGACATGGCCGGGGTTGTTCCCGAATTCACCAGTCTTTTCGAACGGTTGCAGGGCGGTCTTGGGGCGGCGGTGCAGGAAGAGGTGCGTCTGACGCGGCGCGGCCGGATGGAAAGCCTGCTGGTGCGGATGGCCGAGCGGCGGTCGGGCCAGCGGCTGGAAGGGTATGTCGTGGCCTTTGACGACGTGACCGATCTTGTGTCGGCACAGCGCATGGCCGCCTGGGGCGACGTCGCCCGCCGCATCGCCCACGAGATCAAGAACCCGCTGACGCCGATCCAGCTTTCCGCCGAACGGATCAAGCGCAAGTTCCGCAGCCAGGTGAACGAGCCCGAGGACCTGGACCAGTATGCCGACGTGATCGTGCGCCAGACCAACGACCTGCGCCGGATCGTGGACGAGTTCTCCAAGTTCGCGCGCATGCCCGAACCCGACCGCCGCGAAGAAGACCTGCTGCGCCTGGTGCGCGATGCCGTGGCCCTGCAGTCCGAGGGGCTGCCGGTGACCGCGACCTTGCCCGAGGGGCCGGTGACGATGGACCTCGACGCCACGATGATCGGCCAGGCCCTGACGAACCTGATCAAGAACGCAGGCGAAGCGATTGAATCGCTTCAGCAAAAGGGCGCGCCTGCAGGCCATGTCCCCGAGATCCGCGTGGTGCTGGACGCGACGCCCGAAACGGCGACGATCCGCATTTCCGACAACGGCATCGGCCTGCCGCCCGACCGCGCGCGCCTGTTCGAGCCCTATGTGACGACGCGCGAAAAGGGCACCGGGCTGGGCTTGTCCATCGTCAAGAAGATCATCGAGGAACACGGCGGCACGCTGGCGCTTCTCGATGCCGAGGTGTTTGCAGGCAATGCCCACGCCGGCGCCATGGCCGAGATTGTCCTGCCGCGCCTGTCGCGGGCGGGGCGTCGGCGGTCGGCGGGCGGACAGGGCGGATAGGGGGGAACATGGGCAGCATCCTGATTGTGGACGACGAGCGCGACATCCGAGAACTGATCGGCGACATCCTGCGCGACGAGGGGTACGCCGTGCGGCTGGCGGGCAATTCCGACGACTGCATGGCCGAACTGAACGCCGAGGCCCCGTCGCTGATGATCCTGGACATCTGGCTGAAGGACAGCCGGATGGACGGGATCGACATCCTGAAACACGTCAAGCGCGACAACCCGGATGTGCCGGTCGTCATCATCTCGGGCCACGGCAACATCGAGATCGCCGTCGCCGCGATCAAGCAGGGGGCCTATGACTTCATCGAGAAACCCTTCAACATCGACCAGTTGATGGTGGTCGTCGCGCGCGCGATGGAGGCAAGTCGGCTCCGCCGCGAAAACAGCGACCTGCGCCGCCGCGAGGTGACGGCGGCCGACATGCTGGGCTCCTCGCCCGCGTTCCGCGCGCTGAAGTCGCAGCTGGAGAAGGTGACCAAGTCGAACGGCCGCGTCATGCTGGCGGGTCCGGCCGGATCGGGCAAGGAACTGGCCGCGCGCTTCATCCACGCCCATTCCAACCGCGCCAACGCCCCCTTCGTCACCGTCACCTCGGCCACCATCGAACCCGAGCGCATGGAAGAGGTGCTGTTCGGGCGCGAGACGGCGGACCGGGGGGTCGAGAAGGGCCTGCTGGAACAGGCGCACGGCGGCGTCATCTATTTCGACGAAGTGGCCGACATGCCCCTGGGAACGCAGTCGAAAATCCTGCGCGTGCTGACCGAACAGCAGTTCATGCGCGCGGGCGGCACCGACAAGGTGCGGGTCGACCTGCGCGTCGTATCCTCGACCACGCGCGACCTGCGGGGCGAGATCGGCGCGGGCCGGTTCCGGCAGGAACTGTACGACCGGCTGAACGTGGTGCCGATCCCGGTGCCGAGCCTCGAGGAACGGCGCGAGGATATCCCCGAACTGACCGCCCATTTCATCGACCACTTCCACCGCACGCAAGGCCTGCCCGCCCGCCGCCTGTCGCCCGAGGCCGAGGCCATGCTGCAGACGCTGCAATGGCCCGGCAACGTGCGCCAGTTGCGCAACGTGATCGAGCGCGTGCTGATCCTGGGCGAGGGCGGCGGCCCGATCGAGGCGCGCGAGATACCGGGGCGCGACGGCGGCGGCCCCGAAGGCGACAGCGGGCGGCTGGTGCTGGGCGGGGCCCTGGCCACGCTGCCGCTGCGCGAGGCGCGCGAGCTGTTCGAAAAGGAATACCTGCTGACCCAGATCAACCGCTTTGGCGGCAACATCAGCCGCACCGCCAGTTTCGTCGGCATGGAACGCAGCGCGCTGCACCGCAAGCTGAAATCGCTGGGGGTGGTCAATTCCGGCAAGGGCGGGCGCAAGGCCGAAGGCGACGAGGACGACGAGGGATAGCGGACGGGGTCGGCATTTGCCGAATCGGCAGGGCGTGCTAGCCTTGGCGCAATTCAGATTGCGTCAGATCCAATTCCTTGCTGAACCGGATGGGAAAATCACATGGCATCCTACACGATTTCCGCGACCGTCGATTACTCGGGCCAGAACATCGCCGAGGTTGACGAGATCACCTTCCTGCCCTTTGCCGGGCCCGGCGCGTTGACCGCGACCTTCGATCTGACCCAGTTCGACCATTCCGAACCCTTTCCCCAGCCCGACATCATCATCCGCGGTGCCAGCGGCACCAACAACCTGGTCCTGCTGCATGGCGTCGGCGCGGATGTGCCGTTCGTCAACACTATCGTCAACGATTTCGTGTTCCAGAACTGGTCGGCCTCGGACCGGATCACGCACTACGGGTCTGCCTTCAACGAGGCGATGGCGGGCACGAATTTCAACGACCGCCTCTATGGCGGGTCTGGCAACGACACGCTGCAGGGGCTGGACGGCAACGACACGCTCTATGGCGGGGCGGGGAACGACCAGGTGCTGCTGCTGACGTTTTCCAGCGATGCCAATGTCGCCTATGGCGGGTCGGGGACCGATACCGTGTTCCTGTACGGCCAGTTCGACGCCTCGGCGAACATCGACATGACGACCGGCAGCGGTTCCTACCGGCAGCAGACGTTCTCGGGGTTCGAGGTTATTTCTTTCGATGCAGACGATGGAAATCATACGATCCAGGGTGGTGCCGGGAACGACAGCCTGTCCGCGTCCGATGGCGCGGACGTGTCCTATCTTGGCGGCGGTGGTGACGACCGTTTCGACGTCAACCTCGACGTTACGGGCACGCTTGACGGGGGAAGCGGGACCGACCTGTTCATCTGCCAGGCCTACGACAGTTTCGGGACTGCCTTTTCCATCGACATTTCAGACGGCGGTGGCGGGAGAGACATGGGAGCGGGCCTGACCCTTGCCGGTTTCGAACGGCTGAATGTCCAGACCGGAACGCTGGCCGATTACCTGCGGGGCGGAGCGCTGGCGGACAGCATTGATGGCGACCTGGGCAACGACACGATCATCGGCGGGGCAGGGGCCGACACGCTGAAGGGCAACGGCGGCACCGATACGCTCAGCTACCAGTTCTCGGCCCTTGCGGTCTCGGTCAACCTCTTGACCGGTGCCACCGCCTTGGGAGAGGCGGCGGGCGATGTCATTTCGGGGTTCGAGAACCTGACCGGGGGCCTCGGCAACGACACGCTGATCGGGAACAACGCCGCCAACACCATCCTGGGCGGCAACGGCAACGACAGCATCGCCGGGGCTTCGGGGTCGGACGTGCTGTCCGGGGGCGCGGGCAACGACTCGCTGCACGGGGGCACCGCCGGGGATACCCTCACCGGCGGCGGCGGGTCGGACCGGTTCGTGTACCGGTTGACTTCGGAGAGCGCGGTCGTGAAGTCCGACCTGGTCACCGACTTCACCCAGCGGCTGGACAAGGTAGACCTGTCATACATCGGCACGGCCCTGGGATCCGATACGTTCACCTTCGGCTTCATCGGCACCAACGCCTTTGCCAACGGCGCAGTGCCGCAGGTGCGATACGAGGTGGGGGCCACCAGCACGACGATTCTGGCCGAGACGACCGGCGACGGGATCGCCGACATGCGCATCGTGCTGACCGGGGTCTATGCGCTGACGGCGGGGGACTTCCTGCTCTGACCCGGCGGTGCCCGGCGGCGTCAGCCGGCCACGCTGCGGTACAGCGCGAAATCCTCGGCCGCGCAGGTGTCAAGCAGCCGTTCGGTCGAAGGCTCGAGGTCCATCGCGCCCCGGGGCGACACGTTGATGTGGGGCAGGTGGATCTCGCAGCCCAGCCGGTCCTCCAGGAAATCGACGAAGGCGTCGATCCGGTCATAGGCGAACAGCCGGTCCACCCCAAGGGCTCCGCGCGGCTTCAGGAACCGCGACTGCGCCCCGACGGCCGCGAAGTCGGGTTGCGGATCGGCGCACCAGGCGCGGACAAATTCGTCAAAGCTTTTGCCGGCCGTGCTTTTCCCTGTCTCGGCCTCGTCGCGCGAGCGGTACCTGTACCAGCTTCCCAGCCAGTCGCGGGGTTCGCGGATCATCGCGCAGACGGTAAAGTCGTGCCCCGAGGCGGCGGCAAGGTAGGGCCCCAGGAACCGGTGATAGCGGTGGACGGTGGTGTGTTTCAGCACCGGCGGGCGCTGGATCACCAGCGAGGCCATCGACCCGAGCGCCACCTCGATGGATGTCGATCCCGTCTTGGGCGTGGCGAGGAAGGCCAGCCTTTGGTCCCAGAACACCAGCATTCCCGCCCCTTTTTCGCCTTGTCCCCGGTGATCCGGGGCGGGCGTAAACTATCCGTTAACCTAAACCTGAAAAAGCTGATTTTGCGCGAATTTGGTTGAAATGTTCTTGTTTTGGTCCCATAGGTCGGGAACAGGTCGGGAACACCGGGTGCAATTGCCGCCTGCGGGTGGCTGTGGGATAAGGGGCAAGGGAATGGCTGTGGCGAACCTGATCGAGATGAAGGACAAGCGCGACATGGACAAGGCGAAGGCGCTGGAAAGCGCGCTGGCCCAGATCGAGCGGCAGTTCGGCAAGGGCTCGATCATGAAGCTGGGCAAGGACAGCCCGGCGATGGACATCGAATCGACCTCGACCGGGTCGCTGGGGCTCGACATCGCGCTTGGCATCGGCGGGCTGCCGAAGGGGCGGATCATCGAGATCTACGGGCCGGAATCCTCGGGCAAGACGACGCTGACCCTGCATGCCGTGGCCGAGGAACAGAAAAAGGGCGGCGTCTGTGCCTTTGTCGATGCCGAACATGCGCTGGACCCGCAGTATGCGAAGAAGCTGGGCGTCAACCTGGACGAACTGCTGATCAGTCAGCCCGACACGGGCGAGCAGGCACTCGAGATCGTCGACACGCTGGTGCGGTCGGGCGCTGTCAGCATGGTGGTGATCGATTCGGTCGCGGCCCTGGTGCCGAAGTCCGAGATCGAGGGCGACATGGGCGACATGCAGATGGGCAGCCAGGCCCGCCTGATGAGCCAGGCCATGCGCAAGCTGACCGCCAGCATCGGGCGCAGCAACTGCATGGTCATCTTCATCAACCAGATCCGCATGAAGATCGGCGT
>JBQTJI010000011.1:0-16770 GCA_052387255.1 Gemmobacter sp. | reverse complement strand
CGGCGCGCTGCGGGGGGGCTGAACGCTGGAGTTGCCCCCGAGGCGGTGGGAAATGGGAGGCCGAAGGCTCTCCCTGACCGCGCGCCGCCAGGCGCGCGCCGGGCCCAACAGTGACAAGCCGGGCGGGGCCCTCAGGCCCCCCACGCGACAGAACGGCGGGAGGCCCTGCAAGCCCGCGTGGTGCCCGGGGTTGCCGGGGGGGCGATGGCGGTTCGTGCAGGCGCAACACCGGCGTGGCGCGGGCGGGCGCGCGCGATGCCGGGGTCGCGGGTGGCCTATTCCCCGCGCGGAAAGCGCTTGGATTCTTCCAGCACGTTCAGGTCCATGTGGTTGCGCATGTAGCGTTCCGAGGCGGCGCGCAGGGGCTGGTGGTCCCAGGGGTAGTAGGCCCCGTTGCGCAGGGCCTGGTACACCACCCGGCGGCGCGCCTGGCTGGCGCGCACCTCGGCGTCATAGGCGGGCAGGTCCCAGCGGGCCGCCGTCCGGGCGCGGAAATGGGCCAGCACCTCGGCGGCGCGGGGATCGTCGGCCAGATTGTGCCGTTCGTGGGGGTCGTGCGCGAGGTCGAACAGCAGGTCGGGGTCGGCGGGGCAGTGGACGTATTTCCACGCGCCTTCGCGCAGGGCGACCATCGGCGTGACGGTGCCTTCGGCGGCGTATTCCAGGGCGACGGGTGCGGTGCGGGGCGTGCCGCCCGCCAGGGGCAGCAACGTCTCGCCGTCGGTCCAGGGCATCACTTCGGCCATCGAGATACCGGCGACGTCGCACAGCGTGGGGGTCACGTCCAGCGTCGAGACGGGCGTGTCGATGCGGGCGGGCGACAGGCCGGGGGCGGCGATCATCAGGGGCACGCGGGCGGATGGTTCGAGGAAATTCATCTTGAACCACAGCCCGCGCTCGCCCAGCATGTCGCCGTGGTCGGAGGTGAAGATCACGATGGCCTCTTGCCGGGTGGCCGCCAGGGTGTCGAGCACCTGGCCGATCATGTCATCGACATAGGAAATGTTGGCGAAATAGCCGCGCCGGGCGCGGGCGATCTGGGCGTCGGTGATGGGCGTGGACCGCCAGTCGCTGGCGTCCATCAGGCGGCGGGCGTGGGGGTCATGGTCGGCATAGGGGATCGGCGGGGTGTCGGGGGTCAGCCGGTCGCAATCGGCGTAGAGGTCCCAGTACCGCCTGCGCGCGACGTAAGGGTCGTGCGGGTGGGTCAGGCTGACGGTCAGGCACCAGGGGCGCGGGTCGGCCCCGCGCGACAGGTCATAGAGCTTCTGGCGCGCCTGGTGGGTCACGTCGTCGTCGTATTCCAGCTGGTTGGTGATCTCGGCCACGCCCGCGCCGGTCACGGAGCCCAGGTTGTGGTACCACCAGTCGATCCGTTCCCCCGGTTTGCGGTAGTCGGGGGTCCAGCCGAAATCGGCGGGGTAGATGTCGGTGGTCAGCCGTTCCTCGAACCCGTGCAGCTGGTCGGGGCCGACGAAGTGCATCTTGCCCGACAGGGCCGTGTGGTACCCGGCGCGGCGCAGGTGGTGGGCATAGGTCGGGATGTCGGACGCAAACTCGGCGGCATTGTCGTAGACGCGGGTGCGGCGGGGCAACTGGCCCGACATGAAGGACGCGCGGGCCGGGGCGCAAAGCGGGCTGGCGGTGTAGGTGTTGGCAAAGCGGACCGACCGGGCGGCGAGCGCCGCCAGGTTCGGGGCATGCAGGAAGGGCGCAGGCCCGTCGGGAAAGAAGGTGCCCGCAAGCTGGTCGACCATGAGGATCAGGATGTTCGGGCGGATCATGGCTGCGGGCCTCCGGCAATGGGCTGTGCCTTGCGTGGCGCAAGGCCGGAGGAGGCGCAAGGGGGGCACGCGACCGGTCAAGGTCCTTGTGCATCGCAGGGTGGCGCGGTGCGGTCCCCCTCACCCCGGCCCTCTCCCCCCGAGGGGAGAGGGGGCGCGGGCGGGGACGGCGGTTCATCGTCTGCGGGGGGTGTGTCTTGCGGGGCTCGTAATGCGAGATGGCGCGGGGGGGGCACGCGACTGGTCGTGGTCCTTGTGCGACGCAGGGTGGCGCGGTGCGGGGGGCGGGCACTCCGGTCCCCGGCCCTCTCCCCCGAGCGACCGGGGCCTCCGGTTCCTTCGCTCATGGCACCTGGGTGTCGCCGATGTCCTGGGGGGCGACGGAGACGGCCTTGATCACGGCGTAGAGACCGAGGCCGGGTGCCAGGTTCAGCGCCTCGGCCGACCGCCGCGTGATGCGCGACAGGATCAGGCTGTCGCCCAGGGCCAACTGCACCAGCGTGCCGGGGCCTTCGCCGGGGCGGACCTGCCGGACGGTCGCGGGCAGGACGTTCAGCGCCGAGATGCCGACGGGCGGGGTCAGCGCCAGCATGACGTCCTGCGCCAGGATGCGGACGCGCAGCGTGGTGCCGGGCGGGCCGTCGATGCGCGGCAGCCACAAGGGGCCGGTCGGCCCGTCAAGGCGGGTCAGGCCGTCGGGGTCCTGCGCCGCGATGCGCAGCGTCAGGATGGCCCCGGCATCGCGCAGGCCGAACCGCCCTGCGGTGGCCGGATCGGACAAAAGCTCGGCCGCCGGTCCGGCACGGGTGACGCGGCCCGCGTCGATCAGCACCAGGGTGTTGGCCAGACGGGCGACTTCGGCCGCCGCATGGCTGACATAGAGGATCGGCACCCGCGTCTCGTCGCGCAGGCGTTCGAGATAGGGCAGGATCTCGGCCTTGCGCGCCTCGTCCAGCGCGGCGAGGGGTTCGTCCATGAGCAGGACCTTGGGCGCGGTCAGCAGGGCGCGACCCATCGCCACGCGCTGCCGTTCGCCGCCGGACAGGGCGGCGGGGCGGCGGTCCAGAAGCGGCGAAAGGTCCAGTGCCGCCGCCACCTCGTCAAGGCCGGGGCCGCCCAGGCCCCTGGCACGGCGCAGGGCGAAGTCGAGGTTGCCGCGCACCGACAAGTGGGGAAACAGCCGCGCGTCCTGGAACACATAGCCGACGCCGCGCCGCTCGGGGGGCACATGACGGGGTCCGTCCTGCCAGATCTCGCCCGCCATCGCCACCCGGCCCGCCGCCCGCGTCTCGAGCCCCGCGATGATGCGCAGAAGCGTGCTTTTGCCCGAACCGGAACGCCCGAAGATGGCGGTGACGCCGGACAGGGGAAAATCCTCCGTGACCGCCAGCGTGAAGCCGGGAAAGTGCAGGCGGACATCGACGTTCAGCATCGCGGGCCTAGCCGACCGACACGGGGAAGCGGCGGTTCACGGTGTAGACCAGCAGCAGCACCATGAAGGAAAACGCCAGAAGGCCCGCCGACAGGACATGGGCATCGGCATAGTTGATGGTCTCGACATGTTCGTAGATGGCGATGGAGATCACCTTGGTCTGGCCCGGAATATTGCCGCCAAGCATCAGCACGACGCCGAATTCGCCGATGGTATGGGCAAAGGTCAGCACGGCGGCGGTCAGAAAGCCGCGCGCGGCCATGGGGGCGGCGACGGACCGGAAGCGGTCGAACGGCCCCGCGCGCAGCATCGCGGCGGCCTCGAGCGGCGCGCGCCCCACCCCCTCGAACGCCGCCTGCAGGGGCTGGACGGTGAAGGGCAGCGAATAAATCACCGACCCCACGACCAGCCCCAGGAACGAAAAGGTCAGCGTCGTGCCCGTCATCTCCAGCCAGGCCCCCCCCAGGGGCGACCGGGGGCTGAGCAGCACCAAGAGGTAGAACCCCAGCACGGTGGGCGGCAGGACCAGGGGCAGGGCGGTCAGCGCCTCGGCCACGGGCTTCAGGCGGCTCTGGGTGAAGGCCAGCCACCAGGCGACCGGCGTGCCGATGACCAGAAGGACCAGGGTGGTGATCCCGGCCAGCCGGACGGTCAGCCAGAGCGGGGCAAGGTCAGGAACATCCATGCGTCATTCGGACCCGTAACCGAACCCGGTTGCAATCGCCTTTGCCCTGTCGCCCTGCAGATAGTCCAAGAAGGCACGGGCGGCGGGGTTGTCCCGGCCGGGGATCAGCAGCACGGCGTCCTGTTCGATGGGCGCGTACATCGCCTGCGGGATGTCGTGGCGCGATCCTTTCGGTTCGACGCCGGGCCCCTGCAGGGCCGACGTGGCGACAAAGCCGACCTGCGCCGCCCCGGTATCGACCAGCGCGAAGGTCTGGCCGATGTTCTGGCCCATCACGACCTTGGGTTGCAAGTTGTCCCAGACGCCCATGGCCTGCATCGCCTGCTCTGCGGCCAGGCCGTAGGGGGCGAGGTCGGGGTTGGCGATGGCGATGAACAGGGTGCGCGGGTCTTCCAGTGCCGCCCTGGGATCGGTGCCGATCAGGTCGGGGTCGGCACTGTACAGCGACAGCCTGCCGATGGCGTAGGTAAAGCGGCTGCCGGGCACACCCAGGCCCTCGTCCTCGATCCTTGCCGGGGTCCTGGCATCGGCGGACAGCAGCACGTCGAACGGCGCGCCCTCGGCGATCTGGGCATAGAGCTTGCCCGTGGACCCGGTGGTGACCTGCAGGCTGTGGCCGGTGTCGCGGGTGAATTCGGCGGCGAGGGCCTGGACCGCGCGGGCATAGTTGGCAGCGACCGCGACCAGCGCCTGTTCGGCGGACGCGGCGGCGGGGGCGAGCGACAGGGCGGCGGCGAATGCGGCGGCGCGGATGGCGGGGGCCAAGGGATACCTCCGGTTGGATATGTTCCTTGGAACATATCACCAGCGGCCGGGCGGTCTGGCAAGCGTTATTTCTGGCCGGGAATATCCGGGGGGCGCAGCAGGGATTGAAGGGCCGCAATGTCGTCGGCCCCGGCGCGCGCCGCCGCCGTCTCGACCGCGCGGTAATGGGCCAGGACCTGCGTGCCGGTGTCGGTCAGATGCGCCCCGCCGCCGCCGGGCCCCCCCCGCGCGCTGCCGACCAGGGGGGCGGTGAAGGCGGCGTTCATCTCTTCCACCAGCATCCAGGCGCGCTTGTAGCTCATCCCCATGGCGCGGCCCGCCGCCGAGATCGACCCGGCGTCGCGGATATGGTCCAGCAGATCGGCCTTGCCGGGGCCGAGCATGGCGCTGTCGCCGAACAGCAGGCGCAGGCGCAGGCGGGGGGGCACGGGGTCGGACATGCCGCGAGTCTTTCGCGGCGGCGGGCGTGGCGCAAGGGGATTGTCGCGGCGGTGGGGGCCGGGGGGTGACGGGCGGTCTTTCGCCCGGTGCCGCAGGCAATGGCAGCGCCGCGCCGGATGCCGCGCATGACAGCAACGTGACCATTCGGGCGGCGCATGGCAGCTATTCGCCGTATGCAAGCCATGCTGCGGGTGCAGCATGATCGCCCGCAAAACAAGGGGTTTCCCGCAGGGTCAGGGTGCCACCGGCCAACCCACTCACACCATTGTGAATTTTGACACTTGGCCGGATGCCGGTGTAACGGCGTTGGGCAAAAGACGAACCGGACGGGATCGCGTATGCTGCAGTCGCACGCACCGATGCCCGGGCCGGCCAAGGATCGGTTCCATGCCCTTGCCCGACGCTGTCTGCGGGATAACCGCCCCCCGCCCCGCCGTGATGCGATGGGACCGGACCGCATCACCCCGCCCGCCCGACGCCCTGCCGGAAGGGGTTCGCACATGACCGATCTGACGCGCCGCACCGCCCTGTCCCTGCTGCCGGGGCTGGCGGCGATGGGTCTGCTGCCTGCGGCGGCCACCGAGCGCTTCGGGATGACGCTGGACCCCGGCGTGCCGTTCGCTGCGGCCATGGTCGTGGACGCCGCCCGCAGGCTGGCCGCGGCACCCCATGTCCCGCCGCCGCCGGTGTCCGAAGGGTGGCGGAACCTGTCCTATGACCAGTACCAGAAAATCTGGTTCGACACGCGCCACGCCCTGTATCGCGGCACCGGTGGGGCGGTGCAGGCCGAGTTCTTTCCGGCGGGGCTGTTCTTTGGCGCGAAGATCGGGGTCCACGCGGTGACCGGGGGGCGGGCGCATCCCATCCGGTTCGAGCGGCGGGTGTTCGATGCGACCGACCGCTTTCCCGACCTGCCCGACGACGGTACCGGGTTCGCGGGCTTTCGCCTGCTGGGCGAACTGGTACAGCCGGGGACGTTCCAGGAATATGCGGCCTTCCTCGGGGCTAGCTATTTCCGGGCCATCGCGCGCGACCTGGCCTACGGCGTCTCGGCGCGGGGGCTGGCGCTGGACACCGCCGGCGATGTGCCCGAGGAGTTCCCCCTGTTCCGCGACTTCTGGATCGAAGCGGCGGCACCGGGGGCGTCGCAGGCGATCGTGCATGCGCTGCTGGACAGCCCCTCGGTGGCCGGGGCCTACCGGTTTGCCATCGCGCCGGGGGCCACCACGGTGATGGACATCGAGGCCCGCCTGTTCCCGCGTCGCGACCTGCACGGTGCGGGCATCGCGCCCGGCACGTCGATGTTCCTGTACAACGACCTGAACCGCGCGGGCCACGACGATTTCCGCGAGGCGGTGCATGACAGCGACGGCCTGCTGATGCGCAACGGGGCGGGCGAGGTGCTGTGGCGGCCCCTGACCAACCCGACATCGCTGGAAACCAGCGCCTTCGCCGACACGTCCCCGCGCGGGTTCGGCCTGATGCAGCGGGCGCGGGGAGGTGAGGCGGATACCGACCTGGTGGCGCGCTATGAACGCCGCCCGTCGCTGTGGGTCGAGCCCAGGGGCGACTGGGGGCCGGGGCAGGTGATGCTGGTCGAAATACCGACCGACCTCGAGACCAACGACAACATCGTCGCCTTCTGGCGACCCGCAGCCCCGCTGGTCGCCGGGCAGGAGCACCGCTTTGCCTATCGGCTGCACTGGGGCACCGATGCGCCCGGCGAGGGCGACGTCGCCCGCGTGACCGCCACGCGCGGCGGCGCGCGGGTGTTCGAGCCGGGGCGCATCTTCACCATCGACTTCGCGCCCCATCCCGCCCTGGGGCAGGACCCGTCGCTGATCGAGGCGCGGGTGTCGGCCAGCGCGGGCGACCTGGCCGCGCCGCTGTTGCAGGTGAACCCGGCGACCGGGGGCATGCGGCTGGACCTGACGCTGCGGTCGGCCGGGGCGGGTCCGGTGGAACTGCGCGCCGAGCTGTGGCGGGCGGGCGCGCGCATCTCGGAAGTCTGGTTGCACCGCTGGAGGGCGGCATGACCTTTGCCCTACACCTGGCACCCGGCGACGATGTCGCCGTGCCGGCCGCCCTGCCGCTGGCGATGCCCGATCAGGACCTGGGCCGCGCCTTCCGCGACCGCGCGGCCCCCGGTGTCGGGGTGCGGCGCGAGGTCATCGTGGCGCGGATCGTGGCACTGGGGTTGCCGGCCCTGCTGTCCCTGCTGATCGCAGTGCAGTCGCTGGTCTGGTTCGGGCGGGACGGACAGGTGCTGGTGCTGGAAGGACTGCTGGCCATCGGCACTGGGGTTGCCTGCTACTGGATGGGGGTCTCGGTGGCGACGTCGGCCCTCGGCCTGTTCCGCCGCCCGACCGCCGCCCCGCGTCCGACGGGCCGCAAGGCGGGGCTGCGGGTGGCGATCCTCTTGCCGATGTACGGCGAGGATGCGCAGGCCACCATCGCCCCGGCGGTGGCACTTCTGGCGGCGCTGCCGGGCCGCGACCATGGCCACCGCTTCAGCCTGCATGTGCTGTCCGACACGCGCGACGCCGTGGCCCGCGCCGACGAGCGGGCGGTGCTGGCCGACCTGGCGATGCGCCATCCGCGCCTGTCGCTGCACCTGCGCCAGCGGCGCGAGAACCGCGACTTCAAGTCGGGCAACATCCGCGACTGGATCATGTGCGAGGGCGGGGCGCATGACGCGGCCCTGGTGCTGGACGCCGACAGCGTGATGGGCCGCAGCGCGGTCTTGCGCCTGTGCAACGCCCTGGCCGCCGAGCCGGGCGTGGCGCTGGTGCAGTCGCTGCCGCTGGTGCTGCCCGGCAACACGCTGTGGCAGCGGATGCAGTGCTTTGCCGCCCGCGTCTATGGCGCGAACCTGGGGCGCGGGGTGGCGGTCTGGGCGGGCACCGAGGGCAATTTCCTGGGCCACAACGCCATCCTGCGCCTGCGCGCCTTTGCCGCCTGTGCGGGCCTGCCGCATCTGCCGGGGCCAAGGCCGCTGGGCGGCGTGATCCTGAGCCATGATTTCGTCGAGGCGGCGCTGTTGCGCCGCGCCGGATGGGGCGTGCGGATGCTGCCCGAGGCGGCGGACAGCTTTGAGGGCACGCCCGACGCGCTGCCCGGCCATCTGCGCCGCGACCGCCGCTGGTGCCAGGGCAACATGCAGCACCTTCGCCTGCTGGCGATGCCGGGGCTGCACTGGGTGTCGCGGTTCCACCTGCTGCAGGGGGCGGCGGCCTATCTGTCGTCGGTCTGGTGGCTGGGGCTGCTGGCGTTGTGGGTGGCGCTGGCCGAAACCGATGCCGGGCGGGCGGCGACGGTGACCGGGCCGCTGATGGGCCGGTTCGCGGTGACGCTGGTCGTGACGGCGCTGCTGATGGGGCCAAAGCTGGTCGGGCTGGCGGCGTACCTGCGCGACCGGCCCCCGGCGCGCGGGCGGCGGGCCGCCTTTGCCGCGACGGCCCTGGCCGAGGTGGGGCTGTCGGTGCTGCTGGCCCCGGCGATGATGCTGCACCAGGTGCGGGCGGTGGTGACGACGTTGTGCGGCATCGATGGCGGCTGGGCCCCGCACCTGGCGGTCCGCCCGACGCTTGGGCGGCTGGCGCGGTTCCATGCGGTCGAGACGGGGGCTGGGGCGCTGCTGCTGGGGCTGGTGGCGGCGGGGGTGCTGACACCCTGGGCCTTGCCCGTGGCGCTGTGCCTGGCCCTGACCGTGCCGGTGTCGTGGCTGGTGGCACAGGACGTGACCGGGTGGCGGCTGTTCGCACCCTGCGAGCCGCGCTAGGCGGCGGCTTGCATCGCGGGCGCGCGCCCCGCATGATCGCGGGCATCGGGGGAACGATGGCGGTCGATCTGGCAATCCGGGGCGGGCAGGTGGTGACGCCGTCGGGGGTGGTCGCGACCGACATCGGGGTCACCGGGGGCCGCATCGTCGTGCTCGGTCCCTGCCCCGACGCGCGGCGGGTCATCGACGCAGAGGGCCGTATGGTGATGCCCGGCGGCATCGACCCCCATGCCCATGTCGAACAGGTGTCGGGCATGGGCCTGATGAACGCCGACACGTTCGAGACGGCGACGGCGGCCGCCGCCCTGGGCGGAACGACGACGGTGATCTCGTTCGCGGCACAGGCCAGGGGTGAGCGGCTGCGCGATACGGTCGGGCAGTACGCGGCGCGCGCGGTCCGGGGCGCGCGGATCGACCATGCCTTCCACCTGACGCTGACCGACCTGACGGTGCCCGGGTTCGCGGACGACCTTGCCGCGCTGGTCGCGGCGGGGCACCGGTCGGTGAAGCTGTTCACCACCTATGCCATCGGCCTGACCGACCGGCAGGTGGCCGAGGTGATGGGCCTGTTGCGTGGTCAGGGCGCGCTGGTCTGCGTGCATGCCGAGAATGACGGATTGCTGGGCTGGACCAGGGATGCCGCTCTGGCGGCGGGGATGGACCGGCCCCTGCACCACGCCGTCGCGCACCCGCGCCTGGCCGAACTGGATGCGGTGGAACGCATGTGCCGCTATGCCGCGTTCTTCGGCCAACCGGTGATGGTGTTCCACGTCACCACCGCCGAGGCCGCCGATGCGGTGCGGCGTGCCCGTGCGCGGGGCGTGCCGGTCATGGCCGAGACCTGCCCGCACTACCTGTTCCAGACGGCGCAGGTGCTGGACCGCGACGGGATCGAGGGGGCCAAGTGGATGTGTTCGCCACCGCAGCGGGGGGTGGCGGACCAGGCGGCGCTGTGGGCGGCGCTTGGGGATGGCACGCTCGATCTGGTGTCGTCGGACCACGCGCCTTACCGGTTCGATGCGACGGGCAAGCTGGCGGCGGGGCCGCTGCCGCCGTTTCCCGCCATCGCCAACGGCCTGCCGGGGCTGCAGCAACGCCTGCCCCTGATGTTCGATGCGATGGTGGCGCACGGGCGGGGCGGGCCGGTGGCCTTTGCGCGGGCGACGGCGGGGCGGGCGGCAGAGGTGTACGGGCTGCCGTCCAAGGGGGCCATCGACGTGGGCTGCGATGCCGATCTGGTCCTGTGGGACCCGGCGCGAAAGGTGACCTATGGCGCGGACGACATGGCGGACGGGGCGGGCTACAATCCGTGGGAGGGGACGACGGTGACCGGCTGGCCCGAGACGGTGCTGTCGCGGGGCGCGGTGATCGTGGACAAGGGGGTGCTGACCGCCGCGCCCGGACGCGGCCGGTGGCTGTCGCGGGGGCCGGTGGCGGGCGCGGAACCGGCGGCGGAAGTGCGATATGTGGAGGGGCGGCGATGACACGACCGGACGGCGCGACGCTGGCCATCACGTTCCTGTATGTCCGCGATCTGTCCCGCGCGATGCGGTTCTATGAGGATGTCATGGGTCTGACACTGGCCATCGACCAGGGCTGGTGCAAGATCTACCGGCTGTGCGGGGACGCGCATCTGGGGCTGGTAGACGAGACGCGGGGGATGCACCGGTGGGCCGCCGAGAAACCCGTGCAAATCAGCCTGCGGGTTGCGGATGTGGATGGGTGGTACGCATACATCAAGGAGTTGCAGGTCGAAGCTCAGTCAGAAATGTTCGAGAATGATACGCTGGGAATCCGTGCCTTCGTCTTCGACGACCCCGAGGGGTACCAGATCGAGGTGCAGTCGGCCACAAGGGCGGGCGCATGACCGGGCGCGGGCGCATGAACGGGGTGCTGATCGTGATCAATCCGAATTCCTCGGCGCGGGTCACGGCGGGCATCGACGCGGCGATGGAGCCGTTGCGCGGCTGGGGCACGCCCATCCGCTGCGTCACGCTGGAGGAAGGCCCGCCGGGGATCGAGACGCAGGCGCAGGCGGATCTGACCATCGCGCCCATGCTGCGGCTGGCGGCGTCGCTGGAGGTACAGGCGGCGGGCTTCGTCATCGCCTGTTTCGGCGACCCCGGCCTGCACGCCCTGCGCGACCGCACGGCGCTGCCGGTCGTCGGCATCCAGGAGGCGGCGATGGCGACGGCGATGACGCTGGGGCAGCGGATCGGGGTGATCGCGATCCTGCCGGGTTCGGTGCCGCGCCACCTGCGGGCGTTCGGGGCGATGGGGGTTTCAGAGCGCATCGTCGGGGACCGGGCCCTTGGCCTGACCGTGGCGGACCTCGCGGACGGCGCGCGGACGCTGCCCGCCATGATCGCCACCGGGCAACGGTTGCGTGACGAAGATGGGGCGGATGTGCTGATCATGGGCTGTGCGGGGATGGCGGCCTATCGCTGTGCCGTGGAACAGGCGACCGGCCTGCCGGTGGTCGAGCCCTGCCAGGCGGCAGCGGGGATGGCGCTGACGCGGATTGTGCTGGGCTGGCAGAACGGGGGCCGACATGCTGACTGAAACCGCCTCGGGCGTGTTCACCATCGCGGTGACGCCCTTCCTGCCCGATGGCGCGCTGGACCTGGACAGCCTTGACCGGGTGACCGATTTCTATGTCGAGAAGGGCGCGACGGGCCTGACCGTGCTCGGCATCATGGGCGAGGCTGGCAAGCTGTCGGCCGAGGAATCGCTGACGGTGGTGCGCCGGGTTGTGGCGCGGGCAGGCGTGCCGGTGGTGGTGGGTGTGTCGGCCCCCGGCTTTGCCGCCATGCAGTCGCTGGCCGGTGAGGCGATGGCGGCGGGGGCGGCGGGCGTGATGGTGGCCCCGCCCGGCAATCTGCGGAACGATGACCAGATCGTCGGCCATTACCATGCGGTGGCCGGGATGTTGCCGGGCATCCCGTTCGTGTTGCAGGATTTTCCGCTGGTGACGACGGTGACGATCCCGGTTTCGGTGATCCTGCGCATCGTCGCCGACTGCCCGACCTGCGTCATGCTGAAGCACGAGGACTGGCCGGGGCTGGACAAGATTTCCGCGATCCGGGCGGCACCGGGACGGCGGATTTCGATTCTCTGCGGCAACGGGGGGCAGTTCCTGCCCGAGGAAATGGCGCGCGGCGCGGACGGGGCGATGACGGGCTTCGCGTACCCCGAGATGATGGCCGCCGTGGTGGCGGCACACCGCCGGGGCGACCGCACCTCGGCGCAGGACATCTTTGACGCCTACCTGCCCCTGGTGCGCTACGAGGCGCAGCCGGGTCTGGGGCTGGCGGTGCGCAAGCACATCCTGTGGACGCGCGGGGCGATTGCGCACCCCACATTGCGGCGACCGGGGGCGGGGCTGAATGCGGCGGGGGTGGCGGAGGTCGCGTTCCTGATCGAGCGGCAGGAGCGGAGGCTGGCGGCGCTTGGGTGATTACTTGCCCGCCCCTGCCGTTTCCGACCCGCCACGGGTGAGGTAGTAGGCGGCAAGGATCGGCAGGAAGGTCGCGGCGAAGACCACGATGGCGACGACGTTCGTCACCGGCCTCTGCCGGGGGCGGACCAGTTCGCTCAGCATCCAGATCGGCAGGGTCGATTGCTGGCCGGCGGTGAAGGTGGTCACGATCACCTCGTCGAAGGACAGCGCGAAGGCCAGCATCCCGCCCGCCAGCAGGGCCGAGCCGAGGTTCGGGAGCAGCACGAACCGGAAGGTCTGGAACGCGTTCGCGCCGAGGTCTGCCGAGGCCTCCATCACGCCCCCCGACAACCGGCGGAACCGGGCGACGGCGTTGTTGTAGACGATGACGATGCAGAAGGTGGCGTGGCCGAGGACGATGGTCCAGGTGGAAAAGGGGATGTCGGCGATGGCGAAGGCCGAGCGCAGCGACATGCCGGTGATGACGCCGGGCAGGGCGATCGGCAGGATGATCAGCAGGCTGATCTGTTCGCGCCCGAAGAACCGCGCCCGTGCCATGGCGGCGGCGACCAGCGTGCCGAGGATCATGGCCAGGGCGGTTGCGATGGTGGCGACCTGTAAGGAAAGATAGAGCGGCGGCCAGATATCCTGCCGCCCCCAGGCGACGCCGAACCATTGCGTCGTCAGGCCGGGGGGCGGGAACTGGTAGCTGCGCTCCTCTGTGGTGAAGGCGTAGAGGAAGATCAGGAGGATCGGCAGGTGCAGAAAGGCCAGCCCCGCGACCGCCGCCGCCTTCAGCCAGAGCGAAGCCCCCTCAGAGCGCATCGAAGGCCCCCGCGCGCTTGGCGAGCCACAGGTAGATCACCATGATGACGATGGGCACCACGGCGAATGCGGCGGCCAGCGGCAGGTTCCCGGCGGTGCCCTGCAACTGGTAGACGGCCAGCCCGATGAACCGGGCGGAGGTGCCGACGATCTGGGGAATGATGTAGTCGCCCATGGTCAGCGAGAAGGTGAAGATCGACCCGGCGATGACACCGGGCAGGGCCAAGGGCAGGATGACCGAGCGGAAGGTGCGGGCGGGGGTGGCACCAAGGTCGGCCGAAGCCTCCAGCATCGAGGTCGGCACCCGTTCCAGCGAGGCCTGCATCGGCAGGATCATGTAGGGCAGCCAGACGTAGACGAAGACCATCCAGGTGCCGAGCGGCGAGGTGGACAGCGAGTTGCCACCTATGCCGGGGATGGACAGCACCGCGTTCAGGACCAGCCCCGCACCGATGCCTTCGGCGGCCCAGGTGACGATGCCCTCCTTGGCCAGGATCAGCTTCCAGGCATAGACCTTGACCAGATAGGACGACCACAGGGGCAGCATGACGCCGAGGTAGAACACCGCCTTCCAGCGGCCCCGTGCGTGGCGGGCGGCATAGAAGGCGATGGGAAAGGCGATGACGGCGCAGCCGAGGGTGACGAGGGCCGACATCAGAAGCGTGCGCAGGATGATGTCGAAATTCGACGGGCGGAACAGTTCGGCATAGGTCTTGAGCGTGAACTCCGGCACGACGAGGCCCGAGAACTCGTCGATGGAGTAGAAGGACTGCACCAAGAGGGCGGCGAGCGAGCCGAGGTAGACAAGGCCCAGCCAGATCAGCGGCGGCGTGACCAGCATGAGCAGCAGAAGGTTCGGTCTGCGCCAGAACAGGCCCGTCAGCCGGTCGGCGGCTCCGCGCGAAGGGAACACGGCGGGGGCGGTCATGCGGCACCGTCGCAGGGGGGCGCTGCCCCCCGACTGCGGCCCCCCCGGGGATACTTGAGGACAGAAGAAGCCCGCCACGGAAAGGCCGGGGTCGTCACCCTTCGCCCTCCATGGCGTGGACGGCCTGCGGTGGTGCGTCGAGCATCACGTGTTCGCCGGGGGCGGGCACGGGGGTGCCGGGGGGCAGGTGGACGGTCAGCGCCTGGGTCCCCAGGGCGACGGTCAGCCGCGTGCCGGCACCAAGATAGCGCGAGGTGCCCGCGATGCCGGGGATCCCTTCCGCGCCGAGGCGCATCGCCTCGGGGCGCAGCGACGACCAGCGCGGGGCGGCCCCGAAACGGGCGGCCATGTCGGGCGGCAAGACGTTGGAACTGCCCACGAAATCGGCCACGAAGCGGGTGGCGGGGCGTTCGTAGATCTCGGACGGCCTGCCGATCTGGACGATGCGCCCCTCGTTGAACACGGCCAGGCTGTCGGCCATCGACAGCGCCTCGCCCTGGTCGTGGGTGACGAAGACGAAGGTGAGGCCGAGGCGCTGCTGCAGGGCCTTCAGTTCCTCCTGCATCGCCTCGCGCAGCTTGAGGTCGAGCGCGCCGAGGGGTTCGTCGAGCAACAGGACGCGGGGTTCGTTCACCAGCGCGCGGGCGAGGGCCACGCGCTGCCGCTGGCCGCCGGACAACTGCCCCGGCTTGCGGTCGCCGTAGCCGTCGAGCTTGACCAGGGCCAGCATCTCTTCGGCCCTTGCGTGGCGGGGGGCCCGGCCCATGCCCTTGACCATCAGCCCGTAGGCCACGTTGTCGCGCACATTCATGTGCGGGAACAGCGCGTAATCCTGGAACACGGTGTTGACGTTGCGCAGGTGGGGCGGTGTGTCGGACACGTCCTGCCCGAAGATGCGAACGGCCCCGGCGGTCGGTTTCTCGAACCCCGAGATCAGGCGCAGGCACGTCGTCTTGCCCGAGCCCGATGGCCCCAGCATGGCGAAGAACGACCCCTCGGCGATGGACAGGGTGACGCCATCGACCGCGCGGACGGGGCCGAAGTGCCGGGTGACGTTGAGGAATTCGACGGCGGGGGTCATCGGCAGGTCCATGGGGATGGGTAGGGTGCGTGCTTGCACGCACCGCAGTTGCCGGGGGGTGGAGAGGTGCGTGCAAGCACGCACCCTACGTCCTTACCGCCCGCCGATCACGCCGATGTAGTCCGACACCCAGCGGTAGTAGGGCACGCACTTGCCTTCGCCCTGCGAACAGTTGGCAACCGGGGTGGTCCAGAAACGGATCTTCTCGAAATCGTCCAGCCCGTTCTTGGTGCACCCCTCAGCCGTCTGCATGCCGCGCCCGTCGGTGCAGGCCGCCGGAACCGCCGGGTTGGCCCCGAACCAGACCGACAGGTCGGATTGCAGGTTCGAGGACAGCGAATGTTCCATCCACATGTAGGAACAGTTGGGGTTCGCGGCATCGGCCGCCATCATGGTGGTGTCGGCCCAGCCGGTCGCCCCCTCCTGCGGGATCACGCTGGCCACGGGCACCTTGTCGGCCTGCAGCAGGTTCACCTGGAACGGCCACGACCCCGAGGCGGCCATCCCCTCGTTCTTGAAGTCGTCCATCTGGATGAAGGCGTCGTGCCAGTAGCGCGAGGTCAGCGTGCGCTGCACGCGCAGGAGGTCGAGCGCCGCCTTGTACTGGTCCTCGTTCAACTCGTAGGGCGAGGTGATGCCGAGCTCCGGCTTGGTCGACATCAGGTACTGCGCCGCGTCGGCGATGTGGATCGGGCCGTCATAGGCCTGCACCCGGCCCTTGTTGGGCTGGCCGTCGGGCAGCGTCATCTCTTCGAACACCACGTTCCAGCTGGTGGGCGGCTGGTCCTTGAACACCTCGGTATTGTACATCAGCACGTTCGGCCCCCACATGTAGGGGGTGCCGTAGTGGACGCCGTCCACGGTGTGCCAGGGCGCGTTCTTCAGCCGCTCGTCCACGGTGGACCACGAGGGGATCAGGTCGATGTTCACGGGCTGCACCCGCTTGCCCGCGATCAGGCGCAGGCTGGCGTCGCCCGAGGCGGTGACCAGGTCGAACCCGCCCTCGTTCATCAGGGCGACCATCTCGTCGCTGGTGTTGGCGGTCTTGACGTTGACCTTGCAGCCCGAGGCGGCCTCGAACTTGGTCACCCAGTCGAATTCCTTGACGGTTTCGCCGCGTTCGATGTAGCCGGCCCAGGCGACGATGTTCACCTGGCCCTCGGCGGGGCCGATGGCGGTGATCTGGGCCATGGCGGGGGAAAGGGCGGTGGAAAGGGCAAGCGTGGTGGTGCCGAGCAGGCGGAGGATGGACATTTCGCGTCTCCCTGAAAGCGGGCCGTTCCGGCGGCCTGCGGTTTTTCTGATGTGCAGCCTAGGGGCAGTCAGGGGGGGCAGGCAATTGCTATTGTGACGGCAGCGTCATCGGCGCGGGGAAGGGCAAGTGACTGCGGGCGCTGGATTAACCGGGTCGGGGTGGGGGGATTGCGCAGAACGCATCGCGTGCACATTCCATGCACAGGGCATGCATACGCGCGGCGGCGTCCGGGGCGTTAACCCTCGGGGGCGAATCGGGGTTCGCGGCAGGGTGGGGGGGTTGAACCAACCCCAAGCCCCGGGGGGGGGGGGGGAACCCCCCCCCCCCCGCGGGGAACCCCCCCCCCCCCCCCCC
>JBQTJI010000010.1:0-31310 GCA_052387255.1 Gemmobacter sp. | reverse complement strand
CACGACGAACGAGGACGTGCCGGGCATCATCGGCCTTCTGGGCATGACCATGGGCAAGAACAACGTCAACATCGCGAACTTCACGCTGGGGCGGTCGGGGCCGGGGCAGAATGCAATCGCGCTTTTGTACCTTGACCAGCCGATCGACCCGAAGGTCACCGCGCTGCTGGAAGGCACGGGGATGTTCCAGCAGGTCAAGGCGTTGCGGTTCGAAGTGGCGTGACGGGCGCGTCGTTCACACACAAGATGTGGTGGCGGTACGGCGCGGCGGGACGTCTTCCTTACGTCTTCCTTGCGTCTTCATCACGTGGAAACGTCGGGTAGCCGCGCCGGGCATCGACGGAGGTTAACCCGCCACCCCGAATCGGGGTCGGGAACAGCTTGCGACCGATATGGGTCACCCCCTGCGCCATGCGACCCGGTCGTCCCGGCGACGGGGTCGCCGAGACGACCGGGTCGGCGGGATGAACCTGAATGAATGCGACAGGCTCGCGCCTTCGGCAAACACCGACCGGCGGGTCATCTTCCAGGCGATGGAGAGCGCGGTTCAGTCGCCGTCCGGCCTGGTCCGGGCGGCGGTCTTGTCGGCAAAGGCCGCAAGGCGGGCGCGCGCCTCGGGCTGGGTGTTGACGATGCCCGCGACGGCGGCCTCGAGATAGGCCGCATCCAGCGCCGACATGTTTTGCGCATGGCTGACTGCGGAACAAAGGGCGAAGTTCGTCAGCGGCAGGTTCGCCGCCGCCGCGCGGGCCAGCGTCATGGCGCGGTCAAGGCTGGAGGCGGGGTCGAGGTACTGGCACAGCCCGACGCTCAACCCCTCATCCGCGCGATAGACGCGGCCGGTCAGCATCATGTCGATCATCCGCGCCTTGCCGACCAGTGCCGACACGCGGATCGTCGCCCCGCCGCCGGTGAACACGCCGCGCTGCCCCTCGGGCAAGGCGAAGTAAGTGGACGGATCGGCGACCCGGATATGCGCGGCAGAGGCCAGTTCCAGCCCGCCCCCCACCACCGCGCCCTTCAAGGCCGCGATGATCGGGACGCCGCCGTATTCCATCTTCGTGAAAGCCTCGTGCCAGCGCAGGCAGAGCTGCCAGAACTCGGCGGGGGTGCGGTCCTGCCGGTGATGCTCGACGAGGTCGAGGCCCGCGCAGAAATGATCGCCCTCAGCCGCCAGCACCACGGCCCGGACGCCCGCGCGCGGCACCGTGTCGAACAGGCGCACCAGGTCGTCCACGCTTTCGGCGTTCAGCGCGTTGCGCTTGGCCGGGCGGTTCAGGGTGGCGACCAGCACGCCGTCCCCGGCATCGTCCAGCCGGATGTTGCGCAGGCCAAGGTCGGCAAGCTGGGTCATGGCGGCTCCTGTCACAGGAAGGGCATGTCGGTCAGGCGACCCGGTCGGGGGCCGTCGGCAAGGCCGACCACGACGGCATCGCCGATGGCACAGCCTGCGTCCACCAGCGCAAAGCCGATGTTGGTCTGCAGCCGCCGCGAAAAGACGCCGTTGGTCATGTGGCCGACGGCAACACCGTCGCGGGTGATCACGTTCCAGCCCAATGCAGGCCCCAGCGGTGCCCCGCCGTCCAGCACGACGCCCAGGGATTGCCGCCGTGGCCCCTTTGCCTTGATCCGGCGCAGGGCGGCGATGCCGATGGTGTCGTCGGGCACGCCAAGGTCGACATACTTGCCCATCCGCACCTCGAAGGGGTTGGTGTCGGCATCGGTATCGCCGCCGTAGGAGATCAGCCCGCTTTCGATCCGCTCGCACCAGTTCGGGTTGCCGGGGCCGATGTCCCAGGGGCGGCCCGCCTCGGCGAAGATGTCCCACAATGCGGTGCCTTTGGTGCCGTCGCGGAGGTAGATCTCGAACCCGCCCTGTTTCGACCAGCCCGAGCGCGCGACCAGCACCGGAATGCCCGCGATCTCGGCCTCGCGGAACCAGAAGTATTTCAGCCCGCGCACCCAGTCGCCGCAGACATGGGCGACCACATCCTCGGCCTTCGGCCCCTGCAGCGCCATCGGCGACACGTCGGGCTCGCTGATCTGCACGTCCAACCCCCGCTCGGCGGCGACGGCCCGCGCCCAGAACCAGATGTCGCTGTCGGCGATGGACAGCCAGTAGAGGTCATCCGCCAGCTTCAGGCAGATCGGGTCGTTGATCAGCACGCCGTCGTGGTTGCACAGGGGCACATACTTGCCCTGGCCCGCCACCTGTTTGGACAGATCGCGCGGGGCCAGGATCTGCGCCAGCCGCGCGGCATCCGGGCCGCGCAGTTCGACCTGCCGCTCGGCCGCCACGTCCCACTGGCTGACACCATGGATCAGGCGGTGATATTCGCCTTCAGGGTCGCCGAAGCCCGTGGGCAGGAGCATGCGGTTGTACAGCGTGAAGGACGCGACCCCCGCGCGCGCAATCGCGTCGTGAAAGGGCGAGGGCCGCAGGCGGGCCGAGGGCGAAAGGGCGATCATGTGTGCATCCCGGACTGGCGGCGTCGCGCCACTGCTAGCGACCACGCCCACCCGGCGCAAAGACATCCGCGACCTTTCCATGTCGCGTATCGCCTGCGACGAGCGGCTTGCCCTCGGCCATGCAAGGAACTAGGTCACGGGCATCATGACGACTTATGCCATCGGCGATATCCACGGCCACATCGGCCTGTTGCACCGCGCGCACGACCTGATCGCCGGCGATCAGGCACGGAACGGCGCCGGGCCGGTGGTGCATGTCGGCGATCTGGTGGACCGGGGGCCGGACAGCCGGGGCGTGGTGGAGTATCTGCGCGCAGGCATCGCGGCGGGGCAGGACTGGGTGGTGCTGAAGGGCAATCATGACCGGATGTTCATGCGGTTCCTGAACGATCCCAGGGAACCCGAGCCGGGCCTGCGGCCCGACTACGGCTGGCTGCATCCGGCCCTTGGCGGGGCGGCGACGCTGGCGTCCTATGGCGTGCGCAAGGCGGGCGACCGGCCTGTGGCCCCGGTCCATGCCGAGGCGCTGGCGGCGGTGCCGCCCGAGCACCGTGCCTTTGTCGCGGGCCTGCCGGTGATGCACCGGACGGCGGACGGCGTCTTTGTCCACGCGGGCATCCGCCCCGGCGTGGCCCTGGACCAGCAGGTCGAGACCGACCTGGTGTGGATTCGCAAGGGCTTCCTCGATGATCCTCGCGACCACGGCACCCTGATCGTGCATGGCCATACGGCGCTGGATGCGCCGGTGCACTATGGCAATCGGCTGAACATCGATTCGGGGGCGGCCTATGGCGGGCCGCTGACGGCGGTGGTGATCGAGGGGGACTGCGTGTTCCACCTGACGCCTGCGGGCCGGGTGCCGCTGCTGCCGCAGCGCGGCTAGGTCAGGGTCGCCCCAGTGCGGCCCGCCACCGCGCGATCAGGCGCGCGCGCTTGGACTGGTCGAGATAGGCCAGAAGGCCGGGACTGACCGGCACCGGGCGCAATTGGTCGCCCATTGCGGCGGCCATCGCGGACAGGCTGTTCTGGCCCGCCACCTCCAGCGACACGGCGGGCAGGCGCAGGCGGTCGGCCAACAGGACCTGCCCCTCGCGCGACATGAGGAAGGCCAGGAAAGCGGTGCCCAGGTCCGCCCGCCCCGCCGCGCGAGGGACCAGGGCCACGCGGCTGACCACGACGGTAAAGTCGCGCGGCAGGACCAGGCCCAGGTCGGGATGCAGGCGCGCCTGGTCGGCGGCATAGGACCCCAGGATGTTGTAGCCCAGGGCCAGCCGCCCGTCGGCCACCCGCGCGATGATCTCCTGGCTGGTCGGGAAGGTCTGCAATCCCGCCTGCCCCATCAGCCGCACCATCGCCCAGACGTCGGCGAAATGTTCGGCATCGCGGGCCAGGTACAGGTATCCGACCGCCGAACGCTCGATGTCGTAGGTGCCGACGCGGCCCTGCGCGGCGGGGGTGCGCAGCCAGCCGATCACGTCCAGCCGTGACTGTGGGGGGCCGTCCGGGAAGGACGGCCTGTGCCAGACCATCACGCCAGGCTCGACGGTCAGCGCGAAGGCGGTGTTGCGCCAGTTCGCCCAGTCGGGCCAGCCCTGTGCCGACGGCACCTCGACGGCGCGGGCATAGCCGTCGTTGGCCAGCTTGACCTGCAGGTCCATCGCCGATGAGAACACGAAATCCGCCGTCGCCCGGCCGGCATCGGTTTCGGCCACCACGCGGGCGGCGATCTCGTTCGACTGAAGGTCCTCGTAGCGGACGGCGACGCCGGGGTTTGCCGCCTGGAAGCCGTGGATCAGGGGGGCGGCGAGGGGCTCGTCCAGGGTCGAGTAGACGACCAGTTCGTGTGCTGCCGTGCCGTCCGGGGCCGGATAGACGAACACATCCGCCCCCGCCCCGCTGGCGAGCATGGCAAGCGCAAGTCCGGCAAGCGGCCCCTTCATGGGCAGGACAGTGACGCAAGGCCGTTCCATTCACAACCGGGCCTGCCGCCGCCAATGCGGATTGCCGACCTGGTGCCGCAAGGACCACGGTCATCCCGGCAGGAACTGGGTCCCCGATGTGGTGCGCTCAAGGTCCCCGAGGCTCCGGCCTGCGTGGCCGGGGCGACCGCGCCCGGTGGGTCCGAGGGACTTCGGGATGGGCGCGGCAGGGCCGCCGTCAGGTTTCGGCCAGCCGGTATCCGATGCCCGGCTCGGTGAAGATCCAGCGCGGATCGGTGGCGTCGTCGCCCAGTTTCTGGCGAAGCTGGCGGATGTAGACGCGCAGGTATTGCGCGTCCTCGGCATGCGCGGGGCCCCAGATCGTGCGCAGGATCATCGCATGGGTCAGTAGCCGACCGGGGTTGGCGGCCAGCAGCCACAGAAGGTCGAACTCGCGGCGGGTCAGGTGCAGGGGTTGCCCGGCCCGCGACACCGCATGGCGCGCGGCGTCGATGGTCAGATCGCCAATCTGCACGACCGACGGCGTCACGCTGGCCGCGCGGTCGCGCAGCAGCGTGCGCACGCGGGCCAGCAGTTCCTTGGTGCCGAAGGGCTTGACGACATAGTCCTGCGCGCCCGCGTCGAGCGCCGCCACCTTGCCCGCCTCGTCGGCGCGGACCGACAGGACCAGGACCGGAACCTGCGTCCAGCCCCGAATCTCGCGCAGCACGGTCAGGCCGTCGGCATCAGGCAGGCCGAGGTCCAGGACCACCAGTGCGGGCGATTCGCGGGCGGTGGCGGCGATGCCTTCGCGCGCCGTCGCGGCCTCGGTCACCGCATGGCCCTCGGCCTCGAGCGCCACGCGCAGGAAGCGGCGGATCGGGGCCTCGTCGTCGATCAAGAGTATGCGGGCCACGTCGGTCATGCTTGGGTCCCGGTCATGATGCCGCCACCGGCAGGGCCACCACGATGCGCGTGCCGCTGCCGTCGGGCCATCCGGTCTCGGCCCGGATCGTGCCGCCCATGGCCTCGACCAGACCCTTGCAGATGGCCAGCCCCAGGCCGGTGCCCGCGCGCTGCCGGTCGCCCCCGGCCACGCGGTAGAACATGTCGAAGACGCGCGTCCGTTCGTCGGGCGCGATGCCGGGGCCATGGTCGGCCACGGCCACCTCGACCATGCCGCCGACCTGCTGCGCAGCGAGCAGGATTTCCGTTCCTTCGGGCGCATACTTGGCGGCGTTGTCCAGGATGTTCACCAGGACCTGTTCCAAAAGCACGCCGTCCGCCACGACCTGCGGCAGCAGCGCCGGTAGGTCCACCCGCAGGATGTGGGCGCGCAAGGGGCCGCGCGTGCGCTGGCGCGCGCCTCCGATCAGTTCGGCCAGGTCCAGCGCCACCTGGCGCGGCTTGAGCGCGCCGTGCCCCAGACGCGTCATGTCCAGGAGGTTCTGCACATAGCGGTCCAGACGCTCGCCCTCTTCGCGGATGTTCTCGGCCAGGTCGCGGCGCGCCTCTGGCCCAAGGTCGGGGCTGTCGGCCAGACTGCCCGCCGCGCCGATGATGGTGACGAGGGGGGTGCGCAGGTCATGGCTGACCGAGGACAGCAGGGCGGTGCGCAGGCGTTCGGTTTCGGTGGCAAGCTGGGTCGCCGACAATTCCTGCGTCAGGCGCAGCCGTTCCAGGGCCAGTGCCGTCTGGTCAGTCAGCGCATCCAGAAGCCGCCGGTCGGTGCGGGCCAGGCTGCGGTCGTCGGAAAAGGCGATGCCAAGGACGCCCAGCTTGCGTTCGCCCGTCGCCAGCGGCAGGAAGAACCAGCGCGCGGTGGGCAGGGTGTCCGACCCGCGCCCCGCCATCTCGCCCCGGTCCCAGGCGAACTGGGCGGCGGACTGGTCGCGCACCTCGAGCCGGTCCTCGGGGGGGAAGCCGCCGACCACCTGCAACTCGGCCCCCTGCGGCATCAGCAGGATCGTCTCGCAGCGCAGGGTGGTCGCCACATGGCTGACCGAGGCCCAGATCACATCATCCGCCGTGGCCGCCGCCGCCACCCGGCGGCTGAAGTCATAAAGCTTGTTGGTGCGGTCGGCGATGGCCGATTGCGCATCGACCCGCGCCCGCAGGCGGGCCGCCAGATTGCCGGTGACCAGCGATGCTGCGAGAAACAGGCCCAGCGTCAGGAACTCGCCCTGCCGCGTGACGTTGAAGGTGTAGCGGGGGTGCGTGAACAGGAAATTGTAGGCCAGAAACCCCAGGACCGCGGCCGTGACGGCGGGCCACAGGCCGCGGCGGCTGGCGACCACGACGACGGCAGTCATGTAGATCACCGACAGGCTGGCCACCGGAAACAGCCGCTCGGCGGCAAAGGAGCAGACCGAGCCGACGGCCACCGCGCCCACGACCTCGGCCGCCACGCGGGGGTCGATGCCGGTCGGGCGCGGCAGACGGAAGGACGGGGTCCGGGGCGCGTCGTCGGGTTCGGACGCCAGGGTGATCTCGAACCGCCCCGACCGGCGCAGCAGGCCCGCCGCGACATCCTCGGACAGCGCCCGCACCCAGAACGGGCGCGCCCTCGGGCGGCCGATGACGATGCGGGCGACGTTGCGGTCGGCGGCATAGGCCAGGATCGCGTCGGCCATATCGCGGTCGGCCTCGAGCGTGGCCAGTTCCGCGCCCAGCCGCTGCGCCAGCCGCAGGGTGGCGGCCAGCCGGTCCTTGTCGGCCTCGGGCAGGGTTTCGCTGCGGGTGGACGACACGTTCAGCGCGATCCATTCCACCCGTGCCCGGTCGGCGGACCGTTTGGCGACCCGGATCGCCTCGCGCGCGGCGGGGCTTTCGTTGATGCAGACGAGGATGCGTTCCTGTGTGGGCCAGGGACCGGCGATGGCATTGGCCGCCACGTGTTCGCGCAGCTGCGCATCCACCCGGTCGGCGGCGGTGCGCATGGCCAGTTCGCGCAGGGCGGTCAGGTTGCCCTTGCCGAAGAACGAGGTCAGGGCGCGGGCCGCCTGATCCTGCGGATAGACCTTGCCCTGTTTCAGCCGGTCGACCAGTTCGTCGGGGGGATGTCGATCAGCTCGATCTCGTCGGCCAGGGCCAGCACGCGGTCGGGCACGGTTTCGCGCACCCGCACGCCGGTGATGCGGGCGACGGTTTCGTTCAGCGTCTCGATATGCTGGATGTTCAGGGTAGTGTAGACGTCGATGCCCGCCGCCAAGACTTCCTCGACGTCCTGCCAGCGTTTCTCGTGGCGGCTGCCGTCGGCGTTGGTGTGGGCCAGTTCGTCGATCAGGGCGATGGCGGGGCGGCGGGCCAGCAGCGCGTCGAGGTCCATCTCGGTCAGGATGCGGTCGCGGTAGAGCACCGCCTTGCGGTCCAGTTGGGGCAGGTTGCCCAGCTTGGCCTGCGTCTCGGCGCGGCCATGCGTCTCGATCAGCGCGGCCACCACGTCGAAGCCTTCGCCGCGCTTGCGGTGGGCGTCGTCCAGCATGGCCCAGGTCTTGCCGACACCGGGGGCGGCCCCCAGGAACACCTTCAACTGCCCGCGCCCCGCCCGCGCGGCCTGCGTCAGCAGCGCGTCGCGCGAGGGGCGGGTGTCGGGCGGGGGTGTCATTCCGTGGCGGGTCCTTCCGCGCCAGCGGGCTTCACGGGGAAGGCTGTGTCAAGGGCGAGGTTGGTGGTCAGGACGTTGACGCGGGGGTTGCCGTAGAGGCCCAGGAAACGGCTTATTGTCGCCGCTTCGATCAGCGCCCTGACTGCGGCAGGGTCGGCCCCCCGCGCCGTGGCGATGCGGTCGGCCTGCGCCAGCGCCGTCTCGGGGCTGATGTCGGGGTCGAGGCCCGAGCCGCTGGCGGTGACGGCGTCGATGGGGGCGGGCGCGCCGTTCGCCGCCTCCCACTCGGTGCGGCGGTCTTTCACCTGTGTGATGAGGGCCGCCGATGTGGGGCCAAGGTTGGTCGCCCCCGTCCCGGCGGCGTTCCAGCCCGAGGCGCTGGCGCGGGGGTGAAGGTATGTTGCGCCAGTGAACGACTGGGCAATCAGGGTGGAGCCGACGACCTTGCCGTCACGTTCGATCAGGCTGCCGTTGGCGGCGGTGGGGACGACGGCCTGTGCCACGCCGGTCATGGCAAGGGGATAGGCAAGGCCGGTCAAGAGGGTGAAGAACAGCGTCAGGGCGATGGCGGGGCGAAGGTGGGTCAGCATGGTTGCCTCCCAGGGCAAGGTTCGGAGCAGGGCGCCCCCCTCTCCCCTTGGGGGAGAGGGATGGGGTGAGGGGGCGTCAGGCGAGGTTCAGCGCAGCCAGGGCGGCGTCGATGGCCTTGATGCCGACGAAGGGCACGATCAGGCCGCCCAGGCCATAGACAGCCAGGTTGCGCCGCAACAGTTGCGCCGCCGTGGCAGGCCGGTAGGCCACGCCGCGCAGGGCCAGCGGCACGAGGGCGATCAGCACCAGCGCGTTGAAGATCACCGCCGACAGGATGGCTGACTGTGGCGAGGTCAGGTCCATGACGTTCAGCGCGGCCAGCCCCGGATAGGCGGCGACAAAGATCGCGGGCAGGATGGCGAAATACTTGGCCACGTCGTTGGCGATGCTGAACGTGGTCAGCGCGCCGCGCGAGATCAGCAGCTGCTTGCCGACCATCACCACCTCGATCAGCTTGGTCGGGTCGCTGTCGAGGTCGATCAGGTTGGCGGCCTCTTTCGCCGCCGCTGTCCCTGAGTTCATCGCCACGCCCACGTCGGCCTGCGCCAGCGCCGGCGCGTCGTTCGACCCGTCGCCGCACATCGCGACCAGCCGCCCGCCCGCCTGTTCGCGGCGGATCAGGTCCAGCTTCATCTCGGGCGTGGCTTCGGCGAGGAAGTCATCGACCCCCGCCTCGGCGGCGATGGCGGCGGCGGTCAGGGGGTTGTCGCCGGTGATCATCACCGTGCGGATGCCCATGGCGCGCAGTTCGGCAAAGCGTTCGCGGACGCCGGGTTTCACGATGTCCTTCAGGTGTACCGCACCCAGGATCACCCCGCCCTCGGCCACCAGCAAGGGCGTGCCGCCCGACCGGGCGATGGCATCGACCTGGCCCGCCAGCGCGCCGGGCGGGGTCTGGCCGGTCAGCCGAATCACCGCGTCGATGGCCCCTTTGCGCAGGGTGCACCCGTCGGCCAGGTCCAGCCCCGACAGCCGGGTCTGCGCGGTGAAGTTCACGGGTTCCGCACCTGCGGGCATGGCCGGAACCGACCCCAGCATCTCGCGCGCCTTGTCGATGATGGATTTTCCTTCCGGCGTCTCGTCAGCCAGCGACGACAGTGCCGCCGCCTCGGCCAGACGGCGGGCATCCACACCGGGGGCCGGGATCAGCGCGAAAGCCTGCCGGTTGCCGAAGGTGATCGTGCCGGTCTTGTCCAGCAGCAGGGTATCCATATCCCCCGCCGCCTCGACCGCGCGGCCCGATTTGGCGATGACGTTGGTCTTCACCAGACGGTCCATGCCGGCGATGCCGATGGCGGATAGCAGGCCGCCGATGGTGGTGGGGATCAGGGTGACGAACAGCGCGGCCAGCACCACCACCGGGATCGTCGTGCCGGAATAGCTGGCGAAGGCGGGCAAGGTGACCACCACGAACAGGAAGATCAGCGTCAGCCCGACCAGCAGCGTGTTGAGCGCGATCTCGTTCGGGGTCTTCTGCCGCTCGGCCCCCTCGACCAGCGCGATCATGCGGTCGAGGAAGGATTTCCCCGGCTCGGCGGTCACCCGCATCACGATCCAGTCGGACACCACGGTGGTGCCGCCGGTGACCGACGACCGGTCGCCGCCGCTTTCGCGGATCACCGGCGCGCTTTCGCCGGTGATGGCGCTTTCGTTGACGCTGGCCATGCCGCGCACGACCTCGCCGTCCGTGGGAATGATGTCGCCCGCCCTGATGTGGATGAACTGACCGGCGCGCAGGCTGGTCGAGATCATGGAGGTTGCCGTGGCGGGATCGGCGTCGGCATCGGCCAGCAACCGGACCCGCGTTTCGGACTTGGTGGCGCGCAGCGTCTCGGCGCGGGCGCGGCCCCGCCCCTCGGCCAGGGCCTCGGCGAAGTTGGCGAAGACCACGCACAGCCACAGCCAGACGGCGATGTGCAGGCCGACGCCGGCCCCCGGCAGGCCGCCGACCAGATCGCGCAGACCAAGTGCTGTGGTCATCGCGGCGACCACGCCGGTCACGAACATCACCGGATTGCGCCACAGCACGCGCGGGTCCAGTTTGGTGAAGCTCTGCCGGACAGCGGCGGCATAGAGGCCGGACATGTCGGCCTGAGGTGCTGTTTTGGACATGGAAGTTCCCTTCAGAAGGTCTGCCCGGCCAGGCGCGCGGTTTCCTCGGCCAGGGGACCAAGGGCCAGGACCGGGAAAAAGGTGAGCGCGCCAAGGATCAGCACGGTCAGGACCAGCAGCGTCACGAACAGCGGCCCGTGGGTGGGGAAGGTGCCGCTGGTGGCCGACGCGCGCGGTTTGCGGACCATCGACCCGGCGATGGCCAGCATCGGCACGATGATCGCATAGCGCCCGAGGATCATGATGATGCCCAGCGCCGTGGTGTGCCAGGGCAGCGCCGCGCCCCAGCCGCCGAAGGCCGAGCCGTTGTTGCCGGTGGCCGAGGAGTAGGCATAGACGATCTCGCTGAACCCGTGCGGCCCCTTGTCCTGCACCGCCGCCAGCGCCTGCGGCACCGTCGCAGCAATGGCCCCGCCGACCAGGATGCCCAAGGGCATCGACAGGAACGCCAGCGTTGCCAGCGTGACCTCGCGCCCCTCGATCTTGCGGCCGAGGTATTCGGGCGTGCGGCCCACCATCAGCCCCGCCAGGAACACCGCCAGCACGACATACAGCAGCATCCCGTACAGGCCCGCGCCGACGCCGCCGAAGACGACTTCGCCGATCCGCATGAAGACCAACATCACGAGGCCCCACAGCGGCATGAAGCTGTCATGCATCGCGTTGACCGACCCGTTCGAGGCGGCGGTGGTCGAGGCGGCCCAGAGGGATGAGAGCATGGCACCAAACCGCTGTTCCTTGCCCTCCATGTTCGCGCCCAGACCGAGGGCCGGGTTGCCCGCCGCCTCATGGAGGTGGATCACGGCAAGGCCCGCCAGGAACATCACGCCCATCGCGGCAAAGATTGCCCAGCCCTGCCTGCGGTCGCCCGCCATCCGCCCGAACAGGAAGCAGAACGCGACGGGGATCAGCAGGATCGACAGGCTTTGCGCCATGTTCGAGGCGATGGTCGGGTTCTCGAACGGATGGGCCGAGTTCACGCCAAAGAATCCGCCGCCATTGGTGCCAAGCTGCTTGATCGCGATCTGGGCCGCGGCGGGACCGCGGGCGATGATCTGCTCGCCACCTTCCACACCGGTTGCGGTGACGGCCCCCATCAGCGTCTGCGGCACGCCCTGCACCGCCAGGAACAGCGCCAGCACGACCGACATGGGCAGCAGCACCCAGAGGACCGACCGCGTCAGATCAACCCAGAAGTTGCCAAGTGTCGTGCCGCTGGGTCCGACGAAGCCCCGCACCACCGCGACGGCGACAGCCATCCCAGTGCCCGCGCTGAGAAAGTTCTGCACCGTCAGGCCGGTCATCTGCGCCAGGTAGGACAGCTGCGCCTCGCCCGAATAGGCCTGCCAGTTGGTGTTGGTGACAAAGCTGACGGCGGTGTTGAAGGCAAGGTCGGGGGCCATCGGCCCGATGCCGTCGGGGTTCAGGGGCAGCATGCCCTGCAGCCGCAGGATGGCATACAGCGCCAGGAACCCCGCCAGGTTGAAGGACAGCACCGCCATGGCATAGTCCGCCCAGCCCATGCCGCGCGCCGGGTCGACCCCCGCCAACCGCAAGAGGCCCGCCTCGACGCGCAACAGCACAGGGGGCAGGTGCCCGCCATAGACCCGCGCCAGCCACAGGGCCAGGGCATAGGCGGCCCCGGTCAGGACGCCCAGGTACAGGGTGTATCCGACAATGGTCATGATGCGGCCCCTAGAACCGGTCGGGGCGCAGCAGGGCCGCGCCGAGATAGACGAACAGGCCCAGCGCGACGCCAAGCCCCAGGATCAGATCGAACATGCCCGCGCCCCCCTAGAACCGTTCGACCAGCCGCACGGCCCCGGCAAAGACGGCAAAGCCGCCGCAGGCAAGGCAAAGGTAGACGACATCGGCCATCACAACGCTCCGGCTGGGTGATCCCTGCCATCTGGTGCCGACGCGCGTCAGGGGGCCATGCGGAAGCCTGCGAAGGGGCATAAAGACGGCATAAGGACGACGCGAACCGGCAGGGAACCTTCGGGTCATTCGGGCGTTTTCTGCCCATGGGTCACCACGGTACATTGCTGCGACCGGACCAAGCTGCGATACGTAGGGCATGACCACATCGCGGGCGTCTCTGGGTCGGTTCGGCGGGCGGATCGGGGCAATCGCCCTGACCTTGGTGCTGTCTGCCGGGACCGGCGGCGCGCTGGACGAAGTATCGTTCGACGTCGCCGAGGGAACGGACGACGACCTGGTCCAGACCCTGCGAGACGCCTCGGCCATCAGGGCGGCAGAGGCCGAGGGCACCACCGAGGCGCAGGACATCTTTGCCGCAGCGCGGGCCGAATACGGGCGGCTGCTGGGGGCGCTTTACGCCAGCGGGCACTATTCGGGCGTCATCAGCGTGCGCATCGACGGGCGCGAGGCGGCCGACATCGCGCCCCTGAACGCGCCGGCGGCGATCTCGCGCGTGGAGGTGCGGGTCGACCCCGGCCCGGCGTTCACCTTCGGAGCCGCGCGGATCGCCCCCGTGGCCCCCGGCACCGACCTGCCCGGCGGATACCGGGCCGGTGATCCGGCGCTGAGCGGAAAGGTGACGGCGGCGGCGCAGGCGGGCGTGGACGGCTGGCGCGCCGTCGGCCATGCCAAGGCCGCCGTCACGTCGCAGGACATCGTGGCCGACCATGCCCGCCGGACGCTTGCGGCGGACCTGGGCCTGAACCCCGGCCCCCGGCTGCGGTTCGGCCCGCTGACGGTGGTGGGCCACGAACGCATGCGCCTGCGGCGCATCGTCAAGATCGCGGGCCTGCCCCAGGGCCGCGTCTTCGACCCCCGCGAACTGGACCGGGTGGCCACGCGGCTGCGGCGGACGGGGGTGTTCCGGTCGGTCACCCTGACCGAGGATGACCGGATCACGCCGCCCGACCTGCTGGGCATCACCGCGACGGTTGTCGAGGAAAAGCTGCGCCGCTACACCTTTGGCGGCGAGCTTTCCAGCCTGGACGGGGTGACCCTGCGCGCCGCCTGGCTGCACCGCAACCTGCTGGGCGGGGGCGAGCGGTTGCGGATTTCGGGCGAGATCGCGCAGATCGGGGCGCAGACGAGCGGGGCGGACTATGCGCTGGGGGTGACGCTGGACCGGCCGGCGACGCTGGGGCCCGACGTCGCGGCGACGGCGCGCCTCGACATCGCGCATCTGGCGGAAGAGGACTATACCTCGGACAAGGCCAGTGCAGGGATCGGGTTCACCTGGTACCGGTCGGAACGGCTGACCGCGCGGATCGGGCTGCAATACACCTTCGAGGATGTCGAGGATGCAAGCGGCGACTACCGGTTCCGCAACCTGTCGCTGCCACTTGGCGTGCTGTGGGACGACCGCGACAAGCCGCTGGATGCCCGGCGCGGCACCTATCTGGATGCCGAGGTGAAGCCGTTCCTGGGGTTCGGCACGACCGGGTCGGGCCTGCGCGTCAGGGCCGACGGGCGGGCCTACCGCAGCCTTGGCGAGCGCGACCGCGTGACCTTTGCCGGACGGCTGCAGGTGGGCGCGGTGCTGGGGCCGGACCTGCTGGAGACGCCGCGCGCGGACCTGTTCTATTCGGGCGGGGGCGGGTCGGTGCGGGGGCAGCCCTATCAGTCGCTGGGTGTGCAGCTGACCGACGACCTCAAGATCGGCGGGCAGGCGTTCCTGGCGGCCTCGGTCGAGGCGCGGGTGCGTGTGAGCAGGCGCATCGGCGTGGTCGGGTTTATCGACTGGGGCCATGTCGGCGCGCTCGACTTCTTCGACGACGCGGGCGACAGCCATGCGGGGGCGGGGTTGGGCCTGCGCTATGACACCGGGTTCGGGCCGATCCGGCTGGACGTCGCGGCCCCGGTGTCGGGCGACACCGGCAAGGGCGCGCAGGTGTACATCGGCATCGGGCAGGCGTTCTGATGCGGGTCGTTCTGGCGCTTGTGCTGTGGCTGATCCCCCTGGCGGTCTGGGCGCAAGAGGATGACCGGGGCCGCCTGACGCGGTTCCTGGAGGAAAACCTGTCGGGCGCGGGGCGGGTGGTGACGGTCACCGGGTTCCGCGGTGCGCTGTCGTCGCGCGCGTCGGTCGAGCTGCTGACCATCGCCGACGACCAGGGCATCTGGCTGACGCTGCGCGACGTGGTGCTGGACTGGAACCGGCTTCAGGTGCTGCGCGGCAACATCGAGATCAACGAGTTGACCGCGTCCGAGATCATCGTCGCCCGCGCCCCGGTCACCGGCGACGGCGATGCCCTGCCCGCGCCCGAGGCGGGCGGATTTGCCCTGCCCGACCTGCCGGTGGCGGTCCGCATCGGGCAGATTGCGGCGGACCGGGTGGTGATGGGTCAGGGCCTGCTGGGGCAAGAGGTGGTGGGGCGGCTGGATGCCGACATGACCCTGTCGGGTGGCGAGGGGCGCGCCAACCTGACCATCCTGCGGCAAGACGACGGTCCCGAGGGGCGGCTGGTGCTGGCGGCGTCCTATGCCAACGCCAGCGGGCAGCTGGTGCTGTCGCTGGATGCAGAAGAGGGGGCGGGCGGCATTGCGGCCTCGCTTCTGGGCCTGCCGGGGCGGCCTGCGGCGCGGCTGACCATCGCCGGGTCGGGGCCGCTGACCGGGTTCGGCGCGGACATCGCGCTGACCACCGATGGCGTGGACCGGCTGAAGGGCCGCATCACCACCGGCCAGACGGTGCCGGGCGAGATCCGGTTCACGGCGGACCTTGGCGGCGATGTAGCACCCCTGTTCCTGCCCGACTATGCCGCGTTCTTCGGCAACGCCGTGCGCCTGCAGGTCGAAGGCGTGCAGGGTCCGACGGGGTTGGACCTGTCGCGGCTGGCAGTGTCGGCCCGCGCGCTGGTGCTGGAGGGGAACCTGGCGCTGGCCCCCGGCGGGCGGCCCCTGCGCGCCACGCTGCGCGGGCGGATGGCGATGCCCGATGGCACGCCGGTGCTGCTGCCGATCACCGGGCCGGTCGAGACGCGGGTGGATGCCGCCGACCTGTCGCTGACCTTCGATGCGGCAAGGGGCGAAGGGTGGTCGGCGCGGGCGGTGGTGGCGGGACTGGACCGGACGGATGTCAGGATCGCGCGGCTGTCGCTGGCCGGGTCGGGGCGGGTTGCGCCGGATGCGTCCCTGGGCGGGACGTTCACCTATGGCACCGAGGGGCTGGTCCCTGCCGATGTGGCGCTTGCCGAGGCGCTTGGCACCAATGTCCGGGGGCGTGCGGTGCTGCACAGCCAGGCCGGCAGCGGCGTCCTGACCATCGGCGCGCTGACCGTCGAGGGCGCGGACTATCGCATCGAGGGCTCGGGCGACGTGCAGGGGCTGTCCAGCGGCTATGCCGTGGACGGTCGCATCGCGGGCACTGCCGCCGACCTGTCGCGGTTCGCGGGTCTTGCCGGGCAGCCATTGTCGGGTGCGGCGACCTTTGACGTCTCGGGCAGCGGCAGCCTGCTGGGCGGCGATGTCGATGTCGAGGCGACGGTCACCGGGACCGATCTGGCTGTCGGGCAGCCCGAACTGGACAATCTGCTGCGCGGGTCGTCACGCGTCGCGCTGTCGGTGGCGCGGGGCCCGGACGGGACCGACCTGCACCTGCTGGACGTGGCGGCGGGGCGCGGGACATTGCGGGCGCAGGGGTCGCTGGCCACGGCGGGCAGCCGCCTGACCGCCGATCTGGATTTCCCCGATCTGGCCGTGCTTGGCCCCGGCTATCGCGGCGGGCTGATGGCACGGACGGCCTTTGACGGGACGCGGGAGGCGGGGCAAGTGACCCTGACCGGCACCGGGCGCGACCTGGCCCTGGGGCAGGGCGACATCGACCGGCTGCTGGCGGGCGAGACGGCGCTGGACGTGGCGCTGGTGCTGGACGGCGCGGGGATCGGGATCGACCGCGCCACCCTGTCGAACCCGCAGGGCCGCGCGCAGGTCAGCGGCAGCTACGACCCGGCGGGCAGTGACCTGCGCGCGACCTTCGCCCTGCCCCGGCTGGCGGTGATGGGCGGCGGCTATGGCGGCGCGCTGGAGGCCGAGGCGCGGTTCACCGGCACGACGGCGGCGGGCACCGTCGCGCTGGACGGCACCGGGCGCGGCCTGTCGGTGGGCCAGCCCGAGGCCGACCGCCTGCTGCGCGGTGACAGCACGCTGCGCCTGCGCGCGGGCTTCGAGGGCGGACGCATCCGCATCGACGAGGCGCGCCTGCGCAACCCGCAGGTCGAGGTGACGGCGGACGGCAGCGCCGAAGGGGCCGCGCGCGAGGTGCGGATCGACGGGCGGCTGACCAACCTGGCGCTGCTGATCCCCGAGTTTCCGGGACCCTTGCGCCTGACCGGCACGGCGCGCGAGGATGCGGCGGGCTACACCTTGGACCTGCGCGCCCTGGGGCCGGGGCAGATCGACGCCACGGCGCGCGGGCGGGTATCGCCGGGGTTCAGGCGGGCCGACCTGGCCATCGCTGGATCGGCACAGGCGGCGCTGGCCAATGCGTTCCTGGGCACGCGGGCCATCTCGGGTGCCCTGCGGTTCGACCTGGCGCTGAACGGGCCGTTTGCGCTGTCGTCGCTGTCGGGGCCGGTGCGGCTGTCGGGCGGGCGCTTCAGCGACCCCGACCTGCCGTTTTCGCTGACCGACATGGCGGGGTCGGCCACGCTGCGGGGACAGGCCGCCGACATCGACCTGACGGCGACGGCCACCAGCGGCGGGCGGCTGGCGGTGCAGGGCAACGTCGGGCTGGCGGCCCCCTATGTGGCGGGGCTCGACATCCGCATCGACAGCCTTCGCCTGCGCGACCCCGAACTGTACGAGGCTGTCGTGGACGCCAGCCTGCGCCTGAGCGGACCCTTGGCCGGGGGGGGCCTGCTGGCGGGACGTGCCAGCGTGGCCGAGGCGGAGTTGCGCGTGCCCTCGACCGGGCTGGGCGGTGCGAGCGACCTGCCGGGCCTGCGCCATGTGAACGAACCCGCCCCGGTGCGGACGACCCGGGCGCGGGCGGGGCTTCTGGATGGCCCCCAGGTGCAGGGCAGCGCGGGCAGCGGGGCCATCGCGCTGGACCTGACCGTGAGCGCGCCGAACCGCGTGTTCGTGCGGGGCCGGGGACTGGATGCCGAACTGGGCGGCGAGATCGGCCTGCGCGGCACGACGGCGGCGATCATCGGGTCGGGCGCGCTCAGCCTGATCCGGGGGCGGCTGGACATCCTGGGCAAGCGGCTGACGTTGTCGATCGCACGGCTGGAGTTTCAGGGCGACCTGATCCCCTACATCGAGATCGTCGCCTCGAACGACAGCGACGGCGTGACCAGTTCCGTGGTGATCGAGGGCCGCGCGGACACGCCGGTCGTGCGCTTTACCTCGTCGCCCGAACTGCCCGAGGAAGAGGTTCTGGCGCGGCTGCTGTTCGACCAGGGTCTCGGCAACATCTCGGCGCTGCAGGCGGCGCGGCTGGCCGGTGCGGTGGCCACGCTGGCCGGGCGGGGGGGTGACGGGATCGTCGGCCGTCTGCGCAAGGGGTTCGGGTTCGACGACCTCGACCTCGCGACGGACGCCGAGGGCGGCACCACCCTGCGCGCGGGCAAGTACCTGTCCGAGAACCTTTACACCGAGGTCGAGGTGGCCCCCGACGGGAAAAGCAGCATCCAGTTGAACCTGGACATCCGGCCGGGCGTCACCGCCAAGGGCACGCTTGGCACCGATGGCGAGGCCGGGATCGGCATCTACCTGGAACGCGACTACTGACGCCGCCGGGCCTGCCGCTCGGCGTCGAAGGCAGCCCCCAAGAGGAAGGCATAGGCCGACAGGTAGAACCACATGAGCAGTGCCACGACCGCGCCGATCGATCCGTAGACCTGATTGTAGCTGGCGAAGTTGGCGAAATACAGCACCAGCCCCCGCGACACCGCCGCCCACAGGACCAGCGCGATCAGAAGGCCGGGCGTCAGCAGGGGATGGCTTTTCCCGGCCTCGCGGTTCGGGCCGAAGCGGTACAGAAGCCCGACCGCCACCACCACCAGACAGACGCCCAGGAGCAGGTTCAGCAGTTCCAGCACGACCACCTCGACCGCCCCCAGCGGCAGGAACACGATGATCAGCGGCACCACGACCGCCATCCCCATCGCCGTCAGGGCCAGGGCGACCAGCACGAAGGTCAGGACCAGCGCCTGCACCTGGTGCCAGATGCCCATGCGCGGCGGCAGGTCGTGGATCGCGTTCAGCCCCCGGATCAGCGCGGCCACCCCGGCCCGCGCCGACCACAGGGCCAGCACCGTGGAAAACAGCGTGGTCCAGCCCAGTTGCCGGTTGTTCGCCTGCAACAGGCCATCGACCTGCGTGCGCAACAGGGTGAAGGCCTCGGACGGCAGGAAATCGGCCAGAAGTTCGAGCTCGCCCGAGATCACCGCCGGATCGGCGGCAAAGCCCCACAGCGCGATGATCGCCGCCAATGCCGGAAACAGCGCCAGAAAGCCGAAGAACGCGACACCCGCCGCGATCAGTCCCAGTTCGCGGGCCTCGATCCGCTCCCACAGCGCGTAGGCACCGCGCAGCAACGAAAGCGGTCGCCGGATGCGGAACAGCCGCAAAACGGAAAAGGCCTGCCGGAATGGCAGGCCTTTTGCCGGTCGCTTCATTGCCGACGATAGGTCAGTGGCTGCCCGAGTGGCCGCCCGAACCGCCCAGGGCGATCCCCACCAGGGCCAGCGCCCCGATCCCCGCCGCGACGCCAGCCCCGCCGAGGGCACCCAGCGTGCCCGCAGCGGCACCCGCGCCCGCTCCGGCACCCGCACCGGCAGCACCCGCAGCACCCGCCGTCGGGATGACCGGGACGCAGCCATCGTCATCGGTCGAGGACTGTTCTTCGCAGTCATCCTCGGCCGCCGTCGTCTGCGCAACGGCGAACGACGACGATGCAACAAGTGCCAGCATGGCAAGAAGCGAGGTCAGGTCTTTCATGTCGAACACTCCGAAAATTGTCGCGGTTGACGCCGGGATAGCACATCGCTGCTTCGCGGCAAAGTCCGAATCCCCGGACTGGCCAAGGCGAGCGCCACTTTGCGCAAACGCTGAAATGCTGCGCGGGTTTGCCTGCGGAACAGGCCGCCAGCCAAGTCCGGAACCGCGGTCAGTCGCGCAGGCGGGACAACAGGATATGGCCCAGGTCCTGGCCCATCCACTGCCTCGACTGCCGCAGCGTGCCACCCTGGAACCAGTATTCGTTGGTGAACGACCGGCCGCCGCCGGAACAGGTTTCCTGCACCCGCCGCGTCGGATAGCTGCGCTGGACCAGCGTGACGGTCTGCCCGCCGGCCGCCGACAGCGTGCAGGCATAGCGGGACCGCAGCGTTTTCTCGTCCGGGCCGATGGTCACCAGAACCCGGTCGTGCGACCCCGATCCGCCCGCGATTCGGGACAGGGGCGGCACGTCCGCCGCCACCAGATCGCCCCGCAGGCCGCGCGTGGCCACGATCTGGCCCTGCCTGATCGCCAGCGTCTTGTCGTCGACCGACGACCAGGTTTCGGTGTCGCCGTTCCGGGCAATCTCGAAGATCACGGCCTCGGCCCCGCGCGCTTCGACCGTTGCCAGGTCGGCGGGCGGCAATGTCGCCAGCGCCGCACGGGTCAGGTTCAGCGGCTTGGACACGGGCGCGCGCACCTGCCCGACGGCGGCCTGCCCGAACGCCTGGAAGGCGCGGGCCGTCAGCGTTTCGTCCACGTCCGACCCGCAGCCCGCCAGGGCCAGGGCAACGCACAGCAGGGACAGACGACCCGGCCTCATTTCCAGAACCTCCCCCACTGACGGTCAAGCTGGGGCGTGTGGTAGTCGCGCACCTGTTCGTACAGCCGCCCCTCCACCTCGAGCCGCGCGCCGCCGTCGCGTCCGAAGGGGCGGATCACGGTGGTCGAGGTGCGGCGTGTCGGCTTGCCCAGCACCCAGGCAAAGGGAATCTCGACGCGGATGCCCTTGTCGAACGACCCGCTGCCGAATTCCTCGGCCGACACGTTGGTCTTGGTGGCAAAGGCCCCGATGCGCCAGCCGTTGGCAAACTCGCGGTCGATGGACAGCGTGGCCCCAACGTCGCCCGCCAGATAGCGCCCGACGTCAAGCTGCACATGGAACCCGTTGTCCAGCTGGTAGTACGCCGACACATGGCCCGTGGCGACGCGGTAGGAATCCGGTCCGGTCTGCGGCCCGGCATCGGTTTCGTACATCTCGGCGGGCAGATCGAACCCCAGGTCCTGGCTGGGCGAGCGTTGCCCGACATAGTTCACCTCGGCCCCCAGGGCGAGGCGGCTGTTCACCGGTTTCCACAGCACCTCGGTCGACACGCCGCCGAACATGCGTTCCAGATACCCGACCGAGACACGGCCATACAGGTCGTTGCCGAGCTTGCCGTTCCAGTGCAGCGCCAGCGTTTCCAGCGCGGTCTCGCCGTCCCGGTCATAGAAGTAGATGGCCGAGCGCACCGGCTGCAATCCGGCGCGCGGCGGCAGGGGCGGGCGGTCGTCAAGGTTGCCCGCGATCTTCTGCGTGACGGCACCCTGCAGCGTCAGCCCGGGCAGCAGTTCCCACCGCGCCGTGCCGCGCAGGCCGACGTCCAGCTTGAGCGGGTCGTTCTGGTCAAAGAACCGGACGCGGTTGTAGGGCGCGATCGACCATGAGAAGGCAGGGTACAGCGTGGGGTCGCGCAGCGGGTTGGCCTGGCGCGGGCCGATGGACGAAATCTGTGCAACCGACCGGATCGCGTCCGCACCGTCGGTGGCAAACTCCAGCGCCTCGAGGTCGGAACGGCGGACCGTGACGGCGGACAGCGCCATGCCGTTGACCACCGGGACGATGCGGAAGATCTCGACCGAGGGCGGCAGCACCCGCGTCATCGCCCGCGCCGCGCGCCCGATGGCCTGGGGGCCGGCGGGAACGCTGGTGTTGCGGATGCGCAGTTCGGCAACCGAGGCGTCGGCAGAGAACCCTTCGACCCGGATGCCGTCTTCCTTCAGCAGCGAGGCAAGTTCCGCCGAGGCGCGGGCGGCACTGCCGCCGTCGGTTACTGTGCCGGTGGACCAGCCCGCGGCACCGCGCACGCGCACCGGCAAGGGCGCGCCTTCGGACGGGCCGCCACCGGGGAAGCGCGAGGGGTTCAGCGTCAGGTGCGCGACCAGCCCGATTTCAGTGCCGTACATCGAATAGGCACCCAGGCGCAGGCCCTCTGCCGCCTGGTACTCGACGCCGAAGTTGAAGGGGCTCTTGCGCTCGAACGCGCCGCGCAGGTCGGCCTCTTCGGTGTAGGCGTCGCTGGAATACTCGGCCTTCAGCGCCAGCCGGTCGTTGACCTGCCACTCGATCCCGCCAAACGGCGCGGCGGGGCCACGGAACCACTGGTCGGTGTTGAAGTTGCCGCCAAAGCCGATGTCGATGGGCGGCCGGTCGCCGAAGGGCGACCCGATGTCGCCGTAGGACCCGAGCCGCCCCCAGCCGAGGCCCGCCGTCACCTTGACGCCGGGGGCGACGTTCTTGGTCGCGACGATGTACTCGCCCGACAAAAGGCCCGTCCCCGCGAAATCCTGCAGACCGATGGTCACGGCGGGCCGGTAGCGGCCCTCCTGCAGCACCTGGTAGCGCAGGTCGAAGCTGCGGTCATAGTAGGTGTCGAAGGCATTGGTGCCGTTGCAGTCGGGCGGGCAGAAAAGGGTGTTCCAGTCGCGCACCCCCAGGAAGCGAAAGCTGGCCGACAGGCGCGGGGTCACCTGGAAGGACAGGGTGGTACGGCTGACCGGCCCGAACACCCCGGTCGAGATCGACAGCTGTCCATCCGGCTGCGCCTCGCCCGAAGGCATGTCGATCAGGCCGGTGGCCCCGTAGAGGTTGAGCGAGCCTGTGGTTTCCGCAAGGGCCAGGCCCGCCGCCCCCAGCGCAAGGGCCGCAATGGCAGCACCGCAGATGGCCCGTGATCCAAGTTTGGCGGAAACGTTCATCCAGCGACCCCGGCCTTGCAGCACAACGCCCGAACCTTAGGCGGGTCAACAGGCCCCATCAACCACTATCCCGACCTGTCCGACCGGGACGGGCGGTCTATGGCTGAGCGGCCACTTTCGCGGGGCCCGCGAATTCCTCGATGTAGTCGCGGACCACCTGTCGCGCGGCCTCTGCGTCGCCCGACGACACGGCGGTGCGCAGCGACCGCAGCGCGCCCGCCATGCGCAGTTCGGACAGGCAGCTTTCTTCGGCGCGCAGGATCTTGGGGTGCGGCGTGGTCAGAAGCCCTTCGCCGATCAGCAGTTCCTCGTGCAGCTTTTCGCCGGGGCGCAGCCCGGTCACGACGATCTCGATGTCGCCGTCGGGATGGGCGGCGTCGCGCACCGCATAGCCGGCGGCCTCGATCATCTGCACCGCCAGGTCGCGGATGCGGACCGGCTTGCCCATGTCCAGCACATAGACCTCGCCCCCGTTGGTGCGCGCCGGGTCCGAGAAGGAACCGGCCAGCAGCACCAGTTGCGCCGCCTCGGAGATGGTCATGAAATAGCGGGTGACATCCTCATGCGTCAGGGTCACCGGGCCGCCGCGCGCGATCTGTTCCTTGAACAGCGGGATGACCGACCCCGACGAGCCCAGCACGTTGCCGAACCGCACCATCGAGAACACCGTGCCGTTCGACCGCTTGGCCAGATCCTGCACGACAAGCTCGGCCAGCCGCTTGGACGCGCCCATGATGTTGGTGGGACGCACCGCCTTGTCGGTCGAGATCAGGACGAACCGCTTGACCCCCGCCTCGTTCGCGGCGTCGCCCAGGGTGCGGGTGCCCAGCACGTTGTTGGCAAGGCCCGCGATCGGATTGGCCTCGACCAGCGGCACATGCTTGTAGGCGGCGGCGTGCAGCACGACCTCGACGCAATGTTCCACCATGACCGCGCGGGCCATCCGCGAATCGGTGGTCGATCCCAGCACCGGGACGATGTCGATGCGCAGCCCCTCGGCCAGTTCGCGCAACTCGCGGTCGACGTTGTAGAGCGCGATCTCGGACACCTCGAACAGGATGATCCGCCGCGGCCGCATGGCCAGCAACTGGCGGCACAGTTCCGACCCGACCGAACCGCCTGCCCCCGTCACCATCACCGACTGCCGCGCATAGGCCGCAAACCCCGGCACCAGGCCCTGTTCCACCTGCTGACGGCCGAGGAACCGGCCCGGCACCACCGGGGTCAGCGTATCGACAAGCGCCTCTTCCCCGATCAGTTGCGCGAACGACGGGACCGACATCACCACCAGACCCAGCGTCTGCAGCCGCCGCGCGATCTGCGACAGCTTGGGTGCCGAGACCGACGGCATGGCCAGAAGCACGCGGTCGACCTCAAGGTCGCGGGCCAGCTTCTCGATCCCCTCGGACGACCAGATGCGCAGGCCGCCCAGCGACATGCCGTGCAGCGACGGGTTGTCGTCGACGTAGCCCACGGCAAAGATGCTGTCATGCGCGCGCAGGGCCGCCGCAAGCTGCACCCCGGTATTGCCCGCCCCGTAGATCAGCACGCGCTTGCGCGGCTGGCCCATGCGCAGCACCCACATGTAGATATGGAGAAGGCCCATCCGCGTGCCGACCGACAGCAGAAAGAAGATCAGTCCGAACAGGATGATGCCCGCGTTCGGCACATAGGCATTGCCGAACCGGACGGCGACGGCATAGCTGGCCGTCACCAGCATGGCCACCAAGCCCGTGCGCAGGATCGCCCGCGATTCATAGGCGTTCAGCTTGACCCGGTGCATCCCCAGCGCGGCAGACCAGCACAGCCCGAAGGCCGCGACCATGGGGAACAGCCACAGCAGGCGGGCCAGCAGCGGCAGGTTGGGCAGGGCGTTGTAGATGACCGCCGAGGACAGAAGCAGCGCGACCGGACCCACGAGCGTGTCGACCATCAGCAGCGCGACGCGCTTTTGTGGCCGCGACAGCCGGTCGACCAAAGCAAAAAGAAGGGTACGCAGGGTCAGCATTCACCATGTCCAGAAGGGGTGGTTTGGTCTGCGTGAGGAAGCCGATTTCCGTCCTGGTCAATGCGCCTGCCGGGTTTCAACTGCAGCAATTCCTATCGAATGTCGGCACACTAGCCGAGTCGCCGGCATGCGACAACGAAAGTCTTGGCCGATTCCGTTGCCGGAAGATGAAATTCCTGCCGACCTGCCGAAAATACGGGCGGGATTGCGCTGATCACGTCGCTGCAGCGCAGAAAGCCGCCGGGTTCAGGACTGGGGTATGTTTGCCACCAGATCGGGCCGCACGGCAAGGTCGGCCAGGGTCAGCGATTCCAGCAGCAGCAGATACGACCAGAACACATCGGCAAACACCCGGCGCAGGCGGCACGACGCCTCGTCCGCGCAATCCTCGCAGCGCTGATAGGCCTTGCGCGACAGGCAGGGCAAGGGCGCGATGGGGCCGTCGATCAGGCGCAGAAGCTCGGACAGCGCGACGGCTTTGGGCTCCTTGATCAGCACATAGCCACCCGACCGCCCGCGCACGCTGGCGATCACCCCGGCGTTGCGGACCTCGAGCAGGATGTGTTCGAGAAACCGCTTCGGCGTTTCGGACCTGCGGGCAATCTCTTCGATGCTCAGCGCCCGCCGCTCGCCCGACCATTCGTCGGCAAGCACCATCAGGGCCTTCAGGGCATACTTCATCTTCTGCGTGATCATGGCCCCGCATAAGCGGCGGATTTGCGTGCCGCAACGAGAATCTGGCGGCGAACCGGGGATTGCCCGCAATGGTCGGCGCGGTGCCTGCAGACCGCCGCATCGCCCTGCACATCTGACCGGGACCGGTCACGATTTTCCCCGCGACGGGCCGCATCGTTGGCGCTAGACTTGGACCTGCAGATCATTCGGGGGCGATGATGGGCAGCAAGAATGATGATGTCGTTGAAAAGGTCGAAGTCACCAAGACGAAGGCCGTCGTCACCGAACTGACGCCGGTCGTGCGGATCTGGGTCGACCAGGTCAATCCTCTGGTCGGCCTCAAGGTGACCGTGCCGGTCGAAGAGGGACAGTCCGACAGCGGCAGCAAGAAGGACGTTCCGACATCGTCCCCGGTGAAGGACGAACCCAAGGGTCCGACGTCGGCCGCGCTGTTGCTGAAGGAGGTCAATCAACCCCGCCCGACCGACCTGACCGCCCCCGAAGGCGCAAACGGGGAAGAGATCAACCAGATCAACACGCTGCACGCCCAACTGGTGGTTCACCTGCAAGAGCACGACGGGGGCGAGAACCTGACCGTGGCGCAGGGCATGATGGCCACCCTCAAGGAGGCGGTGGCGAATGTGCCGCTGCGGATCGCCCGCGAGATCGGGGAGGCGCGCGAGACGCATCGCCTTGCCCTGTCGACGCTGACGATTCCCGAGGGCTTGCCCGAAACGGAACGGCTGCCGCTTGAACAGCGCGCGACCCTGCTGAAGGACGCGACCGAAAAGGGCACGTCGCTGAGCGCGCTGAACATGGTGGCGGACGGGATTGTCGATCTGGGCGAAAAGCTGCGGAAGGCGGGCGAGGCGGTCACGCTGCGCAGCCAGAAGGCCGAGGCCCTGCGCCTGCGCATCGCCAAGGCGGTGCCGTCGGACCAGGCCCTGACGACCGAGACCACACCGTTGAAGGAACGCGGCCAGTCGCTGCTGCAGCGCCTGACCCCGCCCCTGACCGATGGCGGGCTGGAAGGCGTGGCCACCGACACCGGGGCGCTGGAAGTGGACGTGAAGAACCTGGCCGAAACGGTGGTCAAGCGCGGCGAGACGGCCGAGACGCTGCGCCAGCGGCTGCTGAAGATCACCGCCGCCCCCGGCCTGCCGCCGGACGAGGCGAACGCCTTTGGCACGCAGGTGACCCAGGCAGGGCTGGACCTGAAGGCCCCCTATTCGCCCGAGATGCTGGACAAGGTCGGCATCCGGGCGGGCGAGCTTGAAAAGGCCGCGCAGGAACAGATCGTCGATGTTTCCAACCGGGCCAAGCGCGCCGAGACGCTGGCGCAGCGGCTGGACAAGATCACCGCCCCGCCCCGCGTGACCCCGGAAGAGGCCAAGGAGCTGACCGAAGGCGTGGAAAAGGCCAGGCTGCAGCTCAAGCCGCCGCATGTGGTGCTGACGCTGGACAGCGTGGACAAGACGGCGGGCGAACTGGAACTGCGGGCCAAGACCCTGGCCGAAACGGTGGTCAAGCGCGACGACCGCGCCAAGGCCGTCACCGAGAAGATGAAGCTGCTGCTGGACCCCAAGGATGCCAACAACACCGAGAAAAACGCGCTGAAACTCGCGCGTGAGGCGGCGACGGGTGCCCTGGTGGACCCGCCGACCGAAACCGCGCTGGTACTGGCCGAGCAAAAGGTGCTGGTCGCGGAAACCCTGCTGAAGGACACCAGCACCGCCATCGGCGAAAGGGTCATCAAGCGCAAGGAACTGACCGACGCGCTGGACAAGCTGGACATTCCCGCGACAGCCCTGCCCGCCGACTTCCGCACCCGGTCCAAGGCACAGACCGCGCTGCGCAAGCAGATTGCCGATGCCAATGCGACCGACACGCTGCAAAAGGCCGAAGAGGGCGTGAAAGCCGAGACAAAGCTGGTCGGAGAGATGGCCGCCCTGCTGGTGGAACGGGGCGAGGCGGAAAAGGACATCGCCACGGCGCGCGAGACGCTGGCGGCCAAGGCGCAGACGGCCGAGCAGGGCTTCCTGTCCGCATTGCAGAAGCTGATCGTTGCGGCGGCGAAACAGCTGCCCCTGCTGACGGACAAGGCCGAGATCACCAAGCTGCGCAAGGGCCTGTCGGACCATCTGCTGAAGCTGGGCGATTCCGAAGCCTATGCCAAGGAACTGGCGGCGTTCCTGGTCAGCGCAAGCCTGCAGGCGCAGGCCCCCGGGGCCGTCGATCCGGCCAAGATCAAGCTCGAGGCCGACAAGGCGCGTCTGGCGGCACAGGCCAAGTCCGTGACGATGGATTACGCGGGGGCCCGCCAGGAACTGGCCGCGTTCGAAAAGAGTGCCGGTCTGACCAAGGGCAGCATGGCGCAAAGCGATGTCTGGCAGCAGACGCTGATGCTGTTCGACAAGACCTATGGCGAGAAGGTGACGCAGATCGGCAAGTGCAAGGCCCCCGATCCGTCGCCGACACTGGCGTCAAAGGTCGCGGCCGCGCGCAAGATTCCGGCCCCGAACACCGATCCGGGGCCTGCAGGCGTCACCCTGAACAGCTATGGTCCCGCCATCGTCGCCTTTGCCGCGCTGGCAGAGCTCTGGGGCCTTTATGCGTCCGTCCGAACGACCGAGTCGCCCGCAGTCAACGCTGTGGACAAGGCGTTCGAGGCGGCCGAAAAAAGCCTTCCGGCACGGGACTATGCCAAGGCCGCCGCCGCGTTCAACGGCCTCAGCGGCAAGGCCGACGAAAAGGCGGCACTGGCCCGTCAGCGCCTGGCCAAGCTGCAGGGGAGCGTGGGCAACCTGGACCCCACCCAGGCGACACTCCGCGACGAGATGAAGAAGCAACTGAAACCGCTGTTGGAAGATATCAAGAAGGGCAAGGTCACCCAGGCGGACGTCGTGATGAACACCGTCGAGACGATGGTCAAGAGCCTGATCAAGTGGATCGAGCCCGCGAACCGGGTCAAGGGCCTGCACGCGCTGCACGACGCGAAGGACACGCTCAAGCTGACCACCGAGGCGGACACCAAGGCCACCGCGAAGAAGTTCGGCGAGGCGCTGCCCCTGCTGGTCAAGGCCGAGGAAAACCTGCGCGCGCTTGCCATCTACAACGTCCAGATCGAACGCGCCAGAAAACTGCGCGACGCACAGGTCGACAAATCGCCACCCCACACCCTGTGCGTCCAGGCCATCACCAAGGCAGAGAAGGAACTGACGGAAAAGGACGGCCCGCCGAAGACGCTGGTCACCCTGAAGGCCCTGTTCGAGAACAAGGACCTCAAGGTGATGGCCGCCAACATCGACCTGTGGCTGAAGCGGCACAAGGCGATGGATGCCGCGACCAGGGGCGTGGTCAAGAAGATCCCCGATAAGGACCCGCGCGAGGCGCTGGAGAAAAGCCTGGCCGCCGCCGTGACCATGGCCGCCACCAAGGACTATGCGACGGCGCTGGACCTGCTGGACGCGCACGAGCCGCTGCTGAAGCAGGCATTGGAGTTCGCCCACGCGCGCGGGATGGCCATGGGCGTGCTGGCCGGACTGAAGCGGGCCGCCAAGGCGTTTTCCAAGGACAGCGCCAAGATCTATGGCAAGGGCGGCGAAGGGGCGTTGAACAAGCGCATCGGCGACTGCAACGATCTGGCCAAGAAGACCGACTTCGTCGCCGCCACCAAGGAGTACAAGAAATTCCTGGGCGAATGCGAGGCCCTGGCGGCCGAAGCGGCCAAACTGTACGAAGATGATGACGGCAAGGACACGAATGCGGGCCATTCGCTGGACCGCCACGGCCCTGGCGTGTCAGAGGAAGACCTGCTGCGTCGCCTGCAGACCGGCATCGCGCCCGACAACAAGAAGTCGGAAACCCGCGCCTCGTCCAAGTTCGAAAGCTCGGCGGCCTGGCTGGCCGGGCGCGAACAGGCCGAGTCCAAGGCGCAGGACCCGCTTGAGGTCGAAAAGGTCGACCTGACGAAGAAGTCCTATGCCCTGGGTGCGCCCAATACCGACAAGGACATGGTGCTGGAAAAGTCGGTCGAGATCGACCACGGCGGCCCGATCGACGGGGCCTTCGAGGGGATCAAGCCGAACACCGAGGTGCTGCCCGACGGCACGCTGGAGGAAGCGGGCACCTTCGAGACCTTTCGCGAGCTGAAGGGCATCACCAAGAGCACGACGAAGTTCGTCTTCGTGATCGACAGCCCGGACGATGACAAGGACGACCGTCCGCGCAACGTCGGGGCCTATCGGTCGCGCTACAAGGCCGAGATGGAGAAGCAGAACAAGGCTGCCTTCGAAGCCTACGAGAAGAAGAAGCCAAAGCCCAAGAACCCCCCGGCCGACAAGGCCCTGGTCCCCACCACCATTCCGGGGCGCTGGGTGATGATGCAGCACTTCCCGCTGGTGAAAGGCTGGGATCAGGAAAAGGGCGACTACATTGAGTGACGCGGAGACGGCAAGATGAAGGTCAACAGCATCCTGATCGAACGCTACCTGGCGATGGTCACCGAAAGCCGGGCGGCCATGCTGGACGATCCGGCGGGCGACCTGACCGCCTATGACGATGCCATCGACGCCATGGGTGCTGCTGCACGCGCGGCGGACGACGACGACCTGCTGCGCATGTCCATCGCATCGCTGATCGCGTCGCCGGGTGGCGGTCGGCTGGCCGAATTCGCGGGCAGCGTCTATCGCTGGCCCAACCGCGAGTTCATCCCGCTTCTGACCCGCGCCCATGAACGGCTTTGGCCCGACTTTCCGCTGGGCGATGCCGAGGATGCGCCCGACATCGACTTTGTGGCGATGTCATCGGCGGAATGGGCGGCCTACACTGGCCGCGTCTAGACGAAGGAGCAGTGCGCATGGCGGAAGAGACGAACGCGGCCTTCGACCAGGGCGAGATCGAGAAGCTTTTCAACAAGGGCAAATCCTCGGGCGACGCCTATCCCTTTGCCTTCGGCCTGGGGTCGAAGCCCGAGGATTGCGGGCTGATGGTCGATCTGCGCAAGCCGCCCGCGACGCTGAAGAAGGACCTCAAGGGATCGTCGAAGGCGATCCGCAAGGTCTGTTTCGGCACCTTCACGATGGACGGGGCCGACGTGCGCTTTGCGCCGACCAAGCCGCTGAAGGGCCTGGTCAAGCAGCTCAAGAAGAAGTTCCGCGATGTGGGCATGGGCAAGTACCGGCCTGTGCTGGTCGGCCCCGACGGGCAGGAGATCGACGAGGACGCCCTGCCGGACGACGAGGGTGACGAGGACGAAAGCGAAGAGGATGGCATGGCGACCGCCGAAGCGCCGCCTGTCGCGCCGCCTCAGCCGCAGGGCGACACGCCGCCCGAAGCACCGCCCCAGCCACAGGCCGACACGGCGGCGCTGCGCGAACGCCTGGTGAAGGTGAAGACGGGGATTGAGGGGCTGCCCAAGGACAAGGTCGGCCCGCTGGTGCAGGCCTTCACCCGCGTGGTGGGTCTGGTCAAGGAGGGCCGCGCCGACGAGGCAGCTGCCGCGCTGGACGTGATCGAAAAGGCGCTGCAGCGGCTGGCAACCGACGGCGCGCCGCCGGCGGCCCCGCCCGAGAAACCGCCGACGGATGACCTGGCGGCGCGCCTGACGGCGGCGCTGTCGGCGATGGTGCCGCGCCTGCGCGCCCTGCCGCCCGGTCCGGTGCAGACGGCGCTGGTCGGTCAGATCCGTGCCGTGCAAGGGATGATCGTGGCAGGCGACATCGCCGGGGCCACCGCCGCCCTGCGCGCCCTGGCCGCCGACCTGGCCCGGGCCGAGGCGACGCCGGCCCCCGCGCCCCAGAACGGACCGAAACCGCAGGAGATCTGGAACGCCGCCAAGGAAGCGGCCGATGTGGGGATCGGCAAGCTGCAATCGGCACTGCGGGGCATCGGCCACCCCGACACGGACAGGATCGCCGAATTGGGCATGGCGGGCCTGAGCGGCGGGACGATCCAGACCAAGCTGATGACGGCGCTGATGAACCACGCC
>JBQTJI010000009.1:0-59646 GCA_052387255.1 Gemmobacter sp. | reverse complement strand
GAGCCTCGCGATTGCGGGGCTCAATCGTGTTCACGAAGTCGGCGCGAAACTAACCGAAGCGCCCGGTGATGTAGTCCTGGGTGCGCTTGTCGCGTGGATTGGTGAAAATATGTGTCGTCTCGCCTTCCTCGACAAGGATGCCCAGATGGAAGAACGCCGTGCGCTGGGAAACGCGGGCAGCCTGCTGCATGGAGTGGGTGACGATCACGATGGTGAAATTGGAGCGCAGGTCCTCGATCAGTTCCTCGATGCGTGCGGTGGCAATCGGGTCGAGCGCGGAGCACGGCTCGTCCATCAGAATGATTTCGGGGTTGATGGCGATGGTGCGGGCGATGCACAGACGCTGCTGCTGGCCGCCCGACAAGCCGGTGCCGGAGTCGGTGAGGCGGTCCTTGACCTCCTCCCACAGGCTGGCCTTGCGCAGGCTTTCCTCGACGATCTGGTCGAGGTCGGACTTGGACTTCGCCAAGCCATGGATGCGCGGGCCATAAGCGACGTTCTCGAAGATCGATTTCGGAAACGGGTTCGGCTTCTGGAATACCATGCCGACGCGGGCGCGGAGCTGCACCGGGTCGATGGATGGCGCGTAGATGTCCTCGCCGTCGATGCGGATGTCGCCGCTGACACGGCAGATCGGGATCGTGTCGTTCATCCGGTTCAGGCAGCGCAGGAAGGTCGACTTGCCGCAGCCCGAGGGGCCGATGAAGGCGGTCACCGTCTTGTCCAGGATATCGACATCGACATCCTTCAGCGCGTGGCTGGTGCCGTAGTGCACCTGCACGCCGCGCGCGCTGATCTTGGTGTCGGACGTGTCCACGGTTCTCTCCGCAATGCGCATGTCGTTCATGTTGTTCCCTTTCCGGTGGGGATTACCAGCGCCGCTCGAAGCGGTTGCGCAGGTAGATGGCCAGCGCGTTCATCACCACGAGAACCGCCAAGAGGATCAGGATCGCCGCCGATGTGCGACTGACAAAGCCGCGCTCGGGGCTGTCGGCCCAGATGAAGATCTGGGTCGGAAGGGTGGTCGCGGCGGCCATCGGACCATCAGGAACGGCGGTGATGAAGGCGTTCATGCCGATGAGCAGAAGCGGGGCGGTTTCGCCGATGGCCTGCGCCAGACCGATGATGGTACCGGTCAGGATGCCCGGCATGGCGAGCGGCAGCACATGCTGGAACACGACCTGCTGCTTGGATGCGCCGACACCCAGGGCCGCCTCGCGGATCGAGGGCGGCACCGCCTTCAACGCCGCCCGCGTCGCGATGATGATTGTGGGCAGGGTCATCAGGGCCAGCGTCAGCCCACCGACAAATGGCGCACCGCGCGGCAGGCCGAACCAGTTCAGGAACACCGACAGGGCCAGCAGGCCGAAAACGACCGACGGCACGGCGGCCAGGTTGTTGATGTTCACTTCGATGAAATCGCTGACCTTGCCGGGCCTTGCGAACTCTTCCAGATAGATGGCCGCGCCGATGCCGACCGGGAACGAGATGGCAAAGCAGGTCAGCAGCAGCCAGAACGTGCCGTAAAGCGCACCCTGTAGGCCGGCCAGTTCGGGAAAGCGCGAATCGGCGTTGGCGATGATGCCCCAGTTCACCGGATTGGAAATCCGGCCCTCGGCCTCGAGCTTGTCGAAGGCGGCGATCTGGGCGTCGGTGACGCGCCGGTTCGCCTCGGCCGTGGCGCGGTCGACGAGCCCCTTGTTCAACTGGTCGAAGGGGTCCGACACCGGTACCGTCACCGTGATCGTCTGTCCGATCAGCGACGGATCGGCCACAACCTGATCGCGGATCGCGAATTGCGCCCCGTTCGACAGGATCGAGGTCAGGTCGCGCATCTCGCCCTGACCCGCCTCGGGAAAGGCAGCGGCCACGGTGTCCTGGATCACCCTGCGCCAGCTTCCGTTGTAGGGGTCTGCGGCGTCGATGTGCTGCGCGGACACGGGCACATCGAGCGTGACATGGGTCTGCGTGAAGGCCTTGTACCCGGTCGAGATCAGCGAGGCGAGCATGAGCGCGAGAAAACCGAAAGCCAGAAGGATCGACGTCAGACCCAGCCCCCGCAGAACCAGTTCGCTGCGGTTCCGGCGCCGGACGCGATCCGCATAGGAGGTGGTGTTCAGCCCCCGCCCCTCGGCAGCGCCACCTTCGGCGTTCATGTCGGTCATGTCGCGTTCCTAGTCGTAAAGCTCGCGGTACTTCCGCACGATGCGGAGCGCGAGGATGTTGATGCCAAGCGTGATCACGAACAGCAGCATTCCAAGGGCGAAGGCGGCCAGCGTCTTGGGATTGTCGAACTCGGTATCGCCGATCAGCAGGGTGACGATCTGCACCGTCACCGTCGTCACGGTATCCAGCGGGTTCACCGTCAGCTTGGCGATGATGCCTGCCGCCATGACCACGATCATCGTCTCGCCGATGGCCCGGCTGACGGCCAGCAGGACACCGCCGACGATGCCGGGGATGGCGGCGGGGAACAGAACCTTCAGCATCGTCTCGCCCCGCGTCGCCCCCAGCGCCAGCGACCCGTCGCGCAGGCTGCGCGGCACGGCGGCCAGGGCATCATCGGCAAAGGACGAGATGAACGGGATCAGCATGATCGCCATGCAGACGCCTGCGGCAAGCGCCGTGTTGGGCGATACCGGCAGGCCGACTGCCGCGCCGAACTCGCGCAGGAAGGGGGCCACGACCAGGATCGCGAAGAACCCGTAGACCACCGTCGGCACGCCGGCCAGGATTTCGAGGATCGGCTTGACCACAAGCCTGAACCGCCGCGAGGCGAATTCGTTGAGATAGATGGCCGACATCAGGCCGATGGGCACGGCGACCAGCAGTGCGATGGTCATGATCACCAGAGACCCGAGGATGACCGGGATCACCCCGAAGGCCCCCTGCCCCGCCACCTGGTCGGCGCGGATGGCGATCTGCGGCTCCCACTGAAGGCCGAACAGGAACTCGTTGAGCGGAACAAGCCGGAAGAACTTGATGCTTTCGAAGATCAGGGACAGCACGATGCCGACGGTCGTGAAGATGGCAATTGTCGAACAGGCGATCATAAGGCCCAGCACGATCTGCTCGACACCGTGGCGCGCCCGGAACTCTGCGGCAACGCGCGACCGGGCAAAGGCAAGAAGGGCAAGGCTCATCACGGCGACAACGCCCAGCATCGCCCATCGAGAGGAATTGTAGAGACCGTTCAGCCGTTCCGCTGCCTCGACCTTCCACTCGGCAGGGGTTCCGAACACCTGGCTCCGCGCAATCGACTGGATCTCGGCAAGCACCAGGCTGACCGCGCCCGGCTCCAGGCCGTCGAGCGACCCTGCGGGCAATCCCGCCATGACGCTGCGGTCGATCATCGGCCCCTGGAACAGCAGCCACAGGATGATCAGGATGAATCCCGGCAGGCCGATCAGCAGCGCTGCGTAGAAGCCATGGAAGCCCACCAGCGAGTGCAGCCTTCCGCCGTTCGAGCGGATCCTCTCGGCCGCCACCCGGTTCAGAACATATCCTGCAACGACAGCGACAAAGAGAAAAAGAAAGGCAAGCTGGGTCATGAACGGGGTCCCGCCGTGGAGGTGCGCCACCCGGGACGGTCCCGGGTGGCGCGGATCAGGATCACTTCGCGGGGGCAGGCATGTTGACGGCGTCTTTCAGCGCCGCCTGCACGGTGGCCAGGGCATCGTCGCTCAGCACGACCAGCCCGCGCTCTTCCAGGTAGCCACCCTTGCCCATGGCGTCCGGCGAGGCATAGGTCTCGATGAACTCGGTCAGGCCTGGGATCACGCCGCGGTGCGCGTTCTTGACATAGAAGTACAGCGGGCGCGCGATCGGATAGTCGAACGAGGCGATGGTTTCCAGACCGGGCTCGACGCCGTTGATCTTGACGCCCTTCAGCTTGTCGAGGTTCTCGTACAGGAAGGAATAGCCGAAGATGCCGACCGCGTTCGGGTCGGCCTCGAGGCGCTGCACGATCAGGTTGTCGTTCTCGCCCGCTTCCACGAAGGGCCCGTCCTGGCGCATGCGCGAGCAGTCTTCCTCGACGAACTTGTCATAGGCGGCCTCGTCGCCGGCAGCTTCCAGCGCCTTGGCATATTCCGTCGCCTCGCAGCCGACGTGCATCGCCAGTTCGACAAAGGCGTCGCGGGTGCCGGACGTGGGCGGCGGGCCATAGGCGACGATGGCGACGGCCGGCAGCGTGGCATCGATGTCGGACCACATCTTGAAGGGGTTGTCGACCAGACCGCCCTCTCCCGGAACCTTGGCGGCCAGGGCCAGGTACACCTGCTGCAGCGTCAGGTTCCAGTCGGTCTCGTTCGCGCGGCTGACGGCGATGGCCAGCCCGTCATAGCCGATCAGCGCCTCGGTGATGTCGGTCACGCCGTTCTGCACGCACAGGTCGTACTCCGACTTGCGCATGGCGCGCGACGCGCCGGTGATGTCGGGATGGTCCGCGCCCACGCCACCGCAGAAGATCTGCATCCCGCCGCCGGTTCCCGTCGATTCGACGACCGGGGCCGCACCGCCCTGGTTGGCGAACTCTTCGGCCACGGCCTGGGTGTAGGGGAACACGGTCGACGACCCGACGATGCGGATCTGGTCACGTGCCATGGCCGCCGTCGCCGACACCGCCGCGATGGCGATGGCCGAGGCGCTGAGTTTCATGAAGGACATTGTTGGTCTCCTGGAATGGATTCGCGGTCAGGGCACCGGATGCGCCCTTGGGACCATGGGCCTAGCGGGCGTGCACTACGGATATGCAACGGTTGCGTGACAGTTTCGTGACAGCGCTTGTGTTGGTCCGCATCGCCCGTATGTCAAAGAACGCAGGCCCCCACTTGTCTATTCCGGAGTTTCCGATGCGCCTTCTCGCCCTGGCCCTGGCCGCAGTCGTCCCGTTCGCCCCCCCTGCCCTGGCGTCGAGCGAGGACGCCTGGGCCCAGTTCCGCGCCGAGGTCGAGGCCGCCTGCCTGGCCATCCTGGAAGAGCCGGGCGAGATCACCGTCGAGGTCAATCCCTTCGGATCGCAAAGCTTTGGCGCGGCCATCGTGACCGCAACGTCCGAAGGGATGGGCACGCAGCGCATGATCTGCATCTACGACAAGGCGACCAGGGCGGCGGAACTGACCGCCCCGTTCTGACCCGGCCGGGCATCGCCCCTTGATTTTCGGTTTGCACGCGGGCATATTTTGCAGCGCGACGTTATCTCTATCGACCTGTCTCCCGTCCAAAACGGCCACAGCCTTCGATCCAAGCTGACGTGCCGGGCCGCCGCAATCCTGCGGGCGGCGACAAGACAGGAGACTTCACGATGGCCAAAGGCACCGTGAAATGGTTCAACGAAACGAAGGGCTATGGCTTCATTGCGCCTGAAGGCGGACGCAAGGACGTGTTCGTCCACATCACCGCGCTGGAGCGGGCCGGTTTGCGCGGTCTGAAGGACGGCCAGGCCGTGACCTTCGACATCGAGGCGGGCCGCGACGGTCGCGAATCGGCGACGAACCTGTCGCTGGCCTGACAGACCCGTGAGTGACGCAAAGGGGCGGACCATCGGGTCCGCCCCTTCTGCATGGCGTCACGCCCTCAGGCGGCCTGGTAGACCAGCCGGTCGCGCAGGGCGTGTTCGAACCCCACCCGCAGCGACACCGCCGACAGGGGCGAGCGCAACAGGATCGGCTGCAGCGGATCCTCGGGGAAGGTCTGCACCGCCACCTCGCGCGAGATCAGGATGCTGCGGGTCCGCCCCACGGCCAGCCCGATCATCGACATCACGCGCCGCCCGGCCGCCAGCCCGCCGTAGGGATCGCATTCCATCACGAACAGGCCGAACCCGGTGGCATCGGCCTGCAGCGCCTCAAGCGCCGCGAATTCGTCGTACTCCGCCTCGATCAGCCCGCCAAACCCTTGCAGGCGTTCCGCAATCCGCGCGCCGCCTTCGCCACCGTTCGGGGCCAGCAACAGCACCCGGACGCCCCAGCCGACAAGGGCCGCCTCCTGCTGATCGATCGTGCGGAACATCTGCATGGTGGTGGCCTTTCTGCGGTCATCGGTGTCTTCCAGCAAATTAACCCTGACGATGGGGCTGCATTGCGGCCCAGGCGGACCATTTCGGGGTCATCCCGAGGCCGATTGTGGCGATTGCACGTTGCGGGCATTGCAGGCACCTTCGGGCAGCCACAATCCCGGTTGGAAGATGCGCGAATCCCCTTACCGGACCCTTATCGATGCCCCGACCTGGGCCTTCATCGATCGGACGAATGCCGCCTATCCGGCGGATGCGACGGCGCTCGACATCGCCGGGCAGCGCCGCGTCTATGACGCGATGTGCGCGGTCTTCCGCGCGCCGCGCCCCGCCGGGGTGGCCGTCAGCGACGCGCCGCGCGGCGGCATGCCGACCCGACGCTACGGGGCCGGTCCGTCAGGTGCGACGGTCGTCTATTTCCACGGTGGCGGCTTTCTCGTGGGCGGGCTCGAAAGCCATGACGACGTCTGCGCCGAGCTTTGCGCCGCGACCGGCCTGCGCGTGATCAGCGTGGACTACCGCCTTGCCCCCGAACATCGGCACCCCGCCGCCTTTGACGACGCGATGGCCGCGACCCGTGCCGTGGCAGAGGCGTACGGCCCGGTGATCCTGGCCGGGGATTCGGCCGGCGGCACGCTGGCGTCCTCCGTGACCCATGCCCTGCGCGGCAGCCCGGTGCGCGTCCTGGGGCAGGTGCTGATCTATCCCGGGATGGGCGCGCCCACCGACCGGGGCAGCTATGTGACCCATGCCCATGCGCCAATGCTGACGACGGCCGACATTCTGAACTACCGCCGCCTGCGCCACGGCCGCGACGATCCCCCTCCCGATCCGACGGCCGCCGCCCTGCAGGACAGCGATTTCACCGGCCTGCCCCCGACCGCGATCTTCGCTGCCGAGTGCGACCCCCATGCCGATGCCGCCGGCCTCTACCGCGACCGCATCCGTGCCGCCGGGGGCTGCGCCGAGGCCACCGTCGAGCCGGGCCTTGTCCACGGCTATCTGCGCGCCCGCCACTCGGTGCCGCGTGCGCGCGCCAGTTTCGACCGCATCACCGCCGCCCTTGCCGCCATGGCCACAGGAGAATTCCGATGAACATGATCCCGAACCTGACCCATACCGCCCTGCGCGCCGATCTGGCTGCGGCGTTCCGCTGGACGGTGCGCGAACGCCTGCACGAGGCCATTGCCAACCATTTCTCGCTCGCCGTGAACGACGACGGCACCAAGTTCCTGATCAATCCCAACGGCCGCCATTTCAGCCGCATCCGCGCGTCCGACCTGGTCGAGATCGACGCCAACGACCCCGCCACGATGGACCGCCCCGATGCGCCCGACCCCACCGCCTGGGGCCTGCATGGTGCCATCCACCGCGCCTGCCCGCATGCGCGGTGCGTCATGCACGTGCATTCGGTGCAGGCAACCGTCCTCGCCTCGCTGGCCGACTCACGCCTGCCCGCCATCGACCAGACATCCGCCATGTTCCACAACCGCCATGTGGTGGACGACCATTATGGCGGCATGGCGTTCGAGGCCGAGGGCGCGCGCTGCGCCACCCTGCTGGTCGATCCCACGGTGATCGCCATGGTGATGGGCAACCACGGGATCCTGATCGTCGGGCGCACCGTGGCCGAGGCCTGGAACCGCATGTATCATTTCGAGCGTGCCGCCGACACCTACATCCGCGCCCTGCAAACCGGCCGCCCGCTGCGCGTTCTGCCCGATGCCATCGCCGAAAAGACCGCGCAGGAATGGGAGGCCTACCCCGCCTTTGCCGACAGGCACCTGAGCGAGTTGCGGGCGATCCTGGATGCCGAGGGGTCGGACTACGCGGCCTGACCTGCAGGGGGGCGCTGCCCCTGAGGCTTCGCCTCTCCCGAGGAGGCCTGGGGACAGAAGAAGCGCAAACGAAACTCAAACTGTGCTTTTTCTGTCCCCAAGTATCCTCGGGGGGTGAGGAGCGTCAGCGACGAGGGGGGCAGACAGCCCCCCTTTGCCACCGATGCACGGCGTGCATCGGCTCAGTTCCCGGCGCTTTCCATCCGGCGGTGCGCCAGAACTTCCTCCAGCCAGCCAAGGCGCATCTCGGGCACCGAGGACAGCAGAAGGTCGGTATAGTCGTCGAAGGGCGGGGCCAGCACGTCGGACTTCTGGCCGTAGCGGCGGACCTCGCCCTTGTACATCACGGCGATGCGGTCGGCGATGGCGCGGACGGTGGCCAGGTCGTGGGTGATGAACAGGTAGGCCACCCCTTCGCGCGCCTGCAAGGACAAGAGCAGCTTCAGGATGCCGTCCGCCACCAGGGGGTCGAGCGCGCTTGTCACCTCGTCGCAGATGATCAGCCGGGGCTTCGCGGCCAGCGCACGGGCGATGCAGACACGCTGCTTCTGCCCGCCCGACAGTTCCGCCGGATAGCGGTCGGCATAGCCCTTGCCCATCTCGATCTCTTCCAGCAGGTCCTGCACCCGCCGGTCCCGTTCGCCCCCGCGCAGCCCGAAATAGAACTCGAGCGGCCGCCCGATGATCGTGGCCACCGGCTGGCGCGGGTTCATCGCCACGTCGGCCATCTGGTAGATCATCTGCAACTCGCGCAGGTCGTCCTTGGTCCGGCCTGCCAGATCCGGCGACAGCGTCCGGCCCGCAAAGGTGATCCGCCCCGCGCGGGCGGGCAGCAGACCGGTGATCACCCGCGCCAGCGTCGACTTGCCCGACCCGCTTTCGCCCACCACGGCCAGGGTCTGGCCGGGGGGCAGGTCGACCGTCACGTTCTTCAGCACGTCGAACTGCGTGCCCTTGTAGCGCGCCGTGATGTTCGCGACCTGCAGCACGGGCGGCGCGGGGGCCTTCTCCTCGTGGTCGATGGACCGCACCGACACCAGCGCCTGGGTATAGGCCTCGCGCGGGGCGTTGATGATCTGGTCGGTGGTGCCGTGTTCCACCGTCCTGCCGCCGCGCAGCACGCGGATCTCGTCGGCGACCTGCGCCACGACAGCCAGGTCGTGGGTGATGTACAGCGCCCCCACCCCGGTGTCGCGGATCGCCTCCTTGATCGCCGCCAGCACCTCGATCTGCGTCGTCACGTCAAGCGCGGTGGTCGGCTCGTCGAAGACCACGAGGTCGGGCTTGGGGCACAGCGCCATCGCCGTCATCACCCGCTGCAACTGTCCGCCCGACACCTGGTGCGGATAGCGCGCGCCGATGGTTTCGGGATTGGGCAGGCCCAGGCGGCGGAACAGCGCCACCGCCCGCTTCTCGGCCTCGGCGCGGCCCGACAGGCCATGGCGCAGCGTCGTCTCGATCACCTGGTCCATCAGCGGCAGCGCCGGGTTGAAGGCGGCGGCGGCGGATTGCGCCACATAGGTCACCTCGCGGCCCCGCAGTGCCCGCAGCCCCCCTGCCCCGCCTTTCAGGATGTCGCGCCCGTTCAGGAAAACCTGCCCCCCGGTGATGCGCACCCCGCCACGCCCATAGGCCATCGACGACAGCCCGATGGTCGACTTGCCCGCGCCCGATTCGCCGATCAGCCCCATCACCTTGCCGCGCGCCAGCGTCAGCGACACGCCATGCACCAGCGTCACGTTGCGCGGCGGCTCGCCTGGCGGATAGGACGTGGCCTCGATCACCAGGTCGCGGATGTCGAGCAGGGTTTCGCTGCGCTCAGCCACTGCGGCCCCCTTTCAGGCTGCTGGTCCGGTTCAGGATCCAGTCGGCAACCAGGTTGACCGAGATCGCCAGCGTGGCGATGGCAAAGGCCGGGATCAGCGCGGCCGAGATGCCGAAAGCCACGCCTTCCTTGTTTTCCTTCACGATGCCGCCCCAGTCGGCCATGGGCGGCTGCACGCCGAGGCCCAGGAACGACAGGGTCGAGATGAACAGGACGGCAAAGATGAACCGCAGCCCCATCTCGGCCACCAGCGGCGACAGGGCATTGGGCAGGATTTCGCGGAAGATGATCCAGCCCTGTTTCTCGCCCCGCAGGCGCGCGGCCTCGACATAGTCCATCACCGTGATGTCGACGGCCACGGCGCGCGACAGGCGGAACACCCGCGTCGCGTCCAGAAGGCCCATGACCAGGATCAGCACCGGCAGCGTCACCGGCATGACCGACAGCACGACCAGGGCACTGATCAACGACGGGATCGACATCATCAGATCGACGAACCGCGACAGGAGCTGATCCACCCAGCCGCCCCGCACCGCCGCCAGGAACCCCAGCACCGAGCCCAGGCCAAAGGACACGATGGTGGCGCAGGCGGCGACGAAGATCGTGGTCTGCCCGCCCCAGATCATCCGCGACAGAAGATCCCGCCCGATGGAATCGGTCCCAAGCCAATGGACAGCCGACCACGGCTCCCACCTGTCGCCCACCACCTCGGCCATGCCGTAGGGGGCGATCCATGGGGCAAAGATCGCGGCAAAGAAGTACAGGCCGGTGAACAAGAGCCCGATCATCGCCGACAGGGGGATGCGCCTCATTTCGGGTGCCTCAGGCGCGGGTTGGCGAAGATCGAGATGACGTCGGCCAGAATGTTCAGCCCGATGTAGATGGCCGCGAACACCAGCCCCGTCGCCTGCACCACCGGCACGTCGCGCTTGGACACATGATCGACCAGGTACTGCCCCATGCCCGGATAGACGAACACCACCTCGACCACCACGACGCCCACCACCAGATAGGCCAGGTTCAGCATCACCACGTTCACCACCGGGGCCACGGCATTCGGCAGCGCATGGCGGGCAATCACCGTCATCGGCGACAGCCCCTTCAGTTCCGCCGTCTCGACATAGGCCGATTCCAGCACGTTCAGGATCGCCGCCCGCGTCATCCGCATCATGTGGCCCAGGACCGCCAGCACCAGCACGATGACCGGCAGGGCGATGGCGTTCAGCCGCTCGAAGAATCCCATCGCGTCATGCACGTTGGCCAGCGACGGGAACATCCGCACCTGCACGGCGAGGAAGAACACCACGATGTAGCCGATCAGGAATTCGGGGACCGAAATGGTGGCCAGCGTCACCGTGGAAATCAGCTTGTCCGGCCAGCGGTTGCGATAGCGCACCGCCAAGAGGCCCAGCAGGATCGCCAGCGGCACCGCGATCACGGCGGCGCAGGCCGCCAGGAACAGCGTGTTGCCCAGCCGCTTGCCCATGTTGGTGGCAATGTCCTGCCCGTTGGTCAAGGCCACGCCAAGATCGCCCTGCAGCACGCCGCCCAGCCATTTGAAGTACCGCGTGACGGCGGGTTCGTTCAGGCCCAGTTCCTCGCGCAGGTTGGCCAGCGTCTCGGGCGTGGCCGCCTGTCCCAGGATGGCCTGTGCCACGTCGCCGGGCAGGATCTGCGTCGCGGCAAAGATCAGCACCGACACCGCCAGCAGCAAGACAAGGCCCAGCGCAATGCGCTGGGCCACCAGTTTCAGGATCGGGTGAACCGTCACCTCAGGCGAGCCAGGTCTTGGCCGAGGCCCAGCCCCCCATCGCCTCATAGTTGGGATCGTCGATGTAACCCATCACCTTGTCGCTGCGTGCGTCGATGAAATCGTTGAACATCGGGCAGATGGTCCCGCCGTCCACGTGCACGATCTCGCTGATCTGCTTGTACAGCTCAGTGCGCTTGGCGGCATCGGTTTCGCCCCGCGCCGACAGGATCAGCGCGTCAAGGTCGGGGTTCTGGTACTTGGTGTCGTTCCAGTCGGCGGTGGACAGATAGGCCGTCGACCACATCTGGTCCTGCACCGGCCGCCCGCCCCAATAGCTGGCGCAGAACGGCTTGACGTTCCACACGTCCGACCAGTAGCCGTCATCCGGCACGCGCTGGATTTCCAGCGGAATGCCTGCTGCCGCCGCCGTCTGCTGGAACAGCGCCGCCGCATCGACCGCGCCGGGGAACGCCGTGTCGGCCACGATCAGCACGATGGGCGACCCGTCATGCCCCGAGGCCTTGTAATGCTCCGCCGCCTTGGCCGCGTCGAATTCGCGCTGCGGCAGGGCGGTGAACAGGGGATAGGCTGCGTTGACCGGGATGTCGTTGCCGACCCCGCCGAAACCATCGAGGATCTTGTCGACCATTTCCTGCCGGTTGATCGCGTACTTCAGCGCCAGCCGCAGGTCCTTGTTGTCGAAGGGCGCGGTGTTGGTGTGCATGATGAACACATAGTGGCCGCGGCCCGACACGTTGTTGACCACCACGCCCGGTACCTGGCCCAGCAGTTTGGCCACCTTGGGGTCGATCCGGTTGATCATGTCGACCTGGCCTGACTGCAGCGCGGCGGTGCGTGCGGTGTTGTCGTTGATGACGATCAGTTCCACGCCGTCATAGTGCCCGCGCGTCGTATCCCAATCATTCGGGTTCTTCTCGAACACATAGCGCACGCCCGGCTCGGCGCTGACCACCTTCCAGGTGCCGGTGCCGATCCCGGCGTTGGGATTGTCGATGCCGCCCTTGGGCTGGACCACCAGGTGATAGTCGGACAGCAGATAGGGCAGGTCGGCGTTGCCCGTGGCCAGCTTGAAGATCACCTCGTTGCCTTCGGAAACGACTTCGGAGATGCCCGACATGATGCCGAAGGCCCCCGACTTGGCGTTTTCGTCGGAGTGGCGCTTGAAGGTCGCGACCACGTCGTCGATGGTCATGTCGGTCCCGTCATGGAACTTCACACCCTGCCGGATGGCAAAGCTCCACTCCGTGCCGTCGGCGTTCGACGACATCGATTCGGCGAGGCGCATCTCGATCTGGCCATCCGCCGTGACGTTGACGATGGTGTCGCCCCACTGGCGGTTGACGACAAAGGGCACCGGGCTGTCGGCCAGCGCCGGGTCCAGGGTATCGGTCGCCTCGCCGCCGCCAAAGCCCATGCGGAAGGTGCCGCCTTTCTTGGGTTCCTCGGCGCGTGCGGCGGTGGCCGTCATCATCGTGCCGCCCATGGCGGCGGCCACGCCCGCTGCCGCCGTGGTGCCCAGGAACCGGCGGCGGTTCATGCGCACGGCATCAATATCGGCCAGAAGCCGGGAAAGGTCGTCGTTCATGTAAGTCTCCCTGTCGGCGATTGCCGGTTTTTTTGTTGACCGGGGAATCAATAACAAGCGATGGCCCTTGGCCAAAGAACTTTCTTGCACCCGCTTGCAGATTTCACAGCCAAACGCGCGGCACGGCTTCGTCCCAGTCGCGGCGGAACACTTCGGCAAGGTTCTCTTGCGCCTGCAGGGTTGCCGTCATCCGCAGCGCGTCCGGGGTTGCCGTCATCCGCACCTTGACCTCGGTATCGACGCGCCAGGCCGGCGCGTCGCGCCAGAGCGCCTGGGACCAGTGAATCACGACTTCGGCAGATGCAGGATCATTCGGGCTGATCGTCCAGGTTTCGGTCATGCTCGATGTGGCGGTCAGGCCATGGGAATGGGTCACCGGCCCGGAATGATCCAGAACCAGCAGCATCCGCTTGCCCGAGATCAGGTCGCGTTGAATCTCCCGCAGGGCATGGTCGTCCTGATAGCGCGTGACAGGCAGCGTCTCGGGGACATGGGCCGCAGGAAAGGCCCATTCGTCCGCGTCGCCCGTCGCTTCATGCACCGGCAGGGCCAGCTTGCCGGTCATCACCTCCAACCGGGGCGTCACCGCCGACGGCCAGACGAAGGGCCAGTAGCTGGTCGACAGCGCCACGCGCAGCCGGTGCCCCGGTGCCAGACGGTGCGCGCACTGGTCCAGCCTTAGGGTCACGTCGAACGGCACCCCCACCGGCACATCCGACGGATGCTCCATGCTGTCGCGGTGGCACAGGTTCAGGATGCCGTGGGCGATGCGGGTCGAGGCCCCGTCCGGGGCGACATCGCACAGCCGGGCGATCAGGATCGCGCGGGGCAGGTCCGACTGCAGGGTCAGCCGCACCTCCGCCGCGCCCAGAATCGACAGGGTCCCGGTCAGCGGGTCGGACGTGAAGCACACCGACAGCGCGTCATCCTCGGCCTGGTCGCCCGCCATTTCGGCGTCCAGGCCCATCGGAAAGAACTCGCCCGCCATCAGGCCCAGGTGCTGGGGCGACGAGACGACCGCGCCGATGTCGCCCCCGTCGCCGCCCAGCACGCCGCCCGGCGACAGCGGCCAGTCCCGCACCGTCACGCGGGGCGAAGGCAGGGCCGCCTCGGCCACCCAATGCCCCACACGATGGGGCGCGCTGGCATCGGGCGGGCAGGAATGCTGCATCCAGACGCGATAGGCCGGGTCGCCTTCGGCCCCGTTCGGCACATCCTTCAGCCAGCGGTCCCACCAGCGCAGGGCCACCTCCAGGAACCCGATCCTGGGACCGGGTTCGGCGCTGTGCGGATACTGGTGGCCCCAGGGGCCGACGATGCCCTGTACCGGCACGGACAGGTTTTCGACCAGCGCCGCCACGGTGTTCATGTAGTTGTCGGCCCAGCCGCCGATCACCATCACCGGGGCCTGAATCGCCCCCCAGTCCTCGCCGACCGACCCATGCTTCCAATAGGCATCCTTCGCCTGATGCCCGGCCCACAGGGGGGCCAGGAACGGCTCCGCCTCCAGCCGCGCCATCCAGTCCGCGCGCCAGTCAGGCCGATACAGCGGGTCGGCGGGGCGCGAGGAAAAGGACAGCATCACCGCCCCCCAGCCGATGTTTTCCCCCAACAGCGCCCCACCCTTGAAATGGATGTCGTCGGCGAAACGGTCGGCCGTGGAACAGACCGACAGCACCGCCCCCAGCGCCGGAGGCCGCAGGGCGGCGCTCTGCAGACAGTTGAACCCGCCCCAGCTCTTGCCCATCATGCCCACCCGGCCCGTGCACCACGGCTGCGCGGCGGCCCACGCGATGATGTCGCAGGCATCCTGCAGTTCCTGGCCTGTGTATTCGTCGGTCAGCAGCCCCTCGCTGTCGCCCGACCCGCGCAGATCGACCCGCAGGCAGGCATAGCCCCGCGCCGCCCACCAGGGATGCATCCGCTCGTCCCGCTGGCGGGTGCCGTCGCCCTTGCGATAGGGAATGAACTCGAGGATCGCGGGCACCGGGCCGCCCGTGGCGGGACGCCAGAGGCGCGCGGCCAGCCGCGTGCCGTCGGGCATCGCGATGCGCTCGTCGGGCAGGTCGAGGATTTCCTTCGGGGTCGGGGCATCGGACACGGGCAGCACTCCATCGGCGTCGATGCGACCTTCACGCGCCCGCGCCGCCCTGTCCACCCCCACGGTGACGCCGCCGACGTCAGCTGCGCAGCAGCCGGTCGACGGCGTCTGCCGTTGCCTGCGCCACGGCCTCATGCACGCCGGGGCCGGGCAGGCCCTCGGCGGCGGGACGCTCCATCTCGGCAAAGGCCATGCCGTCCAGCGCGCGCCCCGCGACCGCCGGACCCGGCTGGACCCAGGCGGCGGCAAGCGCAGCAACGGCGTCGATCATGGGACGGTCCACCAGCAGCGGATCGGACGACAGGTCGGCGGCTCCGCGCGGGGCGGGCGGGCGGTCCGCCACCCAGACCAGCACCACCGGAACGCCCGCCGACCGCATCAGCGCCTCCATCCGCGTGACCCAGGTGCGCCGCAACTCGTCCGCCAGCACCTCGAACCTTGTGGCCGACACCGCCTGCAGCGTCTGCAACAGGTGGCGGGTGAAGTTGAAGTTGGTGAAATCCACCTCGGGGTACAGCCGCACCAGCGCGTCGGACGCGCGCAGGAAGCGGTCGTTGCGGCGCGGGTGGACGGCGTAGAAGCGGTTGGTCAGGTTGCCCGCGCCCATCACCTGCACCAGCGCCATGCGCGCCCCTGACACCACCTGCATCACGCCCGGATCGGCCAGGTACACATCCGCCCCGGCATTGACGCAGCCCAGGTTGATGCAGCGCAGGCCCGTCTCATCCTCGACCAGCGAGGGCCAGGGACGCGGGATGAACTTGCCATAGGTCTCGGTCCCCCCAAGGACCGCGACGTAAGGCAGCGCCAGATCGCGGCGCGGGCCGCGAAACAGCAGTTTGGACGTGCCATAGTGGCACGGAGAATAGTCGAGCGACCCCTCGCCCGCATAAGCATAGGCCATCACACCCACCCGAATTGTCACAACACCCGAGGGGCAGAGTGCAGGCTTCAGGTTGCCAAAGCGCTAAAACCCCAATTCGCGCCAAATCCGCCCTGTTTTCGCCGCGGTCTTGCGTGCAGGCGGACTGCGGGGGATAACGGCGGCGGGCATATCGGGGGTGGGTGGCATGGAGATCCGGACGGTCGGCGTGGTGGGGGCCGGGCAGATGGGCACCGGCATCGCACACGTGCTGGCGCTGGCGGGTTATGACGTCGTGCTGAACGACGTGGCCCCGGCGACGCTGGATGCCTCGCTGGGCCTGATCGGGCGCAACATCGACCGTCAGGTGGCGCGCGGTCGCGTGCCCCCCGAGGGCAAGGATGCGGCCATGGCGCGCATCCGCACCACGGTGAACATCGCCGACCTTGGCCCGCTGGATCTGATCATCGAGGCCGCGACCGAGAAGGAAGCGGTCAAGCAGGCGATCTTCGACAGCCTGGCCCCGCATCTGGGGCCGCAGACGATCCTGACCTCGAACACCAGTTCGATCTCGATCACCCGGCTGGCCAGTCGCACCGACCGGCCCGAGCGGTTCATGGGCTTCCACTTCATGAACCCCGTGCCGGTGATGCAGCTGGTCGAGCTGATCCGGGGTATCGCCACGGACGCCGAGACCTTCGAGGCCTGTCATCAGGTCGTGCAGCGCCTGGGCAAGACCGCCTCGACCTCCGAAGATTTCCCGGCGTTCATCGTCAACCGCATCCTGATGCCGATGATCAACGAGGCGGTCTATACGCTGTACGAGGGGGTCGGCAGCGTGAAGTCCATCGACGAATCGATGAAACTGGGCGCGAACCATCCGATGGGGCCGCTGGAACTGGCCGATTTCATCGGGTTGGACACCTGCCTTGCGATCATGAACGTGCTGCACGACGGGCTGGCCGACACCAAGTACCGCCCCTGCCCGCTGCTGACGAAATACGTCGAGGCGGGGTGGCTGGGCCGCAAGACCAAGCGCGGCTTTTACGACTACAGGGGCGATATCCCGGTGCCGACGCGCTGAAACCGCGCGCGGTCGATGCGGCGGCGGGCGGGTTCGACCTCGGACAGCGCCAGCGTGTGTTCGCGCAGCCAGGCCAGGAACCCGCGCGGGTTGTTGTCCCACTCCTTCAGGACCGAGGCCGGGATCGGCTCACCGATGAAAGGGCGCTGCGGGCGGTTCAGCGCCTTGCGGATTTCATACAGCAACAGGCCCTGCCGCAGGGTCGCCGACACCTTGTTCGCGATCTGATAGAGCCGCGTGTTGTGCCCGGTAAAGCGGATCGGCAGGATCGTGGCCCCGCTTTTCTGGATCATCTTGTGGGTGAAGACGTTCCATTCCTGCTCGATCACCGGGCCGAACCAGGTTTCCGAACAGGCCACGCGGCCCGCCGGGAACAGGATGATCGCCCCCCCGGCCTTGAGATGCGCCATCGTCTCGGCCCGCATCTGCAGGCCCAGTTCACGCGAATTCTCCTCATGCGGAAAGGGCACGGGGATCATGAACTGCTCGACTTCCGGAATGCCCGTCAGCAGCGACCGCGTCAGGATCTTGAAGTCCGGCCGCACCCGGTTGATCATCTCGGCCATCACCATGCCGTCGACCAGCCCGTGCGGGTGGTTCGCCACCACGACCAGCGGGCCGGTTGCCGGAATGCGGGCGATCTCTTCGGCGGGCGTGTCGATGCGGATGCCCATGTGGCGCAGCGCCTTGGGCCAGAACGGCGGGCCGAAGGGTGCGCCCGACTTTTCGAACGACCGGATCAGCAGCAGCAGCGTGAACTTCGCCGTCAGCCATTCGATGGCCCGGATGGTGCCCGACTTGAACGGATTGGTGAAGGTGCCGGCATAGGACAGCCGGCGCATGTCGTACTTGCGCGATGCCGCCTCGGCCCGTTTGCGGTCGTGGTCGTCCGTCACGAAGCCCCTCGCCCCCCCGACCGATCCCTAATAGTCCTCGCCGAACTTCGCGGCGACCAGCGCGGTCAGCGCGCTTGCCAGCTTGTCGGCTTCGGCCCCACTGGTCCGCACCTCAATAAAGGTTCCGCGCGAGGCTGCCAACATCAAAAGCCCCATGATCGAATCGCCCGATACCGACAGGCCGTCCTTCGCCACCATGGCCTCGGCGTCATGCGCCTCGACCACCTCGACAAAGCGGGCACTGGCGCGGGCATGCAGACCCTTTTCGTTGACGATCCGCAGGGTCAGAACCGTCACGGACGGTCCCCGGCACCCAGGTCCAGGCTGTTGATATACTTGCGCCCGGCGGCCAGGGCCGCCGTCACCGCCTCGTTCACCTCGAGGTCGCGGGATTTGGCCAATTTGATCAGCATCGGCAGGTTCGCGCCGTACAGGATGCGCCGGTCGGCCCCGACGCAGGCCGGCAGCGACAGGTTGGACGGGCTGCCGCCGAACATGTCGGTCACCACCAGCACGCCGTCGCCCCGGTCGACCGACTTGGCCGCCGCCATGATCTCGCCCTGCTTGCGGTCGCGATCGTGGTCCTCTTCGATGGCGATGGCGACCATCCCCTCCTGCTTGCCCACGACATGCTCGACCGCCGAGAGATATTCCCTCGCCAGGCCCCCATGCGCCACGATGACGATGCCGATCATGGACCCGCGCTCATCCTGCCCGTTCGACCGGCGGCACCTGTGCAGCGGTTGCTGCACTGCGGCGTTCCAGTTCGCGATGTCGTTTTGCCACCGGCCAGCCCGCTTCCGCAAGGCGTCGTGCCAGTTTTTCCGCAACGGCAACCGACCGGTGTTGCCCCCCGGTACATCCGAAACCGATGGCGAGATGGGCCTTCCCCTCCTGCAGTTGTGCGGGCAGCAGGAATTGCACCAGATCGGCGAGTTTGGCGAAGAAGGCGGCAAAGCGGGGGTCGGCCTCGACATAGGCCGCCACGCGCGGGTCGCGGCCGTCCAGATCGCGCAAGGCGGCCTCCCAGTGGGGGTTGGCCAGGAACCGGCAGTCGAACACCATGTCCACGCCGCGCGGCAGGCCGCGCTTGTAGCTGAACGATTGCAGGCTGACCGCCAGCCGCGCGGAATCGCCGCGCGTGAACCAGCGCGCAATCTCGGCCTTGAGGTCGTGCGGCGACATCTCGGTGGTGTCGATCAACAGGTCGGCCCGCACGCGGATCGGGGCCAGAAGGTCGATCTCGCGCTCGATCCCTTCCGTCGGGGTCTCGGCCGGGGCCAGGGGGTGGCGGCGGCGGGTCTGGGCATAGCGGCGGATCAGCTCGTCCACGCGGCAGTCGAGATAGATCACCTCCAGCGCCACCGCCGGGTTGCGCGTCAGCCGGTCGATCAGCTCGATCAGTGCGGTCGCGTTGAAGTCGCGGTTGCGCACGTCCAGGCCCAGGGCCACGGGGCGGGGCAAGGCGGCCCCCTCGGTCAGCCTTTCGACCAGGCTGAGCGGCAGGTTGTCGATCACCTCGTAGCCCAGGTCCTCCAGCGCGTTGATCGACGTGGTCCGCCCGGCACCCGAGGGGCCGGTGACCAGCAAGATGCGGTGTTCCTGTGCCGCGTCCACAGCGTTGCCGTCCATCAGTCAGCGCGCCCCCACGCCAGATAGTGCAGAAGCGCTGCGGGAAAATGGGCGGTGACGGGGCCGAGGACAAGGTCCACCGCCTGCCCCAGCAGCACGATTTCGCGACGGGGGGGCAGGCGTTCAGCCTCGGTGCGGGCCAGGTCCACCGCCAGCACGAGCCGGGCCGAGGGCAGCGCTTCGGCGCGCAGCAGGCCCAGGCCCCGCGCCTCGATCAGGCCCCGGATGGTCGGCGGGCACCCCAGGCTCAGGCCCTCCGGCCCCGCCGTCACCACCGTGCGGTCATCGGCGACCAGCCGCGCCCCCAGCGCCAGAAGAGCCCATGCGAGCGCCGACTTGCCCGCCCCCGACGGCCCCAGGATGATCAGCCCCCGCCCGGCGGCATCGGCCACGGCGGTGGCGTGCAGGATGTCGGACTGCGGGGCCCGGTCCACCGCCGTCAGACGGGCAGACCCACGACGAACCGCGCCCCCAGCGGCTCGGACGTGGCATCGGCGGTGGTCGGGCGGATGTTCTCGGCCCAGATGACGCCGCCATGCGCCTCGACGATCTGCTTCGAGATGGCCAGGCCGAGGCCCGAGTGGTTGCCGAAATCGCCCGAGGGGCGTTCCGAATAGAACCGCTTGAACACCTTGGTCAGGGCCTGTTCGGGAATGCCCGGCCCGGTATCCTCGACCACCACCAGCACGCGGTTTTCGCGCCTGCGCGCCCAGACGCGCACCGCGTCGCCCTCTTCGCAGAACGATGTCGCGTTGGTGATCAGGTTGACGAACACCTGCGCCAGCCGCGCCTCGAGCCCCCGGATCAGGATCGGTTCGGGCGGCAGGTCGGTGATGAAATCGACGCCCTTCTGGTTCGCCTGCTTGCCCAGGTATTCGCCCAGGTTGGCGATGGTTTTCAGCAGGTTGAACTCTTCCTCGTCTTCCTTGACCAGTTCGCTGTCCAGCCGCGAGGCGTTCGAGATGTCGCTGACCAGACGGTCCAGGCGGCGCACGTCATGCTCGATCACGTCCAAGAGTTTCTCGCGGTGTTCTTCCTTCTTGACGAACCGCAGGCTGCCGACCGCCGAGCGCAGGCTGGCCAGAGGGTTCTTGATCTCGTGCGCGACATCCGCCGCGAACTGTTCGTTGGCCTCGATCCGGTCATAGAGTGCCGCCACCATGCCGCGCATCGCGACCGACAGCCGGCCGATCTCGTCCGGGCGCGCGGTTAGGTCGGGGATGCGGACGCGGCCCGGCGACATGCGGCGCGCGTCGCGGTCGCGGCCCAGCTCGGCGGCGGCGGCGAGGTCGGACAGCGGGTTGGCGATGGTCGAGGCAAGCACCAGCGACAGGCCCAGCGACACCAGCAGGGCGATCACGAACATCTGCAGCACCTGTTCGCGTTCGTCGCGCACCAGGCGGTCGATCTCTCCGGCGGCCGAGGTGAGCGCGACGATGCCGATGATCCGGCCGTCGACCGACACGGGCGTCGCCACCGAGAACAGGGCCGAGCCATCCTCGTCCCAGCCGGTGTTGACCGCCGTTTCGCCCCCAAGCGCACCGGGCAACAGGGCGCGCGCCAGCCCTTCGGCATCGGCCTTGGGCGGCGCGTCCTGCGAGGCGGACATGATGACCGACACGACATCCCAGACCGAGTTCAGGAAGTCCGTGATCACCGTCGATTTCGGGCCGCTGTCGAGCGCGCCAGTGCCCGGCTTGCCCTCGGCCCGCGCCAGAAGGCCCCCGGCGGGATCGAACAGGAACGCTTCGACACCCGGTGCCAGGTCCATCTGTGCCAGGGCAGAGGCGTCGGGCTGCGGCGTACCGGGATTGGCCAGACCTGCCGCAGACTGGCCCGTCGCGGCCAGACCCGTCGCCGACTGACCCGACGTGGACTGACCCGACGTGGACTGACCCGTCGCGGCCACCGGGCGCGCCCGTGCGGCCACGACGTCCGCCACCAGCCGCGCCTCGGTCACTAGGCCCTGTTCGCGCTGCAAGACCAGACTGTCGCGGAACGGGTTCATGTACAGCACGCCCGCGACCAGGATCACCAGCGCCAGCATGTTGAAGATGATGATCTTCCGCGCCAACGGCGAGCGCTTGAGCGAGACGAGGCCCCGCCGCCCCCGGTGTTCGCGAATCTCGGGTTCGACCTTGGTCTCGGGCGACACCCAATCCTCGCCCAGAAGGACGTCACCGGATCGGCTGGGCGGAGTGTCGGACATCGACAGGCGCGGAACGGCGGTCATCGGTCACTCTTCGTTGTAGCGGTATCCGATGCCGTAGAGCGTTTCGATGGCCGAGAAGTCGTTGTCGACGCTGCGCATCTTCTTGCGCAGGCGCTTGATGTGGCTGTCGATGGTGCGGTCGTCGACATAGACCTGGTCGTCATAGGCCACGTCCATCAGCTGGTCGCGCGACTTGACGAAGCCGGGGCGCTGCGCCAGGGCCTGCAACAGGAGGAACTCGGTCACGGTCAGCGACACGTCCAGGCCCTTCCACGCGACGGCGTGGCGCAAGGGATCCATCTTGAGGTGCCCCCGCTCCATGATCTTGGTTTCTTCGGTCACCGCGACCTCGCCCGAGGCGACGGCATCCTGGCGGCGCAGCAGCGCGCGGATGCGTTCCACCAGCAGGCGCTGCGAGAACGGCTTTTTCACATAATCGTCCGCGCCCATGCGCAGGCCCAGAACCTCGTCGATCTCGTCGTCCTTCGAGGTGAGGAAGATTACCGGCATGCTGGTCTTCTGTCGCAGGCGCTGCAGCAGATCCATGCCGTCCATGCGCGGCATCTTGATGTCCAGCACCGCCATGTCGGGCAGGCGACGGTTGAACGCGTCCAGCGCGGACTGGCCGTCGTTGTAGGTCTCAACCTCGAAACCTTCGGCTTCCAGAGTCATCGACACCGACGTCAGGATATTCCTGTCGTCGTCGACGAGGGCGATCCTCGACATGGTGGGTTTCCCTATACTGCTCATTCTTTTTCGTTGCCGCCATCATCCTGATTAGTGGCCGTGAAATCAACACCCATGTGCGAATCGCCCCACCGGTGTTGCCCAAGGACACCGCAAAAGTCCCAAGGAATGACTAATCTGCATCAGCGCCGGGCGATCGCCTGTCTGGTTGCGCTAACCGCGATTTGGTTGCGCTAACGCCCAAATGCGGCCTGTGCTATCGGAAAAACGTCATGTTATAGCCAACTTGTGGGGTTCCCCTGGCGATGCAGTCGGTCCCCGCCCGCCCCTTTTCGCGCCAACCCGAAGGAGCCACCCGATGACGTCAGGACGTGTCAACCCGCACCTTCGCCTGCTGGATCAGGGCATCACGGGGCCGGGCCACGTCCATTACAACCTGACCGAGCCGGCCCTGGTGCAGGCGGCGGTTGAACGGGGCGAGGGGCGCATCGGCATCGGCGGGGCCTTCCTCTGCGCGACCGGGCAGTTCACGGGCCGCTCGCCCAAGGACAAGTTCGTCGTCCGCACGCCTTTGGTCGAGGGCACGATCTGGTGGGACAACAACGCGCCGATGGCCCCGGACGCCTGGGACCGCCTGCACGCCGACATGCTGGCCCACATGGCAGGCCGCGACTACTTCGTGCAGGACCTCTACGCCGGGGCCGACCCCGCGCACCGCCTGGACGTGCGCGTGGTGACCGAACTGGCCTGGCACGGCCTGTTCATCCGCCACCTGCTGCGCCGCCCCGACCGGGCCGAGCTTGACGCCTTCGTGCCCGAATGGACGATCATCAACTGCCCCTCGTTCAAGGCCGACCCGGCCCGCCACGGCTGCCGCACCGAAACCGTGATCGCGCTGAACTTCGACGCGCGCCGCATCCTGATCGGCAACACCGCCTATGCGGGCGAGAACAAGAAATCGGTGTTCACGCTGCTGAACTACCTTCTGCCCGACAAGGGCGTGATGCCGATGCACTGCTCGGCCAACCATGCCTTGGGCGAACCGGGGGAAACCGCGATCTTCTTCGGCCTGTCGGGCACCGGCAAGACCACCCTGTCCGCCGACCCCGCCCGCACGCTGATCGGCGATGACGAACACGGCTGGTCCGGCACCGGCACCTTCAACTTCGAGGGGGGGTGCTATGCCAAGACGATCAACCTGCGCCCCGAGGCCGAGCCCGAAATCCACGCCACCACCAGCCGGTTCGCGACCGTCGTGGAAAACATGGTCTACGACCTTGACACGCTGGAACTGGATTTCGACGACAAGTCGCTGACCGAGAACACGCGCTGCGCCTATCCGCTGGACTACATCTCGAACGCCAGTGCCACGGGGTTGGGGGGGCATCCCCGCAACATCATCATGCTGACCTGCGATGCCTTCGGCGTCATGCCCCCCATCGCGCGGCTGACGCCGGCGCAGGCGATGTACCACTTCCTGTCGGGCTTCACCGCCAAGGCGGCGGGCACCGAGCGGGGGGTGACAGAGCCCCAGCCCACCTTCAGTACCTGTTTCGGCGCGCCCTTCATGCCGCGCCGACCCGAGGTTTATGGGAAACTGCTGCAGGACAAGATCGCGCGCCACGGGGCCACCTGCTGGCTGGTCAGCACCGGCTGGACCGGCGGGGCCTATGGCACCGGGCGGCGCATGCCGATCCGCGCCACGCGCGCGCTGCTGACGGCGGCACTCGACGGCTCGCTCGCCGGGGCGGCGTTCCGCCGCGATCCGAACTTCGGCTTCGACGTGCCGGTGGCGGTGCCGGGCGTCGACACCGCCCTTCTGGACCCGCGCGGGACATGGGCCGATCCGGTGGCCTATGACCGGCAGGCGGCCAGGCTGGTGGGCATGTTCAGTGACAACTTCGGCCAGTACCTGCCGCACATCGACGCCTCGGTCCGGGCGGCGGCGATCGGCTAGCGGACATGACGGCACCGCAGATTGACGGGTCGGAAAGGCTGCCCTAGCGTTCACAACTGCCGTAGGGGTCGCCTGCCATGGCACGTTCGACGGGTCTGATTCTGATTGTCGCCCTGCTTGTCCATGGCGAAGCGGCCAGGGCTTCCTCATCTGACGATGAAACGGTCGCTCTGGCAGGCGAGGCTGCGGTCTATCAGGATCTCTGCCCCGGTGGCTTGGGGTCCGCCGAATGCATTCTGTCGTTCTACGTCGAGGGCGAAGCGGCCAGGATCATGTTTGACGGAATGCCGGGCAAGGGCGAACCGGAAGGGTGCACAGGCGGCATCCAGAAGTATGACGGCAACGGCCTGATCTGCATCCGCTACGACGACGGAACCGGCTTCTGCGAATTCGGGTACCACTTCGGCGAGAAAAGGTTCGTCGGCAGCTTTCACTGCTGATCACCCCTGCCAGCCCAGCCAAGCCATCCGCACCAGGTTCAGCCCCGTCACCACCAAAAGCACATGCGTCCACCAGCGGAACCGCGCCTCGTCCAGCCGGTCGCCCAGGCGGTAGCCCAGCATCAGCCCCGCCAACGCAGGCACCACCAGCACCGCCGAGAACGGCAAGGTGCCGGCGTTCAGCACGCCCGTGCCCAGATGCGCCGCTGTCAGCATGACCGCGCCCAGCAGGAACACCACCCCCTGCGCCCTCACCATCAGGGCCTTGGGCGTGGCAACCGACAACAAGAGCACCATCAGCGGCGGTCCCCAGACCCCCGCCACCCCGCCATAAAGCCCCCCCGCCACCCCCAGCAACCATTCGGCCGGCACCCGGTGCTGCAGCCGGATGGCCAGACTGCGCCCCGCCAGCAACAGCCCCGCATAGACCGTCAGCGGCACCCCCAGCAGCAGCAGGAACGCCGCGCGCGGAATGTCGTCGACCAGGTGCGCCGACACCGGGATCAGCGCGAGCGTCGCGGCCAGGAACCGCCAGTAGGTCCACGCCGTGTCCAGCGCCGCCGCCACCCCGTCGCGGAAGGCCTGGCTCAGGTTGGTGAACAGCGTCGGCAGGATCAGCCCCGACAGTGCGACCTCGGGCGGCAGGAACGCCGAGAAGGCCGCGATCATGATCAGCGGCATGGCGAATCCGACCGTGCCCTTGACGAACCCCGCGAACAGCGTGACCGCGACGCACAGGGCAAAGACCCCCGCCCCCTGCCCCGCCATCACCGCATCCATCGCCGCCCCCAAACGCCGTGCCCATTCTATGCCCGCCCGCTTAGCCCGGTGCCAGCCGAAACGGGTGCGACAGATTCGGTCGCCCTGCCTTCGCGGCGCGAATTAATGTTGCGCTGCACCTGCAAACATCCTACGTCCGGCGAGTGTGGCGGATTGAAGGACGCGACCATGCCCCATGACGGACAGACCCTGCCCGACGCCCCCCTTCTGGACGGCATCCTGACCCTTGCCGATCAGGCCGCGCCCGAGGTCGAGGCCCTGTTCGCCGCCGCCCGCGACCGGCTGCGCGCCAGGGTCACCGCGAACGGCAAGGTCCGGGCCGACCTGCTGGAACAGCACCAGTTCGCCGCCCATGCCCTGGCCTGGCTGGCCACCTATGACGAGGCCATCCGCCAGATGCGCGCCTGGGCCCGCCGCCTGACCGAGGCGGGCACCTTCGGCGAGACCGAGGCGCTGATCCTGCAGATCGGCCTGGGCGAGTACCTGGCCCAGATCCTGGGTGGCATCCCGATGAGCCAGGGCGAGATCGCCAGGCTGACGGACCTCGGCCTTGACCCCTGGACCCCCGGCCCCGCAGCCGCCACCCTGATCGCCGGGGGCAACACGGCGCAGGCCCGCGCCCGCTTGGTCGCCCGTATGATCGACGACCGCGCCCATGCGACCTTTGGCGCGACCGGCCTTGACGACGAACTCGAGATGATCCGCACCCAGTTCCGCCGCTTCGCCGATGCCGAGGTGGCCCCCCACGCCCACGGCTGGCACCTGCGCGACGACCTGATCCCGATGGCGATCATCGAGCAGCTGGCCGAGATGGGCGTGTTCGGGCTGACCATCCCCGAGGAACATGGCGGCCTCGGGTTGTCCAAGGCGTCGATGGTCGTCGTCTCCGAGGAATTGTCGCGCGGCTACATCGGGGTGGGGTCGCTGGGGACCCGCAGCGAGATTGCCGCCGAACTGATCCTGTGCGGCGGCACGCCCGAACAGAAGGCGCATTGGCTGCCGAAACTTGCCAGCGGCGAGATCCTTCCGACGGCGGTCTTCACCGAACCCAACACCGGCTCCGACCTCGGGGCCCTGCGCACCCGCGCGACGCGCGACGGCGACGACTGGCAAGTCACCGGCAACAAGACCTGGATCACCCACGCCGCCCGCACCCATGTAATGACCCTGCTGGCCCGCACCGACCCCGACACCACCGACTATCGCGGCCTGTCCATGTTCCTGGCCGAAAAGATCCCCGGCACCGACGCCGACCCCTTCCCCACCCCCGGCATGACGGGGGGCGAGATCGAAGTTCTCGGCTATCGCGGCATGAAGGAATACGAACTCGCCTTCGACGGCTTTGCCGTCAAGGGCGAAAACCTCCTCGGCGGCATCCCCGGCCAGGGCTTCAAGCAATTGATGCAGACGTTCGAGAGCGCCCGCATCCAGACCGCCGCCCGCGCCATCGGCGTGGCACAGAACGCGCTCGAGGTCGGGATGCAGTACGCGCTGGACCGCAAGCAGTTCGGCAAGCCCCTGATCGCCTTCCCCCGCGTGGCCGGAAAGCTGGCGATGATGGCGGTGGAAATCATGGTGGCGCGCCAACTCACCTATTTCAGCGCCTGGGCGAAGGACCACGGCCACCGCTGCGACCTTGAGGCCGGCATGGCCAAGCTGCTGGGCGCACGGGTCGCCTGGGCAAGTGCAGACAACGCCCTCCAGATCCACGGCGGCAACGGCTTTGCCCTCGAATACCAGATCAGCCGCATCCTGTGCGATGCCCGCATCCTGAACATCTTCGAAGGCGCGGCCGAGATTCAGGCGCAGGTCATCGCGCGGCGGCTGCTGGACTGACCGCCTGCACGACGCTCCACGTCAGGCACCGCCCGCGCCGCCGCGCCCCCTCTCCCCCTGGGGGAGAAGGTCGGGGTGAGGGGGAAGCGCCGCCCCATCCTTCCCCCGCCCGACCACCGCCGCCAACCTTACCCTTGCCTCGGGCAGCCCCGGCCCGCCGACAGGCCGGGCCAGCGCGCGGATCAGGAAATGCCCCGTCACTTCCAGCCCCTGCACCACACCCGCCTCGCCCCCGCGCAGCGCATCCGGAAACGGCAACAGGCGGTCGGCCCAGTCGCCCGCCCCTTCCCGGCTGACCGCGCGGCCCGAGCGGGGGCTGATGTAGGCCAGCCCTTCGGTCGCCCCCGTCACCGCGCACGAACCCAGGTCCAGCCCGAAACCGATGTCGTCCAGAAGCCCCAGTTCCCAGCGCAGATAATCCCCGGCCCAAGGGTGGCCACCCGCCTCCAGCGTATCGAACAGCGCCACCGTCGCCTGCCACAGCCCCAGGTGCGGATCGCGTTCGGGCAGGGCCAGCCGCAGCAGCGCGCAGGCCGAGGTCAGCGCGGCCAGCCGCCCCGCATCGGCCAGCACCCCCGCCCGCGCGCGCAGGGGCTCCAGGGTGAAGGTGCCGATGTGGTCGTCCAGCCGCGCCCGCCAGCGCACCGCCACCTGCGCCCCCGGTTGCAGATGCGCGGCCTGCCTGCGCGAGGCCCCGCCCCGCACCACCCCCGCATGCCGCCCGTGCGCCGCCGTGAACACCTCGGCGATCACCGAGGTTTCGCCGTGTGCGCGGGCCGACAAGAGCACGCCTTCGTCCTGCCAGTCCATGGCCGCGACTATTGCCGCAGGGGGCGGGCAAGGCAACGCCCCGCCACCGCGCCCTTCGCTTCGGCTATTCGTCCAGACCCTCCTGGTCCAGCAGCGTCCGGCCCTGGCGATCCTCGACCTCGATCACCCACAGGTCGCGGTCGCGCGCGCGCGCCCGCGCCAGCACCGCGTCCACCTCGGCCTCGGGTCCCTCGGCCAGCACCCGCCACATGCGCCGGTCCGACGCGAGGTCGAACCCGCGTTCAAAGGCGCGCGCCCGGCCGTCCAGCGTGGCCAGCTTGACCACCACCGCCCCGGCGCCCGCGTCGCCGCGCCGCGTCACATAGGCCGGGATCGCCGCCGCCTGCAGACGCGCAAGATAGGCCGCAACCCACAGGCCCGATGCCAGCCGCGCCACGGCTAACCCGCGTCTCCGTCCCGGAAATCAAGGCCCATCTCGGTATAGCGCTCGGCCTCGTCCTGCCAGTCGGGGCGCACCTTGACCAGGATGAACAAATGCACCTCCTGGTCCAGGAACGCGGCGATATCGATGCGCGCCGCCTGCCCCACGGCCTTGAGCGTCGCCCCCCCCGCCCCCAGCACGATGCCCTTGTGCCCGTCGCGCGCGACATAGACGATCTGGTCGATACGAACCGACCCGTCGGCCCGCTCCTCCCACTTTTCCGTCTCGACGGTCAGCTGGTAGGGCAGTTCCTCGTGCAGGCGCAGGGTCAGCTTTTCGCGCGTGACTTCCGACGCGATCATCCGCAGCGGCAGGTCGGCGATCTGGTCTTCCGGATAGAACCAGGCCCCTTCCGGCAGCACCCCCGCCAGCCAGTCGCGCAAGCGGTCGACGCCATAGCCCTTTTCGGCCGAGATCATGAAGGTCTGGGCGAAAGGGAAGGCCTCGTTCATCTTGGCCGACAGGCCCAGCAGGACCTCGGCCTTGACCCGGTCGATCTTGTTGATCGCCAGGGCGACGGGCGTGCCTTGCGGGATCTGGTCGCGCAGGCGATCCACGATGGCCTGCGCGCCCGTCGTCAGCCCGCGATGCGCCTCGATCAGCAGCACGATCACGTCGGCATCGGCGGCCCCGCCCCAGGCGGCGGCCACCATCGCCCGGTCCAGCCTGCGGCGTGGGCGGAACAGGCCGGGCGTGTCGACAAACACGATCTGCGTCAGCCCGGCCATGGCAATGCCGCGGATGCGGGTGCGGGTGGTCTGAACCTTGTGCGTCACGATGCTGACCTTGGCCCCCACCATGCGGTTCAGCAGCGTGGACTTGCCTGCATTCGGCTCGCCGATCAGGGCGACGAACCCGGCCCGTGTCGGATCGCTCATTCCTGCCCCTCCAGTTGCGCCAGCAGCGCCGTCGCCGCTGCCTGTTCGGCGGCCCGCTTGGTGCCCGCCCGTGCCGAGGCCACCTGCCCCGACGCCAGTCGCACCTCGACCGTGAACTGTGGCTTGTGGTCGGGGCCGTCGCGGTCCAACTCGACATAGTCGGGTACCGCCAGACCCCGCCCCTGCGCCCATTCCTGCAGTGCCGACTTGGCGTCGCGGGCGTCGGCCTCGACCCCGGCGATCCGGTCGGCCCAAAGCCGCAGCACCAGCGCGCGGGCCGCTTCGAACCCGCCGTCCAGATGCACGGCGGCGATCACCGCCTCCATCGCGTCGCCCAGAAGCGCGTCCTTGCGCCGCCCCCCCGACAGCATCTCGGACCGCCCGAGCTTCAGCACCTCGCCAAGGCCCACGTCGCGCGCCACATCGGCGCAGGTTTCCAGCCGGACCAGCGCGTTCAGACGCGGGGCCAGCCGCCCCTCGGCCGCACCCTCGTCGGCGGCCAGCAGCGCCTCGGCCATGGCCAGGCCCAGAACACGGTCGCCCAGGAACTCCAGCCGCTCGTTCGAGGGCCGCGTCGGGGTTCCGAGCGAGGCATGGGTCAGCGCGCGCAGCAGAAGTTCGGGATTGCGGAACGGGTGCCCCAGTCGCGCCTCGAAGGCCTTGAGATCGGCTGACAGCCTCATCTGACAGCCGGGAAGAAGCGGGAGGGTCGCCACGCCCAGATTTCCAGAAACGACGATCCGGCGGTCGAAACGATCACGAACTCCGGTATGGCGAAGATGTTGCTCAGCGGGACGAAACCGATGCCCCCGTTTGCTTGGTCAAAGCGGCTGTCCACGCTGTTGTCGCGGTTGTCGCCCAGAACGAAGATATGGCCGGTCGGCACGGTGAAGAGGTCGGTGCTGTCGGCATATCCTTCATCATCGATGTTCAACACCTGCCAGCTTCGTCCGTCAGGCAGCGTCTCGATGAAGCGCTCGGCGATGCAGTCCCCACCCTCACCGACAGGGCCGTTCGCGCAGCGCGGATAGTGGCCAGCCGGTCCCTGCGGCGCATAGGACACGACGTAGTTGCCGTCGGGCACCTGGGGTAGCGCGGCACCGTTCAGGACAACTTTACCTCCGCGCATCTGAACCGTGTCGCCGGACAGGCCGACAACGCGCTTCACGAAGTGCACGCCGTTGACGGGATGGCGAAACACGACAATGTCACCGCGCGACAGGCGATCCGGGGCCGCGTAGCGTGCCAGCATGTAGTCGCCCGGCACAAGCGTCGGGGACATCGAACCGGCGGATATCCAGTAGGGTGCGTACTGCGCGCGGACCATCACCATGATAAAGATCAGCCAATGCATGGATCAGCTCCCTTCCGCCCTGACACGCCGCCGCCTCACTCCACCGCCTCACTCCACCGCCTTGAAGAACCGGTCGGACCGCCAGGTCCAGAAATACAGCATCGACCGCCCGGCGGACGAGAACATCACCCGGTCGGCGCGCCCGATCAGGTGGTCGGCGGGCACCATTCCCACGCCGCCGCCCGCCTGGATGAACCGGCTGTCCATGCTGTTGTCGCGGTTGTCGCCCATGAAGAAATAGTGGCCCTCGGGCACGGTGAAGACGTCGGTGTTGTCGCCGCCGCCGTTCTGGTCGATGTTCAGCACCTCGTGCGTGCGCCCGCCCGGCAGCGTTTCGCGGAACCGCGAGGCCTGGCAATCGCCGCCCTCGCCCACCGGCCCGTTCTCGCAGCGCGGCACATGGCGCATGGGGCCCTGGCGTTCGTAGGTCTCGGTGAAGATGCCGTCGGGGGTCTGGGGCACTTCCTGGCCGTTCAGGTACAGCACGCCGCCCTTCATCTGCACCGTGTCGCCCGGCAGGCCGACCAGCCGCTTGATGAAGTCGCTGCCTTGCGTGGGATGGCGGAACACCACCACGTCGCCGCGTTCGGGTTCGCTGAACAGGATGCGGCCATTGAAGGGGCACAGGCCGAACGGGCAGGAATAGCGGCTGTAGCCATAGGCCATCTTGTTGACGAACAGGAAGTCGCCGATCAGCAGCGTGTCCTTCATCGACCCCGAAGGAATCCAGAACGGCTGAAAGAACAGCGTGCGGAACAGCCCCGCGATCAGCAGCGCGTAGACGACGGTCTTGATCGTCTCGACGATGCCGCCTTCGGTCTTTGCCTTGGTCGCCATGGGTCCTGCTTATCCTTGTTCGGAAGTCGCGGCTACATGCGCGCCGGGGGGGACGGAGTCAAGTTGGCCCGGGGAACGTTTGGGGGAACGTTTGAGGCACCGCCTCGATCACGACAAAGGCCTGCGCCCAGGGGTGGTCGTCGGTCAGGGTGACATGGATCACCGCCGTGTGGCCGGGCGGCGTCATCGCCGCCAGCCGTTCGGCGGCCCAGCCGCTGACGTGCATGACGGGCTGTCCGCTGCGCAGGTTGGTGACGGCCATGTCGCGCCAGGCGATGCCCATGCGCAGGCCGGTGCCAAGCGCCTTGGAACAGGCCTCTTTCGCGGCCCAACGTTTGGCATAGGTCGCGGCCACGGCACGGGGCCGCGCTTCGGCCTTGCGCTGTTCGCGTACGGTGAACACCCGGTCGCGGAAGCGGTCGCCGAAGCGGGCGAGTGTCGCCTCGATCCGCTCGATGTTGCACAGGTCGGTGCCGATGCCGAGGATCATTTGGAGTTGTTCTTCACGCTTTGTGATCAAGTGCGGCTTCAACTACTGACCAAAACTCGACGGTCCGCCTCAGCCTACTTTCCGACGTGTCCGTACCTCTTGCGAAAGCGCGGTCAGACTGAACCGCGCCGGGTTTGCCGGAGGCTGATTTCGGTTAGTTACGCTGCCATGGCTTCGGTTTCCAGAGCTGCATAGAAGTTTGGCTCGGCTTCTGCGGGTGGGATGTTCCCGACTGGCTCGAGCAGGCGACGGTTATTGAACCAGTCGACCCATTCGAGGGTGGCGTATTCCACCGCCTCGAAGCTGCGCCAGGGGCCGCGACGGTGGATGACCTCGGCTTTGAACAGGCCGTTGATTGTCTCGGCCAGCGCGTTGTCATAGCTGTCGCCAACGCTGCCGACCGACGGTTCGATGCCTGCCTCGGCCAGCCTTTCGGTGTATCTGATCGACAGGTATTGCGATCCGCGGTCCGAATGGTGGACCAGCCCCATGCCGTTGACCGGACGCCTTTCATGAACCGCCTGTTCGAGGGCATCAAGGACGAACCCGGCATGAGGGGAGGTGCTGACGCGCCACCCGACGATCTTTCGGGCATAGGCGTCGATGACGAAAGCAACATAAACGAACCCTTTCCAAGTTGCGACATAGGTGAAATCCGAGACCCACAGCATGTTCGGCGCTGGCACCCGGAACTGGCGGTTCACCTTGTCCAGGGGGCATGGCAGCTTCTTGTCCGGGATCGTCGTCTTGTGCGGTTTACCCCTGATAATCCCCTGAATACCCATGCTCTTCATCAGCCTGGCCACGGTGCAACGGGCAACGTCGAAGCCCTCCCGTCGCAACTGCCGCCAGACCTTGCGCACGCCATAGACCTGCCAGTTCGCATCGAAGACGCGTCGGATCTCGAGGCGAAGTTCTGCATCCCGCTTGGCACGACCCGACAACCGCGCCGGATCGGCTCGCTTGGCGAGGTGGTCATAGTAGGTGGCAGGGGCGATCGGCAACATCTCGCAGATCGGTTCGACCCCATGCGCATCCCGATGGTCGTCAATGAACTTGACCATCATTTCGACCGGCGGTCGAACTCCGCCATCGCAAAATATGCTGACGCCTTGCGTAATATCTCGTTTGCCTGGCGCAGTTCGCGGTTCTCGCGTTCCAGCGCCTTCATCCGCTCGGCCATCTCGCTGGAGACGCCCGGACGCTTGCCATTACTGACCTCGGCCTTCTTGACCCAGTCGTTCAAGGTCTGGGGCACACAACCGATCTTCGCCGAGATCGACAGGACCGCCTGCCAGCGCGATCCGTGCTGACCCTCATTGTCGAGGACCAGACGCACGGCGCGTTCACGCACTTCGGGGGAAAACTTGTTCGTCGTCTTGCTCATGATGCTCCATCCTACTCAGGAGTTGGAGCCTCCGGCAAACCCGGCGCGGTTCAGACCACTTCGTGACGTAGTTTCTCAAATGCTCGTCGCCGAGGATCTTCGCAGCCATTATCCGCTCATGGTCTCCACTGAGCCTTTTGCCTTCCTTCTCCAAAGTGCGTCTGACTGACTGAGCGTAGTCTCTAGCAGTCAAAACAAAGTGAGCCACGTCGGAACTCAATGGGACGTCCAGTTTCATTCGAAGAAATCGCTCCACAGCCTCAGCTTGCGCCGAAGTAGCGGAGCCGGGAATGCCAACGTTCGGAATAAACACTGTGATCTCAGACATACCAACCCTCAACTGCTATGCGACCGTTGGGCAACATCCTCACGCCCGCGCCTGATCCATCCGCCGCCGCATTTCCTCGATCGCGGGCCCCAGCCCCCGAAAGATCGCCTCGCCGATCAGGAAGTGGCCGATGTTCAGTTCCATCACCTCGGGGAAGGCCGCGACATGCCCCGCCGTCTCGTAGTCGAGACCGTGGCCCATGTGCACCTCAAGCCCCAAACCATGGGCCATCGTCGCGGCGCGGCGGAGCGCGTCAAGTTCGGCGGCGGCCTCGTCGGCGCGTCCTTCGGTGTAGAGGTCGCAGTAGTGGCCGGTGTGGAACTCGACCACTGCCGCCCCCACCCGCGCGGATGCCTCGATCTGTTCGGGCGCATGGCCGATGAACAGCGACACGCGGCACCCTGCCGCCGCCAGGGGGGCGATGAAATCCGTCAGGCGGTTGGAGTCGCCCGCCACCTCGAGGCCCCCCTCGGTCGTGCGTTCCTGCCGCTTCTCGGGCACGATGCACACGGCATGGGGGCGGTGGCGGAGTGCTATGGCCTGCATCTCGTCGGTCGCCGCCATCTCGAAGTTCAGGGGCAACTGGATGCCCGCCAACAGCGCCTCGATGTCGGCGTCGCGGATATGGCGGCGGTCTTCGCGCAGGTGCGCGGTGATGCCGTCGGCCCCCGCCGCTTCGGCCACCAGGGCGGCGCGCAGGGGGTCGGGCCAGGCCCCGCCGCGCGCATTGCGCACCGTGGCCACATGGTCGATGTTCACCCCCAGCCGCAGCCTGCCCATGCCCCGCATCGCATCCCCGCGTGTTCGCCCCGCCCCAGCCTAGGCCTTTCCGCCGCCCGCGTCATCCCCGCCCGGCACTGCCGCCGCGTCATGGGCCGCCGCCTGCGCCTCGATCACCAGCGCCTTGAGCCGCCGCCGTTTCTCAAGACGGTCCGTGAGCTTGGCCTTGCGCAGTTTCTGATAGGCGTGGACCAGCGGGATGGTGACGTAATAGGCGATCAGCGACACCACGATGCCGGGCAGGATGCTGCCCACCAGATAGGGGAAATAGATCGTGTGCCAGAATTCGCCCAGCCGGCCCCATTCGGTCGGCGCATCGGTGAAGATGGCGACGAAGTTGTTCCACAGCTCTTGCCCCGCATTGCCGAAGGCGCTGAAGATGTAGACAGCGCTCAGCGGTCGGTCGATGCCAAGCATCCAGTGCCCAAGCTCCAGCGAGCCAAGCGCGATGAAGGGCGTTGTGATCGGATTTGACAGGAACGTGCACAGAAGGGCCGCCAGGATGTTGCCGCGCATCGTCCAGGCCAGCAGTCCGGCGGCGATGAACTGGAACCCGAAGATCGGCGGAAAGTTCACGAAGGTGCCCGCAAAGACCCCGCGCGCGATGCGGTGGGGCTCGTCCGGCAGGCGGCGCATGCGGTGCACGAAGTACTTGGTGGCCCGCAGGAAACCACCCTGTGGATAGACGAACTCACGCGCCGCGCGGAGCCAGGTTCGGGGCGTGCGACGCTTGAAGACCACGGGTCAGGTTTCCTGCAAGGGCATGCGGGCCGTGCGCCCGGCGGGCGCGGCTGCGGCACAAGCTGTTGCGGGGTTTCGTGTCATTTGGGTGACGCAACCGGGGAGGAACAGGGACCTTGTGCTGAACACTTAGGGTGCCACCGCCCCCGCGTCATCCCCCCGGGACACCGCAGCCCAGGCTTCCTGTGCGCTTGCGACAGTCCCCGGCTTGCGCCGGGGGTCGCGGTGGCGGGCAATCTCGGCCACGTCGGTTTCGGCGTCCAGCGCCGTCATCACCATGTGCAGATGCTCGACATCGCGCAGGTCAACGTCGATGACCAGGCGATAGAAGTCGGGCTTGCGGTCGACAAAGGCCAGGTCGCTGATGTTCGCCTTCTGCTCGCCCACCAGGGTGCAGACGCGCCCCAGCACCCCGGCATCGTTCGAAATCGTCAGCATCAGCCGCACCGTATAGACCGGCGCATGCCGCCCCGGCGCCCAGTGCAGATCGACCCAGCGTTCCGACTGGTCCTCGAACTCGACCAGCGCGGGGCAGTCGATGGCATGCGCGACCACCCCTTGGCCGCGATAGGTGATGCCGACGATCCGCTCGCCCGGCACCGGCTGGCAGCAGGGCGCGCGGCGGAACCCCTGCCCCGCCGACAGCCCCACCACCGGGCGCGCGCCATCGACCACCTCGCCCTTGGCCAGCGCCAGTTCGGGGTACAGCGTCTCGACCACACGGCGCGCGGTGATCTCGGCACTGCCCAGCCGCGCCAGCAGGTCGGACTCGCCCGACAGCCCCATCATCTTGGCTGCCGTGCGCAGCGCCTTGTCGGTGGCCTTGCGGCCCACGTGGTCAAAGGCCGCGCGCACCAGTTCCTGCCCCAGCTTGACGAACCGGCCCCGGTCCTCTTCCCGCAGACTGCGCCGGATCGCCGCCTTGGCGCGGCCTGTCGTCACGATGTCGATCCAGCTTGCCTGCGGGCGCTGCCCTTCCGCCGTGATGATCTCGACCGACTGGCCGTTCTTCAGCCGCGTCCACAGCGGCACGCGGATGCCGTCGATCTTGGCCGACACGCAGGAATTGCCGATCTTGGTATGCACCGCATAGGCATAATCCAGGGGCGTCGCCCCGCGCGGCAGCTGGATCACGTCGCCTTTGGGCGTGAAGCAGAACACCTGGTCGGTGTACATCTCGAGCTTCACGTTCTCGAGGAAATCGTCGTCCTCCTCTTCCTCGCCCAGACGGTCCGACAGGCTGGCCAGCCATTTCGCCGGATCGACGGCAAAGCGGTTCTCGGCCCGCACCCCTTCGCGGTACGACCAGTGCGCGGCCACGCCCGCCTCGGCCACCTCGTGCATCTCGCGCGTGCGGATCTGCACTTCGACCCGCTTGCCGTCGCGGCCCGACACGGTGGTGTGGATGCTGCGATAGCCGTTCGACTTGGGCTGGCTGATGTAGTCCTTGAACCGCCCCGGCACGGCCCGCCACCGCTGGTGGATCACGCCCAGGATGCGATAGCAGTCGGCCTCGGCGGCGCAGATGATGCGGAAACCGTAGATGTCGGACAGGCGGCTGAACGCCAGGTCCTTTTCCTGCATCTTGCGCCAGATCGAATAGGGTTTCTTGGCGCGCCCGAACACGTCGGCGTCGATGGTCACGCGGTCCAGTTCCAGGCGGATGTCGGCGGTGATCTTGTGCACCACGTCGCCGGATTCGCGCTGCAGGGTCAGGAACCGGCGGATGATCGAGTTGCGCGCCTCGGGGTTCAAGACCTTGAAGGACAGGTCCTCCAGTTCCTCGCGCATCCACTGCATGCCCATGCGCCCGGCCAGCGGCGCATAGATTTCCATCGTCTCGCGCGCCTTCTGGGCCTGCTTGTCCGTCGGCATCGACCGGATCGTGCGCATGTTGTGCAGCCGGTCGGCCAGTTTCACCAGGATCACCCGCAGGTCCTTGGACATCGCCATGAACAGCTTGCGGAAGTTTTCGGCCTGCTGGGTCGCGGTCGAGGACAGTTGCAGGTTGGTCAGCTTGGTCACGCCGTCGACCAGTTCGGCGATCTCGGGGCTGAACAGCCGCGACACCTCGGAGTAGGTCGACTTGGTGTCCTCGATCGTGTCGTGCAACAGGGCGGTGACGATGGTCGCGTCATCCAGCCGCTGTTCGGTCAGGATCGCGGCGACGGCGACGGGATGGGTGAAATACGGCTCGCCCGACTTGCGCATCTGGCCGTCGTGCATGGCGCGGGCATAGGCATAGGCCCGGCGGATCAGGTCGGCGTTGGTGCGCGGGTTGTAGTTGCGGACAAGGGCGATCAGGTCTTCGACATCGATCATCCCTGCCCGCCTGTCCTGCGCCCTAGTTGGCGCCTTGCGCTTCCATCAGGGCGCGCAGCAGCTTTTCTTCGGACATGTCGTCCAGCGCCGGACGGTCCATCTCGGACCCCATCAGCAGCGCCATCTGGTCATCCTCGGGCTCGTCCACCTCGATCTGGGTCTGGTGGCTTTCGATCATCCGCTCGCGCAGCGCCTCGGCACCCTGCGTCTCGTCGGCGATCTCGCGCAGGGACACGACCGGGTTCTTGTCGTTGTCGCGGTCGATGGTGATCGGCGATCCCGCCTGGATCTCGCGCGCCCGGTGGGCGGCCAGCATCACCAGTTCGAACCGGTTCGGCACCTTGTCAACGCAATCTTCGACGGTCACGCGGGCCATGGATCAGCCTTTCAGGAATGGGCGGGAAGCGTCGATATAGGCGGTGCTGCCGGGCTTGACAAGCGCCGAAAAGCCTAGACGCCAAGGGGTTTCACGCCACCGCGATCCGCCGCAGGCAGCCGCCGCAGCATCTGCGCGACAGTCAGGCCCAGCGTGGGATGCCGCCACCGGGGGGTCACGTCGGCCAGAGGCACCAGCACGAAGGCGCGGTCCTGCAGGCGGGGGTGGGGCAGGATCAGGCGGTCGGGCGTGATCGCGATCTGTTGTACAGGGGGCAGGTCGCGCCAATGTGCCGCAGTCTGGGCATCGGGCAGCACCGTCTGGCCCATCGCCAGCAGGTCCAGGTCCAGCGTGCGCATCCCCCAGCGGTCCATCCGCGCCCGGCCAAAGCGCGCCTCGACGCGGTGCAGCGCGGCCAGAACGTCGCGCGCCGTCATCCCAGGATCGACCCGCAACGATATGGCCGCATTCACGTAATCCGGCCCTGCCCCGGCCGGAAAGCAGGGCGTGGCATACAGTCGGCTGGCCCGTGCGACCGCCAGCCCCTCACCCGGAAGGGCGGCGATGGCGGCTGTCAGCGTCTGCGCGGGCGTTCGCCCGTCGTGCGGCAGATTCGCGCCGAGTGCGACCAGCACAGTCATGTTGACGTTGGGTGACACCTTACACTTTCGTATAGTTGTGCTTGAATCCGGGGAGGGACGACAGATACTTCCCCTGTATTCGGCGCCGGGATAGTATGAAAGCGTTGCTCGCTCGCGGAATTCCGATGTCGGCGCATATTTGAGGGGACCCTCCGATGTTTTACAAGGACGAACGACTGGCGTTGTTCATAGACGGATCAAACCTTTACGCGGCCGCCAAGGCGCTTGGGTTCGACATCGACTACAAGCTTCTGCGACAGGAGTTCATGCGCCGGGGCAAGCTGATCCGCGCGTTCTACTACACTGCGCTGCTGGAAAACGACGACTACTCGCCGATTCGCCCGCTGGTTGACTGGCTGCACTACAACGGGTTCTCGATGGTGACGAAGCCCGCCAAGGAATACACCGACAGCCAGGGCCGCCGGAAGGTCAAGGGCAACATGGACATCGAACTGACCGTCGATGCCATGGAACTGGCCCCCCGCATGGACCATGCCGTGCTGTTCTCGGGCGACGGCGACTTCCGCCCGCTGGTCGAAAGCCTGCAGCGCCAGGGCGTGCGCGTCTCGGTCGTCTCGACCATCCGCAGCCAGCCGCCGATGATCGCGGACGAGCTGCGCCGCCAGGCCGACAACTTCATCGAACTGGACGACCTGCGCGAGGTCATCGGCCGCCCGCCCCGCGAGCCGCGAGCCGACATGCGCAGCGGCCCGGTGGACCGCGAAGAATCGGGCACCGTCGCGGCCGGCTAGACCTGCAACAGAACCGGCGGGCCGGGGTGTGGGGACACTCCGGCCCTGCGCATGTCCTGGGGTGGACCCGCGCGCCGGAATTCCCTAACTCTGGGGAACCCAACGCCGGGGTGACCGACCGGAGCGCCCGATGACCGACCTGCCGCCGCTGACCCTGTACCTGGCCGCCCCGCGCGGGTTCTGCGCGGGCGTCGACCGGGCCATCCGCATCGTCGAACTGGCGTTGCAGAAATGGGGCGCGCCGGTGTTCGTGCGGCACGAGATCGTGCACAACAAGTTCGTGGTCGACGACCTGCGCGCCAAGGGGGCGGTGTTCGTCGAGGACCTGGACGACTGCCCCGATGACCGCCCTGTGGTGTTCTCGGCCCATGGGGTGCCGAAATCGGTCCCCGCCGCCGCCGCCGCGCGCAACATGATCGCGGTGGATGCCACCTGTCCGCTGGTGACCAAGGTCCACAACGAGGCCGCGCGCCACCACGAGAACGGGTTGCAGATGGTGATGATCGGCCACGCGGGCCACCCGGAAACCGTGGGCACGATGGGCCAGTTGCCGCCGGGCGAGGTGCTGCTGGTCGAGACCGAGGCGGATGTGGCCAAGCTCGCCGTGCGCGACCGCGCAAGACTGGCCTTCATCACCCAGACCACCCTGTCGGTCGATGACACCGCCGGCATCGTGGCGGCGCTGCAGGCCCGGTACCCGATGATCGTCGGGCCGCACAAGGAGGACATCTGCTATGCCACCACCAACCGGCAGGCGGCGGTCAAGGCGGTGGCGGGCCGGATCGATGCGCTGCTGGTGATCGGCGCGCCGAATTCGTCCAACTCGCTGCGACTGGTCGAGGTGGGGCGTGCGGCGGGCTGTCCCTATGCGCAACTGGTGCAGCGGGCGGGCGACATCGACTGGCGCGCGCTGTCAGGTATCCGCAGCGTCGGCATCACGGCCGGGGCCAGCGCCCCCGAAGTGTTGGTCAACGAGGTGATCGATGCCTTCCGCGCACGGTTCGCGGTGACGGTCGAGGTGGTCGAGACGGCGCAGGAGAACGTCGAGTTCAAGGTGCCGCGCCTCTTGCGCGAACCGGCGTAAGTGCCGCTTCAACCTCGGGGCAGGCCTTGGTCATGCGCCGCCCCGGATCACCGCCTCGCAATGCGCGGCCAGCGCCTTGCGGTCGGGAAAATCGGCCACGGCGACGGGATCGTGGAACGTCACCGTCACCGACCCGCCGCCGCCTCTGGCCAGCAACCGGCGGAAATGACCCGCGAACTCCATGTCGCCCCACCAGCCATAGAGGCGCGGGTCCTGCCCCGGCGGGGCACGATAGACCACGCTGACCGGCTGGATCCGCAGCCGGTCGCGCAGGCCATCGGCAAAGAAGGCGGCAAAGAGCGTGGACTTGAAGGGCACGATGCGCAGGCCGTCGGTGCTGGTGCCCTCGGGAAAGAACAGAAGGCGATGCTGCGCGCGCAGGCGCGTTTCGAAAAGCTGCGCCTGCGTCCGGGCCTCGGCCCCCTTGCGCGCGATGAACACGGTGCCCGTGGCGCGCGCCAGCCAGCCGATCCCGGCCCAGCCCGCCACCTCGGACTTCGCCACGAAATAGATGCGGTCGCAGGCGTTCAGCACGAAGATGTCCAGCCAGGACGCATGGTTGGCCACCAGCGCCCCCTCGCCCGTCATGGGCTGCCCGCGCCGGTGCAGCGCCAGGCCCATGATCCGCAGCACCGTGCGGCAGACCACTTGCGTGATCCATGGCGTCAGCGGGCGGCGCGGACCGCACAGCGGGGCCTCGACCAGGCGCAGCGCCAGCAGCAGCACCAGTCCGCCATAGGTCACCGTGGCGATCAGCGCGCCGCGAAAGGCAAAGCGCACCCCGTCCGCCAGCCCCGGCTGCCACGGAGGCAGCCGCGCCTCGCGCCAGTCGGTCATGCGGGCACGCCCTGCTTGCGCGTGTAGTAACTGCGGTGCCGGTCGGACATGCGCGCGGTGTCCATCACCAGGCAGACGTCGGTGGTGTTGAACGCATGGTCGATCCAGGCGCCGTCGCCGACGAACCCGCCCAGCCGCAGATAGGCCTTGATCAGCGCGGGCGTGGCCAGCATCGCGGCCTTGCGGTCAAGCTGCTCGGCAGGCAGCAGGTCCATCTCCTGCCGGTGCGGGGGCCGGGCCGTCACGCGCAGGGCGGGCGGGGCCAGGTGGTGGTGGTGCAGCCAGGCCAGCGGCTGCGCCAGCGGGGCTGGATCGGTGCCGTGGAAACTGGCCACCCCGAACAGAACCTCGATGCCGCGCTCCAGCACATAGTCGGCCAGCCCGTTCCACAGGTGGAACATCGCCGATCCGCCCCGGTGGTCGGGATGCACGCAGGACCGCCCCAGTTCCAGCAACTGCCGACCGCTGGCCCGCAGGGGGCCAAGGTCGTACTCGCCTTCCGAATAGAACCGCCCGCCCGCCCCGATCCGGGCCGAGGGCAGCACGCGGTACACCCCCACCACATCGTCCAAGAGGGCGGCGTCGCGGCGGCGGTCGATCAGGATCAGGTGGTCGAACAGCGCGTCGAAATCGTCGCGTTCCAGCCGCGCGTCGTGATCGACCAGCGGACCGTCCCCGCCCAGTTCCTCGACAAACACCGCATAGCGCAGGCGCTGCGCCGCCGCGAGGTCGCGCGCGTCCCGCGCCAGCCGCAGTTCCAGATGCGCATCGTCGGTCTTCATGGCCCCCGCCCGGTTCCCGCGCCCCGTTCCGGCCGTGCCGGTCGCGTTCCCATAAAGCATGATCCGGCGTGAGGGAAGCGGGCGTGCTGGACCGGGCAAGGCGCGCCCTGTCCGAACGGCAATCCTGCGGGAATGCCACGTTCGGGGATCGATTGCTTTCGCCCCGGCAATCGACGGTTGAACAATCGCGCAACAGGGCTTTAGACTTGCCCGGAATGACCGAAGAACCGCTGAAGCATGATATGCCTGCCATCGATCACGATCTTGCCTGCATGTTCGAAGTTGACGGTGATGCGATGGCCGATGCTCGACTGCACCTGCCCCAGCCCCCAGTCGGGGCGGTCGGGGTGTGTCACCAGCATCCCGGGTTCGAGAAGCGCGTTCATCTGCCATCCCACCGACCGGAGACGTTGCCCCGATGCCCGACCGCCCCGACCTGACTGCGCTGATCGGCTCGCGCATCTGCCATGACCTTATCAGCCCGATCGGGGCGATCGGCAACGGGGTCGAACTTCTTATGATGGACGGCGTGACGAAAGGCCCCGAGATCGCGCTGATCGCCGAAAGCGTGGCCAACGCCAATGCCCGCATCCGGTTCTTCCGCGTGGCCTTCGGGGCGGCGGGCCGCGACCAGCGCATCGGCCGCGGCGAGGTGGTGTCGATCCTGGAAGACACCACGCGCGGCGGACGCATGGCCATCGACTGGCAGACGCCCCAGGACATCGCCCGGCGCGAGGTGAAGCTGGCGTTCCTCGCGATCCAGACCTGCGAAACGGCGATGCCCTATGGCGGGCGCATCCGCGTCGAACGGGGCGAGGCACGCTGGACCGTCACCGCCCAGGCGGCCCGGATGCGGATCGACATGGCGGTGTGGGACGTGCTGTCGAACCCCGGTGCCGCGACCGACCTGACCCCGGCCCACGTCCATTTCGCCCTGCTGCCCGAAGAGGCGACGCGCCAGGGCCGCCGCCTGTCGGTCGAACTGAAAGAGACCGAGATCAGGATCTCTTTCTGAGGAACCATGGCACGCCGGAACCGGACAACGGCCCTTCCCGCGCCCTTCCTGCAGCGGCTGACGCTGCGCAGCGATGCGGTGCTGGACAAGTCGCGCTATCCCTTCAACCTGCCCTGGCTGCACGCCGATGACTTCGAGCTTCGCTTCACCGAACCCGTCACCATTATCGTCGGCGAGAACGGCACCGGAAAATCCACCCTGATCGAGGCCATCGCCGCGCTCAGCGGCTATGACGAGGCGGGCGGCGGCAAGGGGTATCGCCCGGTCGACCACTCGCAGGCCATCGACCGCAGCGGCTCGGCCCTGGCCGACGCGCTGCGCGGCGGGTGGTTGCCCAAGGTGACCGATGGCTGGTTCTTCCGGGCGGAATCCTTCTTTTCGGTCGCACGTTACCTGGACGATGCCGCGCGCGAGGGCGGGGCCGTACCCCCCGACTTTCTGTCGATGAGCCACGGCGAGGGCTTCCTGCGGTTCTTCGACGAACGCATGTCCCGGCAGGGCATCTACTTCATGGACGAACCGGAAAGCGCGCTGTCCCCGAAACGCCAGTTGCAGCTTCTGCGCATCCTGCACCGCGTGCAGCACAGCGGCGTGGCCCAGGTGATCATGGCCACGCATTCCCCGATCCTGATGGCCCTGCCCGGCGCGCAGTTGCTGGAAATCACCCACCACGGCTTTGTCGACACCGACTTTCGCCGGACCCGGCACTTCCAGCTGTACCAGTCCTTCGCCACCGACCCGAAGAGCTTCATCGCCGAGGCGCTTGCGGAAGAAGACCCGGACTGACCCGGCAAGCGGACCGCGTTCGACGTCACGCATCGCCCTGCGCAATCGCCCGCCCCCTTGCTGCACCTGCAAAACTCGCTTGTGCGACCCTGCCCCTTTCGGCAATGCTGCGTCCAAGCAACTGGGGAGCATGCCGCCATGGCCACCACCGTCCTTTCCGACCACCTCTGGCAGGCCGAAGGCAGCGCGCGCCTGGTCAAGCGCGCGGCCCTCGTCTTCCTCGGCATCGCGGTGCTGGCCGTCGCGGCCAAGATCAGGATCGCCGTCCCCCCCTCGCCCGTGCCGGTGACGCTGGGCACCTTTGCCGTCCTTTCGCTGGGTGCCGCCTATGGCCCGCGCCTGGGGCTGGTCACGATCTTTGGCTACATGATCGTGGGGGCCCTGGGGTTCGACGTCTTTGCCGGGTCGAGCGTCGAGAAGAACGGCCTGACCTACATGATGGGCACGACCGGGGGCTACCTCGCGGGTTATGTCCTGGCCACGCTGGCGCTTGGGCTGGCCGCGACGCGCGGTTGGGACCGCGACCCGATCAAGATGGCGGGCGCGATGCTGGTCGGCAATGCGCTGATCTACATCCCCGGTCTGGCCTGGCTGTACGTCCTGATCACCGGGGGCATGTTCGACGCGGCCAAATACGCCACAGAAATCGACCAGACGCTGGTCTGGGGCCTGACGCCCTACCTGATCGGCGACGCGATGAAGCTGGCGCTGGCTGCCGTGCTGTTCCCGCTGTTGTGGAAGCTGGTCGGCTCGGCGCGGACCTGAGCGTACCGCGTTGCCCGACCACGCAGGGCGCGCGTTCCGCAAGGGCGCGCCCCGCGTGGCGGCAGGCTTTCCATGGCAGGGATTTCGGACATCGTTTCGCACGACGGAGGCATCGGCGTGGACAGGGCCATCGATCCCGAACGCCTTCAGCGCGCCTGTGCCGATGCCGTGCAGCGCACCGAGGCGATCTGCGCGTCCCTGGTCGCGCGGTTCCGCGCGGCGGTGACGCCCGAGTTCGTCCAGACCCAGCGGTTCCTCTACTATTGCTCGGTCGGCTCGGAACGCGACCCCGACGACATCTTCCGCGAAGGGCCGATCAAGTATGCGGCCTTCTTCCGCCGCTACCTGGACGAAAAGCTGCCCATGCTGCCGACGATGGCCCCGCTGGCGGGCCGCCGCGTGTACGAGATCGGGGTTGGCGCGGGATACATGCTGTACCTGCTGCGCGAGGTTCTTGGTTGCGATGTCTACGGTTGCGACATCCACGCAAAGACGCACGAGGTCTATCGCCCCCTGCGGGCGGCGCTTGGCGTGCAGGATGTCACGCATGACCGTGCGGTCGTCTCGGGCCAGCCGGTCGGCATCGCGCCGGGAACCGAGGCCGTGATCGCCACCTGGCCCGCCTTCATGAAACACCGCGGCCCTGCCCTGCCTTCGGAGGACATGGAGGGTGACGACGAAAGCAACTGGACCCTGCAAGACCACCAATGGTTCGTGAACCACTGTTCCGACCATCTGACCGGCGCGCGCCAGGTGGTCTTGCGGTTCAACCGGCAGGGTTTTGTGAAGGACCGCGCGGTGCGTGAATTCTACCACGACATCGGGACGTTCCCGCTCAGGGAAGACCGCCGGTTCTGCGTGATCGCGCTGTAGGGCGGACGCCCCCCTACCCCGCCGACACGTCCGCCAAGAGTTGCGCATTCCCGCCCGAGGCCGTGGTGTCGATGCAGACGTGCCGCTCCTGCACGGCATGGGCGGCGTCGGGCATGTCGCCGACCAACGGCAGGATCGGCCCCGGTCGCCCGGCCAGGGCCTGCGCATGCGCCCGCCCGCCCGGCCCCCACCACAGGGCCCCGGCAAACCCGGTCAGCCGCTGCAGCGCGTCCGCCGCCAGACCCGGCGCCTCGATCGCCAGCCCGCCCAGCCGCCGCAGCGCCTCGGCCTGCGCCAGCGCCGCCTCGGGCGAGGGGCCGAGGCACAGCAGGGGGCTGCGCGGCCAGTCCGACAGGCGGTTCGATTCGCCCGTGGGGCCGGGAAGGTCGTGCGTCGCCACGGGTGCCGTCGCGGCGGGCGCAAAGGACAGCGCGGCGCGCACCGTGGCCTCGGCAGTCGCGCCCTCGGGCCCTTCCATCGGCGGCGGAGCGGCCCGCGTGAACCGCGCCAGATACGTCGGCCCCCCGGCCTTGGGTCCCGTGCCCGACAGCCCCTCGCCGCCGAAGGGCTGGCTTCCGACCACCGCCCCGATCTGGTTGCGGTTGACATAGGTGTTGCCGGCCTTGATGCGGCTGACCACCGATTGCACGCGGTCGTCGATGCGGGTGTGCAGCCCGAAGGTCAGGCCATAGCCGGTGGCGTTGATCGCGTCGATCACGGTGCCCAGGTCCTCGGCCCGGAAGCGGGCGATGTGCAGGACGGGGCCGAAGATTTCGCGCGGCATCCCGGCGATGCCGCCCACGCGCAGGACGGTGGGCGCGATGAAATGCCCACCCGCAGGCGCTTTCATCTGCCGCAGCACCCGGCCCCCCTGACGGGCCTCCTCGATGTAGGCCGCAATCCCCGCCGCCGCCGCCGCGTCGATGACGGGGCCTACGTCGGTCGCGAGGTTCCAGGGGTCGCCCAGGCGCAACTCGTCCATCGCGCCGAACAGCATTTCCTCGACCGTGTCGGCGATGTCCTCTTGCAGGTACAGGCAGCGCAGCGCCGAACAGCGCTGCCCCGCCGACTGGAAGGACGACGCGATCACGTCGCGCACCGCCTGTTCGGGCAGGGCGGTCGAGTCCACAACCATCGCATTCAGGCCGCCGGTCTCGGCGATCAGGGGCGCGGTCGGGTCCACGTGGTCGGCCATCGCGCGGCGGATCGCCTGCGCCGTCGCGGTCGATCCGGTGAAGGCCACGCCGTTCACGCGGGGGTCCGACGTCAGCATCGCGCCCACGGCCCCGTCACCCGGCAAGAGTTGCAGCGCCGTCGCAGGAACCCCGGCCCGGTGCAGAAGGTCCACCGCCAGCGCGGCGATCAGCGGCGTCTGCGGGGCGGGTTTCGCCAGCACGCCGTTCCCCGCCGCAAGCGCCGCCGCGATCTGGCCGGTGAAGATCGCCAGCGGAAAGTTCCAGGGAGAGATGCAGGTGAACAGCCCCCGTGCGGGGGCGGCCAGTCCACTGGCCCCCGCCGCGTAGTAGCGCAGGAAATCGACCGCCTCGCGCAACTCGCCCACCGCGTCGGGCAGGGTCTTGCCCGCCTCGCGCGCCAGGATCGCCAGGACCCGCCCTTCCTCGGCCTCGTACAGGTCGGCGGCGCGGCGCAGCACCTCGGCCCGCTCGGGCGCGGCAGCGTCCCAGGGCCGGGCGGCGGTCAGCGCGGTTTCCACGTCGGGCGCAGAGGCCGGCGTCACATGCCCCACCACCGCCCCCGTCGCCGGGTTGCGCACTTCGGCCTGCACGCCCCCGGCGACCGGCCCGGCCAGCCGGGGCCGCGCCTCGAACGGGGTGTCGCGGTGCGGCGTGCGGGCCGCCTCAACCGTGCCAAGATCGCCCGCATCGGTCAGGTCGCGCCCGCGCGAATTCGCCCGGCCTGCAAACAGCGCAGGCCCCGTCGGGATGGCACGGTTCGGGACATGCTCCATCCCCTCCATCTGCGTCAGCGGGCAGGCGGCGACTCGCTCGGGGGCCACATCCTCGTCCACGATCTGGTTGACGAAGCTGGAGTTTGCCCCGTTTTCCAGCAGCCTGCGCACCAGATAGGCCAGAAGGTCGCGGTGCGCGCCCACGGGGGCATAGATGCGGCAGCGGGTGGCGTGGTCGGCCATGACCAGGTCGTGCAGCCGCTCGCCCATGCCGTGCAGGCGCTGGAATTCATAGGCCATCGGATCGACGCCCGCGCCTTGCGCCAGGTGCAGCACCGCCGCCACGGTATGGGCATTGTGGGTCGCGAACTGCGGATAGAGGCGGTCGGTCATCGACAGCAGCTTCTTCGCATTGGCGATGTAGCTGACATCGGTCGCCTGCTTGCGCGTGAACACCGGAAACGACGCCAGCCCCATCACCTGCGCCCGTTTCACCTCGGCATCCCAGTAGGCCCCCTTGACCAGCCGCACCATGAACCGCCGGTCAAGCCGGCCGGCCAGATCATGCAGCCAGTCGATCACCGGCCCCGCCCGCCGCCCATAGGCCTGCACTACCACGCCGAACCCGTCCCAGCCCGACAGCGACGGGTCCTCCAGCACCGCCTGGATCACGTCCAGCGACAGCGCCAGCCGGTCGGCCTCTTCCGCGTCGATGTTGAACCCCAGCCCCGCCGCCCGCGCCAGCCCCGCCAGGGCCCGCACGCGGGGCACAAGTTCGGCCATCACGCGGTCGCGCTTGGCCACTTCGTAGCGCGGATGCAGGGCGCTCAGCTTGACGCTGATGCCGGGGTTGGCGCGGATGTCGTTGCCCCGCGCCGCGCCGGCAATCGCCGTGATCGCACGGGAATAGGACAGGTGATACCGCCGCGCGTCGGCTTCGGTGCGCGCCGCCTCGCCCAGCATGTCGTAGCTGTAGGTGTAGCCCTTCCCCTCCAGCTCGCGCGCGCGTTTCATCGCGGCGTCGATGGTCTCGCCCAGCACGAACTGGCGGCCCATCTCCTTCATCGCGCGCTGCACCGCCCCCCGGATCACCGGCTCGCCCAGCCGCCGCACCGCCGCCCGCAGGTGGCCCACGACGCCCGGCTCGCGGTCGTCCAGAACCTTGCCGGTCAGCATCAGCGCCCAGGTGGACGCATTCACCAGCGACGACGCCGACCGCCCCAGATGCCGCCCCCAGTCGGAGGGCGCGATCTTGTCCTCGATCAGGCGGTCCATCGTCTCGGCGTCGGGCACCCGCAGCAGCGCCTCGGCCAGGCACATCAGCGCGATGCCCTCGTCGGTCGACAGCCCGTATTCGGCCAGGAACACCTCCATAAGGCCGGGCCGGGCACTGGCGCGGATACGGCGCACATAGTCCGCGCCTGCGGCGGTGATGGCGGCACGATGGCCGGTGTCCAGCCCCGCCTCGGCGATCAGGCGGCGCACAAGGGACGTCTCGTCGGCCAGGGCGTCATGGTCGATCCGGTGGCGGGGGCTCAGGTCGGTCATCGCGGTATCCTTCTCGTTTCGGCCATGATAGGGGGAAATCGACCGCCGTTTGTCCCGATCTTTGGCCGCAGGCAGGCGGATCGCCTGATTTCCGGGGGCCTTGAATGCCAATCGACCTTGACCGCATCGACCACGCCATCCTGCGCGTGCTGGCCACTGACGGTCGCATCAGCGCCGCCGAACTGGCCCGCCGTGTCGGCCTGTCGAAGTCGCCCGTCCAGGCCCGCATGAAGCGGCTGGAAGAAACCGGCGTCATCACCGGCTACCGCGCGCAGCTTGACTGGGTGCGCCTGGGCCAGGCGCATGTCGCCTTTGTCGAGGTGCGCCTGTCCGACACCCGCGAGGCCGCGCTGCAGGCCTTCAACCGGGCGGTCCTTGGCATCCCCGAGATCGAGGAATGCCACATGATCGCCAGCCGCTTCGACTATCTCTTGAAGGTGCGCACGGCGGACATCCAGGACTATCGCCGTGTGCTGGGGGAAAAGCTGTCGGCGCTGCCCCATGTCGCCAGTACCTCGACCTACGTGGCAATGGAGGCGGTGAAGGAAGGGGGGTGACCCGTCCAGCGCGAAATCTTCGTCAATCGGCAACTTGCCGGTTGTGGCACCGGCCCGGACGGCGCGACCATCGGCAGGCACAGGAACCTGGTCGAGAGGCCCGTCATGGTGTCGATATCCCCCCTGTTGTTCTGCGTGGGTCTGCTGACCAACCTGTTCGCCGTCCGCTTTGCCGGGTACTTCCTGCCGGACCGGATGTACTTCTCCTTCTCGGCCTTCCTGTTCGACACCCGCGACCTGGACAAGCCCACGGCCATCGCCGCAAAGCTGGCAGTGCCGTTCCTGGTGTCGCTGGTCTTGACGCTGGTGCTGTTCCGAATCCGCAAGATGCAGCAGTCGGTCGCAGGGCCGGGCCAATGGGCCGAGGTCGTGCTGGACAGCCAGGTTGCGATCACGCTGACCTTTTCGGCGACGTTCTGCGCGGTGCTGATGGCCTGGCCCTACATCCTGCTGTGGGACATGCTGATCGACCCGGCCCTGGCCCCTGAACGGCTGACCTTCCTGTTCGCCTACACCGCCTATTTCGTGGCCACCGGGTTCTTCGCCATGGCGGGGGCCAACACCGCCATCGCCCTGTCGCAGCAGACCTACAACCTGTCGAACCTCACGCTGCAGTCGCTGTCGCAAAGAGCCTTCGTGCGGCCCGTCCTCGACGCCCTGACCGGCACCGCAAGTGCTGCCATCGCCACGCTGATCGCACTGCAGACCGGGGGGGAGTAGGGCCATGGCCTTCGGGGCAGAGGTCCGGCGCTTTGGCCTGGCGCTGCTGGTGATCCCGCTGGCCGCCGTCAGCATCGGGGTGGTGCTGCTGATCGGGCGCACCGATGTCGACCATGCGAACCCCGCAGAGGGCAACACGCATCGGCTGACCTACGACCTGGCCACGGCCATCGCCTTTCAGCAGGGCCTTCTGCGCCTGGCCACGCCCGAAGAGGCGCGGACAATCTTCCTCAAGGAGCGGGGCTTCGCGGACGGCTCCGAACTGAGGGAAGGCACCGCGATCCCCCCGGCCTTCCTGCCGACGATGTCGCGATGCTCGGACGACAATGCCTCGGCGGCGATCATGGCCGTCGAATCCTATCTGCGCCCCACCTGGGTGCGCCTGTTCGAACACGATCTTGCCCAGACGCTGCAGACTGTCTTCGGGTTTCGGCCCGACTGGTCCTTTGGCCCGGCGCAGATGCGCATGGGAACCGCACGCCGGATCCTGGACACTGCCGTGCATCGGCTGAAGACCTACGGCATCACGGCTGACCTGCAAATCGACGACGCACGCCTGTTCGACCTGATCATCGACGACTGCGCCGCCGAAGAGCTTGTCGCCCTTGCCGCCGCGGTGGACCCGCGCATTGCGGTGCCCGTGCCGGAACTGGCGCTGCGCCATGTCGGCGGCAGCCCGATCCCCACCTTGCCGGGGGCCATTACCTATTCGGGCGTGGTCAGCACCCTTGCCGACGAGGTGCTGAGCGACGCCGAAATGAACAGGGGGCGGTTGTTCGAAGACGACGAAGACGCCGGTTATGTCACGGAGGAGCGCACCGATCCCCCGCCGATCCCGCTCCACGCCCTTGCGTCCGAGAACCCGCCCCCGCTGTACTGTCTGAACAACCCGGACGATGACGACGGTCAGACCATCCGCACGACGTTCGGCGCGGGGCCCGACACATGGCCTTTCAGCGACACCCCCCCGGCCCGCCTCGACATCGGCCTGGTCGGTCAGGACGTCGTGCGTGATCAGATCGAACCCCATGACATGCTGTACCTTCTCAAGATCGCGCGGGCCTATCGCGACGTCTTCGATCCCGCAGGCAAGTCCCCCCTGACCTTCTTTGCGCTCAATCCGGGGCGCGCGCTGCACGATGTCGCCCGCGAACAGGGCTGCCATGCCGTCCTGATGGACCCATACGCGCCCTGACTGGCGGGCCTGTCCAGCCGACGCTGAACGGCGGTGCCTGGCGGGCTGGACGATGGAATGGCCGTGTGAAACCTTGCCGCCGCCCGACCGTTCCATCGGAACAGGGCCACCAGGGAGAAACATCCGTTGGACATCGCCGGACGCATCCTGCTGGCCCTGCTGTTCGCCGCCGGTGCCGCGCAGAAGCTGGCCGATCCGGGGGTGGTGATGGGCCTGCTGGCGGGGGTCGGCCTGCCCGGCTGGCTGGTCTGGCCGGCCGCGTTGTTCAACGCGGGCGGGGCGCTGGCGCTGCTGGCGGGCTGGCGGCGGCGCGAGACCGGGCTTCTCCTCGCCGCCTATTGCGGCGTGACCAGCCTCTTCCACCTGATCCCCGACGATCCCTGGCAGATGTCGATCTTCGTCAAGAACTGGGCCATCGCCGGGGGCCTGTTGCTCTATGCCGGGTCGTTGCGGGACTTGCCCCGGGCGTGACGGCTGCGCCATGCTTGGGCGGCAAGCCAAGGGATGCCACATGACGCTCGACCCAAGCGACCTGACCGCGGCCACCGCACCCCTGCCCGTGGCCCGCGCGATGCCTGCCGGGTTCTACACCGACGCCGCGATCTTTGCCGCCGAGCGCGCGCGCATCTTCCTGCGCGACTGGTTCTTCCTGTGCCGTGAAGACCAGTTGCCCACCCCCGGCGACTATCGCGCCTTCGACACGCCCGGCGGCCCGGTGGTGGCGCTGCGGGGGTCGGACGGCACGCTGCGGGTCTTTGCCAACTACTGCCGCCACCGGGGCTCGATCCTGCTGGAGGGCAGCGGCAACTGCGGTGGCAAGGTGACCTGTCCGTATCACGGGTGGAGCTATCTGAACGACGGCACGCTCTATGGTTGTCCCGACATGAAGGACGCGATGGGGTTCGACCGGCGCGAGAACGGCATGGTGGCGCTGGACAGCGACCAATGGGCAGGTTTCGTCTTTGCCCGCTTCGCGCAAGGTGGCCCCTCCTTGCGCGACCATCTGGGCGACCTGCCCGACCGGCTGGCCAGCCACCGGCCCGACGACATGCGCTGCACCTGGACGATCACGCTGGAACCCCATTGCAACTGGAAGCTCATCCTCGAGAACGCGATGGAGACCTACCACACCGGCGTCGTCCACAAGGATACCGTCGGCGCACAGCGGTCGCGAACCCTGCCCACCAAGGGCGACTGGATCTGCATCCAGGTGATTTCGGGCCGGTCCATCGCCACGCTGACCGACAGTGTCGCCCCCTTCCCGCCGATCGACGGCCTCGATGACGACGCGCGGCAGGGCACCTACTTCACCGTCGCCCTGCCCACGATGCAGTTCGCCGTCGCGCAGGATTGCCTCTGGTGGCTGAACGTGACGCCCGTGGCGGTGGACCGCACCCGGCTGGAAATCGGCGGCTGCTTCCCCGCCGACCGCCTGGCCCTGCCCGACTTCGCCACCCGCGCCGCCGCCTACTACGACCGCTGGGAACGCGTCGGGCGCGAGGATGTGGGCATCCTGGAAAGACAGCAGCGCGCGCTCGGGTCGGCGCTCTATCGCCCCGGTCCGCTGTCGGGGCGCGACGACATGGTGCAGGCCCTGGGGGTCTGGGTGCTGGCGCGGCTTGGGCTGTGACAGGGCTTGGGCCGTGACGGGGCTTGGGTTCGTGACGGGGCGGTTGCACGCAGGCCAGCCCGTATTATAGTATGACGGTCTAACCGGAGGTGTCATGTCCCCCCGCGCCCACCCATGGATGGCCCTGTCCGCACCCGGCCAGATCGACGCGATGCTGGCCCAGATCGGGGCCGCATCGGTGGCCGAGGTGTTCGAACAGATCCCCCGCGACCACTACCGCAAGACGCCCTTGGCCCTGCCCGCAGCACTGGACAGCGAGATCGCGCTGAAACAGCACCTGACGCAGACCCTGCGCCGGAACCAGGATTGCGAGCGCAACCTCAGCTTCCTCGGGGCCGGATGCTGGCAGCACCATGTTCCGGCGGTAGTGGACGAGATCGTGGGCCGGACCGAGTTCGCGACGAACGTCTGGGGATCCTACCAGTCGGACCACGGGCGGAACCAGGCGTGGTTCGAATACCAGTCCGGCCTGGGGGCGCTTCTGAACCTCGATGTCGTGCAACTGCCGGTCTACTCCTGGGGCTGCGCATCCGGCCACGCGATCCGCATGGCAGCCCGGATGACGGGGCGGCGGGTGGTGCTGGTGCCCGAGTTCAGCGACCCAGAGCGGCTGTCGGTGATCCGCACCTATTGCCAGCCTGCGGACATGGCCAGCCACATCGCCGTGGTGACGGTGGCCGCCGACCGCCGGACCGGCGGCTTGGACCTGGCCGACCTGCGCGCGAAGCTGACGCCCGAAGTTGCGGCGGTGTATTTCGAGACACCCGGCTATCTCGGCCACATCGAACTCAATGCTGCCGACATCGCCCGCATGGCCCGCGCGGCGGGGGCCGAGACCATCGTCGGCGTCGATCCCCTGTCATTGGGCATCCTTGCCGCCCCCGGCGACTGGGGGGCCGACATCGTCACCGGCCCGACGCAGCCCCTGGGTGTGCACATGAACTGCGGCGGCGGCGTGGGCGGCTTCATCGCCAGCCGCGACGAGGAACGCTATGTCCGCGAATACAACGGGTTCCTCGTGTCCATCGGCCAGACCGACCGCCCCGGCGAGCACGGCTTCGGCCTCGCCTCGGCGCACCAGAATTCCTATGGCATGCGCGAGCAGGGCAAGGACTGGACCGGCAACTCGACCTATCTCTGGGCCATCGCCGGGGCGGTCTACATGTCACTTCTGGGGCCCGAGGGGTTCCGCGAACTCGGCCACCTGATCGTGTCGCGGGCACGGTACGCGGCACGGCTGATCGGACAGGTGCCGGGGGTGTCGGTCCCCTGGGCCGATGGCATCTTCAAGGAATTCGTCGTGAACTTCGACCGCACGGGGCGGACCGTGACCGACATCAACGACGCGCTGCGGGCACGCGGCATCTTCGGCGGCAAGGACATCTCGGAAGAGGGCCTCGGCCTTGGCCAGGCCGCGCTGTACTGCGTGACCGAGGTGCACACCGCCGCCGACATCCGCCGTCTGGCGGACGCGCTGCGCGAGGTGGTCGCATGACCGGTCTGCCGCAGTACCGCGCCGCCCGCTGGGACGAACCCGTGATCTTCACCATGGGCCGCCCCGGCGCGCGGGGGCAACTGTTCCCCGAACCCGACGTGCCCCCCGTCACACTGCCCGCGTCGGTCGCCCGCAAGGACCGCCCCGCCCTGCCGGAAGTGACCGAGTTCGAGGTGCAGCGCCACTTCCTGCACCTGTCGCAGATGACCCTGGGCATGATGGGGATCAGCCTGTTCGGCACCTGCACGATGAAATACAACTCCAAGACCGCCGAATACGCCACACTGCGCCCCGAACTGGCCGAGGTGCATCCGTACCAGCACCCCGACACCCTGCAGGGCGTGCTCGAAATCCTGCATTCCTTCGACCTGATCCTGCGTGAATTGTCAGGCATGGACCGCTTCGTGTTCCAGGCCGGGGGCGGGGCGGATGCGGCCTATACCATGTCAGCCGTGGCGCGGGCGTACTGGGCAGACCGGGGGGCACTGGGCACCCGCCGCGAGATGGTCACCTCGGTGCAGTCCCACCCCTGCAACCCCGCCACCGCCGCCGCAGCCGGGTTCGACGTGGTCAACCTGCCCTTGGAGGCGAACGGCTATCCGTCGCTCGATGCGCTGAAGGCCGCCGTCGGGCCCGCGACGGCGATGGTGATGCTGAACAACCCCGACGACATGGGCATCTACAACCCCGAGATCCGCGAATGGGTCGCCACTGCCCAGGCCGCAGGCGCGCTCGCCTTCTACGACCACGCCAACTTCAACGGCGTGATGGGCAAGATCTGCGCGCGCGAGCTGGGGTTCGACGCCTGCATGTTCATGCTGCACAAGACTTTTGGTGCCCCCAAGGCCGGCGGCGGTCCCGCCGTCGGGGCCTTCGGCTGCACCGAGGCGCTGGCCCCCTATGTGCCTGCCCCCTTGGTCGACCTGCGGGACGGCAGGTACATGCTCGACCACGACCGCCCCAAATCCTGCGGCAAGGTGCGCGAGTTCTGGGGGAACGTGCCGCAGGTGGTCAAGGCCTATGCCTGGGCGCGGGCGATGGGGGCCGAGGGGATCAACACCGCCTCCGACATCTCGGTCGTGGCCAACAACTACATGGACCACCGCCTGGCCCGGATCGACGGGCTGGCCATCTCGAACCCCGCCGTGACGGCCCGGCGGATGGAGATGACGCGCTGGTCGCTGGACCCCCTGACCCGCGAAACCGGCATCGGCACCGCCGATTTCGCCAACCGCATGGCCGACTACGGCATCGACCCCTGGTGGCAAAGCCACCATCCCTGGCTCGTGCCCGAACCCTTCACCCCCGAGGCTGGCGAGTTGTGGTCGAAAGAGGATATCGACCGCTGGATCGACGTCGTGGCGCAGATCGTGCGCGAGGCGCGCGAGACCCCCGACCTCGTCCGCACCGCCCCCCACAACCAGCCCGTGGCCCGGGTCCATGCCGCGGCCTTCGACGACCCTGCGAAATGGGCGATGACCTGGCGCGCGTACCTGCGCAAGCACGGGCTCGCCGGCGCCGCCGCCGAATGACCCTTTGGATGGACCAGCCATGACCCTGCCCGTCGCCGCCAGCACATTCCCCTTCCTCTATTCGCACGAAGGCCTCGGCGCGCTGAAACACCTGCGCGCCCTGGGCTTTGACGCCTTCGAGATGATGATCTTCCCGCCCCATTGCTGGCCCCGCGAACTGACCGCAGGCCAGCGGCGCGGGTACAAGGCCTGGCTGGACGGCGAGGGCGCGACCCTGACCTCGTTCTGCTACCCGCTGCTCGACAACAACCCCAACGGTGTCGACGCGCTGATGCGCCAGTACACGCGGGACCGCTACCGCGAGGCCATCGACCTGGCCGCCGAATGGGGGTGCCCCTACGTCGTCGCCATCCCCGGCCCCGTGAACAGCCTGATCAACCCGCCCCGACAGTGGATGCTCGACTGGTTCGTGACCGGCGTGCAGGCGCTGGTCGCCCATGCCAAGGGTACCGGCGTGACCCTGCTGCTGGAGAATGTGCCCTTCACATTCCTGCCCACGGCGCAGGACATGGCCGACACCTGCGCCCTGATCGGCCCCGAGGTCGGCGTCAACTTCGACATCTGCAACAGCGCCTTCATCAAGGAAGACCCGGCGGCGGCGATCCGCCTTCTGGGGCCGCTGGTGCGGAACGTCCATGTCTCGGACAGCGGCTATGACGACTTCAAGCACGCCCGTCTCGGCACCGGCATTGTGCAGACCGGCCCCGCCGCGCAGGCCCTGCGCGACATCGGCTATCGGGGGGCGACGGTCCTCGAAATCATCACCGACGCGCTGGCCCCCGGGGCCGACCCCGACGGCGACATCCGCGCCAGCCATGGGGTGCTGGCGGCCAATGGCTGGGCCGCCCTTGGGGCCTGAACCCGTCCTGATCCTGGGCGCAGGCCCCATCGGCGTGGCCTTTGCGGCGGCCTTTGCCCCCTTCAACCCGGTCACAGTGGTGGAACCCGACCCGGCCCGCCGCGACACGCTGCCCGCCCGTCTGTCCGAGGCGCGCACGGCGATGGCCCTGGCCGGCCGGCCGACCGGCGGGCTTGTCGACACGCAGGCGGCCCCGGCCTTTGCCGGGGCGGCGCTGGTCATCGACTGCGGCCCCGAACACGAACCGACCAAGCGCGCGATGCTGCGCGACGCCCTTGCCCGCGCGCCGCAGGCCACCGTGGCCACCGCGTCATCCGCGATGACGATCTCGCATCTTCTGCCCGACGCGGCCGACCAGACCCGCGCCCTGGTGGCCCACCCGGTCAATCCGCCCTCGGTCCTGCGCCTGATCGAACTCGTCCCCGCCCCGGCCACCCTGCCCGCGACCATGGACCGGGCCGAGGCCCTGTTCGCCCGCGCCGGTTTCCGTCCCATCCGCCTGACCCGCGAGATCGAGGGGTTCGCCCTGAACCGCCTGCAAGGGGCCGTCCTGCGCGAGGCGTACCGGCTGGTGGACGACGGCCTCCTCACGCCGCAGGACATCGACACCGTGATGACCGAGGGGCTGGGGCCAAGGTGGGCGCTGTCCGGCCCGTTCGAGACGGCCGACCTGAACACGACAGGCGGCATCACCGCCCATGCCGCGCGCATGGGTCCCGCCTATGCCCGCATGGGCGCGGAACGCGGCGAAAGCCCGGACCGATGGCCCCCCGAACTGGTCGCCCGCGTGGCCGCCGCCCGCCGCGCCGCCCTGCCCATCGACGCCCTGCCCGCCCGTGCCGCCTGGCGCGCCCGCGCCGTGGCGCAAATCCTGGCCCTGCGCGACCGCCTGCTGGCCGAAGCCCCCACCGGAGCCGACAAGCCATGACCCTGATCAACGACGACCTCGACGCCTGGGACCGCGCGCACCTCTTGCACCCGACGACCCACACCGCGCAGCACCACCGGGGTGAGCTATCGGGCCGGATCATGACCGGGGGCACCGGCTGCACCGTCACCGACCGCGACGGGCGTGAGTATCTCGACGCCTTCGCCGCCCTCTACTGCGTGAACGCGGGCTACGGACGGACCGAGATTGCCGAGGCCATGGCGGATCAGGCGCGAAAACTGGCCTTCTTCCATGCCTTCGCGGGCCACGGCAACGAACCGGCGATCCGGCTGGCCAAGATGGTGATGGACCGCGCCCCTGCCCACATGGCGCGGGTCTATTTCGGCCTGTCGGGATCGGACGCCAACGAGACGAACGTGAAACTCGCCTGGCACTACCACATCCTGCGGGGCCAGCCGCAGCGCCGCAAGATCATCAGCCGCTGGCGCGCCTATCACGGGTCGGGCATCGTCTCGGGGTCGATGACCGGCCTTGCCGCCTATCACGCGCGCTTCCACCTGCCCCTGCCGGGCTTCCTGCACACCGACACGGCCCATACCTTGCGCCGCCCCGACCCCGCGATGACCGAGGACGCGTTCACCGACCATCTGATCGCCCGCCTCGAAACCCTGATCGACACCGAAGGCCCCGACACCATCGCGGCCTTCGTGGGCGAACCCGTGATGGGAACCGGCGGCATCCTGCCCCCGCCCGTCGGCTACTGGCCCCGCGTGCAGGACCTGCTCGACCGCCACGACATCCTTCTGATCGCGGACGAGGTGGTGACGGGGTTCGGCCGCACCGGCGAGATGTTCGGCTCCACCCTCTACGGCCTGCGCCCCGATTTCATGACCATCGCCAAGGGCCTGACCAGCGCCTATGCGCCCTTGTCGGGGTCCATCATCGCGCAGCGCGTGTTCGACGTCCTGCTGGCGGGGTCCGACGAATTCGGCCCCCTCGCCCACGGCTGGACCTATTCCGCCCACCCCGTCAGCTGCGCCGCCGGGATCGCCACGCTGGACCTCGTGGACCGCCTCGACCTGCCCGGCAACGCGCGTCGTCTGGGTCCGGTGCTGCTGTCCGCGCTCAGGGACGCCGTCGGCGATCACCCCAACGTGGCCGAGGTGCGCGGTGTCGGCCTGATGGCCGCCGTCGAGTTCATGGAGGATGTCCCCGCCCGCCGCTGGTTCGACCCGCCGATGAAGCGCTCCCTCGCCATCGCCGCCGCCATGCAGCGCCGCGGCGTCATCGCCCGCGCCACGCCCGAAGGCGACATCATCGGCTTCGCCCCGCCGCTGTGCATCACGGCCGAGGAAATCGCGACGGTGGCCCAGGCCCTGCGCGGGGCGGTGGCCGAGGTGCTCGGCGCCTGACGCCGCGCGCACGCGGTGCGGGGAAGCACCCCCCCCAACCCCCCCCGGGAGGGGGGGGGGGGGGCCGCCCCCCTGGCCCCCCGCCCCCCCCCCCC